>CAWDKA010000001.1:0-266085 GCA_963802845.1 uncultured Alphaproteobacteria bacterium
CAATGCTGTCGGCGATCTGGTGGGCTTCTCTGCTTCTTCGAATGCGTATGTGCATTGCGAGGGTTGGGCCTAAGGGTGTCGACGTGGAGAATTCGATCTCGTGCATGAGCACCTCCGTTGGCGCTCAGGCCGACGGGCACAAAGGCACGACCCGGCCTAAGCGGTTATGGTTCCAATTTTAGAAGGACTCAGGGCTCGGAGCACGATCAGCTAGGACCGGTCCGCGTCCCTAGCTGAGTGCTTGGTTCGCCGTTGGAACAAAAATGACAACTCGTCAATCGTAACGTAGGCAGGATCGGCTCATTCAGATCCAAAAGTGTCTCGCACCGCTGCGCTGAACCGACCCTGCGGATCAGGTATGAAAATCGCCACCTTCAACATCAACAACGTCAACAAGCGGCTTGCCAATCTCTTGAGCTGGCTGAGCCGAGCCAAGCCAGACGTTGCTTGCCTCCAGGAGCTGAAGGCGACCGATACCGGGTTTCCAGTCGCTGCAATCGAGAAGGCAGACTATGGCGCCGCTTGGCGCGGCGAAAGGTCATGGAACGGCGTGGCCATTCTCGCGCGCGGCTGTGAACCGGTCTTAACGCGTACCGCGCTGCCCGGGGATCCAGCCGATACGCAAAGCCGCTACATCGAGGCAGCCGTCAATGGCGTGCTGATCGCCACGCTGTATGCGCCTAACGGTAATCCGCAGCCGGGGCCGAAATTCAAATACAAGCTCGCCTGGATGAAGCGACTCGTGGCGCACGCGGCGGAGCTTTACGTCGTTAGATGCGCCGGTCGTGATCGCGGGGGATTTCAATGTCGTGCCGACTGACGCCGACATCTATCCAACCAGATCCTACGCGAAGAACGCACTCGTCCAGCCAGAGCCTCGGGCGCTGTTTCGGCGGCTTCTCGATCAAGGCTGGATCGATGCGATCCGCAAAATGCATCCCGATGCGCCAATTTACACGTTCTGGGACTACAAGCGAGACCGGTGGGAACGCGATGCCGGCCTTCGCATCGATCACCTGCTGCTGAACCCCAAAGCTGCCAAACGCCTGGTTGAAGCCGGCGTCGACCGCGAGGTGAGGGGGCTTGAAGGCGCGAGCGATCACGCCCCCGCGTGGATCGTGCTTCGCGATGCGCCCGCCGCGCGTCGGAAATCGGTTCCGCGCAGGGTGAAGCCAACGCAGCCGAAAAGAAAACGAAGCGAGCGACGCGCACGAGCCGAGTCCCCGCCGCCCGCTGCTGGTGATCGACGGGGATTCATTCGCACATCGCTCCTATCACGCCCTGCCGAAAACAATCCTGAGACGAGGCCGCAAACCGGCCGGCGCCATCCTCGGCTTTGCCAATATGCTTCTGCGCCTCTACCGCGATGAGCAGCCGCGCGCTGTGCTTGTCGCCTGGGATACGTTAGAGGTCCCCACCTATCGGCATGAGAAATTTCCGGCTTATCAGAGCGGACGCGAATTCGATGACGCCTTGCTCGAGCAGCTCGAGGTGCTGCCGGAATTCGTTGCCGCCTGCGGCTTTCAGAATGCGAAGGCGCCGGGCTTCGAGGCGGATGATTTCCTTGCCGCTGCTGCCGCCAAGGAGGAAAAGCTCGGCGGCACGGTCCTTATCGCGAGCGGCGACCGCGACACGTTCCAGCTTGCCTCCGACCGCACCACCATCCTCTATCCCGTCCGTGCCGGCGAAATGGCGCGTATCGGTCCCGCCGAGGTTCGCGCGCGATATGGCGTCGAGCCTAAGCAGGTTCCGGATTTCATCGCGCTGCGTGGCGATCCGTCAGACAAGGTGCCAGGGGCGCCCGGCGTAGGCGCGACTGGTGCTGCGACGCTGCTGCAAAGATATGGCAGCTTGGAAGCTGCGCTTGCAGCTGGCCGCTTCCCCGCAATGGCGGACAGCCTTAGGCTTTATCGCTCTATCGCAACGATGAACAAGCGAGCTCCACTGCCGAGCCTTCGCAATCAGACGCCAACTTGGCACAAGGCAGCCACACTCGCCCGCGAATGGGAGCTAAACCAACTTGCCGGCCGGCTTGAAGAGCTTGCGGACGGCTAGGCTGGAAGATTGTCTGAACCCCGTTTGCGCTGAACTGACGGTCATCATGCGTCACGGATGTCCGCTTTACTCCTCAAGAGCGGACATGATCGGCGTCAGCATCAATGTCCGCTAAGTGCCAAAAGCGGACATCCGACTTGCTCTCCAGTCGGACCCTAGCAATCCGACCTAAGAGAGACGCGGACCGCTGAGCGCCGATTTATCCACCAAATAGACGTCTGAAAAGTCCGCCTCGTCTTCGCCGCTCAGGAAAGGGGTCCGCGTAGTAATTTTCGTACCGCGATTTGGCTCTGGTTTTATTTGCACCTTTCCTTCCCCCCCGGAGTGCTGCCGGCTAACACCACCTGCGTGTTCTTCACGGCCGGATTTTTCGATCAGTGCGAAAAGCGTGGCCGCATTTTTGGGTGAGAGCCGCACACAGCCATGCGAGGCGGGTTTGCCGAGGCGTTTCACCTCGAGGGTGCCATGAATAGCGTGGCCGTCTCGGGTGAAGGACACAGCGTGGGGCATGGGCGCATTGTCCCATTGTCTGCAATACCAGATCTTGTTCATCGATCTGGCGGTGTAAGTTCCCGATGGCGTTGTGTAACCCCGAAGACCTGTTGAAACAGGCCACTCATATTGTTGCACCCGCAAAGCACCAGGGCGCGGCAATAAAAGGAGAGAGCAGTTCGAGGAGAGGGCCATTGTTCACGCGGCCGAGTGGCCGAGTGGGCCCGATGAGGCATGGCCTTGAGAGTCGGATGTGGCTCGCCAGCAAATGGCGATTTTTGATCTGGCCACCGAAAAACGCGACAAGACAAAGAGACCGGGCAATCGATCTTAAAGAGCCAAGAGCAACCCCGGAGGTCAAAAAATCGAGAGACCAGCGTCTTTCGCAACCCCAGATAATCGTGCTGCTTTTGGGTGTCGACCTTAAACTGTCACGCTCATCGATGGGTTGGTCTTATGACGATCGAATGAGGTCGGAGGATCCTGTTCGCATCTACAGCCCGGCCACAATCAAGTCACTACATGAGCGGGGCCTTCTCGACGCCAACTTCAGTGATTCGCGTATTCTCCGTGGCGCGTTCGTCGGGGTGCAGAATCTTGACGGAGCGCGCTATGAACATTCACCAGAGGTTCCCGAATTTCAGGTGTGGACTAGCGCCCTTGGGAGAAAGGTTCTCAAGGATAAGGGCCTGCTCCTTGACGATAGCGAGCTACGCTAACACTGAGCGCGTGCATTCATGATTAGGCAATCCGCATGAAGCTGCAGCCGCAATCATCGGCCCAGGAAGTCCTCGCTGGCCTTGTTGAGCGCGTCACCTTCCACAACACCGAAAATGGTTTCTGCGTTCTCCGGGCAAGGGCACGCGGACACCGCGATCTGGTGACCGTCGTCGGCCACGCGGCGACGATCTCCGCCGGCGAATGGATCACCGCGTCCGGCGAATGGGTCAACGACCGCACCCACGGCCAGCAGTTCAAAGCGCGGTTTCTGAAGACCTCGGCGCCGACGTCGGTTGACGGCATCGAGAAGTATCTCGGCTCCGGCATGATCCGCGGTATCGGCCCTGTCTACGCCAAGAAGCTGGTTCGGGCCTTCGGGGAGAAGGTGTTCGACACGATCGAAGCGGAGCCCGAGCGCTTGCGCGAGGTGACGGGCATTGGCCCGGTGCGCGCCAAGCGCATCACGGACGCCTGGGCCGAGCAGAAGGTCGTGCGCGAGATCATGGTGTTCTTACATGAGCACGGTGTCGGCACGGCGCGGGCGGTGCGTATCTACAAGACCTATGGTGCCGACGCCGTGCAGGTCATGACGGAGAACCCCTATCGGCTGGCGCGCGACATCCGCGGCATCGGCTTTAAGACCGCCGACGCCATCGCCATGAAACTCGGCATCGAGAAGACTGCCATGATCCGGGTGCGCGCCGGCATCTCCTTTGCCCTGACCGAGGCCATGGACGAGGGCCATTGCGGATTGCCGACCGAAGAGTTGATTCCGCTCGCCGAGGAATTGCTCGAGGTGCCGCCGGAGCTGATCCGCACGGCCCTCGATCTGGAACTGTCCGATGGCACGGTCATTGCCGATCACGTCGGAGAAACCCCGTGCGTGTTTCTGGCGGGTCTGTATCAGGCCGAGCGTGTTATCGCTGACCGGCTCGTGCGGCTCTTGAACGGCAAACTCCCTTGGCCCCGGATCGATCCGGACAAGGCGCTGCCGTGGGTCGAGAAGCGCATCGGTCTGCAGCTTGCCGAGAGCCAGAAGACCGCGATCCGCCTGGCGCTAGTTTCCAAAGTGCTCGTCATCACCGGCGGGCCGGGCGTCGGCAAGACCACGATCGTCAACTCGATACTGCGGGTGCTCTCGGCAAAGAGCGCGAAGCTCCTTCTCTGCGCACCCACCGGCCGCGCCGCCAAGCGCATGACCGAGGCAACCGGCTTCGAGGCCAAGACCATCCACCGGCTCCTTGAGGTCGATCCCAAGAGCGGCGGCTTCAAACGCGACGGCGACAACCAACTCGACTGCGACCTGCTGGTCGTCGACGAGGCTTCCATGGTCGATGTCATGCTGATGCAGGCGCTGATGAAGGCGGTGCCGGACGATGCCGCGCTCCTGATCGTCGGCGATATCGACCAGCTGCCATCGGTCGGACCAGGACAGGTATTGGCCGACGTCATCGCCTCCGGCGCGGTTCCCGTCGTGCGCCTGACCGAGGTCTTCCGGCAAGCAGCGCAAAGTCGGATCATCACCAGCGCGCACAAGATCAATCAGGGCTCCATTCCTGATCTCTCCAAGCCAGAGGGCGACAGCGACTTCTACTTCGTGCAGGCGGACGACCCCGAAACGGCCGTGCCGCGGATCGTCGACCTGGTGAAGACGCGGATTCCGCAGCGATTCGGCCTCAATCCCATCCGCGACATCCAGGTGCTATGCCCGATGAATCGCGGCGGCGTCGGCGCCCGCTCGCTGAATATCGAACTGCAGGCCGCGTTAAATCCTGCCGGCGATCGCAAGGTCGAGCGCTTCGGCTGGACCTTCGCGCCGGGCGATAAGGTCATGCAGATCGAGAACGACTACGACAAGGACGTCTATAACGGCGACATCGGCTATATCGACGACGTCGATCCCGAAGCCGGCGAACTCAACGCCAGCTTCGACGGCCGTTCGGTCACCTACGGCTTTGGCGAGCTCGACACGCTGGTACCGGCCTATGCTGCGACCATCCATAAGAGCCAAGGCTCGGAGTACCCTGCCGTGGTGATCCCGATCATGACCCAGCACTACGCCATGCTGCAGCGGAATCTCCTCTACACCGGTATCACCCGCGGCAAACGTCTCGTCGTTCTGGTTGGTCAGAAAAAGGCGGTCGCCATCGCGGTTCGCAACGTCTCTGGCCGGCGGCGCTGGTCGAAGCTGGACGAGTGGCTTCGGCCTTTGCCATGGCAAACGGTACTTCACGGGTGAAATCGCCGTGACAAATCACAATACAATCGGCTTCCTTCAATAGGATCCGGGTTTGTCTGATGCGCTACAGCCTCCACGAGATTGAAAAGCATCATGTTGTAGCGACGACGGTCGCAGCCGACCGTGATGAGGCTTTGGAGTGGTTCAGCGAAAAGCTACGTTTGATGTTGACCTTCGAGGGTGACCCTGTGGCCGCCGATTATGTACTTGACGAATGGCCTGAGGGCCTGCTATGCGCACTCTGCAAACCCCACCATTCCGGTTTTCGTAGTCAGCGCAGTAGCTGCACACCCCCAGGCATCACAAGGCGCTGGGTGTGGTCAGACCGGCGGTTGAGCGGCGACCGCCTCAGTTCGATTGGGTATCCGCCTGTCCAGGAGGCGCTCTGTTAGGTCGCCGGTGCATACAGCCTGTTACCTTTTGGTGACGAAGGCTTTACGGCTTGATGGCACCATGCTGTCGGGACCGGGGGCCGAAGATGTCCAAATGGCAAGCGGAGAAGGCAGAAAGAAATCGTCAGTCTCTCGCCCGCCTCAATAGGGCATTGCCACGCATCTTTCCATCCGCGGTTCTGTCTTGGGCACTCGGCCGCCCCTTCGTGCCGCCGACGCCGCGGCTCGCGGTAGATTCGTATTGGCGCGCCCATCCGATCCGCGCCGATCGGCTGGCGCGTGCGCTGGCTGCTCGGAGCGGAGCGCCCAGAGGCTGGACTTGGCAGCTCGGCGATAACCGCGAGCATGGATTGCCTGCCACATATCGAACGCCACCTGCGCCCTATCGCGAACGCGCATATACGCAGGGTCCGGGATTCTGCTGCGTGTGCGGCCAACCGGTCTATCGCTTCGGTTGGCATGTCGATCTGTGGGATAGCGGTGCCAACATGAATGCGAACTGGCACTGCGCCTGTGTGATCGCGTGGCAATTTTGGAACGCGCCGAGTGACTACGCCCGGCTCCTGCGGCGGCTGCAAGCGCGGCGCTGCGGCCAGAGCGGCGGACGGCTGTGGAAGAGCGCCGAAGTTGACCACCGCGTCCCGCTGTTTCGGGTGTGGAGCGAACACCGGGAAACGCCGTGGCCGGATTTGCTCACCTATTGGGGCCTGCCAAACCTCCAGGTAATCAATCGTGACGTTCACGCCACAAAATGTGCCATCGAGGCGCGAGACCGACGTGCCGCACGCCTCGCCCCTGCCGCCTAAGCATCAATTGATTTCACGCTTATGCGAGACCTCATTTTCGTCGTCACATGTCCGTTAAGCGATGGAAAGCGGACATTGCTGAGCGCAGGTGGGATGTCCGGGCACTGACGAATGTCCGCTATCGGGGTAAAGCGGACGGGTCAACAGCCCAGAGAACGATGACGCTTCGCTGCTTGATCCGGTGGCCTAATTCAAAGGCTCAAAGCCACCGAGCATTAAGTCTGTAGAGATAAAAGCGTAATATGCCATGAGGCGACGAGAACTCCATCATCGTTTAATTTTCGATTGTCGCGCCCGGCTACGTCGAAGAATCAACGTCTAGGGCGGACGGATTTCGTGGTGCTCAAAGGCGGCCATAGCACAAAACGCCACTCGCCCAAAAGATGCCAAGCCCAGTGGAAATCAAGCCCAGTGGAAATCAAGCGTCCAGCCAGAAGACAACCCTTCCTCTAGCGATCCAAATGCTGGACCTTTGACGCCCTCGTGAATGAAGACCATGGCGTTTTCATCTGCATAGTCTACGGCGTTACGTAGAGCCCATTTCTCACACTCTTTGCGCGTACCGCTTCCATCGCAGATGACGTCGCCGTCAGGTGCACGCACTACATACGACCACTGCTTCGGGTTCCTAAACCATGTCGCGAGTTCATCATCAGTGCATTGACGCTAAAACTCGATGAGCTCTGCCGAGATGTTCATCTTGCCGGCCATGATATCTTTGAACTCGTCCGGTGTTGGTGGCACATGCGACAAGCATTGGCTCGGATGCCGACATTTGGTCATGCTTTCGCCCTCCGCAGGAAGTCGGGGAGCTCGGGGTAGAGTTCGGGTGGTGCGGGAGCTGGTAGTTGAGTGGCCGTCACCTCAGTGGGTGCGGAGATAGTGGTAAGACTAGTTATGCATTCCCCGTAGGAAGCACCCGCGTCGCCTTCTATGCATACCCCGTCGGAAGCATTCTGTTGTTTGAGTGTATCCCCCGTAGGAAGCGGCATTGCTTCCGTCGTAGGAAGCACCCTGCTTCCGACGTAGGAAGCGGGTTTCTGTTTTTTGAATGGATACCATCCCACCTCAGGAAATCATTCGAGGGTAACTCAAGCAGCCCGTCCGCACTTGCTTTTCCGATAACGCCTAACTCAGTGAGCCGCCAGTGCGGAGACTTCCCCTTTCCATCGACGCCGAGCGAACCATGCTCCGCAAGGACGATGAAGCCGTAGTGCCCGAGCTCTCTGAACCATTCGCCGATCTTGCGTTAACTCGACTTCAGCTCCTTCACGGCTTGGCGATAGGAGAGATAGGCCCGATTACGACCTTTAGGAACTCGACGCTTTAGAGCCACATAAAGGGCCTGCGCCCCGTGCGAAAGTGCCTTCCATGCTCGGCTGTCTAGAGTGATGATTAGGAGTGGCACGAATAGAGGGAGGCGGTTCTTGTGCCGCTCCTTCCTATTGCCCATTGAGTCCAGCCATCAGACACCCCCGAAGTCGGCGGATGCCGAACGCCACGATTGCGGCAGGCGACCAGTTCAGGAAGATCGCCTCAGAATGGACGTGGCCGTAGCTGTCGACTAATCGACCGACAGAGGGCTCTGCCTTGTCGTTCCGTTCGATCGAGCCGCCAAGCTGATCATCTTCCAGAGCCCGGTTGCCGCTTATGCGGCTCCTAACTTGGCAATGGCGGAGAGCCATCTCACGACACCCTGCGACGCGGATTCGGCCGCTTGATGCGAGCAGCAAGCCATTCTCGAGCTTACGTCATCGGGATGTAGCGTTTCTTTGCAAGCGTAAGTCCGGCAGGCCATCAGGCTGCAATCCAGCGAGAGAAGACCGGCATTTGCCGACCATTACGAGCAATTCTCGATGGGGATGTAATTCCCAATTGCGGATCAATCGAGAATTTTGCCTCAACCTGGTTTCAAGTGAGGACACACAAAATCTCACACTAGGCGGATTTCCTTGGTACGCGGCGTAATGGGCGATTTGCGTTCGCAACCCCAGCTCTGGCAGCAGAGTTTTACATTGTGCGCGGCGCTGACAAAAAATGCGTCGTGGTCGAGCAGAAGCCGACAACAACTGAGATAGTGATCGTTGGAAATAAGGTTTACACCACCAGAACTGAAGCTGAAGCCGAGATCAAGGTTGTGTGCAAAGACGCGATGTGAAAAAGCTGTAAGTTAATCGGGTGCAGGTATTCAGGGCGCTCGCTTCGGCGGGCGCTCTTTTCCGTCAGCGATCTTCTTACTATCTCCAGGCCATGAGTACCCCAGTCGAGTACCTGTTCGCCGCCACCCTTTCCGTTGCCGATCAAGCGGCCCGCAAGCAGGGCTGGCACCCGCATGGACGCTCCGGATGGATTAAGCCTGACGGCAACGAGGTCTATTTCATCTGCTTCGCAGAGCAGCTCGCGGCCATTCCGGCCGGTTCGACTGTCTGTGTGGTTGGCGACGCACCCCGGCTCAAAAGCATGTGTAAGATGGTCGTTTCTCGCAACCTAGCGACTTTTCCTAATTTGGGCACCCTTTGATATTGGTAACCGGCCATTGCGGGGGGAGGCTTCTTAAGGGGAGTTCCGCGATGACTGTTAAGGACGCTCAGCAAATCGCTCACAGTCTGATCCAAGGCTACATCGGCCCCGACCATCGGGTCATGAACATGCAGAGCCTTTACCGCGCATTGGTGCAGGACCGCGCATTGGTGCAGGCGCTTCAAGCCGCTCACCAGCAAGGCTGGAAGGATCGAGCCGAAGCGGAAGCTATGCTAACAGAGCACTAAGCCGTCGCAATTACGGGGTTACGCGATTCCGGCGCGGCCGCCTCTTCGTTTTTACGGGCGGCATCCAGAATTCAGGCATGCTCGCCATAAATTCGTTCGCAAGGGTCCCGAGATCAGCGTCGCGTTTGCAGACAATGGCGAATATCCGCGTCCGCAAAAACATTTTGCGCTCGTTTTCTTGCGAAGTGTCACGAACGGTTGCCTCATGCGCATCGTTTTTGGTCAGCCATCCCGGAACAGGACACACTGAGATGGTTAGGCCCGGTATTGCATACGTCTCCACTTGCGGTGCCGGGCCGCCTTTGTTGGAACGAGCGCTCTCCAAGCCCGTTGGTTAGACAGCCATCCCATCGGGACTCTCCAATCCGTTGGATGGCTGGGCCCGGCGGCGTCCCACCTCCTTGAACCGGATGATGGCGTCGGGCCGCTTCTTGATTGGAACGGTCCCGGTGCCAATCCGGTTATTCACGAGCCATCGTTTGCACCAGAGGATGGTTAAGGCCCGGCATACCGGTTCTTTCCACAAAGGAGAGCCGTGCGTTGCCGGGCCGCTTCATGCGGCCCCCGTATCGCCGAAGACATTCACTGGCTCCGCCTGCGTGCCGAAGAGCGCGAGCGTCTACAAAAGCAAGAGGATCAAGAGCTTTTGAAACGTATCGAACTAACTCACCGCGGACCTAAAAAGACTTCTGGTCCCGTGTGAGTATGCTCGCTTGATGCTGCTGGAGGTCGCCGGACGGCAACGGCCCTACAACGCAGAAAATCGCTGTTGTTGGCTCCCATTTGGGCGAAAAGACTGCGAGGCTTTCGCGCTGCGCCAGCACCGCCCTCAGTTTCCGGCTCGCTTCGCTGCCCTATGCAACTCATCGCAACTTTTGATCCAGCCTAGTTGGTGAGCCGCATCATTGGCCGCTGCCCAGGCGAGGCTGCGGAACTCCGATAAGCTCATCGGGGCATCTGGATCATCCGGCCCGTACTCCTCAGTAGCAAGCCAGGGCGCATCTTGTTTTCGATACTTTGCCCGGAAACAGGTGCCTCGTAGGACAACGAGGATGTGAGTGCCTTGCACTTCGACCGTTAGGTTCGAGTGGGCCATTTCTACTTCCCCCGACTTCCGGCATACGCCCACTCGTCATTGCCGGGTGAACATCCAGGTTAGCTGACGAGGGTGCTCAGCCGGATGCTAAAGAGTACTAGTCCACCGTTATTTTCGGGTTGCGTCGCGCGGAAGCGGCTTTCGCGACCCACTGGGTATTTGCAAGAAACTAGTGGTAGGCTTGGGCTCTTTCAGGAGAACCGACATGCAGAACTATCTAATTGCAGCGGTAGTGCTCGTGAGTTTCGCTGTTTCTGTCCTCGCCGCAGAGACGTTCTATATCGTTTTTGACGCCACCCTGCATGGCTGCACGATCGCAATGGCTGAACCTATCGACAAGACGCATTACAAAGTCTTGGGCACCTACAAATCAGAGGCCGAAGCGAAGAAGGCCATAGCCTCGATGAAGGAATGCTAGCCTTCCGCCTGGGCGCGCGAACCAGGAGCACGCTGCCGAAGTTAACAACCTTGTCACGCCTTACTGGCATTCTTAAGCGGCCGCAGATCCCGCTGCGCGGAGGCCGCTCCTGAGGGATGAGCACATGAGACTGGTGGCGTTGAGTGTCCTGCTGATCGGCAACCTTTTCGCAAATCAGGTGCTGGCCGAAGATGTTTCCATCCAGCCTTTAACGCGGCTTGACTGCGATAAGGCCGGCATGGCCTGGGATGACAATGCCAATGTCTGTGGAGCGTCTCTAGCTGCCGAGGCAGTGCCTGAGATCCAAGAACTGGTAAGCCAAAGCGCGTTGGAAGAGACCACCGCAATAACGTCCACCGTCCTCATCAGCATTGACAAAGCCACTCAGAAAATGACCGTTTTGGATGGCGTGCAACAATATGAGTGGCCTGTTTCAACAGGTCTTCGGGGTTACACAACGCCTTCGGGAACTTACACCGGCAGATCGATGAACAAGATCTGGTACAGCAGACAGTGGGACAATGCTCCTATGCCCAACGCTGTATTCTTTACTAAAGACGGCCACGCCATTCATGGCACTCTTGAGGTGAAACGGCTCGGCAAGCCTGCCTCGCATGGCTGCGCCTCTCACCCGAGAATGCGGCCACACTTTTCGCGCTAGTCGAGAAAACCGGCGTGGAAAACACGCGCGTGGTATTAGCCGGCAGCACTCCGGGGGGTGAAGGAAAAGTGGCAAACAAAACCAAAGCCAAATCCTCTCGCTCGCGGTACCAAAATTATTACGCGGACTCCTTTCCTCAGCGGCGAAAACGCGGCAGACTTTTCAGGCGTCTATTTGGTGGATGAAGCAGCGTCTGTGTGCCGAACATACCGATTTTTGCTGCCTTAGAGCTTGACGCCTGCCAGGCGTACTGCGGCCGCTGTTCGTCGCGGTTTGCGGGCCTGTGACGCTATGGAGCTTCAACACGGTATAGGGCTCGGTGCTTTATTTGTTGGCACGAGAGACCAGCCATTCCGACAGCGCGCCTTAAATCTACGGCGCGGTCCCTCTGGCTAAATGCATAACCAGAGACACCACGAGCAAGGCGAGGAACACGAAGAAAATAATCTTCGCTATCCCCGCCGCAGCGCCAGCGATGCCGCCAAAGCCAAGAGCCGCTGCAATAAGCGCAATGATGAGAAACGTTAAGGCCCAGCCGAGGATAGCCGTCTTCCACACAGCCACCCTTGGCTCAGAGCACCGAGGATGGTTAGGCCCGGCATACCGGTTCTTTCCACAAACGAGAGCCGTGCGTTGCCGGGCCGCTTCATGCGGCCTCCGTGTCGAGCAGCCGAGCAGTGAGGCCGCTGAGGTGCGCTATGGTGTTCGAGAGCCGGTAATCACCAGCCGCACCCTTAGCCATGGCCAACGCCGCAGCCTTCGCTTCCTTTAGGGACGATGGGTCGCAACACTGATCTTTGTATCGCGCCAACCAAGCCGGCTTGTTCACTCCCACGTCGATAACCCAGGCTATTGCCTTCGGGGTTCGATAGCCGCCCCAGAAGCCATGACAGGCCGGGACGTTGGTCATCTCGCCGTTGGTGAGTTTCCAGGTGACTTCGTTCACCCGCTCAAACTGTAGCTTTCCGGAAATCCTCGATTTGTACCGAAATTGTCTTTGAGTATCAGTGGCTTGAAAATCACTTTCTGCCTGCCCGCTATATTGGTCCATTTCGCCTCTTGGAACCCCCAGGCCTCCTCAACAGTTCTGCAAATAGAGCGCGGCATTCCCCGCGATCCCCCCTCGCGGCCGCGCTAAAATCAGTTTGCTAGGAAGCCCGTTCCCCCGCCGGGCTTCTTTCGTTTTCACGACTTCGCCAAGTAGGCGTCGATCCTGGGGGTTATGTCCCGCATCCGGCGCTCTAGCCCGAGATCGAGCAGCAGCCGCCGAAGGGTATTCGTGGCTGTGACGTATTCGCCGATGTTGAGCTGGCTACCGCCGGCCGACACCGCTTCTTCCGGCTCGCACCACACCGCAAGCGTGGCGGCTCAACGGGCAATGAGGCTCTGGGCCTCCGAGGGATCGCCCCAGGCTCAGTGCCGCCGCTGTCGTCTCGTGTCTGGCGGTAGCAGCGGTGCTGGATCCTTGCTTTGGCAACTAATTGTTTCGAGCCGCGTTTTGCAATCATGACCATACTAAGTTTCTTATGCCGCCTCATTCCCGGCAGCCGATGCGCTGACGAGCCGCCGAGGCCGGAAACTGCCGGTGCCTCAACGGACGCCGATCTTGGTCAGGGGGAGGCCGAGGCGGAAGCGATGAGCAAAGAACAGCTCAGAGATATGGAAGGCGGACCGAAAAGCTAGATCCTCGAGAAGTGGCCTCGATAGGTGGCGCTTGCCTTACGGCATCGGATTGAGAGTGCCGGGCCGCTGTTGCGTGCATGGCCTTCAGCCACCGGGCCACTCGCCAGGGCAGCATCACTCTCTGGTTGGTTGTACGCCCGAAAGCAAACAATCAGAGGAAACGGAATCATAATCCCCGAATTATCCGGCGGCCTGAGGGAGGGCCGCCCTCTGGTGTTTCGGGCACGGGCGCGCCGGTTCCGGCAAAGGCAGAACTGGCGGCCAGCATTATGCCATAACTCGTACGCAAACTATTGGGTGTCAGTGGTCGCCGGCGGTGGGCTGGCGTCCTTGCCATCGGGTTCGGTCGCTTCGTGCACCTCCTGACGCACCTCTTCACCGAGCTTCTCGACGGAAGCGCCGAGGGTCGTACCAACGTAATCCCAGTTGACGAAGTCGCGCGTGTCGGATTCTGGCTCGAGATGATCGATGAGGAAGACCACCAGGATGGTGAGAACGATGCCCGTCAGCACGCCTAAGACGTAAGGCATGTTAGCGCTCCAGGATTCCCGCGTCAGTGGAACGTTTCCGCTAGACAAACAGTTCCGGAAACAATTCAGACGTATTGAGACGCCGAGAGCGGTAATCCTATGGACAGAAACAGGTTGCTCATCATCTTAGCGGCAGTCGTCATTGCGCTGCTCATAGTCTGGTCACTGCCGGCCACGCCTCCCACTGAGACCAGGGCAACACCGCCGACAATCACAGTGCCGGATCAGACGCCACCGGCCACACCGCCCGAGCAGACGCCGCCCGTGACACTGCCGACGCAACCGCAGTAGCAGTCTGCTGCAATACGATGGCTGTTCCCCCTCGCATGTTGCTCACGGAAGCTCGCTTCTTCTCCAGCACGGCATTGACCGCCGCCCAGTAGAATCAAATCAAGGAACTGCGAGAAAACCGTCAGAGTTAAGCGAGAGGGGTTCCCGTCTTAGCTTCCAGGGGACTGGCGTGGCTCAAAACCAAGAGATGCTGGAAAGCCATCTCGGAGAGGCCGATCATCAGCTTGCCGAGCTGGCAGCTCGCGTTGAGAGGCAGAAGGCACTAGACGCTTGCCGCTCTGCGTCTCTCGATGTGCCTCGATAAATATCGCGGCAACAATCGTCTTCCATGCGACATGATAAACGCTCTCGATAAGTTCTAGATCGAGGGGATCGAAGTGCCTGATTCTTGCTGGTTCGTCTGTCGCCGGATGCGGAGGCTCTATCAGGCGCTAACGTGTCCGCGTCTTGTAGGCCGTTCGCTCCTTGACCGATCGCGCTCGCCATCTCCAGGCGCCCTTCGCCAGTGTGCCTCCGCTCGACATTGCGCAAATGCGATGCAGGTTGCGCATGTCCAAACAAGGCCATTCTGAGCTCGGCGTCGCTGCCGTGATCGAGCGCCTCCAGCCGGCGCATTGCGTGACCTTCGAGCAGGGCGATCGGAATGCCGTCGCGGTAGAGCACGCGATTGCCGGCGAGTGCGGCAAGCTTCGGCCCCGGTGTGAGAATGCCGGCAAGATTGAGCGGATCGGCGCCCGAGACCGATACGAGGCTCTCGTCCGGCGCGTGCCGTCTGATCGCGCGCAAAGCGGCGACCGCTTCCGGCAGCGCAAACTGCTCGCCGGAGAAGCCCGCGACGAAGCGCCCGCCTCTAATGTCGCCCCGCGCCTCGAGCTGGCGATAAACGCGTAAAAGATTGCGCCATTTGGGGAGCCACGACGCTTCGCGCTCAAGCATGCGCATGAACACAACGCCGTAGCGGCGGAGAAGCGCGATCGCGATCTCCTCCACGCGTCCCGCCTCATCGCTTCTCGATTCATCGTCCGCGCGCTTGCGTTTGGCAAGCGCCCATCGACCGGCACCCGCCAGACGCGCACCGTGCGCGCGGTGGCGGCGATGGCGAGGCGGGCTGAACAGAGCCCGCAAGCCGGCGAAGCTGTCGGAATTGACCTGCCCGGCAGCTACGAGCTCGCCGAGCGCCTCCTCGACCTGGGCGCGAAGGAGATGCGTGCCCTCGACGATCTCGTCGAAGAAGGACGCACCGTTTTCGCGGATGAATGCCGCAACCTTCGCCGCCCTGGCGCTGATAGCGGGCTCGTCGGCGCCCGGCCGCGGCCAAAAGGCGGCCGCCTTGCGCGGAAACAGGCTGATCGGCGTCGATTTGAGCGGCGCAGCACGCCTGCCATTAGATTTGGGATTGGATGCAGGCGCCCCGAGCCGCGCCCAGGCGACGCGACCCGAAAAGCAGGCATCGTCGAGCAGGCTGGGCTCGTAGTCCGAAAGACGCGCGGGCAGGATAGCGCCCTCCCATGCGGTAGCGGGCGCCTCGAAGCCCGCGAGCTGCTCGATTACGGCGTCGAGCGCCTGCGCGCCTTCGCGCCGCGCATCCGCGGTGACGCCCTGCCATTCGAACAGGAAGCGGAGATAGTCGCGCGCGGAGACGGGCTCGATCTCGGCGCGGAGTCTATTCACGGTATAGCGATGGATGCGTGCGAGCAGACGCCGCTCGCACCATTCGCGCTCGCTCCCGCCCGGCGTGAAGGAGCCGGCGAGCGCGAAGCCCTCGACTTCGAGCGCTGTGAGCGCCGCTCCAATCCTCTCGGCAGGAAGGCCGAACGTGCCTGCGAGCTGCGCAAGCGTCGCCGGACCTTGGCCTTCGAGCCGCCCGCGGACGAGCTCGACCAGGGCCGCGTCGGGCTCCCAAGCTTGATCTGTACTGGCAGGTGCCGCGATGGCGGGCTCGACGACAGTAGCCGGGAAGACGGAATCGAACTGACGCAGACGCTCGGCCGACACCCAGAACGCACCCTTCGGCGCCGTCAGCAGCGCGGCGCGACGGGACTGCGCCAACGCAACGAGCCATTCTTTCCAATCCTCGCGCGCATTGGCTTCGGCCTCGGTAAGGAAACCGAGCCAGACCAGCGCGTCGTGCAGTTCGTCCGCGTTGGCTGCATCGGGCCACGCCTCTGCCCGCACGCGCGCGATCGCCGCTTCGTCGAGGCGGCCGATCTCGTCGGCGGAATCGGGATCGAGCCAGCGCCGGCTCATCACCGCTTGCGTGCGGCGCTCCTCGAGCGGCGCATCATCAAGATAGGCATAAGGCCGTGCCGTCAGGACCTCGCAGGCGAGCGGCGACGGCTCGGTCAGATCCCGCGCGACGATACTGATCTTGCCGGATTCGATTTCCGCGAGCAGACGCTCGAGTCCGTCGATATCCATCGCCTCGTGGAGGCAGTCGTGGATGGTCTGCGCGACGAGCGGATGATCCGGCACTTCGCGCTCGCCGACGAGATTCTCGGCGCAGGCCACCTGATCCGGGAATATCGTGCCGACCAGGTCCTCGGCCATCATGCGCATGAGCTGCGGCGGCACCTTCTTGCCGCCGCGGAAGCGCGGCAAAGCGAGCGCCACGCCCGCTACCCACCGCCAGCGCGTACCGAACATCGGCGCGTCGAGCAGCGCCTGGATGAGCAGCTCGCGCACCGTCCTGGGATTGAGATAGCGCGCCACGTCTGCGAGGTCGAAACTGTGCGCCGTGGTGAGCGACAGCACGATATTGTCTTCCGTCGCCGCCGCCTGGAGCTCGAAATTGAACTTGCGGCAGAAGCGCTTGCGAAGCGCAAGTCCCCAGGCGCGGTTGATGCGGCTGCCATAGGGCGAATGGATCACGAGCTGCATTCCGCCCGCTTCGTCGAAAAAGCGCTCGAAGACGAGCGTTTCGCGTGTCGGAAGCGCGCCGAGAGAGCGATGTGCCGCGCCGAGATAGTCGACGATCTGCTCGGCGGCCGCGCGATCGAGACCGAGACCGTCCGCAATCCAGCCTAGCGCGTTCGCGGCGCCGCTCCCGTTGAAGCGGCGCTCGAGCTCAGTACGGAAGCGCGCGACCGACCGGGACAGCTCGTCGCTCCGCGCCGGCGCCTCGCCGAGCCAGAATGGAATCGTCGGCGGCGCGCCGTGCGCGTCCTCCACCCGCACCACGCTTCGCTCGACGCGGATAATGCGATAGGCGGTGTTGCCGAGCTGGAAGATGTCGCCCGCGAGGCTCTCGACGGCGAAATCCTCGTTGACCGTGCCGACGACCACGCTCTCGGGCTCGAGCAGGACCTGAAAGTCGGAATTATCGGGGATCGTGCCGCCGGAGGTAATCGCGGTGAGCCGCGCGCCCCGCCGCCCGCGCAATACGCTGTTGACTTCGTCGCGATGGATCAGCGCGCCCCGCCGCCCACGCCGTGTTGTGAAGCCGTCGGCGAGCATGCGCAGCACCGATGTGAACGTCTGGTGCGCGAGATTGCGGTAAGGCCAGGCTCGGCGGATGAGAGCGAACAGCTCGGCCTCGTTCCAATCCTGCGCATTGATCTCGGCCGCGATCTGCTGGGCGAGCACGTCGAGCGGCGCCTCCGGCATGATCAGCTGGTCGAGTTCGCCGCGATTGACGCTGTCGATCAGAGCCGCGCACTCGATGAGATCGTCATTGGAAAGCGGGAACAGGCGACCCTTCGGGTGGCCGCCGACGCTGTGGCCGGAGCGGCCGACGCGCTGCACGAAGGCCGCGATCGAGCGCGGTGAGCCCAGCTGGCAGACGAGGTCCACATCGCCGATATCGATGCCGAGCTCGAGCGAAGAGGTCGCCACCATGGCGCTCAGCTCACCCTTCTTCAGGCGTTGCTCGGCGTCCAGCCTCTGCTCTTTGGCCAGGCTGCCATGATGCGCGGCCACACGGACATTGCCAAGGCGGTCTGAGAGTTTCCGCGTGACACGTTCGGCCATGCGCCGCGTGTTGACGAAGATGAGCATGGTGCGGTGGCTTTCGATGAGCTCCGCCAGGCGGTCATAGACCCGATCCCAAACCTCAGCGGACATCACCGCTTCGAGAGGTGAGGGCGGGACTTCCAGCTGGAGGTCGCGCGCACGAAAGTGCCCACTGTCCACGATGAGCGGCCGCTCGCAATCCGCGCCGCCGCCAATCAGGAAACTCGCGACTTCTTCGATCGGCTTCTGCGTGGCGGAGAGCCCGATCCTCTGCAGCCTGCCGCCGCAAAGTGCGGAAAGCCGCTCAAGCGAAAGTGCAAGATGCGAGCCGCGCTTGCTCGACGCCACGGCGTGGATCTCGTCCACGATCACCGCGCGCGTGGTCTTGAGCATGGAGCGGCCGGAATCTGAGCCGAGCAGGATGTAGAGCGACTCGGGCGTTGTCACAACGATATGCGGCGGGAGCTTCGCGGCGCGCTGGCGCTCGGCCTGGGGGGTGTCGCCCGTGCGCACCCAGGACCGGATCACGACCTCGGGCAGGCCACTCGCGCGCAGTGTCTTGCGGATGCCGGCGAGGGGGAGGTCGAGATTACGGTGGATGTCGTTCGAGAGCGCCTTCAGCGGCGAGACATAGACGATCTGCGTCTCGTCCTTGAGCCCGCCATCGAGCCCCTGTCGCACGAGGGCGTCGATGGCGCAGAGGAAGGCGGCGAGCGTTTTGCCAGAGCCGGTCGGCGCGGCGATCAGCACATCCCGGCCCGCCTTGATGCCGGGCCAGGCGTCGGCCTGCGCCGGCGTGGGCCTATCGAAGGTCCGGTCGAACCACGTGCTGACCGCGGGATGGAAAAGGTCAGATTCCATGAGAGAGATTGCCAATTGGGATGGTCCCGCAGAAACAGATAGGGTCTCTTTCCGTCAATTCAATCAATTGAACGGGCTCGGGTTTCCCCCCGATGTTGACCATTTCTCGGTGGCTGGTTGGCCCAGCTATTCAACTTCCAATTCAACGGTTGGGTCGGCACTTTGCTCGTAGCGGCGGTCGGCGCCGTTAAAGAGCATCACCAGCCACCGTGTGTCGAGGGAGATGATTGGTCTCGCTGCGCATATTCTGGACACTAAAGTTGGCCAATTCGATCCGGCGAAGTTCAAGGACGAGTATGAGCTGGCACTGCGCAAGCTCGTCAAGCGCAAGTCCGCGGGCAAGACAATCGAGGCGCCTGAAGAAAAAGAGGATCGCTCGAATGTCATCGATCTGATGGAAGCGCAGCGACAGAGCGTAAAAGGCAAGAGAAAGAGGCCGGCGGCGCAACGCACCAAGCAATAATTAGACCTGCCGGCACTAGCGGCGGTTGCGGCCCCATCCTTGGTCGATCATGTTCGGAAGGAGCGCACGAGAAAGTCTCACACCGCTCATCACATTGGTGTCGAAGAAACGCACCCGGTCGGCATCAGGAATTTCGAGAAACTGTTTGGGTTCGAAGATACCGATATTGTTTACGAGTATATCGACCGGCCCGAGCTCGCCGAGCAGGCCTTCGACACCGGCGGCGGTGCTTAGATCGGCAGAAATCCCACTGACCGTCGCAATTGTCTCGCCGGCAATGCGTCTGACCGCATCACGGACTTTCGCGTCAGTCCGCCCATTGACGACGATTTCGGCGCCTTCGGACGCCAAACCAAGCGCAACGGAAAAGCCGATACCCGCAGTGGAGCCCGACACGAACGCGCGCTTGCCTCGCAGCTTCAAATCCATCCAGCATGCCCCTAATTGACAGGCGGGCCCCTCGCCGTTCGCATCAGCCTACTATGCGTTGGCCCCGTTCGGCACCTAAATCACCCCAAGCCACGTCATGGCTTCTGCGCTATATTTAAGGAGGCTCCGGATCGAACTGACATGCAGACCAATCTCGAAGGCAAGGTGGCCATCGTAACGGGCGTGAGCGGCGACGGGCAGGTCGGACAAGCCGTCGCCAAAGCGCTCGCGGAAAGTGGCGCTCAACTGGCGATTTGTGCGCGCAAGCAGGGCAACGTCGAAGCCCGGGGTAAAGAATTGCGGGAGGCAGGCGCCCGCGTCCTTACCGTGGCCGCGTCGCTGACCGATGAAGCGCAAGTGCGCCGGCTGATCGATAGCACGATTGGCGAATACGGCAGGATCGATATCCTGGTGAATCTGGCAGGAGGACTGACCCGCTATAAGCCTGCCGTGGAGCACACTCTCGATGATTGGCGTGCGGAGGTCGACAATAACCTGTTGAGCGCGTTTTTGACCTCACGCGCAGCCTTCCCGCATCTGCAAGCAGCCGGCGACGGTGTCATCATCAACTTCGCACGGGCCGGCCAGCCCCAGGCCAACATGGTCGCCTATAACTGCGCTAAGGCAGGAGTTGAGGCGCTTACCCGCACGCTCGCGCTCGAGGGACGGGATCTCGGTATCCGCGTCAACGCGATTGCGCCGGGGCTCGTGGACACGGAATCCAACATTGCCGCAATGAAGCCAAAAGATCTGAAGCGTTGGACCAAACGCGAAGATATCGCCAAGGCGGTCGTCTTTCTTGCCTCGCCCGCCGCCGCCGGCATCACTGGCCAAGTTATTGGGGTCACCGGCTGGGGGTTGTAAGGCGTTACAAGGGGCCGGGCGGCCTCACCATTCTCGACCCGGACGGTTGGATGCGCAGAAGTTAAGTCGAGGGCAGTGATCAGCGGTTAGGTTTCGGATTCACCGACCTAATCCAGGCGATGATCTTCCAGATTTCATCATCGGTTTTGACGATCTCGCCGTAAGGCGGCATCGGCCCGACCACGTTCTCGGAGCCCTTGCGCACAAAGCCTTGTTTCTGAAACGCGCCGCCCGGACTGAGACTGCCGGTGCCGAGCGTGATCAGACGGAACAGGGTGTCGTCGTCATCGCCATAGATCCAAACCTCATTGGTGAGCGGTGCCGCCATGCCCCCGCCTCCGCCGCCTCCGTGACAACCACCGCAGTCGAGCGAACGGTAAATCTTGAGGCCTTGCTCGGCGACGCTGGAGACATCCGTATAAGGATTTTTAAGCTGCCCCTTCGGCGTGCCCGCCAAGCGTTCGAGCGGCGTCATGGTCTCGGCCGCCGCCAGCGGCCAACTCATCAGAGTCGCCACGATGACGACCATCACCATCCTGTCGAGCATCCCGGACATCGCGCTTGCCTCATGAGCCTAGACACCGCTCAAAAGCACCCTCAGGCCGTCAAACCTGAGGGGGCTTTCTCGAAAGTGGTGTCATGTTCGAAGTCCCCGATTGACCACGGGTTTATTGGGCAGCCCCGGCTGCAATCACTTTGCTCGTGTCGACGATCGCCAGCGTGTCGGCATGGTCGCCGCACTGAAGGTTCAGCGACTGGTTCTCGGCGTTGTCGATATGAACCATTTGCCGAGGGTTCAGGATCACGCGAACGCGCGCCGCCGAACCGCCGCTGACATCGGTGCGGTCCCACACCACGATGTGCATGCCGCAGTCGCTGCCATTTGCCTCGTAGAAGGCGATGACGCGCTTGCTGCCGAGCGTGGTGAGAATGGGCTCGTTGGGTCCGACCGGCCCAAGGTTCTGCGCAAGCTCGTCGGTGGATGCGGGAGCACTGGCTACGGTGAGAACTAGGGCCCCCGCCGCGGCAAACGCTAACAACCTGTTTCCAGTGATCGATTGCATGGTAGGTCTCCTTTTTTCGGCTCAGGACGATCTTGAGCCTGAGCAGATTCTTGCACGGCGCTTCAACCGGAGGCTGTGGCATTTGCCACATTTCACAAAATTATCCGAAGCTTAGGCCGTGGTGCGCCGCCGCCGTCACTTCTCCTCCATGTGAATGATGGCCGGCTCGTCGTCTGACGGCGGTTCGCTCGAATATTTCTGGCAGCGCAGCCGGTAGTATCGGCTCGGCCCGTCCTCGGCGAAACGTTCGGCGACGGCCTCGAACAGGCTTGCCGCCCGCAACCACTCTTTGCGCTGAAACGCGGCGAGGCCTTCGGCAAACTGCGCGCACAGGTCGACGTGCTCGGTCCTTGCGCGATCCTGCCGGTCGAGGATTTCGAACACCGAAGTGGGATCGGTCTTGCCCTTCAGCCGGAACGCGCCCAGCGGCCTCAGCAGCAGTCCTTCTGCATCGCGCACGACCGATTCCGCGGCGAGGACATGGGTGCCGAGATGCTTGTTCAGGCTCTCCAACCGCGCCGCCGTGTTGGCGGTATCGCCCACGATGCTATAGAGGAAGCGGCCGCCGCCGCCGGTGTGTCCGACATAGACCTCGCCATCATGAAGTCCGACGCGCGGGGTGAAGTGCCGCGATCCGTATCGCTGCGCGAACTGCTTGACGATATCGCTGACTTCGATCGCGGCGTCCATTCCCTTGCGGCAAACCGCGGGCGAGCGAGCCGGGGCAATCCAGGCGCACATGATCATGTCGGCACGAAACTCCATTACGTCGACGCCGTGACGCTTGAGTACCCCGGCGAGAGCATCGAAATATTCATTCATAAACACGGCCAGTTCGCGCGGCGGTTTGGTTTCCGCGAGCGCGATGAAGTCGGACATATCCGTCGCCAGGCACGTTCCGAATACGACTCGGTTCAGCGTGGCGGGATCGACCCGGGTCTCGGTCACGTCCCGTACGATGTTCTCCGGTAGGTAATAGCGGATGGCTTGGGTCAAGCGCCGTTCTTTGCGCCGTTCGAGTAGATATTGGCCCATCAAACCGACCATCAGCGCGAGCGGCAGTTGGACGAGCACAGGCGTCGCGAGCGGCAGCCAAACATCGGCGACGTTAAACTGCCATTGCAGGCCCGTGGCATAAAGGGCGGTGAGCACGAACGCCGCCGGCACGCCCATGGTCGCGGGCAGGAAATAGACCAAGGTGCCGACGAGCAGACCGAACGCCACCGCGGCAAGCGCCGCCAGCAATGGATCGCTCGGCTGTAGCAGTCCGCTGACTGAGGAGATTCGCATAAGCGGTGGCCATGATCTCGACGCCGCTGAGGTCGACACCATCCTTGCCGGTGAAACTGGTATAGAAGCGGTCCGGCTGGTCCGGGTCGTAGAGATCGGAGTAGCCGACGAAGACCATGTGATTGGCGAGATCGCCGGTCCACGCCGCGGCATCTCCTGGGGCTTCCATTATCAGCGTCTCGTAGGGGATGGTGCGGACGGTGCCGGCAGGACCATAGAAATTGATGTAGTAG
This sequence comes from uncultured Alphaproteobacteria bacterium, assembly GCA_963802845.1. GTDB lineage: Bacteria > Pseudomonadota > Alphaproteobacteria > Rhizobiales > Methyloligellaceae > Methyloceanibacter. The sequence continues at coordinate 23,304 of CAWDKA010000001.1, forward strand.
TGATCGGGGCCGGCATAGAGCGCTGCGAGCGCCGCCAGGAGTTTGCGCGCGTCGTCGCGCCCTTCGCCATCGACCCGGTCCAGCGCCCTTTGCACTCTCCGGTAAAGGGACGGGTCCTGCCGGAACATCCGACGTAAGTTCTGCATCAGCTGCTGCATCTCAGGCGGCCCCTTCACCTCCCCGGCATGCGCCGGGAGGCGCTCGACTTCTGTCGCGCGCGCGTCCTTGAGGACGGCGAGCCACTGGTCGTAAACAGGTAACGCCTTCATTTGCAGAGCGACGGCCGCTGTGGTCGGCGCACCGCCGATGCTCGATTTGAATGCCCAGAATTCGAACGCCGCCTGGTCCAGCTTGGGCAGCGGGAACGGGCCGAGGGCCTTTGCAGCGGTTGCGAAAATCTCTATGGGCGGCTGCATCTGCTCGATCCAGGTCCACCCGCCATCCTTCCCGTCGGCCGTGATCACACGAGCCCGCCTCGCGGCCAGCCATTCGAACAAGACTACCCGGTCTGCATCGGCCATGGCCCGCGCCAAAATGGAATCTTCCTCGCCCGGTTTGGGACGATTGAAATCCATGTCGAAGACAATTCCTTCGGCGTTCTGACGACCAGACGCTTGGTCAACTGCGCATGGATCAAGCGCGACCAGTCATGGGGCAATCTAGGTAGGTTGAGCGCCCGTCCCGTGCCGCTGTTGATGCCAACAACTGCCACGTCCGGGGGCGGTGGTCGTGCGCCGCGCATCTTGAACAGCCAATCGAACCCGAAGGTGCGCTCGAAGCGTCGTACCAAGCGGCGTCAAGACCAATGCGAGCCCACACGCGGCCGTAAAAAGATCGGGCGGCAAAACTTCGCACCAAGCGTTGCCGTTGATAGCCACTTCGCTGAAAGAAAGTGCTCACCTCATGCAATCAATCTATAGGGGCCTGATAACAAGTTGGGTGCAGCCGCATGGACACGTAGGCCATATAGCGCTTTTCTTTTAACATGTACAAAATGGCAACAGTAACCAGCCAACCTGATCGAGAAACAGTCTTCTGGTCAGCTTGCTTTTGGAATAAGAGTAACTGCTTCTCTAAAAACGGAGGTTAAGATGCATAAGGTTGTTCTTAGCATTGGCGGGGCCTTCATGGTCCTCGTTGCCGTATCGCTGGCCTCGAATTCTCAAGTCTTCGCCTATAGCGGCATTATAGCCGACTTGCCGATTAGTTCCCCTGTTCAGTTGGTCGCCTGTGACGGCGCAGATGAGCTTTGCGAAAAAGGGAAGAATTTGGTTTGTCAGCCTGGAGCCAAGCGTCGAGCCCGGATTGTAGGTGTAGCCGCGTTTATACCGACGTTAACGCTTCTTAACGGGGTTCACGCCGATGACTCTTCTCCGGTCTTCTACCGCTGCTATCGCAGCGACGGTCACCCTGGCGATCGCATCCGGCCATGCCGCCGAGGATCGACGGTCCCAAGACCTTGGTCCGTGGGAGATCGAAACGATCCACAAGGGAGAAACTCGACCGGTTGTTCAATAAATCGCTCCCGCAAGATCATATCGTTCGCACGCTTCGTTCGCACCACCGACGACATGAGGCTTGAGCTCGAATTGCCGAAATGGAAATTGTAGAGCGCGGCAAAGAACTATCCGGTGAAGATATCGGTGGGCTCTTCTCTCAGCTCGGCACGCCGAGGTCGCGGCGGAGCCTGCAGATCCGTTTCGGCTCGTACTTCGACAACAAGAAGCTCGAGAGCGCGCTTCGCAATGCGAGCACGCTGAGTATCGTCGCCGCCGGAGCGGCCTCAATTCGTGCGTGCTGCTCGACAAGAGCGCGGTCGCGTTCGATGCGCTTGCGAAATGCGTTGAAGAGCAGGCCGAGACGGTTGCTGCCAACATCTTCTGCGCTCCGGCCACGTCAGCGACGGCTTCTCCGAGACGTGCGAGAGGACAAATCGGCCGAATGCAACCAAGGACGCCGGCGCGTCGGAAGAAACGACCAAAGCCGAAGAACTTCAAACCGGCCGAGGACGTCAAGCCCCTGAGGCGGTCAAATCCAAAAAGTTCCGCTTCGCGCCCGATACCCGCTTTCTTCGCCGAAATGTTCGATGCACCGCTGCGGTGAGGTGACAGGCTAGCGTCGCTATTCGCCGGCCCCGCGTCGCGATCGCGAACGAGCGCCTCCAAGCGCGCCTTGGCCCCGTCTGAGGTCGCAACAAGAAGCGGAAGCAGGTGATTACGAGAACTTACCGCAGCCGCTCGAGCGAGTATTCGTTGGGTAGCCAGGAAAATTGCATATTTGCCCCGCGAAAACACCGAGGTGCTATACTCCTCACGTCTCTTCTGGGGCGGCGATGAGACATATCAAGCTCGAATTCTTGGCGGACTTTTATCGTTGGCGTCGGTGGAGGGTCGAATGTAGAAGCATTTCATCGATCGTCCTACTTGCGTCGTTCTCCACGTGGGCGGCCCAGATCTTGGCTCACTAGAAGGCTGCCCATGGTACGATCTTCTTCCGAAAGCCTGCCTATCCGGCCACAGTGGTCGGACAAGTGAAGGAACGCGGCGATATATGGTCGAGCCTGCGTTCGAGGACACTCAATAGTATTGGCGTGATAGTCCACTAAAAGGGGGCGGCCAGACCGCCAACACCAATCAGAATAGGCCGCTCTCGGCGCGCGTATATCATAAAGCTTCATATTTATTTCACTGGGTTGCCACCGCGCTGGTATGTCTGTTCATTTCGCCTGCCTGGGCGGTCGCCGAAGTTGTGAAGTTTTATAATGTGGATGTCTACCTTACGGGAGCTCCTGAGTGTCAGCTCATTGATATTGAACGTCAATTACAAGCGACAGTTTCACCTTTTCAGGAAAACATACTGTTAGGTGATATCGTAACGAGTTGGCACTAGAGCGGCCCAGGCTGGGGCAACCGTCTTCGGCACTCAGTACGAGCGCTCTTCCGTGACCAACTTGGAGGGGGCACAAGTAGCAGGTAGTAGCTGCCGTGTGCTCGGAGAAAAGTTTCGGTCCTTTCAACGCAGCGCTCGTTGAAACTCTTTATAAGGCCAATAGCGCACGCAAGTTCTTCTTTCCTCTCAGTCCGGCTTCGTTCGGACCTATCCGTTCCGTGGAAAAAGCGGAGAAAGTTCCAGGCGAGAAGATTGCTGGTGATATATGCTGATCGATTACGCGCTCAGATCCTCGCATCAGTTAAGTCTGATACGGGACCCCGTAAGTCTTGCCCCTTCGAGCCAAGCATAGGCTTTCAAGTTTTTGAGCGGTGACCATCAGGCGTGGTGGCTCATCTCATCTTGCGAAACCGGTAATGTTAGCCTCCGAAAGAGACGATTGGCGCCGATCACTGTTGGTCAATTCTGAACGCAAGATGTGCTGCGGAAGTTTGCAGCAAGTTTCGACAGCCACATCACCATGAAGCCGAAGCTAAGCTTCTAAAGGAGGCGAACATGTTGCGCATTCGCATTTTGGTTTTAGCGTTATCGACATGCTTATTATTCACCTCAGATCAGGCTATCGCTCAGAAGTTGGTTGTCCTTTTAGTTGGTGATACCCAAGATGGCTCAATCGGACCGGGATAAAGGCAAATCTCAAAAACATGGATTTTTTTTGGATTCGGTAGAGCTTGATGGCAAAATTTCCGTAATAAAGGCTGAGCTAAAGGCTAATGATTTCAATTGCAAGAACATTAATGAAGCCATGACTGCGTTAGACGTAGAGCCTTCCGACGCGGTGCTATTTTACTATTCGGGTCATGGATTCCGTCGCGATAGTACGCAGACGCAATTTCCGGAATTTGACTGCCAGCGCACATCGGATGCGGATCGAGCAGACTTAGCAGGAATCGTGAATAATCTTCTCAAAATAAAGAAGCCAAGATTTCTCCTCGCCGTTGCTGACACATGCAACAAGGAGACGACCGAAAAAATTGCAGCTCCGCCAGCCGGCCTCGCTCCCGCCGACAGACAGGCCGCTTTTCAGCGATTGTTCCAGGCTTATAGCGGTACTTTGATAATGTCTGGTTCAGTGCCCGGCGAGTTCTCGTGGTACTCGGTCCGGGGTGGTTCGCTTGGAGGATTTTTTACAAACCAGTTGCTGCAGGCGATAAACCAAAGAATCAAAGATGATGGTCCCGCAGTACGCTGGGAAGATATTGCTTCTGACGCAACTAAGACAATTTTTATACCTGGAACGCCGGAGCCGACATACCAAAATCCACAAAGCGCGGCGTTGAATTTGATTTCGCCGTGAAGATGCCTTTTGCAGAAACCCAGTGGACTTCCCTGGCGATCAACACGCTTTCAGTCGGGGTGGCCATATGGAATTTAGAGGCCTCTCGTTTTCGAAGTCCTGCTGCAATCGCGGCTGAACCTTGTCCCAAATCATGAACAGCGCGTTCACCAACGGTATACTACCTCGTGAAGGTTTTTGTTGGCCTCCGAATTGACAGGCTTCTCATCCGGAGGACGAAGCACGAAAGTTAGGTCAGTGCCGGGTCCGTTTTGTGGGCCCATGTCAAAAAATTGGTCAAACGTCCTAAGAACATTGGCTGCGCGCAATTTGTTGGGCGGATGTTCGCCGTCACCGCTACTGTCGAGTACTTTGCCGCAACGAGCGACGGAAAGACCGCGCCGCTTAACCTCAAGACAGGCTAATGCAAATGCAGGACCAGACAGGGAGATGGCGGGATCTACATGATCAACTTTTGCTGCGGACATGACCGTTAGTATGGTTGCATTACTGTCCGCGAAAATTCTTCAGCACGTGCCGGGCTCACGTCCTCTGTTTCATTTGCTCTATTTTTAAAACCCCACCCAGTGGCAAAGCCGTGCCCATACTCATGGGCCAAAACCCACCTCTCCATCATATCGACCAAAATAGTTAATGGAATGACCTGCTCCGCAGGCACGGCTTCTTGGGAAAAACCTGGCGCTCGTGGATAGCCGTCACCAAAAAAGTATGCCTCTAGGGTTCGGTAAAGCCGTTCGACAGGTTCCGGATTACGATCAAGCTCATCCCGAATATGTTGGTCAGTAAACTCGAAGCTAACTCTGGTTCCGGAGACAGTTACCGGGTGCAGCGTAGCGATTACTGCTTTGGCAGCTTGATAGCAAAACTCGATCAGTCCAGAATCTAGCCATACAACGGTGTAGCCCTGAGAGGAAGTCCAGGACTGTGCCTGAACCTCAGGACTATGTGCGGTTCCGAGCAAGAATCTTGACCAGCCCGCGTCGATCTTTCGGCCATCAATGCTGTCCGGGAGCGCCAGTTCGATGGATGCTGCCTGGTAAGCTAGCAGCGCCAGGTAAATTGGGTCTTCGAAGGGTCCTGGATCGGTTCGGCGGATCAAGTCCTCTGCTAAGGCAATCCGCTTCTCCTCAAGCTCTGGATCGAGCTTAAGTCCCGGCGGGGGAAAACGTCGACGTTGGCCTAGCTGAGCGAGTGCGGAGATCAGAGTAAATTCACCACGACTACCTCCATGGTGGAGCTCCGCTTGTTTCTGATAAAGGTACTGTCGTGCCTGCAGCAAACCCTCGGAGGGTTGATATGGGCCAGCGAAGCTATCCATCGCAGCCGCCAGTCTCAAGAACGGGCCTCCCGCAACAGCTGCTCCGATTGCCGCGATAAGCGTTCGTCGCGAACACTTACGGGAACCATGTCTTAAGCTTGGGTGGGTCTTATGACCGCGCCTTCAACATTCTCGGGCATCGGTGTCTATGAAGAAGATCACTTTATAAAGTTAGCGCTGTCAGTAGTAGAAGGGGCGCCTTCTGCGAGAGTTTTTCAAGGAAAGATCCCCTCAGGTCTAATCCCGAGGGACTTTGGTGTCGTGACATTTTCATTCCTGCGAACTTTTTGCTTAGCGCGGGGGCCAGTTTGCAACTAGGGCTCTGGAATCAACGATTTTCAACGCCAAGCCGTTGATGGGGACGTCGGCTATCCGACTTTGGTCAGAACGAGTGATGCCTCAATAGCTAGCCAAGAGAGATTTGGCGCCTAACACGTAAATATGCTAAACTACTTGGTCCTCACCAAGGGAGGTTAAGATGCCCAAGCTATTCGCCATCTTAGCGGCTGCGGTCATGCTTTCCTGTTTCTTCCGCTTGGAATTCACAGGCGGCTATTAGTAGCGGCATTCACGGAGTTCAATTCCAAACAAGCTCCTCCTCAGTGCAAAAAAGCAGCCTGTGATAAAGCTGATGAATTATGCTCACCAGAAAAAATGCTAATGTGTAAACCCGGCAAAAACCAAGACGAGCCGGAGTGTAAGTGCGAAACATGCCCCAACCCCGTTCCTGCAGCATGTGCTTGCCCAGGCAGGTGTTGTCCAACCGCCCGAGGTTGGAAGTGCTGCCTCTAATTTGCGCATGGAGTTGCTTCCACGTGGCCATCCGCTGGGAATCAACTGTCAGCAAGCGTCGGCCACATAATCCACCCGTGGGGTCGCTACCCCGCGGGTGGGGGCGGTCTATCACCTCCACCATCACAACTGCTTAAAAATACAGCGTAACACGTCCAGTGATTTGCCGCTCCGGGACGTAAGGGGTGGCTGATGGCTCATTACGGAATTCGCGGAAACCGTCGTCTTGATACCGAAAACTCTCATCGAAGAGATTGCGAACCGTCAGCGTGGCAATGCCAAGTCGCTTGGGGAACCTCCAGCCTATGCTAGCGTCGACGACCACGAAATCCTCCTCGCCGTCCGAAAGGCCGATAAACAATTTCGCATCAGGAGTGCGCACAACGTCCTGGTCCACAAAGGTTACCAACACACCCGCGAAGAAGCCGCTGGGGTCGAAATACCGAACGGCAAGCGGAACGCTAACGGTCCTAAGGCTCAAGGGTACTGGCGAAAAGCTAGTGAGCAACCCTAGCTCTGCACTCGAATGTGTCGTAGATCACCTGTCCGCTGAGCGACCAACTTGGAAAGGGTGCCCAGTAAACATAGGCACGATGCAACTCCTCTTTCCATTTCTCGAATACGGCCGTGCTTTCGCCGGATACGGAGGACTGGACCTCAATAGGCACGTCGATATCACGCCAAGTCGCCTCCGCGCCGCTGAACAGTCGCTTCGTAATGCGCCAGTCCAACCCAACGCCTCGGCGCAGGGCGTCGTCGCCGTTGGAGTTGTCAAAGACTTGATTGAAACCGGAGACCTGGGTGGGCTCTAGAGTGCGATCCGCGAGCAGCGGAGGCTTTACCCATTCGAAGGAAGCGGCGCGAACGGCGAGATTGTCCGTGATGTTCCAAATCACACCAAACTTCGGATTGAACTTCTTTACTTCGACTGGGTCGTCCTGGAAGTCGTCGTAGCTGACCCCCAACGTCCAGGTGATCGGCTTCGGAATCTTTAAGTTGGTGTAGACATAGCCGAACCGACGCCCGAATTCGTCTGGAATTAGGGGTTCCCCAACCGTACCCACGAGTCCACTGGAATTTGTATCTCCGCCTCCGGCAATCAGATTGAGCCATTCCCCCCGGTAAACTGTATTGCGACTCGAATTGGTCCACCCTGGAAATCAGTTGCAAATGGAAAGTCCGGAACGAAAGTGACTTCGCTGAGTACGTCGCTGTGGATGTAAGAGAACAGCAAATCAGAGTTCGGAGTTGGCGAGAAACGTGCGCCGACGCGACCCGTGTCGGCGTCCCGCGTTTGTAGGAAGTCGGGGTTGAAGGACTTTGGATCAAAGTTGAAGGCCAGATCGCCTTGCTCAGATTCGCGGTGTCGCATTTCCACTTGCAAATTTAAGTCCGGCGTTACCGCTACCTGCATGAAGAAATTATTGATCTCGTGCTCGAAGCCGGCGTTGGGTCTCCAGCCATCAGTGTCGTATTGAAAGGCACCCCCACTTATCGAAAACCTATCGTATAGAGCTGACACGATGCCCTCAAAACCAAGGGTATCGTCCTTTCCGTCAAAACCCGCTGGAGCAGGTATGATGTCGTCGAAATCAAGCGTGTCCCCGCGTCCGGCAAGGCCGGCGCCAACAAACTGAACGTCGTTACGCTCGAATAGCGGCGTGTATTCATTTAACCCGGGTACGAACGGTCCTCCGCCAACGTCAGCAGGCTGAGGTTCGTCTCCGCAAGGCTCGGTTGGACAGGGTTAATGTTGATATCCTGCAGCATCTGCGCTTGGAGTAGTTCGCTCACCCGCGCGAGCTCGCGACGTGGCACTCCCATATAGGCGTCGGAAAGGAAGCGGTGAGCGGAGCTGTTATCGGGAGCAAACATCAGGGAGTTGTAGCCCTGGTTTAAACCCAGCTGCTCGAATCCAAGATTGCTATAAATCTGCGCTAAATTGGCTCCGCGCGTGGCTCTGTCTGAAATCGAGTAACTGTAGGCTGCGGTAAACTGCACGATTGTCGTTAAGCTCGATCGACTTTTGCATATTGAGCATGGCATCGACGGGCCGATTGATGCTCTGCAAGCGGATCGCATCGTAGAGATACGGGGTGGGATCAAGCGGATCGAGTTGCTTCGCCAGCGCAAATTGCTTGGCGTCGAGCGGACCACGTTTCTCCTCGAAATAGGCCTTGCCGAGATAGGAGCGAAGCAGGGAGTTGGTGGAATCGAGACCGACGGCCATCTCCAGATAACGGCGGCCTTCCGCAAGCGCGCCGTCGCGGATGATGGCAAGCCCAAGGCCGAAGCGGGCAAGCGGATCGGCTGAATCGAGTTCGATCGCCCGCGTAAAAGCTTCGCGCGCAACCTTCGTGCGGAACTCCGTGAGCGCGGTAAAGCCGAACACGAGGTGCACGCGCTCGAGGTCGGGCGCCAATTGGACTCCCGTCTCGGCCGCCTCGCGCGCGCGCTTGCGATACCCGAACATCAGCCACAATTCGCCGAGCCGGGCCCAGACCAGCGCGTTTTGCGGCTGAAGTGCGGTCGCCTCCAGCAGAGTGTCGCGGGCGCCCTTGAGATCGAAATTCGCCTGCTGGGCATAGGACAGGGCAATTCTGGGTGCCGCCGCCTTTGGCTCGAGCGCGACGCCGCGCTTTGCATCGGCCAGCGCCTTGACCTTTTCGTTCTTGACCACCTCGATCACGGCGCGCAAGGCATAAGCAAGTCCTGCGCGCTCATTCCGTGCGATTGCTTGATTGATGATTTTCAGGGCCTCGTCTACACGTCCAACGGACAAGAGAAACGCGGCTTCGAGCAGATAAAAGGAAGCGTCCCGCTCGTCGGGTGGCACCCGATTAAGAGCAGCGAGGGCACCGGCGATGTCGTGCTGCTTTGCCCGCTCAAGAGCGGCGGCCAATTCCGGCCTCAGACCGTCGGTTTCCCCAATAGCGAGGATCGGCGGATAATAGAGACCCCACTGCACCGTATCCCAGGGCCGGACCAAAATGAACGAACGCGGCGCCCGCCCCGCCGACGCGGATATTGAATGGCCGCTGGTGATATTCACGCTGCCGTGCCTGTTGCCGGCCGCTACCGTCCCTTCGAACACCGTAAGGCTGGTTTGACCCGCTTCGGCGCGGATGACGAATTCTGTACCCTGGACGGCAGCGTTCAAATAGGGCGTGTTGACCTCAAGGGCGCGCGGCCGCCGGCTGAAGGATTGGAACGCTCCCGTCGTCAAATCGAGCATGGAGGGCTGTTGCTCCTCGGTGGCGATATCGACGAGAAAGACCGTAGTATCCTGGTCGATACGCAGCACGGCCTCATTGATGAGCATCACCGCGGCGCGGCTCAGCGAGCCCGTGCGGACCGCATCGCGCTCGCAGAGAGATTGATTCAGTGCAGCCGGAGTCCACACGCCGTTGCGCTGCACCTCGACTTGACCGTCGAGCGAGTAGAGCTGGCCTACGGCTTGGCAATTCTGCGCGCTGGCCGTCCCTGCCTGCACCACGACGATGAGCAGAGAAAGCAGAGCAAGCAGAGTGAGTCGTGTTCCCCCCTGAGCCATGGCCCCCCCAGGCCAAGCATGGTCCCCGCGTATTATAGGCCTCTAGGACATGGAAACAACCTGAGGCCGTGGGAATTGCGCATCACCCGCGAGGCCACGGCCAACCGACAAGCCTGACTGACGAAAGTCGGTAAAAGGCCTATTCGCCAGTCATCTCATGCAGCATTTCGACGAGGCGATCCACATCCCAAATGATCAACATTCCGGGCTGGCGCTCAATCAGGCCTACCCGCGAAAGCCGATTAAGCTCTCTTGTAACAGCCTCCCGATGCGTGCTGACGCGGCTTGCGATCTCAGCATGGGTGGGCGGTGGAACCAGCCGCACGCTCTTGCCCTCGCGTGGCGCCAGGCTTGCCAATCGCAGGAGTTCGGCTTGGATGCGATTGTTGACGGCGAGCGTGCTGAATTCGTACACGCGCTTCGTCAACGTCCGAACATTGCTTACGAGCTCTTTGATGAGAGCCTGTGCTACGGCCGGCTGAGCCAACAACAGCTGTCGGAAGGCTTTGGCGGACATTGAGGCGATCTGGCACTCGGTCTTTGCCACGACGCTGGCACACCGGGGGTCGCCATCGATTGCGGCATACTCGCCGAATAGGGCGCCCGGCCCCGAATTACGAAAACTGACTGCCTTGCCCGAGAGGGAATAGATCGTGACGCAAACTTCCCCTTGGGTGACGAAGAACACGTTGTCGGAAGCGTCGAGATAGTCGACGATTGGCGCGCCCGGCTTGTAGTGTTCCCACGAGCAGGTCTTACGGATCGTGTCTAGGGCAGCCGGTGGGAGCTGTGCAAATATGGCCACACCCGCGAGGGTGTGGTCGAGTTCTGTAGCGTGAGACCGCTCCATGCGTGGCCGCTGAGGACGCCCGCCAGTTGCGCGAGCATGGCTGGGAGGTCCTTTAATGCGCGTGGCAGCGCAAACAGGCCTAGCGAAACATCCTTCGGCAGATTTGGTCAAGGTCTTCTGCGGAATTCCTTGCTTTACCCGCGCCCCCGAGGCCTGAGATGTGGGAGATGGTTCCAGATGGTTAATGAGATCCGCACACGCAGAAACGCTTCGCGTTCGCGGAGAACGAGGAATCGCCTCTCTCAAGTGGTGTGTCATGGCGACGATCTCCAAGCTGTGGTCCCCAAAACTGTCCCAACAAGTGCTGCAGGCTAGGACGCGGCTCAGCCTTTTGGCTGTGACATTTCCCACATTTGCTCAAAATGTTGGGCTGTGACGTTTGCCACACTCCGTCGGATTCTGTTCCCGCCCACAGATCGCTGCATGAGCAGGCGCATCGTGGACCTTTCAGTTCCTCCAAACGGGCTAGCAGCAGTAGGAGAAGAGATGCGACCGCGCTTGGGCGCGGCAGCCATAGCGAGAGCGAAGCTCAGTCCCTCCGCATCTCGCTACGAAATTTCGCCAGGCGCTAAGTCTCCAGTTCCAACAGATGGTTTTCGAGGATTTGGCTCTTGTAGTCCCAAGGGCCGTTGATGCCCTCGAGCATGAGGTACCATTCGGCGGTTTGCACCAGGACCTCGGCGCCAATCGTGCCGCAGATCTGTCCCGCGATGACGTTCACGCCATAGCGGGCGGCTTCCGACTTCAACAGGTTGAAGACGCGGTGGATGGGCGTCTTGAGGGGGTTGCTGATTTCGCAGGAGACCGCAACGCAAGCCTTGCCGGTGCGCCGATGCGTCTGCGGCAGTCCGATCACGCCCTGAATGTTGGTGAACCCACCGGTCTTGCCGCGCACATAGCTTGCGAGCTTCTTGGCAATGGCAAGGTCGGTCGTGTCCAGCACCACGTTGAAATAGGCGTCATGCTCCTCGACCGCGCCGACAATCGTGGCGCCGGCGGTCGGGTGCAGCTTGGCCGGGCCAAGATCGGGCGCGCGAGCGGGATCCTTGAGCACGGCCTCTTTGAGGCCCTCGTAATTTCCCTTGCGAATGAGGGTGAGGCCTTCATTCTCGGGTTTGCGCGCGTTCTTGCCGGTAAAATAGATCGGCACGGCGTAGCGCTTGAACAGCTCGTTGCCGAGGTCCTCCGCGAAATCGCGACATTCCTCGATGGTGATGTCCTTGGCGGGATAAATCTCGATCGTATCGACCGCGCCGATACGCGGATGGCGGCCGTGCTGCTTTTCCATGTCGATGAGCTCGTAGGCCTTGCCGGCGGCAGCGAGCAACGCCTCCTTCATCGGTTCAGGCCGCCCGAGCGCCTCGATGGGAAGGCGATCGAAGTCCGGGTCGGGCTCATAACCGATGAGTTTCACGCCGGGCCGGCCGCGAAACGGATCGACAATCTGCTCGATGACCTCGCGTCGCGTGCCGTCACTAAAATTGGGATCCGAAAGGATATAGCGAGCCATGACCGATCCTCCCTGTGTTGGAACCCAAGCGCGGTGGGCCTAAGACCCACTCCGTCGGATTTCGCTTTTGTTCGAGATGCTTGCGCAACAGGCGTTCCCCGTGACGGCGGCGTTCTTCGCACCCTCCTCGTCGCGCAACAGCATAGCATCCCATATAATCAGTCGATTAATTATCTTCGCGTGACCTTGCCCCGACGAGGCGCGACGATTGCTGGAAGGTGAGCGCCGAGCAACGACCTCGACAGGACGGATCGATCATGAAACCGATTCTCATCGTACAGAACGACCATCACGAAGGCGCGGGGGCTTTGGCGACCTTGATCGCCGAGCGCGGTCTCGATCAACACAGCGTTCTCGGTAGCGAAGCGGACTATGCCAAACTTCCGAGCGGCGCGTTCGGCGCCCTCGTCGTGCTCGGCGGCGCGCAGAGCGCCTATGAGACGGATAAATATCCTTACCTCTTGGGCCAGATGCAGCTCTGCCGGGACTTTATCGCTGCGGGCAAACCGATTGCGGGTTTCTGCCTCGGAGCGCAGATCCTCGCCTCTGCCGTGGGCGGCGAGGTGGTCCCGGGCAAGCGCAAGGAGATCGGCTGGTACGACCTCCTTCTGACCGAGGATGGCGCCAACGACCCGTTGATGCAGGAGCATCCGCGGAAGCTCCTCTCCTACCATTTCCACGGCGATGTCATCACCAAGGTGCCCGACGCCGCCAGGCTCGCTTTTTCGGACATGACCGAATGTCAGCTGTTCCGGTACGGCAAGACTGCCTACGGCTTCCAATATCACGCCGAGGCCGATCGCCCCCTGCTCGAGATCATGTGCCGCAACAATCGCGACTACATGGCCGCCAACGGCGTCGACGCCGAGACGATCATCGCCGAGAGTTCGACGCGTTTGCCGGCGTTCGAGCGCCATTGCCGGGTCATGCTCGAGCGCTGGCTCGACCTGGTCTGAGCGCGGGCTCTCCGGCTTCAGCTCCGCTTCGATCGTCCGGCGTTCTTGATCAGTCCGTAGATGCTGATCGCCGCCCAGAAGCTTTCAATCACGGCGACGGGCAGATTCCATGCCGTTATCAGCGAAAGCATGATCAAGATGGCGCCGATCAAATTGGCGAGCGGGAATTTCCAATCTTCCGCCCTGAGCCAGCCCTGCTGATTGCCGAAATAGGCAACGATGATGAGCGCGGTGCCGATGATGCCGGCGACGCGTGAACGGGTCGAGCGCCATGGATGAGGCAGCGGTCACGCCACGAGCCGCGTCAGGCGGCGCGTCCTCGCCCTCCCGCTCCCTGTGGCAAATTCAGTTCGCTGGGCCATAGCGAACCCGTGCCGGAGCCAGAGTCGGTCGGCCCAGCGTTTCAATCTATTTCGGGCAGACGACCGCCGATATCCTGCATACGACGCCCTTGGGTCCCGGTACGCAATCGGTCGATGTCTGCGTGACCTTACCGCCGAGGGCGGCAGCCTTTTGGATAAGGTCGACTTGCGCAAGCGTCGTGGCCGTAGCGATGTCGCCAGCCTTTCCCTTGGCCTTAACCGGCGAACACGTGCCGGCTTCAGCCGGCTCCGAAAAGCAGAGAGCGGCGGCAACCGTGCCAATCGCGACGCCGGCAATGACAATCAATGGTGCTTTGCGGCTCATTTGATCACCCCTTTTTTGAACAGACCTCGGTGCTCGCTATTTTAGCGGAGCTATGGAGCGGTGCGGAAGCCTTCGCCCAGTACCGTAAAGAAATTGTGGCGCCCGACAACGCCCTTTGCCAAACAACACTGGTGCGAATGGTCTCAATAATTACTCTGGCCGTCGGTGCCGGCGCCGAGCACGCGGTCGAAGTCCCGGCGCTTTTGCTCCTGAATGGCGGCCTGTTGCGCCCGCGTCTCGGCCAGATCCTTGCGGCACGCCTCGTAGGCCGCATCGTCCCCGTCGCTCTTCTTCCGGCATGTCGCCTCGTCTTCGCTCTCCGCCACCGCTTGCTCCGCAGCCTGGTTCGCCTGGTTCTGCGTGGCGCAAGCCTGGACCGCCGCTATCGGCACGAGCAAACTCAAAACGGTGAGGTAGAATTGCACGCTCATGACCCCTTGCTTATGCCAACGTCGCTTGCCTTTTTGGCCGTTTGGTGGTGCGGAGGATTGACGGCAAAGCTTGGGCTTGACGGACTCGGCCATCTGGGGGGACGCTGTTAATTGGGATACGCCGCAGGCGTGGGGGAACACAAGACCGACATGACCAGATTCGTGCTTTTGGCCCTCGGGCTCGCGCTCGCTCTCGCCGTGAGCGGCGCCCAGGCGCAGACCACCAATCCAGATCGCCCGCTCCAATCGCTGAGACCGAGCCAATCCCCCTGCGGCCCCAGCAGCCAAAGCGTCCGCGTCTGCAACGACGACTTCCGTTCCTGTAACAGCGTTTGCAACGCCGAGGCCCTCGATCCTTCCAGCGATATCGCGGGCTGCGGCCTAAGGTGCTGTAATCAGTTGAAGGCGTGTCTCAGCATCAGGGGCTGCGCCTCGCTATCGCTCAACTGCTTCTGAGTGGCGCAGCGCGGGGGCGCGGGGCTAGGACCCCTTGGCCTCGGCCATGATCTCGGCGAGCTGCCGCTCCAGGAACGCGGGCGACAGGTAGTGGATGAACGACTTATCCTTGCCTGCCACCTCGTAGCGGACTTTCAGCATCACACCGCCAAAGGTCGAGAGCACCTCACCAGGGGTCATCCCGCCATCCTCGGGGAAGGCGAAGAGAAGCTTGAACTGCGCTTCCGGCGGGATCGCGCCAGGCACGCCGGGCTCGAAGGTTTTTGTCACGCCGGCCTGTTCGTCCGGCATCTCGACGCTGAGCGCAAGTTTGACTTCTTTGGCCTTGTGGTCCGGCTTGATGACGCTTCCGACCGCATCGAGGGTTTGATCCGACATATTCACCCCGCCAATCGCGAACCCCTTGATGCGCGTGCCCTCTTGCATCGCCGCGAAAGTGAACACCGAACGCTCATCGAGGGCGAGATTGTCGTGCTCGAACAGCCAGGCGATAGGCTCGGAGGGAGAGGCGGCGGCGACCATGGACGGTTTGCCGGTGCGGAGCAGCAGGCCGCCTCCCAGCATCAAGGCGCCAAAGACCAGCAAGAGAGTTCCGGCGATGATGAGCATCTGACTCAGGTCAAATCTCCCTAGGCGATGCGGCAAGGATACTGCGTTTTCGGCGTCAACCGCAGGGGCTTTGGACCATTCCACAAGCGACTTGGCGCGGAGCGCGCCTCCCCGCAAATGGGTCCCCGCGACCGCTCCGGCCTTGGCAATCCGCTGCGACAACACAGGTGCAAAAGCCTGGGCCCTGGCGGACACGAAAGGAGAAAGGCCGAGATGAAAGAGCGAGCATCCTCGCGCCGACCGAGCGCCCAAGATTGTCCGCTTTGTCCGACAACCAGGGAGAACTAGCCCGAAGCCATCGTCCCAAGCCATCCGAAGCATTGCGCGTCGAGGCCGCGACTGCGCCAAAGAACCGCGCAAGGAAATTGCCGACAACGGGCGCAACGGTGTTGACCTTGGCGCCGGCGCGAGCAGCGCTCTCCGCGAACAAAGCCCGAAGTGAGCCAAGACCGGAAGCGAGCGAAGAATAAACAACGCGCGCAACGGCGCGCAATTGTATGCCCCGCCAAAAGCGCGGCCCGCCAGAGCGCTCCTCCGACATAGAGCGCAGCGTCCACGGAGAGCTCCGAGCGCCGATCCAGCGCACTCCGTTAAAGGCCGTTGCGTCGATGGCGTTCAGGCCGGCGGCAATCGTCGCGAATAATCGCCAGACCGTCGAGCGCACGGCGAAGACAGCGGCGGCCACCCCATCCTTGAGCGAACGAGCAGCCGCCTGACGCCTGGCCCGGCGCCGCGCCCGCCTCTTTTCCCGCCGTTCAATCGCCTCCTGGCGCTCGCGTTGACGTTGCAGCCACCGCGCGTGCCGTTCCCGGTCCGCCTCGACCGCTGCGGTCTGAACTTTCAGCCAACGCTGGTGGTTGCTGAGATCCTCCTTCGCCGAAACCAGAACCTCGCCTGATCGGACCACAGTCTCCTTGACCACGGCGACAGCGGCCTCGAAGGCGGCCGCGGTCTCTCCGTCGGCGTCCTTATCCTGAGGAGGCCAAACGCGTTTTTCACGCATGGGACTGACCATATGGGTGCGGCTCCCTATCGAGGCGAACCGTGGCCCGTCTCATGCGGCCCAACAGCCATGATGCGAACTCCAGGGGGTGTTTTCGAGTGTTGCCGGGTCGAGGCTCCCCGCCCCCCGCCGTGGAAGCCCCAAGCCGCACCAGCTTGCCTCTCGCCGTCCTTGCCGCCATGAAGAGGCGTTCTGCGAGTGTCCCTCCGGCGCGAACGCGGAGACGGGGACGCCGGGGACTTCAGCCAAGCCTTGATGGCTGGGCAGCTCTGCGCGAAACTCTACATTAGCCGCCAAACCCCTCATGGCCTATCGTTTTATCGCCCGGTCCACTCAAGGATGGGGCGACGTGGCGCGTTTGCAACGCCTGGCCTGTGGCGAGGCAACAGGTGGAGCCCCCGGCCGCCCAGCGCCGAAAACGGTCTCGTGGCCCTGGTTTCCCGAGCCCTCCGCCCCTACGTTTCCCGCCACCGGCTCTTTTTCGCACCATCGTACCGGAGCAAATATGTGACCGAGCTTCTGAACCGCATCGGCCGCCTCCTCAAATTCGGGACGCTCGCCGCCCTTCTCCTTTTCCCCACCTGGGCACTCGGCGAGGACGCCAATCCGTCGCCGCGACCGGAGACGGCCGGAGAACCGGTCGCCGGCGAGCAAAAAGCCGGCACGCAGGCCGCCGGCGAGGAGGCCGCCGATCTCGTCCCCCCTGCCTCGATCACGCGACACAGCGCCCACCTTGCCGGTGTGGAGGTCCCCTACAGCGCGAAAGCCGGCATGCTTCCGCTCCGCGACGCGCAAGGCAAGACATTGGCGAGCATTTTCTACGTCGCCTACACACGGGAAGCGCAAGACCCGAAACGTCCGATCACTTTCGTCTTCAATGGCGGGCCAGGCGCGGCCTCGGCCTATCTCCACCTCGGCGCCATCGGCCCCAAGACTGTCGCGGTGAGCGCCAAGGGCGAGTTGCAGGGCCCCCCTCCCCGCCTCGTCGCCAACGAGGCAAGCTGGCTCGATTTCACCGATCTCGTCTTCGTCGACCCGGTGGCAACCGGCTACAGCCGTGCACCCAAGGACGAAGGCGATTTCTTCGGCGTCGAGCAAGACACGCAGGCGCTTGCCAATTTCATCCGGCTTTACCTCACCGATGCCGGACGGCTCGGCTCGCCGGTTTTTCTGACGGGTGAAAGTTACGGCGGGTTCCGCGTCGCGACCATTACCCGCGCGCTTCAGAAGACCGGCGGAATCTCGCCGAGCGGCCTCGTCCTCATTTCGCCCGCCCTCGAATTCGCTCTTCTCAACGGCGAGGACTACGACCCGCTTCCGTGGGCGCTTGGACTTCCCTCCTTCGCCGCCGTCAATCTCGAAAGCAAAGGCATCGCCGGGCGCGAGACGCTCTCACAGGCGCTGCAAGAAACCGAGCGCTACGCGCTGACCGACTATCTGGTGGCGCTTGCTTCGGGTGCGGTGGAAGGCGCCGAGACTGCGAGCGACACGGTGGCGCGGCTGACGGGCCTTCCGGTCGAGATCGTGCGCCGGAACTTCGCGCGCATTCCGCCCTCGCTCTTCATCAAGGAGTTCGATCGCGCCAACGGCCAAGTGCTGAGCCGCTATGACGGAAGTGTCAGCGGTCCCGATCCCAACCCGGCGAGCGCCTGGCCGCACGGACCCGATCCCGTACTCGATTCCACCGTTCCGCTGTGGACCGGCGCCTTCGTGCAATACGCGCAGGAAGAGCTCGGCTACAAGACCGACATGACCTACCGGCTGCTCAATCGCGAGGTGCGGGGCAAATGGGATTTCGGAACGAGGCCGACCCGCCAAGGCTATGCCGGGGTGCTTGACGATATTCAGGACGCCCGCGCCGCCAATCGCGGGCTCGAAGTGTTCATTGCCACGGGTTATACCGACTTGATCACGCCCTATCTTGCGCCCGCCTATCTCGTGAACCAGCTCACGCCGCTCGTGGGCGCAAGCCCGATCGTGATCGAGGCCTATGCCGGCGGGCATATGCTCTATCTGCGCCCCGATACCCGCCGCGCTCTCAAGACGGATGTCGAAGCCATGTATGAAAGGGCGCTGAAATCGTCGCCGCAAGGTTGACGCACGCCTGTTGGGTGAACGGCAAGACCTGATCGGCTAAGATGCCAATTCGAGAAACGCGACGAGGGGGAGGCGTCAATGTCGATACGCAGCGTAGCGTTAGGCGTGCTTTTCCTTGCCGCGGCTGCCTCCACCGCGTTCGCCGAGGACCAGCCGGGTGCGCAATCGGCCGCGGAAGAGCCGCAATGGACCGAGTTCCAATCCCCCGAGCGGGGCTTTGCCGTGACCTTCCCCGGCGCGCCCAAGATGACGAGCGCAGCGGTCGAAGGTCAGAACCCGCTGCGCCAATACGATTTCCAGGTGAGCTTGGGAGAGGACACCGTCTATAGCGTGGTGGTGTTCGAGTACTCGGCCGGCAAAGGGCCGAGCCCCGATAACGACACTTACGTCAAGCTCGTCAACGCCTATGCCAAGGGCAGCGAAACCCGTTTGCGAAAACGGGGAACGGCGACCATTGCCGGATACTCGGGCTTCGAAGCGATCGCCGACGACAAAAAAGGCAAGCTCAGTCATCTGATCGATGTCGTGCCGTCAGGCGACCGCATCTATATGTTGGTCACGGCCGGTCCCAAGAGCCACGCCACCGGCGATGGCGCCAAGCGTTTCCGCGATTCTTTCCGCCTGCTCGGCGATGGCGCACCGCCTGAAGCGCAGTCGGTCGCCAACCCCCCGGACCAGTAGCGCTTCAGCGGAAGCTACGCGACCGACGGCTTGCGCAAATCCTCGACGAAGTTCTGAACCTCCCGCGCCGGCGCCGGCGTGAACAGGCTCACCCCGATCATCACCGCCACGCCGACCGGTACGGCGAACAGGCCGGCGAAGTCTCGTTTCACGCCGCCCCAATTGGCGACCGCGCGGGCCGTTTCTTCCCACGCCGCCAACGAAGCGGCTCGCGTCGTTTCATCGGCAAGATAATAGCTCTGCCTCAAGTCGTTGTAGCGCGCGGCTTCGGCCGCCGTGGCGTTCGAGAGGAAGCTCGAGGTCTCGTAGAAGGCGAACGGAAAGTAGCGTGACGCCACCATGTAATAGAGACACACGGCAAGTCCCGCCAGCATGCCGGCAAGAGCGCCTTCGCCGCTCGCACGTTTCCACCAGACACCGAGAAGGAGAGCGGGCAAGAGCGTGCTCGCCGCCAGCGAGAAGACGGCTCCGGTCATGGCGAGGATCGTTTCCGGCGCGGCCAGCGCCGCCCAAGCGGCAAATCCTGCGACGGCCACGATCGCTCCCCGCGCAACGAGAATGCGACGCTCGGTCGAAGCGGTGGGATGCAAGCCCTTGTAGTAGAGGTCGTATGACAGCACGTTGGCGGCGGCGAGAGCGAGCCCGCTGCCGAGCGCCAGCAACGCCGCGATCGCGCCCGTTGCGGTGAATCCGAAAGCGAGGATTGCCGTCATGTTGGCCGTTGCCGCAGGCGCCTCGCCGAACAGCGCGAGATAGGGCGCCGCCACAAGGCACAAGACCGCGGTGAAGGGGAGCGCCCACAGGAACGATGTCCGCGCTTCTTCAATGGAAGGCGTGACCAGACGCTCGGAGCAGGAGATGCGGCAGCGACGCTATCCCCGCCGTAACACAGAACAGCAGCGCGAAGCGGTTCAAGGTGTCCTCGGCGGCGAAGGTCTCAAGCCTGATGGAGGCGAGACGGACGGCATCGAGCGCGGGAAAGACAGTGCCCTGTTGCCCCAGCAACAGCCCCAACGCGACCAAGGAGGCGGCAAGCAGCACCGCATATTGGACGATCTGGGTGAGGCTCGCCGAGCGCATGCCTGCGGCAAAACTGCATGACAGGAGCATCGCCAC
Source organism: uncultured Alphaproteobacteria bacterium (assembly GCA_963802845.1). Taxonomy (GTDB): domain Bacteria; phylum Pseudomonadota; class Alphaproteobacteria; order Rhizobiales; family Methyloligellaceae; genus Methyloceanibacter. The sequence continues at coordinate 43,609 of CAWDKA010000001.1, forward strand.
GGCAAGCCCAACCCCGGTGACGAGATCGATAGCGAAGATGCGCGTGGCCAATTCGCCCAACCCCAACAAGGACAGGGCAAGAGCCGGGAACGTGCAGACGATCACGGCGATTACCGCAAGCAGCCTGACCCCGGGCCGGTCAAACCGCTCGCCAAGAAAGTCCGGGACCGAATAGCCGCCAAACTTGCGGAGATAGGGCGCAAACAAGAACGCGATGGTGACCAAGCCCGCTCCCCCGCTGAGAGCAAGCAGCGACAGCCCGTCCCAGTCCTGGCTGAGCGCGCCGGCGAGGGCGGCAAAGGCGAGCACCGGGACCAGTCCGATAGCGATTGCCGCGCCGTTGAACATGGCGGGCACGAGCCGGCCGGCGACATAGAAGTCGGAGACCGGCCGCCTGAGCGCCACGGCACCCACCCTGGCGTAGAGCGCCGCGATCACCAGCACGACAAGTTTGACAATCAAGGTCACGACCCCCTCCCTCCGCCCCACGCTTCGCGCAGTCGGGCCGAGAGCGCCCCGTCTTGTCAAGACCGGAGGAATGAACGGGAGCGGCGATCCGGCCAAAACCGGGGTCGCCGTTCTGCCCTAGCGAGGGCTGTAGCCGGGGGCCGGAACCTCGATTAGCATGTGTGTTCGCATTGCCAAACGCGCCGTTCAGATTTTCTTAATCTGGTATCCACTTAGCGTTCATGTACGGACCATGCAACTCGCAAGAGTGTTTCCTATATTTTACCCGTGGAACTTCGCCCGGATGCCGGGCATTGCCGCCATTGACGTGCATCGAGGGCGCGAATTCTAGGGAGAACTACCCGAGTACCTCGTCAGGATCGGGTAGGAAGAGGCAATCGCCGTGACCAAAATCATGAGCCCCGAGGAATTGGAGCAGGAGCTTCGCGCCATCGGGGCCGAGCGCTATCACGACAAGCATCCCTTTCATAAGCTGCTGCATGGCGGCAAGCTCAACAAGGGGCAGGTGCAGGCCTGGGCGCTCAACCGTTATTGCTATCAGTCGGCGGTACCGCGCAAGGACGCCGCCTTGATAAGCCGGTGTCACGACCGCGAGCTTAGGCGCGACTGGATCCACCGGATCATGGACCATGACGGCTTCGGCCAGGAGGAAGGCGGGATCGAGCGCTGGCTCGTCTTGACCGATGGACTCGGGCTCGACCGGGACTACGTCGTCTCCATGAAAGGCGCCCTCCCCGAGACCCGTTTCGCGGTCGAGGCCTATGTCAATTTCGTGCGGGAGAAGACCCTGGTCGAGGCGGTGGCCTCCTCGCTGACCGAGTTGTTCGCGCCCAAGATCCACAAGGAGCGCATCTCGGGCATGCTCGAGAATTACGATTTCATCAGCGATGAGGTGATGGCCTATTTCAAGCGCCGCCTGACGCAGGCGCCGGACGATGCGAATTTCGCCCTGGAATACGTGAAGCGCAACGCGCGCACGCCCGAGGCGCAGGCCGCCGCGCTCGATGCGCTCAGATTCAAATGTAACGTGCTGTGGGCGCAGCTCGATGCGCTTCACTACGCCTATGTCGAGCCCGGGCTGGTCCCGCCCGGCGCTTTCGTGCCGAGCAAAGCATGAGCGAGATCACCTCCCCGGCTCGCCTCATTGTCGGACCGGAGACGCGGCCGCATTTGCCGGCCTACCTGAAGCTCCGTCACGATGCGGGGCGGGACCGGTGGATTCTGTTGGCACCCGAGCGGGTGCTGACGCCCGACCAAACCGCCGTCGCCGTGCTCAAGCTGTGCGACGGCAAGAGAAGTGTGGACGACATCGTGGCGGCGCTCGCCACGGAGTATTCGGCGCCGGCCGACGTGATCCGCGTCGACGTGCTCGACTTGCTCCAGGGTCTGGCTGACAAGGGATACATAAAGGGATGAGCGAGGAGCTTAAGGGCAACGGACATTGCGAAACGCTTGTCGTCGATGACGAGCCGACCGAGGGCGTAAGCGGCAGCGCCACGGCGGCGCTTTGTGCGCGCGCGCCGGTTGGGCTCCTGGCCGAGCTCACCCATCGCTGCCCGCTGCAATGCGCCTATTGCTCCAATCCGATCGAGCTCGAGCGCGTCAACAAGGAGCTGTCCACCGAGACGTGGTGTTCGGTGATGAAGCAGGCCGGCGCGATGGGCATCCTTCAGGTGCATCTCTCGGGCGGGGAGCCCACCGCGCGGAAGGACCTCGAAGAGATCGTCTCGGCGGCCTCAGAAGCCGGCCTCTATAGCAACCTGATCACCGCCGCCGTCACCCTCAATCGCCCCCGCCTCGAGGATCTTGCCAAGCGCGGGCTGGATCACGTCCAGATTTCGTTCCAGGACGTCGATGCCGAGAATGCCGAGCGGATCGGCGCCTATCCCGGCGCCACCCAGAAGAAGCTCGACGTCGCCCGCTGGGTGACCGAGCTTGGTCTTCCCCTCACCGTCAACGCGCCGATCCATCGCCAGAACATCCACAATGTCGGCCGCTATATCGAGCTCGCCGTCAAGCTCGGGGCGCAGCGGCTCGAAATCGCCCATGTGCAGTATTACGGCTGGGCCTATCTCAATCGCGCCGCCTTGATCCCGACCTATGACGAGACGCTGAAGTCGATCGAGCTTGTGGAGCGCGAGCGCGAGCGGCTGAAAGGCGTGCTGACCATCGACATGGTTGTGCCCGACTACTACGCCAAGCGGCCCAAACCCTGCATGGGAGGCTGGGGCAAGGGTTTCATGAACATCACCCCGGCCGGCAAGGTGCTCCCTTGCCATGCCGCCGAGACCATCAAGACGCTGTCGTTCGACAATGTGCAGGATCGTCCGCTTCTCGACATCTGGCTCAACTCCGAGGCGTTCAACGCCTTCCGCGGCACCGACTGGATGAAGGAGCCGTGCCGGTCTTGCGCCTTCAGGGAGATCGATTTCGGCGGCTGCCGCTGCCAGGCCATGGCCATCACCGGCGACGCCCGCAACACCGACCCCGCTTGCGCGCTCTCGCCCTATCACGGCGAGATGGTGCGGCTCGCGCGCGAGGAGGCGTCACGGCCGCCCGCGTCCTTCGTCTACCGCAATCCGCGCAACGCCGCCGAAGCTGCGAAGGCGGAGCGTCCGCTGGTGCCCGCCGAATAGCGCGACCGCGTTAGCCTGTTCTGTAAGTTTGCCCCCGCGCTGTTGCCTCAAGCGGCAAGGACCGCATCGGCCGGCTGCGTTCGTGCACCGCCGGACAAGACGCGATAGGCATGCGTAACGGCAAGCAAGGAAACTGGCGCAGACACGAAAATGCCGACAATGAAAGCGAGAAGGCCGAGCACATTGATGAGTAACAGCAGCAAGAGGAGCCCAAGGAGGTTCCATTTGTACCCGTACGTCATGCGATAGCTCTCTTTCATTGCCTCGATCGGGCCGAGCTCGCGGTCGATCACGAGGAAACCCGAGAACATAAACATCAGCGAGAAGATCACACCCAACACCAAGAGAAGCGGGATACCGATCGCGAGGCCGGTCTCGAGACCGAGCGCGGTCACGAGAACGAAGCCGAGCAGGAAGCCGGCCACGAGTAACGAGGGAAAAGATAATCGACAGGCCGAGATATTTCCAGAACGGGTGGGGATGCCATAGCGCGGAGAGCTCGACCGTTTCGGGATTGTCGTGCGCGGCGAGCGAAAAAGGCCGTCGACACCCATGCTGATAAGCGTGCTGAGCGCGAGATAGAGCGAGACTGACAGAGCGACGGCAATCGCGAAGATCCTCGCCAGATCCGGTAAACAGCCTGTCGCTCCCACGCCCGAACCCCTCGACCACGCCCTGTGCAATGACAATGAGCAGAAACGCGCCCATAAAGAGCCAGGGGCGCCGCTTGAAGGTCTCCCAGCCGAAGCGGAGCGCCGATCTAATGGAGAATTCCATGGACGGCAGGATAGCACGCAGGCAGCGTTAACGGGACAAACCCCCGAGACTTTCCACAAGGCGCCTACGCCGATCGCGTTGAGCCACGAGGCGACGCTGTAAAGCGACGGCTTGCCGTTGGGTGGCACCAAATTGACCCGTTCCGGTTTCCGCCTTGCAATGCCGCTTTCTTTGTCGCTACCATGCGCCGGAGGCTGCTCGGCCCCGTTTTTCGAACCCCGACGCCAAACGCCGGCGCGGGTTCAATCAAGCTGACAACCGGCCCAGGTTCTCGCGTCACTCGGTCTGAAAACCCATGCATCTCTTGTCCAAGTTTTCCTGCCGCATGTTCGGGCGGCCCGACCCACTGCTCGGTCTTGCCGCCGCGCTCGCGCTGCTCGCCGGCATCGCGCTGACCTCACCTGGCCCCGTGCGCGCCGAGGAGGCGGCCTCCCCGGCCACAAAGGGCGACGCCGCGACGGAGAAAGAAGGCGGCTTCACGGTTCAGGTGCCGCAATCCCCGGCCTTGGCGCCGCTCCCGATCGGTTATCTCCGCGAGACGCTCGAGCATCCGCGGCCCGCCTCGCGTCTCGATGTCGAGCCGAAGGACGCCGGCATCGCCGGAGCCAAGATGGCCATCGAGGAGAACAATGCCGGCGGCCGCTTTACCGGCCACGCCTACAGCCTCGATGTCAGCACCGTCGCCTCGGCGGAGAAAGCGGTCGAGGCGCTAGAGAAATTCCTCGCGAGCGGGCATCACTACATCGTCGTCGACGCCTCCGCCGACACGCTGCTCAAGCTCTCCGACTGGGCCAAGGACAAGGACATTCTTCTCTTCAATATCCGCGCCACCGACGTGTCGCTGAGGCAAGAAAATTGCCGCGCCAACGTCATGCATATCGTGCCTGACCGATACATGCTTGCCGATGCGCTGGCCCAGTATCTCGTCACGATGAAATGGACCAACTGGCTGCTCGTACACGGCTCGACTCCCGGCGACCTCGCTTATGCCGAGGCCATCAAGCGCGCGGCCGGGCGCTTCGGCGCCACGATTGTGGACATCCGCGAGTACAAGGATATCTCAGGCGGGCGGCGCGACGATGTCGGTACCGTTCCCCCCGGCAAGCAGGCGAGCGCCGGCGCAGCCTTTGCCGCCAATCCCGAATATCAGGTGATCGTCATCGCCGATGAGGACCAGGCCTTCGGCCCGTACATCCCCTATCGCGGCGGCGCCGATCCACGCCCGGTCGCCGGCACCACGGGTCTGATCGCCACGACCTGGAGCGCGGGCCACGAGAAATGGGGCGCGACCCAGGCCAACAATAACTTCGAGAAGGACTTCCATCGCCTGATGTTGCCGATCGACTATCAGGCCTATGTGGCGACGCGCGCCATCGGCGAGGCGGTGACGCGCAATCCCGGTTCGGATTTCGCCACCGTCGCTTCTTTCATTCACGGCCCCGAACTCCAGCTTGCTCCGTTCAAGGGCATCAAGCAGCAATTCCGCCCCTGGGACGGGCAATTCCGGCAGCCGATCATCATCGCCACCGACAAGGTCCCCGTCGCCTTCTCGCCGCAGCGCGGCTTCCCGCACGCAAGCCACCCGGAGATCGAGGTGGACACGCTCGGCATCGACGAGCCTGAGAGTGTGTGCAAGATGTGAACGCGCCGGGCGGCCGCCACCTCACCGTTCAGCCGAGGCGGCCGCGATCAGATTACCCTTATCGTCCAGCACCGGCACATTGTAGCTCTGCAAGATCAGGTTGATCTCGCCCTGGTTCGCGGCGATGAACTTGTTGATCGTGTGCTTCCACTCAGGCTCGCTCGGCCGCACCCCCATGGTGATGCCGTAGATGGTGCGCGGCCCGGCAGTCTCTTTCACCAACGGCACCAGCTTGAGCGGCGCGGCGGCGCGCTGCGCGTAATAGCCGCCGACCGGCCCCCACAGAATTCCCGCGTCGAGCGCGCCGGAGGCGATCTCGGCAATCATCGTCACCGCGGCCGTTGAGGCGCCTTCGTCGGAGTGGGTCTCGAAGGGCTTCGCCTTCGCCACCAGCCCGTGCATGGCGAGGATGCTCGCCGGCGGCGTCCGCGCGACGAAGCCGATCTTTTTGCCCTTGAGACGCGGATCGGAAAGGTTTTCGACATCGCCGAGGCTGGCGTCGTCCTGGCGATAAATCAGGAGGTAGGAGGTGTAGTAATAGGGATTGGTGTCCTCGATCAGTCCCGTACCTTGCGCGTAGCCCATGACGAGATCGCAGGCCCCGCTTCCCATCGTATTGGGAACGTAGCCGGTCGCCTCCGCAAACCAGGAATATTCCAGCCTTGCATCGAGCTTCTGAGCGATGAGTTCGGCGAGCTTGTTCTCGAAGCCCTCGCCGTTCGCGTTGGAGAACGGCATGTTGTCGGGATCGGCGCAGACGCGCAAGGCGGCGCTGCCGGCCGGCTCCGCGCTTTCGACGCGCGCCGGACCGAGAAGAACGGCAAGGCCGACGCAGGCGCCAACCACGACCCGGGCCCAAGCCGGTTTCCGTGCTGGCTTCGCCATGACGGTCTGGCTGCTCACAGCTTCCTCTCCGCGCCTTTTAGGGGACGCTCACTTTAGCACAGCGCTTGAAAGGCCAAGGGGACGGTCCTCGCGGCCAGGTCGACCGCTCGATAAATATGGCGATCGGCCGGAAGCGTAGCCAGCCGGCCGCAACATTAAACTTTGCTGACAGACATGGCCCAGAACTGCCGCGTCAGGGGTCAGTCCAGCGCGCCGCATTTGGCGATATTTGCGGCCCGCTCGGTTCCGGTCGGATAGTGCGCGCCGGTCGGTGTGGAACCAAAGCTCATCATCGCCTCTTCCGCCGATCCGATGCTGTCGGTCTGGTTCTTCGATCTCAGCATCTTGACGGCGCAGCAATCGGCTTCGAGCTCCATCTGCTTCAGGGCCGGCGCGAGATAGAAGAACCGCTGCGGCCCGACCTGACCGAGACCCTCCTGGAAGCGGCCGACATGGCCGAGTGAATGGTGGCAGCATTCATGCGCCATGAGGAACCGGCCATAAGACGGCTTGTCGACCAGGGTAAGCGCGCTCACCACGATCACGGGCTTGCCGTTCGAATCGCGCATGGACATCGCCTCCTCGGCAAGCTCCCGCACCGTATAGGTGGTGATGTCGCAATAGGGATTCTCGGTCTTGGGCAGCCACATTCTCGCCGCCTGCGCGCTGCCGCAAAACAGCCCGAGACCCGCTATAGCTACAGCCACGACAAGCGGAAGACGCACGGTGCGCGCTCCGTTGTAAGTCGTTCTCCTTGGCGAGACTATGCTCATGGCAGGCGCGCCCAAAGCGCTTTGTGTGACTGGACCATCGGCGCCATAATATGCCACAGCGTTACTGGCGGAGATTAACTCTGCGGCAATAAGACCGCTACGTTAGTTTAGCCGGAACCCGGTCGTCACCGGTAAAAGGATGCAGGACACATGGATGTGAAGAGCAACACCGACAAGGTCTGCATCATCGGCGCCGGGTCATCCGGTCTTGCCGCCGCCAAGACTTTCAGCGAACGCGGCATCCCGTTCGATTGTCTGGAGCGGGAGCACGATCTCGGCGGGTTGTGGAACGAGGAGACCAACACCGGCGTGGTGTACGATACCACCTATCTGGTCTCCTCGAGGAAATACACCGGCTTCGACGACTACCCCCTCCCCGAGGAATATCCAACCTATCCTTCGCATCGGGAGACGCTCGCTTACTTGCGCGCCTATGCGCTGAATTTCGGCATCCTCGACAAGATCGAGTTCAACGCGCCGGTCGAGCGCGCCGAGCGTGTCCAGGACGGCTGGCGCATTCAGGTGGCTGGCGAAGAACGGCCCCGCTTCTATCGCGCTCTCGTCATCGCCAACGGCCATCACCATGTGCCGCGCATGCCGAACATCCCCGGCACATTCACCGGCGAGATCTTGCATTCGCGCGACTATCGCAGCGTGAAGCAGCTCGCCGACAAGCGCGTGGTCGTGGTCGGCTCGGGCAACTCGGCCTGCGATATCGTCGTCGATGCCACGAGCGTGGCGCGGAGAACCTCTCTGAGCATGCGCAGCGGCACCTATTTCGTGCCGAAATTCGTGTTCGGCCGGCCGATGGATGGCATCATCAATTTCTGCGAGAAGATCCCGATGCCGAGGGGCCTGCGCAACCGGCTCTATACCCATTGGCACACGCTCATGGTGGGCCGCAACGAGCGCTACGGGCTGCCCGAGCCCGAGCATCGCATCATGGACACCCATCCCACCATGAGTACGGTGCTGCCGCAGCTCGTTGCCCACGGCCGTATCGATGTGAAGCCGACCATCACCGAGTTCGCCGGGAACAAAGTGCGGTTCAGCGATGGAAGCGAGGCCGAGGCCGACCTCGTCGTGTACGGGACCGGCTACGAGATTTCCATTCCCTTTCTCGACAACGGCCTCATCTTCGGTCCCGACCGCCAGCCCCTCCTCTATCTCAACGTGTTCCATCCCGAGCTCGACGACCTCTTCGCCGTCGGCCTGATCCAGGCCAATGGCAGCATCTGGCGCCTTGCCGACTATCAATCGCAGCTCGTGGCCAGCTATCTGATCGCTCTCGCCGAACGCCATGAACGCGCCGACTGGTTCCGCAATCTCAAACGGCAGGGCCATGCGACCATGGTGCAAGGGTCCTATGTACCGAGCGAGCGGCACCGGCTCGAGGCCAATTACTATTCCTATCGGCGCGCGCTGAGGAGGCACTTGCGCCGTTTCGGTCCCATGGGGACGGCTTCTTTGCAATCGGGTCGGCTGGTTGCGCCCTCCTCCGGCCGTTCTCAGGTCAAGCCTGCAAAGACCGCTACGACGGCAACGCGCTAGCGCGCGGCCGTTCCTGAGCTGTACCCGGGCGACCCCGGAAGGCGCAGTGCCCCCTGGGCGCGCTTTGAGGCATGAGCCGCCCTTAACCCGGGGCGGAACTTGGCACTGGAGCGGCGCAGCGCCATTGGCTAGGTTCTGGCATCTCGCGCCCGTCCGGCGCGCATCCACATGGCAAAGTCAAGCACCGGGATGGGTCCGCGTCTCCTCTATGTCCTCATCGTGGGGACGGTCATCGTCGCTTCGCTCGCCTTGCGCGTCTGGGACCCAAGCCCGGTCGCAAGGTTAAGGTCGCTTGTCTTCGATGCCTATCAGCGGCTCAGCCCCCGCGTTTTCGATCCTTCCCTCCCCGTGCGCGTCGTCGATATCGATGAGGACTCCCTGAAGGCGATTGGCCAATGGCCCTGGCCCCGAACGGTGCTTGCCGATCTCGTTGACAAGCTCACCGCGGGAGGCGCCGTCGCGATCGGTTTCGACATCGTGTTTCCCGAGCCCGATCGCATGTCGCCCGCCAACACGCTGCGCTTCTGGCCAAAGTCCGAGGCTGTTGAGGGCTTGAGAGAAGAAATCGAGAAGCTCCCGTCAAACGACCACGTCTTCGCCGAGGCGATCGGCAAGGCTCCGGTCGTGCTTGGCTTCATCGCCGCCCCGCAAGGCACCTCGATCCCCGAGACCAAGGCGGGCTTCGCGCATGGCGGCGACGATCCGAAACTGTTCGCGCCCTATTATTCCGGTGCCGCGGCAAGCCTCAAAGAGCTGCAGGACAAAGCCCAAGGATCCGGATCCCTGAACTGGATTCCCGAGCACGATCAGATTATCCGCCGCCTGCCCATGGTGATCCGGGTCGGCGACACGCTCTATCCCTCCTTCGCCGTCGATATGCTGAGGCTCGCCCAAGGCGCTTCGACCTATGTCGTTAAGTCGTCTGGCGCGAGCGGCGAGAAGGCCTTCGGCGAGAAGACCGGCATCGCCAAGATTCGCGTTGGCGATTTCGAGGTGCCGACCGAGGCGAACGGCCAGATGTGGCTTCGGTTCACCCCCGAAACCAAGGAGCGTTACCTGCCGGCCTGGAAAGTGCTCAACGGCGAGGTCGGGGCCGACGACATCGAAGGCCGCATCTTGATCATCGGCACCAGTGCGGCGGGCCTGCTCGATCTCAGAGCGACGCCGCTTGAGGCCTCCGTCCCCGGCGTCTCCCTCCACGCCCAGGCCATCGAGCAAATCCTCCAAGGGGCCTTTCTGCAACGGCCCGATTTCGCCACCGCCGCCGAGCTCCTCTACATCCTTGCGCTTGGGGCGCTCATCGCCTTGCTCATTTATCGCCTGGGCGCGCTCGGCAGTGCCGTTCTCTGCGGCGCCGCCATCGTCACGGTGATCGCCATCTCCTGGTATGCCTTCAAGTCGTTCGGTTGGCTGGTCGATCCGATCTACCCGGCGATCGCGCTCGCCGCGATCTATCTCGTTGGCACGATCGTCATCTTCCTGCGCACCGAGCGGGAGCGGAATCGGGTGCGTCACGCCTTCTCCCACTACATGGCGCCCGCCCTCGTCGAACGGCTTGCCAACGATCCGTCGCGGCTGAAGCTTGGCGGGGAGACGCGCGACATGACGTTGTTGTTCAGCGACGTGCGCGGCTTCACCACCATTTCGGAGGGTCTCGACGCCGAGGAACTCACCAGCTTCCTGAACTCGCTATTCACGCCGTTGAGCAACATCATCCTCGAAGAGCAAGGCACCATCGACAAGTTCATGGGCGATGCGGTGATGGCGTTCTGGAATGCGCCGCTCGACGACAACGCGCATCCGAGCCATGCCTGTAATGCGGCCCTGCGCATGATGGGCGAGATGGAACGCCTGAACGCGCGCTGGAAGGACGAGGCCGAGGCCAAGGGCCGGCCGTTTAAGCCGGTAAGGCTCGGCATCGGGCTGAACACCGGAATCTGCTGCGTCGGCAATCTCGGCTCGGAGACGCGCTTCGACTATTCGGTGATCGGCGACAACGTCAACGTGGCCTCGCGGCTCGAAGGACAATCGAAGACCTATGACGTGGGCACCGTCGTCGGCCAATCCACCACGGCGCGGGCGCCCGATTTCGCTTTTCTCGAGCTCGATCTCCTCAAGGTGAAAGGCAAAACCGAGGCGACGCGGGTCTTCGCGCTTCTCGGCGACAGCGGGCTCAAGCACTCTCAGGGCTTCATCCTGCTCGCCGAGCGGCATGGCGAGTTTCTCGCCCGCTACCGTGCCCAAGACTGGGACACCGCCGAGGCCCTCAGCCGTGAATGCGAGAAATTGAACACCTCGCGCCTCGACAGGCTGTACGCGCTCTATCGCGAGCGCATTGCCCATTTCCGGATGAATCCTCCTCCGCCGCAATGGGACGGCGCCGCCGAGGCTCTCTCGAAATAGCGCCGATGCCGGAACTTGCCCTCCTCATCCTCGCTGCCGTCGCTCTGCTGATGGCCAAGCACGCCGTTGCCGATTTCTACCTGCAGACCCCGTATCAATATTTGAACAAAGGGACTTACGGCCATCCGGGCGGTCTCATCCATGCCGGCATCCATGTCGCCCTCACACCGCTCGTTTATCTGGTGTTGGTTCCCGGCTCGCTTCTGATCGCCGGCGCCATCGCGCTCGGCGAATTCCTGCTCCACTACCATATCGATTGGCTGAAGGAGCAGGTTGTCAAACGTAACGGCCTGACGGCGGGCGATCCCGGCTTCTGGCATTTGCTCGGTACCGATCAGCTCATCCACGGGCTGACCTATCTCGCCATCGTCGCGGCGCTGATCGCGATGACCCCCTAGAGCAGGGCGGAGATTTCGCGATTGGCGAACTCGAGCCGGTCGGACAAGAGCCTGATAATGAGTTTGTGCAGAGCCGCCGCGGCGGCCGGGTCTTCCTCTTGCATCTTATCGAAGGCCGAGCGCGTCAGCCGGTAGATGACGGTCGGCCCCTCGGCGATCACGCTCGCGGTGCGGGGCACGCCGCGATAGAAGCCCATCTCGCCCACGACGGTGTGACCGATCATGCGCCTTAGGCGCATCGGCTTTCCATGCTCGTCGATGATGGTAATGGCGACGGAACCCGAGGCCTGGAGGACGACGGAATCGGCCGGCTCACCCTGCCGGAACAAGAATTCTCCGTTGTTCAGCTCCTGACGCTTCATGTACGAGGCGATGCGCGCGAAATCGACCGCGCCGCCGAATTCCGACTCCAGCCAGCTCTCGAAGCTATGGATCGAGGCCGCACCAACCTCGTGATGCATGAGCAGCATGTCCTCGCACCACTCGACCGCTTCGTTGCGGCTGCCGAACACCTGATGCACCCGGGCGGCTCCGAAAAAGCCCGCTCGCTCGAAACTCACCCGCATAATTTCGCTCAAGCCCGAGAACGCAAGCGTTACGCCGTGTTCCTCGCAATAGTTGCGGAGCTTGACCAGGCTCAGCACCGCCGACGTATCGAGTCCGGGAACTGAGCCGAAATCGAGCACCACAAAGCCGACCGGCTTCTCCCGCTGCGCTTCGATGACCCGTCTGATCCGCTCGAACAGTCCGTTTGACGAGCCGAAGAAGATGAAGCCGGAGAGCCAGAACACGTGGACGCGCTTGCCCTCCTCGCGCAACAGGCGCGACTGCTCCGGCGAGCGCTCGACATTGCTCGAGAACTCCTGGCGCGTGAGGTGACGCCTGACCACGCCGATACGGCTGTAACTCAGTGCGAACATCAGGCAGGCGCCGATGACGCCCACCACCACGCCCATGAAATAACCGAAATTGATGATGACCAGCGTCATGATCCCGGTGAGCGCCCATTCCATCCAGGAGCTCTGCGCCGGCGCCGCCCATAATTCGATAAGGATCACGGCGCCGAGATAGATGAGCATCCCGGCGAGAATGGCCTTCGGCACCACGCTGCCGACATCGGCGCCGGAGAACAAAATGAGGGCACAGATCAATCCGACGATGGCGCCGGCCCATCGCGTGGTGGCGCCGGACTCATCCAGCAGCAGGCAGGCACTCATCGACAGCGACCCGCCGAAGCCCCCGAGCACCGACGCAAGCAGATTGGCAAGCCCGTTGGAGCGAAATTCCTGGTCGAGATCGGCGGTCTTCTGGCGCGCCACTTCGAGGCTCGACACATCGAGCAGAAGCGCGATTGCCATGACGCCGCAGAAGGACCCGATCTCGGCGCTGCTCTGCGCGATCACCCCCCAATCGACCTGCTCGCCGATCATGGCACTGAGGGGCCACCACAGACTCAATTCACCGAGCTTGGGCAAGAACCAGGCGGCGCGCACGCTTTCGTCGCCGACAATGCCGAAGAGGCTTCCGTTGAGAACGATGAGAAAGGCGAAGAAGGCGATCGGCAGGGCAAGGTAGTCCGGTACCCATCGCGCCAGCACGGGGATGGCGACGGCGAACAGCATCCCGATGAGGAGCTGCGGACCGTAAAGCGGCGAATAGAGGAGTTCCCAGCTCGAGGGCGAAAGCGTGAGATCGGTCTGCGTGACGACCTCCATGCCGCCGGTGACGAGCAGAATCCCGGAGGCGGCGAGGAAGCCGCCGATCACCGGGTATGGGATGAAGCGGAGCCATTGCCCCATGCGGAGAGCGCCGATGCCGTAGAGCAGGATGCCGGTGAGCAGCGTGCTGACCGAGAGCGCGACCAGCACATTGACGATGATCTGCTGGGTGCCGGCGCCCTTGGCGGCAAGGGCGGTGGCGATCGAGGCGGCGAGCACGCTCATCACCGCCACGGCGGGCGAGTCCGGCCCGCCGATGACCGGCGAGAAGGTCGAGGTCATGGCGATCACCACGCAGGTGACCACGGTGCCCATGATCAGTCCGGCAAGGCCGAGCGGAAAACCTCCGGCCAGATCGCCGGTGAAAATGAGCGCGGCGAAGGAGATGCAATAGGCGATCTGCACCACGGCGGAGATGGCACCCGCCATGGCGTCCCGCCCAAGCGTAGACGCCTCGATATTGCGCGGGCGACGGAGCGCGAGATTCGCGAACAGCGACAAGGGCCTTATACGGAAGCTCGGGGTTGAATTGTCCCGATCATGGCTGGCGTCAGCCATGATGGCAAGGAGCAGGTCAAACCGGGCGGTTTTACGGCCGGGAACGCCTCAGCCGTTCGGCAAGCGTACGCATCACGGCGATGGCGAAATACGGCGTCTCATGCACGAGGAACAGGAAGCTCTTCTCGGTGATGGGAGCGACCTCGCAAGCCGTTTTGGCGCGCGCTGTGGCGGCCCGCGGCGATCCATCGATCAGCGCCATCTCGCCGAAAATGCCCCCCGCCGATAGCGTTTCGACAAGCTTGCCGTCGCGTTCGATCTCGACCTCGCCGGTGCGCACCACGTACATTTTGTCGCCCTTGTCGCCGGCCGCGAAGATGATGTCGCCGGCCCCGAAGGTCGCAGGCGGAAATCCGGCGTTAGCGAGCAGTTGGAAGTCGATTGTAGCTATCGTCATGCCTGTGCCCTCTCTGCTCGCGCCCCCGGCAATTTAGTGACAGGTTCGTGACGATACTATGAAGCCGGCGCTCAAGCCCGTGACGACGCCAGGCCTCTTGGTTCACACCCGGAGATGTCGAGCGGCGTGCTCACCCTCCTTCGCGCTCACGGAAGGGAAGCGCCCTTCGATCTTACGCGATCGACCGCGTCGAGCCAGCCGCCGTATCGCGCCTCCCGCTCGGCCTCGGTCATGATCGGCTCGAACGCGCGTGCGGGCGCCCAAGCCTTCGCCAACGCCGCGGCATCCCCGAAAAAGCCGGTGGCTTGTCCTGCGTGGTAGGCAGCTCCGAGCGCCGTCGTCTCGGCGTTGCGTGCCACCTCGACCCTCTCGCCCAGAATATCGGCAAGCCTTTGCAGGAACCATGCATTCACCGTCATGCCCCCATCGACCCGCAATGGAGAGGTCGCGGCGATGCCGCTCGAAGCCATGTCTTGCCGCATCGCGGTGAGGAGATCGCGGGTCTGGAAGGCGACCGCCTCGAGCCCCGCCGCCACGAGATCGGCCTTCGATGCGGCGCGGCTGAGCCCGAGGATGGCCGCTCGCGCGCCGGCATCCCAATAGGGCGCGCCAAGCCCCTGGAAGGCCGGGACCAGGTAAACGCGCGCCTTCGGATCGGCCTCGCGGGCCAAAGCTTCGCTCTCCGCCGCCGACGCAATCAGGCCGAGACCGTCTCGCAGCCATTGCACCGTGGCTCCGGCCATGAAGATCGCGCCTTCAAGCGCGTAGCAACGCCGCCCCTCGAGTTGATGAAAGACGGTCGACAGCATGCGGTTGGCGGACGTCACCTTTTTCGCGCCGGTGTTGGCGAGCACGAAGCAGCCCGTGCCGAAGGTCGCCTTCAGCATGCCGGGCTTGAAGCAGGCCTGTCCGTAGGCTGCGGCCTGCTGATCGCCCGCCATGCCCCTGATGGGAATGGCCGCGCCGAAATGTTGAACTTCGCTGTGGCCGAAATCGCTTTGCGTGTCACGCACCTCCGGCAGCATGGCGCGCGGCACGCCGAGCCTATCGAGCAGCTTCTCGTCCCATTGTCCCGACCTGATGTCGTAGAGCTTGGTGCGAGCGGCGTTGGTCGCGTCGGTCGCATGCAGCCTGCCGCCGGTTAACCTGAACAAGAGGAAACTGTCGATCGTTCCGAAGCACACCTCCCCTGCCCGCGCTCGCGCGTCGAGCCCCGGCACATTCGCCAACAGCCAGGCGAGCTTGGTGGCCGAGAAGTAAGGGTCGATGACGAGGCCGGTCGCTTCGGCGACATGGTCGCCCCATCCCTCGCGCGCGAGCTCGGCGCAAAGCTCTGCGGTGCGGCGGTCCTGCCAGACGATGGCGTTGGCGACCGGCCTGCCCGTCGCCCTCTCCCATACGACCGTGGTCTCGCGCTGATTGGCGATGCCGATTGCCGCGACCGCGTTCGGGCCCAACCTCGCGAAGCACGGTGCGGCCGACATGAAGCACGGACCGCCAGATCTCCTCGGGATCGTGCTCCACTTGACCCGGCGCCGGATAGATCTGCGTGAGCGGCACCTGCGCCGTGGCGCGGGCCTGGCCCTCGCGGTCGAACAGGATGGCGCGGGTGCTCGTCGTGCCCTGATCGATGGCCAGGACGAAGGCCTCTGCGCTCATCTTCGCTCTGCGCCTGCCGTCTGGTCCGCGATCCAGCCGCAATATTCGGCGCTGCCCCCCTCGGTCGGCAGCACGAGCAGCGCCGGCAGCTCGTAAGGATGGAGCCGTTTGGTCTCCGCGAGCACGGCCTCGGTCAGCGAGCGCCTGGTCTTGACGATCATGGCGACCTCATTGGCCTCCTCCCGTGCCCCCTTCCACTCGAAGATCGAGATCATGCCCGGGAACATGTTGACGCACGCCGCGAGCCGCGCCGCCACCAAAGCCTCCCCCACCCGCTTGGCGTCGTCGAGACTGGGGAAAGTCGTATAGATCAGGACCGGCGGGTCTTGGTTCGCCATGAATTCACCATTCGCTGTCAATTCTAGGGTCTTGCATTCGCGGGGCGCGGTCGCGTTTATAGTGCCCGCTTCTTAACTTCACTCCAAGCGCCGCGACAGGATCATGGCCCGCTTCGACAAAATCGCCTTCGTTGCCAGCGAGACCAAAGAGGCACAGGAGGCGCTGCAAAAGCTGACCAAACGCTACGGCAACGCCGCCGTCGCCGAGGCCGATGCCATCGTCGCCCTCGGCGGCGACGGTCTGATGCTGCAAACCATGCACCGCCATCTCACCGGCAAAACTCCAATCTATGGCATGAACCGGGGTTCCGTCGGCTTCCTGCTCAACGATTACCATGAGAACAATCTCAAGGAGCGGCTGGAAGCGGCCGAAATCACCGTCATTCACCCGTTGCGCATGACCGCTCACGACCGGCACGGCGCCACGCACGAAGCGCTCGCCATCAACGAGGTATCGCTGTTCCGGCAGATCTATCAGGCCGCCAAGCTCAGGATCGCCGTCGACGGCAAAGTCCGCATGGACGAGCTCATCTGCGACGGCGTGCTGGTTTCGACACCCGCCGGCAGCACCGCCTATAATCTCTCGGCCCACGGACCGATTCTGCCGATCAATGCGCCGCTTCTGGCGATGACCCCGATCAGCCCCTTCCGCCCGCGGCGCTGGCGCGGCGCCCTTCTCCCCAACGACGCCAACGTCATCATCGAGGTGCTCGAGCCCGAGAAGCGCCCCGTGAGCGCCGTCGCCGACCACACCGAGTTCCGCGACGTTGTCAGGGTCGAGGTGATGGAGGAGAGCGGTATCGACATTTTCATGATGTTCGATCCGGGTCATACGCTGGCCGAGCGCATCCTCTCCGAGCAGTTCGGCCACTGATCCTGCACCCGGACTTGCTGGGCCCCTCACCCTGAGGAGGGGGCGGAACGCGCCCATCTCGAAGGGCGAACTCGCGTCATCTTTCTGCTCTCCCCTTGTACGGAGAGCACGCAATTTAGCTCCCCCCTTGAGGGGGAGCACACGCGCCTCTTGGCGCGTGGAGGGGGGTCAGCGGGCGTAAGCCGCGTCAAAAAGGTTACCCCTCACCCTTCCCGCCATTCGCCGCGCTTCGCGCGTCGGGCGGAAAGCCCTCTCCCTCAAGGGGAGAGGGAAAATATCCGCGCGCGTCTCATGCTTCGAGGCGCCCTGCGGGCGCTCCTCAGCATGACGGGTTTTGTGTGGTCCTCGTCAGGACATCCACGCTCTCGGCCACCGGCCCTACGGACGCCAGGGCGCAACGATGTCGGTCGAGTCTCGGCCGCTCCCGGTCGTCGGGCCTCTTCCTTGGCTGTGCCGACATAGACGAAGCCGGCGACGCGCTCGTTCTCGGCAAGTCCGAGGGCCCGGCGCACGCCCTCGCTATAGCCGTACCATTCGGTGATCCATTGCGCGCCGTAGCCGAGCGCCGTGGCGGCGAGAATAAGATTTTGGCAAGCGGCGCCGGCCGAGAGGATTTGCTCCCAATCCGGCGCCCCCGGGTTCTTCACCACACGCGAGATCACGGCGATGACGAGCGGAGCGCGCAAGAAGCGCTTCTCCTCATTCTCGAGGCGGAACGCTCCGGGATCCTTTTCCTCGGCGCGGCAGATCGCGGCGAGAATCTTGCCGAACGCGGCTCGCGCCTCGCCTTGAAAGAGGAGAAAACGCCAGGGCACGAGCTTCTTGTGATCCGGCACGCGCGTGGCCGACCGCAACATCATTTCAAGTTCTGCCGCAGTTGGGCCAGGCTCGGTCAGGCTGTTGGCCGAAACCGAACGGCGGGTCAGCAGGAGGTCGATGGCGGGATTGGTCATGGCAGCGAGCGAAAGGAGGAAGGGTCGCGTTCCCTATCCCGAAAGCGGCCTCCGGACAATGTTTGGAGTCCGGGCCCGAGCGGGAGGGTGGAGACCGCCGGGGCGACCCCAAATCGGCCTTATTCACAAAGGATTTTCGCTCCGTTGTGCACACCGGAAACGGGGGTATAACAGCTTGCGGCCGTCTGATCGGAGCGATCGCTATGCGGGGGAAACGCTGCGCGAGGCTTAGGCTCATGCTTTTGCCCGCCGCGCTCTTTGGGGTCGGCGCCGCTTCGGCCGAGCCCGCACCCGCCCCGTCAGGACCGCACGCCACCATCGTCATTCTTGATGCCTCGAGCAGCATGAAGGCCAAGATCGGCGGCGCGAGCAAGCTCGCTTCCGTCCAAACCGCGCTCGGGAAGGCAGTGGCGAACTATGGCGATCGCCTATCCTTCGGCCTCGTGGTCTTTGGCCATCGCAAGGCGTCGAACTGCGCCGATAGCGAGATCGTGGCGAAGCCCGGCGCGTTTACCGCCGAGACGCAAAGCAAGCTGCTCGCCAAGATCAAGCCCAAAGGCCAAGCCCCGATCGCGGCCGCGCTCAGCGACGCCGCCAAAGGGACATTGGCGCAAGGCCGGCTTGACATCGTCCTCATCGCCGACGGCGGCGATACTTGCGACGCCGATATTTGTTCGACCGCCGTGGCGATGAAGGAAAAGACGCCGGGCTTGCGCGTCCATGTCATCGGCTTCAGCGACAAGCAGGAGGAGCTCAAGCCGTTGAGCTGTGTCGCCGAGACAACCGGCGGAACCTTGATCGCAGCGACCAAAGCCGACGAATTGAAGCAAGGCCTGGACACGGTCCTCGATGCGATCGTCAGTCCGCCGGCGGCTTCCCCGCAAATTGCTGCGATCCCTGAGGGCACTGCCCCGCTCGCGTTGACGGGCGCACTCCCGCTAGGGACGGCAAGTGTGCAGCCAATCGATCTCGATGCCGCGCCGGCTCAGGTTTCGCCGCTAAGAATACAGGCTGAGCCGCAGCAACAACCGCCTGCGCCCAAATCTTCCCCCTCGTCGCCGCAAGACAAGAAAAGCGCCGGCGAAACGGCGGTGCATAAATCGGCATCGCCTCCGCCTGGCGAGACCGCAGCGCTTGCTCGACCCGCGCCTGAAGCCCCTGTGGTGAACCGCGTTCAATCCGTGCCGATCGCACCATCCGTGCCCGGCGCTCCCCCGCCATCGCCCCCGTCCGCTCCGGCGCACGACGGCGCAAATCCAGCTCCCGGTCCCCGTGACCTTCAAGGCTCTCGTCTCGGAAGCGGGGCCCAAGTTGCAGGCCGGACTGACCTGGCGCGTCTATACGTCAAAGACCCCGCCGGCGGGCGGGAGCTACGAGCTCCTCAGCACCCACCGCGAGGCGGCGCCGACCGCGGCATTGCTTCCCGGCGAATATCTCGTCAATGCCGCCTACGGCCTCTCCAATCTCACCAAGAAGATCAAGGTGGAAAAGGGCCGCTCGATCGAGGAAACCTTCGTCCTCAACACCGGCGGTCTGAAGCTTGCGGCGTTGCTTCCCGACGGCGGCCCTCTCTCCGGGAGCGCCGTCCGCTACGACATCCTCTCCGACGAGGAGGATCAGTTCGGCAATCGCCAGATGGTCCTTCGCGATGCCAAACCCGGCTTGGTCATCAGGCTCAATGCCGGGGCCTATCGCATCGAGTGCGTTCATGGCGATGCCAACGCGACCGTCAAAGCCGACGTGACGGTCGAGCCCGGCAAGGTCACCGAGGCGACCCTCAAGCAGACCGGCGCCAAGACCACCTTCAAACTCGTGCAGACGCTCGGCGGAGAGGCGCTCGCCGACACCAAATGGACGATCCTCACCTCCGCCGGCGATGTGGTGAAGGAGAACGCGGGCGCTCTGCCCACTCATATCTTGGCTCCGGGCAGCTACGCCGTGGTCGCCGACCATGCCGGCGTGAGCTACACCCGCAAATTCAGCATCGAGTCGGGCGAGGCCAAGCAGGTCGAGGTCGTGGTCGATGACGGCCCGACTTCGGCGGAGGACCTCAAGGCGCTGACCGATCCGCCCGAACCGCCGCCGCCGCCCGCCGGGGGCGTGGTGGCAGGCGAAAGCGCTGCGCCTTCGCCGGATGCAGGCGTGGCCTTCGACGGCTTCTCCCCGTCGAGGCCCGCCGATCCCAATGCCCCCCTGATCAACCCGGGCATCCTCCTTCGTCGCTAGGCGCTAGACGCGTCCGCCCACATAGGCCGCTTTGCGGGATCGGGAGCGGTAGGCTTCGGCGAGGCGCTCGTCGCGGGAGGCAACCAGCAATCCCTCTTCAGTGAGGTTCTCAAGTTGGAGGAGCCGGTCCTCGACCTCGCCATGGGTCATGACCGCGCCAGATGCAAGGATATGCCTGACATCTTCTCCTTCCCCCGCCAAAGCGCGACCGACCAGTAGGCATCGATGGCAGTGAAGAGGGTCGGCCTCGGAGCACATCACGGCCAAACGATGCCGCGCGGCGGCTTCCACAAGCCGGTCCAGCCCGACCCGAAATTCCGGCGACGCGGCCATCTTCTCGTAGTCAGCCACGCCCTCCGTATACAACTCCGGGCGTTGCGGGCGTCCGCCGAGCTCCTTGCCGAGAAAGATGTAAGCGATATTTCGCGCAGGCAGCGCGGCCGCCAAATTGCTCTTGTTGAAATGGGGCGAGAAGCGCGACCGCGGCGCGGAGCGGATATCGGCCACGGCTTCCACGCCCGCCTCGGCAAGGAGCGCCGCGAAATGCTGCCAAGGGTGCCGCGAATGACCAATCGTCAGAATCGGGTGGGGCAGCGCCATAACGCTGTCGGGCTAGGCGGCCTTGGTCCCGACCGTCTCACGCAAATCGGGCGGCACCGCCTCATCGGCGAGCATGCGGATGGCTGCATCGAGCGTCATCACCTGCTGCTCCTGACCGCCGAGCCGCCGCACCGACACCGTGCGCTCTTCCGCCTCGCGCTTTCCCACCACGAGCAGCACCGGCACTTTGGCGAGCGAATGCTCGCGCACCTTGTAATTGATCTTCTCGTTGCGGAGATCGGCCTCGGCGCGGAGCCCTGCCGCCTGAAGCGCGTCGAGCACCTCGCCGGCATAGGCGTCGGCGTCCGACACGATGGTCGCCACGATGGCCTGGGTCGGAGCGAGCCAAAGCGGCAGGTGCCCGGCATAATGCTCGATGAGAATGCCGGTAAAGCGCTCGAGCGATCCGAACATGGCGCGATGGATCATCACCGGCACCCGCTTATCCCCGTCGGGCCCGATATAGAAGGCGCCGAGCCGCGCGGGCAGATTGAGGTCGACCTGGATCGTGCCGCATTGCCAGTCGCGGCCGATCGTATCGCGCAACACATATTCGAGCTTGGGTCCGTAGAAGGCCCCCTCTCCCGGATTGAAGGCGTAGTCAAGCCCTGCCGCCTCGACGGCCCGCTTCAGCGCCGCCTCGGCCTTGTCCCACACCGCGTCGGCGCCGACCCGTTTCTCCGGCCGGTCGGAGAATTTGATGCGGACATCGGTGAAGCCGAAATCACGGTAGATCGCGAGCATCTGCTCGTTCAGCTTCACGCACTCCTCGGTGATCTGGTCCTCGGTGCAGAAGATGTGCGCATCGTCTTGCGTGAAATGGCGCACGCGCAACAGCCCGTGCAGCGCCCCTGACGGCTCATAGCGGTGCACCTTGCCGAATTCGGCGATGCGCAAAGGCAGGTCGCGATAACTCTTGAGACCATGCTTGAAGATCTGCACATGGCCGGGGCAGTTCATCGGCTTGCAACAATAGATGCGCTCGTCCGGGGTCTCGGTGACGTACATGAGGTCGCCGAACTTCTCCCAATGGCCCGACTGCTCCCACAGCGTGCGCTCCATCATGTCGGGCGAATTGACCTCGACATAGTCCCACGCCTGCTGGCGGCGGCGCATATAGGCGATCAGCGCCGTGAACAGCGCCCAGCCCTTGGGATGCCAGAACACCGCGCCCGGCGCCTCTTCCTGGAAATGGAACAGATCCATCTCGCGGCCCAAGCGGCGATGATCGCGTTTCTCGGCCTCTTCGAGCTGGTGGAGATAGGCCTTGAGATCCTCCTCGCTCGCCCACGCCGTGCCGTAGATGCGCTGGAGCATGGGCTTGGTGGAATCCCCGCGCCAATAGGCGCCGGCGATCTTGAGCAGCTTGAAGCCCTTCCCGACTTTCCCCGTCGAGGTCATATGCGGCCCGCGGCAGAGATCGAGCCATTCGGCTTGCGAATAGATCTTGATCTCCTCGCCCTCGGGAATGGCGTCGATCAGCTCGAGCTTGAACATCTCGCCTTTGTCGCGGAACAGCTTCTTCGCCGCCTTGCGCTCCATCACCTCGCAGGCAAAGGGCGCGTCGCGGGCGATGATCTCGTGCATCTTGGCTTCGATCTTGGGCAGATCGTCGGGCGTGAAGGGCTGGTCGCGCGCGAAGTCATAATAAAAGCCGTTCTCGATGACGGGGCCGATGGTGACTTGCGTCCCGGGGTAAAGCGCCTGCACGGCCTCGGCCATCACATGCGCCGCGTCGTGGCGGATGAGTTCGAGCGCTTCGGGATCGTCGCGGGTGAGGATGCGGATGCGCGCATCCGCCTTGATCGGCTCGGCGAGGTCGCGCGTCTTGCCGTCGAGCTGAACCGCCACCGCTTTCTTGCCGAGCGACTTTGAGATCTGTTCGGCAATTTCGCGTCCCGTGACCCCGGCATTGAAACCGCGGGCCGAACCATCGGGAAATGTCAGGGAGATTTGCGACATAGGACTTGCTCCTCTCACTCCTGCGTACAGGTGCAGGTAAGAGATCGTTCGGTTGTGCACGGTGCTTTTACCGGGAATCGGGCGCCTCGTCACGGGAGTAAATCCGCCATCGTCCGTAGCGCCAGGGCGCGAAGGGGTGACGCGCGTCGCGCAAATCGGGCACCGGGTCGAAGCCGTGGCTGCCCCACGGATGGCAGCGGCAAAGCCTGGCGAGCGTGAGCCAGGTGCCCTTCCAAGCGCCGTTCTTCTCGATTGCCTCGCGCGCATAGTCCGAGCAGGAGGGCAGATGCCGGCAGTTGACGCCGAGCAGCGGCGCGACGGCGAAACGGTACAGCGCAATCGGGGCCAGCAGCAGAGCCTTGGCGATCCGCCCACCGATCGGCATGCCCTGCCCGTTCTGGCGAATAACCTTAGACATGTTCCGCCGGCCGGGAAGCCTGCGCCGCGGCGGCACGGCTCGCCTCGATCTTGGCGATCGCCTCCTCGACCGCGTCGAACACGAGAAGGGTCGAGGCATGGCGGGCCTTGTAGTCGCGCACCGGCTCCAACACGGCGAGATCGCTCCACCGGCCTTCGGGGGGAGGCCCACCCGACTTCAGCATCTTGCGCATGGCGGCGCCGACTTGACGCAGCTCTTCAGCGCTCGAGCCTATGATTTCCCGTCCCATCACCGAAGCCGAGGATTGACCGAGCAGGCAGGCCTTCACGCTCTGGCCATAATCGCTGACGGTGTCGCCCGCCATGGTCAGATCGACCGTCACCCTGCTGCCGCAGAGCTTGGAATGGGCCATCGCCGTGGCCTCGGGCGCGGTGAGCCTTGCCGTCCGCGGCAACGCGGCGGCAAGTTCGAGGATGCGCTGGCTATAAATGTCTTCCGGCAGTGTCATGCGCTTAGGTTCGTCCAGGCCCGTCTTGCGGGCGGTATTTTCGCATTATATATGCAGCCGGGCTTAATCATGTGAGGGGCTCTTACGGCGCGATCAAGGTTGACGATCGGGGTATACTGACCCCAATTGAAAGAGGTTGAACGCACCAAGGGGCGTTTGCGTTAAAGCAAGGAAAGTTTCGAGATCGCATGGAAGCCACCGTTAAGAAACTGCGGACCAGGCCGCAAGCCGAAATCGGCCGCGAGCCCGGCATTGTGCGGCCCTCGCGCGAGGAAGCCGAGGAGGCGGTGCGCACGCTGATCGCCTATGCCGGCGACGATCCCGACCGCGAGGGCTTGCGCGAAACGCCGCGCCGCGTCACCTCGGCCTATGACGAGTTCTTTGCCGGCTATCGCGAGGACCCGCTCGAAGTGCTGTCGCGCACCTTCGACGAGGTGGCCGGCTATGACGACATTGTCATGCTCCGCGACATCGAGCTTCACTCCCATTGCGAGCACCACATGATCCCCTTCGTCGGCAAGGCCCATGTCGCCTATTTCCCGACCGACCGCGTGGTGGGGATCTCCAAGCTTGCCCGCGTGGTCGAAGTGTTCGCGCGCCGCTTGCAGACGCAGGAGACCATGACCGCCCAGATCGCCGAGACCATCGACAAGGCGCTGAAGCCGAAAGGCGTGGCGGTGATGATCGAGGCCGTGCATCAATGCATGTCGATCCGCGGCGTGAAGAAACCCAACGTCGCCACCATCACCACGCAGTTCACCGGCATCTTCAAGGAAGACCCGGCGCAGCAGGCGCGCTTCATGATGCTTGCGACCGAACGCGGCCGCGGCTGACGCGCGCCCTGCCGAGGAATATCGCCGTGAGCAAGGACGCTTTCCCCGCTCCTGAGAGCGAAACCGCGCGTGAGGAAGGCACCGTCTTCGCGCCGCGTTTCGGCCAAGACGGCCTTCTCCCTGTGGTCGCCACCTCGGCCAAGACCGGCGAGGTGCTGATGCTCGCCTACATGAATGAAGAGGCGCTCGCCCGCACCATCGCGACAGGGGAGGCGCATTACTGGTCGCGCTCGCGGGCGCGGCTTTGGCGCAAAGGCGAGGAAAGCGGCAACACGCAGCGCGTCGTCGAGATGCGCACCGACTGCGACCAGGACGCCCTCTGGCTGCTGGTCGAGACCGGGGGCGCCGAGGCCGCCTGTCACACCGGACGCAAATCCTGCTTCTATCGCGCCGTCCCTCTGGGCGCTGCCCCCGGCGGCGCTCTGTCGCTGCGCTTCGTCGACGCCGAGCGGTAATTCGATCCCGCGACGGTCTACCGTCATGCTGGTGCCGCAAAGGGAACCTTAAAGAGTTCGGGGTAACCTTTTCGGGGCTCGCTCGCATTCGATCATGCTGATGAGCGCAGGGCCCCTGCGGCATGGATTTGACCCATGGTGAATACGGGACGACCGACGATTGGCCTGGCTCTGGGCGGCGGGGCGGCCCGTGGCTGGGCCCATATCGGCGTCCTGAAAAGCCTGGTCGCGGCCGGACTTTTGCCCGACATCGTCGCCGGAACCTCCATGGGGGCAGTGGCCGGCGCCTGTTACGTCACCGGGAGGCTCGAGGCGCTTGAGGAATTCGCCACCGGCCTCACGCGCCGTCGCCTATTTGGCTTTCTCGACTTCAATTTTGGCGGCTCGGGCCTCATCTCCGGGCAACGCCTGAGCGCGCGGCTCGACCGCCATTTGCGGCAATTTGAGATCGAACGATTGGAGCGGAAATTCGTGGCGGTCGCCACCGAGCTCGGCACCGGACACGAGGTATGGCTCAATAAGGGCAGCCTGGTGAATGCGCTGAAGGCGTCGTTCGCTCTCCCCGGCATCTTTCGCCCCGTTCAGATCAACGGCCGCTGGCTGATCGACGGCGCCCTGGTCAACCCGATCCCGGTTTCCGTCTGCCGCGCGCTTGGCGCCCGCATCGTCATTGCCGTTAATCTGAGCAGTGACCCCTTCGGCAGAGGCGCCGTCATCCACGATCAAGAAGCCTTGGCCGAACCCACCGCGACGGTGGAGGATGCCGAGCTTCTCGGCACCAACGGCCGCGCCGCGGTGCATTTGCTGCACCGGCAGATTTTCGGCAGGAGCAACGGCGCGCCCGGCATGTCGGCGGTGATGATGGACGCCATCAATATCACCCAGGATCGCATCGCCCGGTCGCGGCTCGCCGGCGACCCGCCCGATATCACCATCACGCCGAAGACCGGTGGCATCGGGCTGTTCGAGTTCCACCGCGCTTACGAAGCGATCGAACTCGGCGTCAAGGCCGCCGAGAAGCAGATCGACGAGATCAAAATCGCCGTGCGGGCGCTTGCCGCCTGAGCCGCTTAGCCGGTGGCGATGTATTCGCGCATCGCCGCAGCTTCCATTTCCGCTTCGGCAATACGCATCTTCACCACGTCGCCGATCGAAACGAGCCCGATCAGCCGGCCGCGCTCGACTACGGGCATGTGCCGGAACCGATGCGCCGTCATTTCCGCCATCAGCCAGTCGATGGTGTCGGCCTCGCGGCAAGTCACCACCGCCTTGCTCATGCACCGCTCGACCGGCTCCTTGAGCACCTTCGATCCCGCCCGCGAGATCTCACGCACGATATCGCGCTCGGAGACGATACCAATGACCTTGCCGTCAGAGCCGGTAATGACAATGCAGCCGATGCCGTGCATGCCGAGCAGCTTGGCAATTTCAAGCAGCGACGTATCGGGCGTGGTGGCGAACACGCCCCGCCCCTTCTGTTTCAGGATTGCAGCGACATTCATGCGCGTTTCCTCCAGCCCGGGAGCTTTCGTCCCGTTGACTGCGACATTCTGTCCCGGACCTCGGAGGCCGCGCAAGAGGAGGGGCGAAAGGGAGAGATCAGACGCCTAAAGCCGGGGCAGCCCCCTCTTCCCAGGGCTTGCCTTTGTCGAAGGCGCCAAAAATGAGCAAGCCGCAGAGAAAACCGCCGATATGGGCTTCCCAGGCGATCCCGCCCGCCTCGCCCCCGATCCTGACGGCGCCGAGGCCAAAAGCGGCGTTAAGCGCGATCCAAAGAACGAGGATCGCCAGAAAACGCTTGTCGCTCAGGGCCTGGCCAAGGCTCATGCGCGGTGCGCCGAGAAAATCCGGCATCCGCTGTCCCGGCAGAGGCTGCGCCTTGAGGATAAATCTTAGAGCGCCGGCCATCTGACCCGAGATTGCGGCCGAGGCGCCGACGACCGGTGCCATTTCGCCCAGATGGAACAGAAGATGCGTGAACGCGCCGGCGATCCCGCACAACACCGAGAAATAGAGAAATCCGAGATCGCCCATGCGACGGGCCACGGCGCTGCCGAAGGCAAGCATCCAAAGCAGATTCACCACGAGGTGCACCCATCCGGCATGCACAATCATGTAGGTCACGAACGACGTGACCGCGGTGAGATATCCCCCGGGAAGCTCGAGCGCGGCGCCGCTATAGCGCGCCGGAATGAAGGCTAGGGCAAGCAGAAGGGTAATATCCGTTTCGTCGGGCAAAAACCCCCTGACGACTTGGACGCCGGTCAGGAGGCCCGCGACGCCTGCCACGCTGCGGGGGACATTGAGGACGGGCTCAGACGGGGTCATGGGCGAAACCGGGGAGGAGCTGCGAGGGAGTCGAGTCGTAGTAACCCTAACGGCCGATCATGAACCTTGCCAGCTTCCGCTTCCGCGGCGTCCAGCGGAGCCGCGACCCAAGAACGGCGAATATCGTGCGCTCCGCGAAATTCCCAAAATTTTAACCAATGCCGGAACGTTCAGGTTCGGTTAGGTCTCGCTAAAAAAATCCTACCAATACTCCTTCAAACTGATCTCCGCTCTTATCCGGATCTCAAAGTCTCCCTGCGACACTGCGCTCAACAATACGGGGGGTGCAATGAAACAGTTTGTCGTAGGCTCTGCCTTCTTGATGTTTATTTCGTCCATGCCGGCCGACGCCACCAACGATCATGCGATCAGCCTGGTGCCGGCGCCGCGGGTGCAGAAGATCGCGTTCATGTCGTCGTTTGGCGATACCTTGCCGCCGATCGGCTATGTGGCGTTCTGCCGGGACCATCAGCCCGAGTGCCGTCCGGGGCGCCGCTTCGCCGACCGGATCCAGCTCACGGCGACGAAATTCCAGGAGATCGAAGAGGTGAACAGCGCCGTGAACACGGCCGTCGCCCCGACCACCGATCTCGAACTCTATGGCAAGCCCGAGATGTGGGCCTATCCCAGCAACGCCAAGGGCGATTGCGAAGATTATGTGCTGCTCAAGCGCCGCACGCTCATCGAGCGCGGCTTTCCCGGAAGCGCCCTCCTTATCACCGTCGTTCGCGACGAGAATAACGAGGGTCACGCCGTGCTGACGGTCCGCACCGACCGTGGCGACCTCATTCTCGATAATAAGCGCGGCGAAGTGATGCGCTGGGCGGAAACGCCCTACACCTTCGTCAAGCGGCAGTCCGAGAAAAATCCGCTGGTGTGGATTTCGCTTCTGCCTCCCGACACCGCCCCGCAGACCGCAATGTCAGCCTCTAACAGCCACTAGCAGGAGCATTCGCCACTTATCCCCGAACCGGGGAAAACCTTTTGAGGCCCGGTGACCATCCCCCACCCATCCCCGACTCAACCGGGCCTATACTCGAGCCGGCCTCGCCAAGAGGCCGGCTCCTTTTTTTGAGCTGGCGTGCCGCTGCGAGCTAGTCTGCGAGGTCGAAGTCGAGGATCGCCATCTGGAACTGGTAGGCGGTTTCGCCTTCGTCGTCGTCGCGGAAGAGGATGCCGATGAACTCCTCGCCGATAAAGACCTCGGCGGAGTCCTCCTTCCTGGGGCGTTGGCGTACCTGGAGTTCAGGCAGCTGGAACACCTTCTTGAGGTAGCGTTCGAGCTTGAGGATCTCTTCCCGGGTCAAGCCAATTCCCCCCAAGCCCGCAACGTCGAGCTTTTCCTGTGCCGCCGGCCCTTAGTCGCCGCTGGTTTCGCCATCGCCGACGAACATCTGGTCCATGGCGAGCGCGGGCTCCTCGCAACCGGCAAAGCCGATCTCGCGCGCCGGTACTCCTGCCACGGTCCGTCTCGGGGCGACATCGTTCAGCACGACGCTTCCCGCCGCAACCCTGGCGCAGTCGCCAACCTTGATATTTCCAAGGATCTTGGCGCCGGCGCCGACCATGACGCCGCGTCCGATCTTGGGATGACGGTCGCCCCTCTCGTTGCCGGTGCCGCCGAGGGTCACGCCGTGAAGCATGGAGCAATTGTCGCCGATCACCGCGGTCTCGCCGATAACGATCCCGGTGGCGTGGTCGAACATGATGCCTCTGCCGATCTCGGCGGCCGGATGGATATCGACCTGGAGGAACCGCGACGTGAGGCTCTGGAGATAGAGAGCGAAGTCCTTGCGCCCTGCCTTCCACAGCGCGTGGGCGATGCGATAGGTCTCAAGGGCGTGAAAGCCTTTGAAATAGAGCAAGGGCTCGATCAGACGGCTGCAAGCCGGATCGCGCTTGGCCACGGCCATCAGGTCGGCGCGGAACGCCTCGCCGAGCGAAGGGTTGGCCGTGAGCACCTCGTTGAACAATTTATGCAGCAGGCCGGTATCGAGAGTGGAGTGCTGCAGCCGGCGTGCGAGCCGATGGCAGACGGCATCCTCGAGCCGGGTGTGGTCCAGCACCGTCGCATAGATAAAACCGCCGAGTGCGGGCTCGGCCGCGCTGATCTCGTCGGCCTCGCGCCGCAACTGGCTCCAAATCGGATCGTAGCTCTTGATTTGCCGTTCTGCGCCGGCGAAGGATTTTTGCATAGGAACCTCAAACCGCCCCTTCTTGCAAAAGAAAGGGCTGACCGAACATGGGACTAGCACTCAACTAAGCCCGCCTGGTTAAAAAGTCGAGCACGCCTTGCTTGAAGCGGGCGTCGCCAACCGCCTTCATATGATCTCGCCCTTCGATATCAAGGAGTTGGGCGCCGGGAATCAAGCCTGTCAACGCCCTGCCCGAGCCGGCGATCACGTCCTCGCTGCCGGTGGCGATGAGGGTGGGTACGGCGATGCGGGCCAGATCTTCGGCGCCGATCTTCTCGCGCGGGCCCCGCAGGCAGGCGGCGAGCGCCTTCAAATCGCTCCCGGTCTGCTCGGCGAAGGCTCTGAAGCTGCGCGCCGTGTCGTTGGTGACGTCCTCGATGCGAGGCGCTTCGAGCGCGCGGGCGATCGGGCCGGTTCCCACCATGCCGCGCACCAGATTGATGCCGGCTCCCGCCAGGATCAGGCTGCGAACGCGCTCCGGATGGGCAAGGACCAGAAAGGTGGCGATGCGCGCGCCCATCGAATAACCCATGACATCGGCGCGGCCGATACCGAGATGGTCGAGCAGGCGGCGCGCGTCCTCGGCCATGATGGGCGCGCCGTAACGGCTCGGGTCGTAAAGCTTCTCGCTTCGCCCATGCCCGCGATTATCGTAGGCGATGGTCCGGTGCGACGCCTTCGTCAGCGTGCGCAGCCAATGCGCTGTCGCGCCAATTTGTCGCGACATTGGAGGCAAAACCGTGGATGAGGAGGATCGGGTCCCCTTCGCCCTCATCCGTATAAGCGATCCTCACGCCGTCAGAACTCGAAGCTCTGCATTCTTGATCTACCGCTTTGCTTCCGGGGTCACTATGCTCGCCGCCACTTGCGACCGCGACAAGAACAGGACCTATGGCTCAAACCGTCGTGCCTCATTTCGTGAATGACAAGGGCGTCGATCGGATCAGGATCGGTGTCAAGGAGTTCCAATGCATGGGGGCGGCACCGCCCTTCGATCATCCGCATGTCTATCTCGATATGGGCGACGAGGCAGAGATCGTCTGCCCCTATTGCTCGACCTTGTTCGTGCATGACCGCGCGCTCAACGCAGCCGAGAGCGACCCGCCCTCCTGCATCTTTGCGGTAACCGCCCCGCCAGGGGCGCCGGCAGCCTAGGCTGCCTCGCTCATGCAAAGGGCCGGAGAGCAGGCGCTCATTGCCGGCGGCGGCATTGGCGGACTTGCGGCGGCGATTGCGCTCGGGCGCCGTGGGATCGCGTGCGAAGTGCTCGAGCGCTCTCATTTCGCCGAGGAAACCGGCGCCGGCATCCAGCTCGGTCCCAACGCCACGCGTGCCCTTGACGCGCTTGGCGTTCTCGATGCGATCGAGCCTTACGGTTTCAGGCCCGACGCGATCCTCGTCTATGACGGCGTCTCCGGCCGCAGGCTCGCCTCGCTTCCGCTTGGGAAGGCAGCGGTCGAGCGCTACGGCACCCCCTATCTGACGCTGCGCCGCGCCGATCTTCATGCCGCCTTGCGCGAGGCCGTGAACCGTCTCGCTCCGGTCGCCTTGAGGCTCAGGCTTCGAGCTGAATGCGATCGACGCGCAAACGGGCAACGTCGTGGCGCGCGCCGTCGATGGCAGCGAGGCCAAGGGCGCGTGCTTGATCGGCGCCGATGGATTGTGGTCGGCCCTCCGCCTCCTTATGGCGCCAGCGGCAAGCTTGCGGTTTACCGGCGCTACGGCGTGGCGCGCGCAACTGCCGCGCAGCAACCTTCCCGCGCCCTTCGCCGCCCCCGTGGTCGGACTCTGGCTCGGGCCACGAACGCATCTTGTCCATTATCCGGTCGGCGGCGGCGCCGATCTCAACGTCGTCGCCGTCACCGAAGGCGGCGCGGCCCGTCAGGGCTGGAACCAGTCAGGCAATGCCGCGGCTCTGCTCGCGAGCTTCGCGCGCTGGACGAAGCATTCGAAATCCTTGCTGGAGCAGGCGGAATTCTGGCGCGGCTGGTCGCTCTATCGCCTCACCCGTCTCAAAAGCTGGGGCGCGGGTCCGGTCACGCTGCTCGGCGATGCCGCCCATCCGGTCTTGCCGTATCTGGCGCAAGGCGCCGGTCTCGCGCTCGAGGATGCCGTCGCGGTTGCCGCTTGCCTTGCGGCATCGCCGAGCGATCCGGCTGCTGCGTTTCGCCGCTATGAGCGATTGCGCCTGCCGCGCGCCGCGCGCGTTCAGCGGTCCTCGCGGCGCTTGGGCTGGCTCTACCATCTCGACGCCCCGTTAGCACAGGCACGCAATCTCATCCTTGCGCGAAGGAGCGAAGAGAAAGCCCTCGGGCGTTTCGACTGGCTCTACCGGCGCGAAGACAAAAACCGATGAGGGCCGGATCGCCGGCGCGAACCCATGAGGACGACGACGCCGGCAAGGGCCGACAGCAACGAGCCGGTGAGCACCGCCAGCTTGGTCATGGCCTCGCGTTCGGCATCAGCAAAAGCGAGCAAGCCGATGAAAAGAACTCATGGTGAAGCCGATGCCGCAGAGGAGTGCCACGCCCCAGATCGCGCGCCATGACGCGCCCACCGGAAGGGGGGCGAGCCCCATCCGGCTGGTGGCGAACACCGCGATCATGATGCCGATCTGCTTACCGAAAAAGAGACCGGCGACGATGCCGAGCGACAGCGGCGCCAGCAGCGCGTCCAGGCTCATCCCGGCAAGCGAGACGCCGGCATTGGCAAAGCCGAAGAGCGGAAGCACGAGGAATGCGACCCACGACCCCAGCCTGTCTTCGAGACGGCAGAGCGGCGAACTGGACTTGTTCTCCGCGCCTGCCGAACCGAGCGGAATGCTCATGGCAAGAACGACACCGGCGAGCGTGGGATGGATGCCCGAGAACAGCATCGCCGCCCAAAGCATGACGCCGAGCAAGAGATAAGGCGCCAGTCGCACAACCCCGAGCGCATTGAGACTGAAGAGCGCTGCCGCTGCGAGCGCGGCGGCGCCAAGACCGGCGATGGAGAGGCCGGAGGCGTAGAAAATCGCGATGATGAGGATCGCACCGAGGTCATCCATGATCGCAATAGAGGTCAAGAATACTTTGAGCGAGTTCGGAATTCTCGAACCGAGGAGCGACAACACGCCGAGCGCGAAGGCGATGTCGGTGGCGGTTGGAATCGCCCATCCCCGCCACGTCTCCGGCGTTCGCCAATTGATCGCCAAGAAGATCAAAGCCGGGGCGACCATGCCCCCGAGAGCGGCGACCAGCGGAAGCGCACGGCGCGGCCAGCTGTCGAGCTCGCCGGCAAGAAGCTCACGCTTGATCTCGAGCCCGACCAGCAGAAAAAAAACCGCCATCAACCCATCGTTGATCCAATGCAATATTTCAAGGCCGGCCACTTTGGTATGGAGGAGTGCGGTGTAGCTGCCGGCAAGCGCCGAGTTGGCGACGATCATGCCGAGCGCGGCACTCGCCATCAGCGCGAGTCCGCCAGAGGCTTCGGACTCGGCAAAACGCTGGAATGTCGAACGCGCTCGCCGAATGACGGGCATGAAGCTTCGGGCTGGCTGCGGACCTGCGCGGTAAAACCGCCGCCCTACTGCGGCAGCTTCTTCGCCTGTTCGAGATGCTGCTTGACGCTTGGGAGGATGTTGGCGGCGAATTGTTTTAGCGCGGGGTTGCCGCCTCCTTCGGCATAACGGTCGAAAAGTTTAACGGCCCGACCATGGGACTTGACCTGCTGTTGGGCGAAGGTTTTGTCGAAATTCTCGGGCGTCGCTTCATTCAGCGCGTCGATCCGTTTTCGCTGCTTTTTGCTGGGCTTGCCCGGCAGTTCCACCTTGAGGTTTCCGGCCTGCACAATGCCTTTAAGCTCGTCGCTGGCCTTGCTGTGGGCCTCGACCATGTCCCGCCCAAACTGCTTCACTGCCTCCGACTGTCCCTTCTCGCTCGCGATCTTGCCGGCCTCGACCTCATACAGGTTGAACTGGGCCGCCTTCTTCACAAAATCGGGCTCGCTGGGCGCGCCGCAGGAAGCGAGCGCGACCGTTGCCAAAACAGCAAGCGCAGCCAATAAGCGGTATCTCATCGCTTTGCTCCGGATCGTTGGGCGACGGCGCCGCTCGTCTTGAGCCATAAGATAAGACGCGCCGTCAAGGTTCCAGTTTCAACAGCCTAGTGGCCGGTCGGATCGCCGCGCCGGCTTGCCTCGTAGAGGAACCAGACGCGCCGCTCCGCCTGGTCGATCCACACCTCGATCAGGCTCGTCGTCGCCACATCGTTCTCCGCCTCGCACAACTCGTGCGTCTCGCGCAAGGAAGCGATGAGCGCCTGATTGTCGGATCGGAGCTCGGCCAGCATGTCGAGCGGATCGACGTAGTCGGCGTCATTGTCGGGAATGCGCTGGAGCCGGGCGATATTGCCGATCGAATGCAACGTGGTCCCGCCCACTTTACGCACCCGCTCGGCGACCTCGTCGGTCATGGCGAAGATTTGCTCGGCCTGCTCATCGAACAGAAGATGGTAGTCGCGGAAATGCGGTCCGCTCACATGCCAGTGGAAATTCTTGGTCTTGAGGTAGAGCGCGAAAACGTCGGCGAGCAGCGCATTGAGCGCGCCCGTGATGTCGCGGCGCGCGTTGTCGCCAAGATCGGTCGGTGTCTGAAGCGGCGCCTTGCGGCGCTCCTTAAGGTCTTTGCTCATGGGGCGGTCTCCTCGGCGGCTCGAACATCACTACAACGCGCCACATAGGCGCCCGTTTCCCAAAGGTCTTATTGATGGCGGTCAATTGTCGCTACCGGAGCACCGCCGCTAGCGCTATGCCAAAGGTGGAGCCGGAAACGGCCGCCCTCCAGCGCAGGAACGAACTCGGTCGACCTTTTCTCAATTGACGCGGGCCACCTGGACGAGATTGTCGGAGAAAGTCGGCGCGCGGCCAAGCCCGCAAAACTCGGCCGACGAGATCGAATTCACCGAGCCGTCGGAACGATTGAGGCTTCGCCAATAGCCGAGCGTCGCCACGATCACGCCGTCGCGCACGTCGTCGGTGACGCGGGCAAGTCCTTCAAAGTCGCCGCGATCGTTATACACCCGCACCGGATCGCCCTCGCGGATGCTCCGCGCCGCCGCGTCCTTCGGACTCATCATCACGAATTGCTCGCCCTGGCCTTTGATCTTGTGCGGCTCGTTGGCATAGCAGGAATTGAGAAAGCCGTGGCTCTTCGGCGATATCACGCTGAGCGGATAGCGCTCGGCAAGACGCGGGTTGGTGGCGACGCTCTCCCGCGGCGGCACATAGCCCGGCAACGGGTCGACATCCTCGCCCGACTGCATCGCCTCGTACATCATGCGGAAAGGCGGCGCGACGAAGTTCTTGGCGTCCTTGACCAGGAACTCGACTTTGCCCGACGGCGTGGGGAAGTTGCCGTTGGCATGCGGCAGCCGGTCGTCGGGCGTGCCCACGGCGAGATGGAAATAACCATGACGCCGGAAATAGGCCATGTCGGTGCCGGCCATCTGCGGCGCGTCCCATTTCACGTAATGCTCGGCGAGCGCCATGTCGCTCATTTTGAACTGCGGATCGTCGAACGCGAACGAAGCCGCGAGCAGCCGGAAGATCTCGGCGTTCGACTTGGCCTCGCCGCACGGCTTGATCGCCTGCTCGTTGATGGTGAGATAGAAGTGGCCCCAGGAGAACATCATATCGTCGTGCTCGCCCGCCATGGTTGCGGGCAGGACGATGTCGGCATAGGCCGCGGTGTCGGTGACGAAATGCTCGGCAATCACGAAGAAGAGATCCTCGCGGCTCAGCCCCTTCACGATCGTATTGGTCTCCGGGGCCTGGCTCACCGGATTGGTGTTGTAGACATAGAGACCCATGACCGGCGGATCGAGCTTCATGTCGCCGACGAGCGCGCGGCCAAGCTGAAGATTGTTCACCACGCGCGTGCCCGGGCGGATGAAGTCGGGTCGCGAGATGCGCGCCCAGTCGATGGGAAACTCCCACAGCGGCATCTGCAACAAGCCCCCGCCGACATGGCGCCATGAGCCTGCGAGCGCAGGAATGGCGCACACGGCGCGGATGGTCTGGCCGCCGCCGGCATGGCGTTCAAGCGCGACGCCGAGGCGGATGACCGAAGGCTGAATGGTTGCGAATTCGCGCGCGAGCGTGGCGATGTCCTGCCCCGGGACGCCGGTCACCTGCTCGACATAATCCGGCGTGAAATCGGCCGCGCGGGCGGCGAGCTCGGGGAAGCCGACGGTATGTTTCTCCACCCACTCTTTGTCGACATGACCGTTCTCGATCATCGCGGCGATGATGCCCATGGCGAGCGCGCCGTCGGTGCCGGGCCTCGGCATGATGTGCCAATCGGCCTGCTTGGCCGTGCGCGAACGGTAGGAATCGATTACCACCACTTTGGCGCCGCGCTTCTGAGCTTCGAGCACGAACGGCCAGTGATGCAGATTGGTCGAGATCGAGTTGCAGGCCCAGATCACGATATAGCGGGAATGGACGAAGCTCTCCGGATCGACCCCGCCGGTAGGCCCGACGGTGAGGAGCCAAGCGGTCGATGAGCCCGAGGCGCAGAAAGTCTTCTCGTTGACGGTCGAGCCGAGGCGATTGAAGAAGGCATCTCCCGCCGTCAGCCCCTGCACCAGGCCCTCGTTGCCGAGATAGGAGTACGGCATGATCGCCTGGCTGCCGTAGCGCGCGATGATGTCCTTCCAGCGCTGCGTGATTTCGGCGATGGCTTCGTCCCAACCGATGCGCGCAAATTGCCGCGAGCCTTTGGGGCCCACCCGGCGCAAGGGATAGAGCACGCGGTCGGGGTTGTAATGGTGGTCGTGATAGTCCTTCAGCTTGACGCATAGGCCGCCGCGCGTCATGGGGTGCTCCTTGTTGCCCCTGACCTCGACCAGCCTTCCGTCTTCCACCTCATAGATCATGGCGCAGGTGTCGGGGCAGTCATGGGGACATCCCCCGAAAAATTGCGTGCGCTGAGGCTGGTCGTTCATGCCGCAAACCCTCCCTGGCGATCCCGGAAGCCGCTGAGCCCGGTGAGCCTACGAGGCCGCCGCATAATTGTCGACCCGCCGTTCGCCGTCAGACCGAACGAGCGGAAGCCCCGCGCCGGACGCCAACTTGACAATTTCCAGGCCGACCGTCAGGTTTTCGCGCCGTTACTTGGGCAAGGCCCGTGCACGCCACAGCGCCATTCAAAGTCTTGCGGTCGATCTGCCGGCGTGGGTCCTTCTTTCCAGCCATCCTTGTGCTTGTCGCCGCGACAAGTGGCGCCCACGCCGCCGATCCCTCCGCGGAAGTGGGCGCAATCAGCGAAGTCGAGGGCGAGGCTGAGATTGTCTCGAGCGGTCAGAGTACGGCGGCCGTGGATGGTGCGACCGTGCATTTGAACGACGAACTCAAGACGGGGGCCGACGGTCATCTGCAAGTGACCTTTCGCGACGACACGGTGTTGACGCTCGGCGAGGACGCGCGCGTCGTGATCGACCGCTACGTGTTCGATCCCGACCAAGGGGTGGGCGACGTCCTGCTGACGACGACCCAAGGGGCGTTCCGCTTCGCGACCGGACGGCTCAAGGAGCTAAGCGAGAAAAATATTACGGTTTCGACCCCGGTCGCCGAGATCGGTATCCGCGGAACGGAATTTTGGGGCGGCCCGGTCGACGGGGAATATAGCGTGCTGCTCCTTGCCGGCGAGATCAACGTGAAAAATCAGGCCGGCACTGTGACCCTCAACACGCCGGGACTTGCAACAGTCATCCGTTCGCGAACTCCAGGCGCCGCTCCGCCCGAGCCTGTGGTCGGTTGACAGAATCGAACGCGCGCTTACGCGGACCGTGACGCGCCAAGGACTGAAACAGCTCGAGCGCGAGCTCCGCAACTTTAACCTCCCCGGCCTTCGCGACGGCAAAGACCGGCTCCCGGACATCCTCAAGCCGAACGATAAGCTGAGAGACACGCTCAAACCGAAAGACAAGCTGCGAGACAGTCTCAAGCCGAAAGGCTGGAAGCCCAAGATCGGTCCAGGTGGTCAGCAAAAGCGCCTGCGCCAGCCTCAGCTGCCGAGACTGCCGTGGTAGCGCCGAGGTTTTGGTGCGGACGCCGGGAATTCGAACCCGGACGGGGTTTCCCCCACAGGATTTTAAGTCCTGTGTGTCTACCAGTTCCACCACGTCCGCATTAGAGCGCATACCCGCGCATTGGAAATTGGTCTCCACTCAAAATGCCTTGAATTTCATTGGTTTCTGTGAGCATGCGAGAGCATTGCCGCGCATGCAAGCGCGTGGTAAATGTTGCCAAGACGTTGCCAGATGGGGGACACCATGGTGAAAGCACCAAAAGATACAGCGCGCGAGCCGCGCAGGGAACATCTCACAGACAGGAAGCTCCGATCCCTGAAGGCCTCAGATACAGGCATCATATATGATGGCTCGCTCCCTGGTTTCGGTGTGCGCGTCTCTGACAAGGGCTTGCTCACGTTCGTCCTCGTAGCTCGGTACCCAGGTAGCTCCTTTCCCGGCGCGCCGCCGTTTGGGCCGGTACCCCCTGCTTTCGCTGGCCGATGCTCGCAAGAAGGCCAACACATGGCTTGAGCTAATCCAAAAGGGCACCGATCCCGAAGATGAAGCACGCAGCCGCCAGGTGGAGTTGGAGAAGGCCAAGAAGGCAGAACAGTTAAAGCAGGAAAATTCGCTCCCGGCGCGGATCGATGAGTTTTTACGCCAGCCTCACGTCAGGGACCAACGCCAGATCGCGGAGACGATGCGCATACTCAGAAAAGAGATTGCTGCTGCCTGGAGCGACAAGCTGCTTCACGACATCACCCGCAGGGACGTAAAGAACCGCATCACCGATATCGCCGAGCGCGGCTCCCCAGCTATGGCACGAAACGTCCTCACTGCTGCCAAGGTGTTTTTTGGGTGGGCCGTCGACGAAGAGTATCTAGACGCCTCCCCCGCTGCAGGCATCAGCCCCAAGAAGGTGATCGGTGAAAGGGTCATTCGGAATCGCGTCCTTCAGGACGACGAACTGGTGGCGTTCTGGCGTGCGACTGAGGCTATGGCTTACCCATTCGGGCCTCTCTACAGATTGCTCCTACTGACAGGAGCGAGGCTGAATGAGATCGGTGGCGCGCGTTGGGGCGAGATCGATTTCAATAAGAAGATTTTGACCGTCCCGCCAGAACGTTTCAAAAGCAAAGTCGCTCACATAATTCCGTTGTCGGGGTCGGCGCTTGCAATCCTCAATTCGCTTCCGCAGTTCGATGGGGGCGATTGTCTATTCAGTTTCAAGTCAGGCAGGTCTCCCGACAACAGCTTCAGCGTTGGGAAGGAGCGGCTTGACGAGCTAGTTGCGAAGGAGCTTGGCAAAGCCCCTGACACTCCGTTCACCATCCACGACTTGAGGCGCACTGTCCGCACGCGCATGTCAGCCCTGAAAGTGGAACATAGGGTCGCGGAGCTAGTGATCGGTCACGGCAAGAGAGGCCTCGACCGCGTTTATGATCAGCACGAATTTCTGGACGAGATGCGCGAGGCGCTCGAGCTGTGGGCCGGGAAGATACGCGACCTCGCCGAGCCTCCGCCAAAGAACGTGGTCAAGATCAAGGGGCGAGCATAAATGGCATTTAATAAGGAACGGGCCCATATCGATTGCTCTTTTGCGGCAACGAAGCCGAGGCGCGGCTGCGAGACTTGTTTGAGTTTACTTTGGTCACCGCCCTAGGCGAGGCCTCCAGGGGCACCCCGAAATGCTCGCCACGATCCTGCGCGCAAATGTACCCCTTACCAAGGATGATCGTGAGTGGCTTGCTCGGTACGTAGAGGGGAGCTTTGAGAGAACCCCGGCACCGCCCTAAGAGCCTATATCCCAGGCCGATTGAAAAGGCGCTGATCGCGCGCGCGAGATCAAAACAAGAAATTGCGCCAGGACTGGAAAAAAGTATGGCACGGATCCTCAAGCCATTCAGCAGGCCGTGAATGAAGCCAAGGATCGCGGCACCAACGTGACCTGCGCCAAGATCACGTCGAGCTTCATCGTGCGCGTAAACCTCCAAAACCCGCAAAGAAAAGTAGCGCATAAACTCCCGCACTTATCGCTGCGAGCAATCACGCACTGGGCTTCCCAACTCCTTCTTAGCGCGCAATCACGCACGCGGGATAAAGGAGTACGGCAGCATGAGGCTGATCCACATCAGTCAACTCAAACCCAAAAAGGGTCTTGAGTACCATCCGCAGCATCTCAGGAAGCTCGTTAAGCAGAAAAAATTCCCCGCTCCAATTCCGGGTATGGGGCGGACATACTTCGACGAGAGCGAGATAGACGCACACCTCGAGGCCCTGAAGGCCAAACGTGACGGAGGCGCAGATGTGGCCGCCTGAAAACCGAAACGCCGGGGCTGGCATCAACGCGAAGTCGTGGTGGCAGCTATATCGCGTTCATCCCGCCGAACTCATGTCGGCATCGACGCAGCCCGCCGATATTACGTTGAGGCGCTCACGAAGCTTGATCTCGCAGGGCGTGAGATGGATTTCCAAGTCCTCATGGATGAACTCAACGCCGTCATCGGCAAGTCGCCCGTGCAGGCTGAGAATGGTCGCGATGACATCGGCGATATTCCGGCATGTCTCGACAGACGGAGGCGACCATGACCGCGACCGCGAGAATGAAAATCGACTGGGACTTGACGCTGCTCCATGGCGTGGAGTTCCAAGAGCAACTTTCTCTCACCTACGAAGGCCAAGCTCACTTCGCCTCAACCGGACCCGCCGGGGCTCGATGCCGTGGCTGCACCTATTGGGGCGACGGGCAGGGCCGAGCCCTCAATCGTCCTTGCCGGAAATACATCGCCTTGACCGGCGTCACGTCCAAGACCGTGCCGGCGTCCGCGCTGGCCTGCCGCTACTTTGAAAAAAGGAAATAACAATGAATGACGTTTTAGACCCCTTTGACCCGGCGTCGCTGCGCCTGGATCAGACCTTCACCGATGGAACCGCGGTTAGAGAAGCTCATCACCACGATCCCGGTTCGGAAACCCAGCCGCCAGGATTTCGTGCGGGTGCATTCCGATCCGGCCTACCGGCTTTCGCCCGCGGCCATCATCGAACTCAAGGAAGATCGGGAAGTGTACTTGGTAACACCGGCCATCGCTCCCGACCTCGTGGGCGAGTTGGTTGCCGCCACGATCTACACGGCAATTAACCGGCAAGGCGTGGTTCACTTGTGGCCCGTACGGCTGCCAGCCCCGGACGGCAAACATAACGCATGGCATCGCTCCGCTGAGGCGGCTGCGGACGTAGCTATGCGCCGTTGGGTGCGCCTCACCGCCAACATGTCGCTTGGCGCTTATGAGATCTTCGAGGCATCGGCCAACATCCCGGATCCAACATGGCCTGAGTTGCCCTTCACCGAGCTACTCAAGATCGCGTTTCGGGATAGGCTCGTGGATCGCCCGGACCATCCCGTCATTCTGCAGCTGCGCGGCGCAATCTAATTTGGACGCGCTGCCCTTTCGCGAGGTGTGGGCCGTTGACTTTGAGTTTGCGGTCAAGGATGGGGCGCGTCCCGATCCGGTGTGTCTGGTCGCATGGGAAATGCGGAGCGGGCGCAAGCTCCGTTTGTGGATGAGTTCGGCTTACCCGCCGTACAGCATCGGACCAGACTCCCTCTTCATCGCGTATTACGCAAGCGCAGAGATCGGCTGTCACCTGGCGCTAGGATGGCCCAAGCCTGCCCGCATCCTGGATCTGTTCACCGAGTTTAGGTGTCGGACTAACGGCCTACAGGTGCCAGCTGGTTCCGGCCTTCTTGGCGCTCTCAGCTATTATGGCTTCGACGGCATGAACTCATCCGAAAAGGAAGCCATGCGCGATCTGGTCTTGCGTGGCGGGGATTGGTCGGAGCAAGAGCGCGAAGCAATTCTCACTTATTGCGAACAAGACGTGGCTGCGCTGACGCGGTTACTCCCCCCTATGCTTCGACACATTGATCTGCCGCGAGCGCTTCTCCGCGGACGATATATGGCCGCGGCCGCGACGATGGAGCACAACGGCGT
Source organism: uncultured Alphaproteobacteria bacterium (assembly GCA_963802845.1). GTDB lineage: Bacteria > Pseudomonadota > Alphaproteobacteria > Rhizobiales > Methyloligellaceae > Methyloceanibacter. The sequence continues at coordinate 85,171 of CAWDKA010000001.1, forward strand.
GCCGCTCGATGCGCCGCTTCTGGCTAAGCTGCGCGAGCGTTGGGACGATATCCAGGATCAGCTGATAGCCGAGATCGATGCCGACTACGGCGTATTCGATGGCCGCAGCTTCAAGGCTGACCGCTTCGCCTCCTGGCTCGCCAGGACGGATATCCCGTGGCCGCGGCTGGAAAGCGGCAAGTTAGACTTGAGTGACGATGCCTTCCGCCAAGCGGCGCGTGCGCATCCATGTGTCTCACCGTTGCGGGAACTCCGATGTTCGCTGCTCCGAGCTTCGCCTGTCTGATCTTGCTGTCGGCCCGGATGGCCGCAATCGATGCCTACTTTCTGCCTTCCGCTCGCGCACCTCCCGCAATCAGCCATCCAACTCACGTTTCATCTTCGGCCCTAGCGTATGGCTGCGCGGCCTTATCAAACCGCCTCCTGGCTATGGCCTCGCCTAAGCGACTGGGCCCAACAAGAGTTCGGCATCGCCGCGGCACTATCAGGCGACCCGGCTATGATGGACGCCTATCGTTCGGGCGATCCCTATCTCGCTTTCGCTGTGCAGGCCGGTGCTGTTCCGGCGCACGCGACAAGATATCGCATCATGCAAAGCGAGAACAATTCAAGGCGTGCGTGCTTGCCGTGCAGTATGGCATGGGCCCCGAAGCCCTCGCCGCCCGTATCGGACAGCCCACTATCATGGGGCGCGAGCTGATCCGGCTGCACCAGGAAACTTACAAGGTGTTCTGGCGCTGGTCCGATGCCGCGGTAGACCATGCAACACTGCACGGAAGCATAGACACAGTATTCGGCTGGAGGGTGCATACCTCCCCCAACTCGAATCCCCGGTTTTTCCGAAACTTCCCCATGCAGGCCAACGGCGCCGAAATGCTCCGGCTGGCGTGCTGTCTCGCCACTGAGAGGGGCATCGAGGTCTGCGCCCCGGTTCACGATGCCGTGCTGATCGCGGCGCCACTGTCCAGGCTTGATGAAGATGTGGCGGCGATGCGCGAAGCCATGCGCGAGGCGTCGTCGATAGTGCTGGCCGGGTTTGAGCTTGGCACAGATGTGAAGATGGTCTGCCACCCAAATCGTTATGAGGACTCTCGCGGCAAGGAAATGTGGACGCGGGTTATGGGGCTGATTGGCGAGAGCAATGTTGCACAAGCGCTACAGAATGTTGCGTAGGCGCTCATACGTGGAGTCTCTTTCTATGCATATCCTCTTCTTTAATAAGAAAGTAGGTAGGTCATGAACCGTTGGGACCCTAACGCCTTAAAGCTCGACAAGGCGTTTGCTGGGCACATTGAGAAGGTGTCACGCAGGAAGCGCACGATGGTGCGCAGGGTTGATGGTCTCTTCCTCCGCGGACCTATCCCGATGGGCTGGCTTCATGATGCCAGCAAGCTAGGTGTCAGCGCCCTTTGGGTTGGCTGTATCTTGTGGCACCTATCCGGCCTCAAGAAGTCTGCCACCTTCCTAGTTTCCAACCTTCACCTGAACCGTTGGGGCGTGGATCGCTTCGCCAAGAGCCGGGCGCTTAAAGCCCTCGCCTATGCTGGCCTCATTAACATTGAGGGCCGCGATAAGCGTAGCCCCAAGGTCACTATCGTTGTTCCCGCCGAACAGCGAGGTCCCCTTGTGGCACTAAGCGACGTGCAAGCCGCGCTGATGAATGTCCGCTTTGAGGGGAATAACGGACATGACGCGGACGTGACGCAATGTCTGCTAATGACCCTAAGCGGACATTGCTGCTCTGTTTAGCGATGGCGATAGGCCGGATATCCTGGTCTGCGAAATAGCCGTTGAGGGCCTTCGGCCCATAAGAGGCCTCAGCGCCCACATAGGTGTCCGGCCGGAGAAGATAAACGGCGTCACGTGCCAGACCGGCTGCCTCATGCTCCAATCGCCAATCGAAATTCGGTGAAACCAGCCAGTATCAGGAGTACATCCGAGGTCGGATTTGCCAAAAATCTTCTCATTGCGCCTGATAATACTACGGCCAGGACGGATGTGAGGCGAGCGTGATTGCCACGGGCCAGACGCGAAGACTTGCCGCTTTTTTGTGCCCTGTCGTGCTTGTTGCGCTATTGCTCAATCCATGCGCTCAAGCACGATCGAGCGCGCCGTCGAATTGCGATCCGCCGCCCGCCGCTTCGCTGGTCGTCAATGTCATAGACAAACGCGCAAGGGGTGACGGCAATACCGACGATACCGCCGCAATCCAAGCCGCAATCGACGAGGTCGGAGGCACCAAGGGCACCGTCCTTGTGCCCGACGGCACCTACATGGTCGATGCCGCGAGCGAGCGCAGTCTCAAGCTCAAGAGCGACATGACGCTAAGACTTTCGGATGGTGCCACGCTCAAGGCGATTCCCAATACCGCGAAGAAATATGCCGTTATCACCATCTCCAACGCGTCCCACGTCTGGGTGATTGGCGGTACGCTGGAAGGCGACCGCGATCAACACCAAGGTAAGTCGGGCGAATGGGGCATGGGGATCCACATTGGGAAACGCGCCGAGCACATCACCATCAGCGGCGTGACCTCCAAGAAGATGTGGGGCGACGGGTTTTATGTCAGCGGGGCCGACGACGTGAGGTTTTGCATGAGCGTGCTAAGTCTCGAACCAATCGGCACGGTCTCCTCATCCCCCAGGCGGCCTCAAGGACTTTCGGCGCGCGGCGCTTTTTCGAGCTCATTTTTTAGCCGCTCAATCTCCGATCCGGCCTCATCCAATTTCGCCTGGAGCTCAATGCGCTGACCGTCGGCCTTTTGGAGCTCTGATTTGAGACTGGCCGCCTTTTGCTCAAGCTCCGCGACTTGCGCTTTTGCCTGTTCGGCCGCTTGCTCGGCGCTCTCAAGCTCGCTTTGCGCTGCTTCCAGACGAGACTGCGTCTCCGCAAGCCGAGATTGGACTGATTTGGTTTCCGATGCGGCCTCGTCCAATTTGACCTGAATTTCAGTGCGCTGGGCGTTCGCCTTCTCAGCCGCTTGTATCGCCCTCTCAAGTTCGCTTTGCGCTGCTTCCAATAGAGGCTGCGTCTTCGCAAGCACGGATTGGGCTGATCTGACCTCTGATGTGGCTTCATCCAATTTGGTCTGTAGCTCCTTGCGCTCAGCGTTCGCCTTCTCCGCCGCTTGCTTAGCGCTCTCAAGCTCGCTTTGGGCAGCTGCCAGGTGCTGTTGTGTCTGGACCATGCGGTAACCGGCGAAAGTGCCTACAAACACGAGCACCGCGCCCACGATCCATGCCCATGCCGGGATCGCGCTAGTTCTCTCGGGCATTTTCTATTCCTCCCTTCCCATTTCACGACGGGGATGGTGTCTTGTTAGCCTAGCGGGTGGCTAGGGCAATGTAACCTCCCAAGCCCTATTTCCCCGCGCCGAGCCGCGCGCCTCAATGACAGCCGCCTAGGCACTTCAAATTAGCCTCCAATAAGAAGTGAAGCGACGGCGTGACCGGTATTGCGGTGTAATTCCCCCGCCCAAGGCGGCCCCCGGTGAACCTGTTGTTAGGGTGCCATTTCGATTTTCATGCTGGCGGCGAACCCGGCGGCCCACCGAACAAACCACTGACGCTTTTGAGCGTTAGAATAAGAGCTGCAGATGACGACGGATCGCCATCGTGCGCCAGTTCTGTAAGAGGAGGTCGCTATGCCAGAAACCAAGAGAATGGCCGAAGAGGCCAATAGAATGGGGCAGGAAGCTCAGGAGCAGGCCAAGCGAGTAGGACAGGAATTTCAGAGGGCTGCTGAGCGTGGCTTTGAAGCGGCAAGCCGTTCCTTCGCTGAAATCAACAGAAATTTCCAGGCCATTGCTACCGAGATGAATGACTTCTCGAAGAGACGCTTCGACGATGTTTTGCAGTCGTGGGAGCAACTTCTTCGTGCGCGGTCTTTCCCAGCTGTGGTCGAAGTCCAGACGCGGTATGCCCAAAAGGCGTATGACGCCTACATGTCCGAATTTTCCAAACTCGGAGAGATGTATCTCGGCACGGCCCGTGACGCCTCTAAGGCGACCGAAGAGACTTCGAGAAGGTTCAGCTAGCGGAAGCTTCCTATGTCGAGGCCCCTCAAGCTCCAGATCGTCGAGCAAGCTCGCGCCCTTATCGCAGATGAACATCACTGGTGTCGTGGCGATCTTGCCCGCGAGATAAATGGCGAAGAAGTGTGAAAGTTAAAGAAGGCGTCGAGCACCCGGTCTGTTTTCGACCGCTCCACGAAGAATCCATCGTCGGAGAGCGGGCCGTCATAGCCCATGGGATAAGGGGATCCCATGGTCGCGGTCGGGGCAGCGAAACCCAGTCGATGCCCGCGCGAACCACATGTCGTTGCCGGTGTCTTCCGTCGCCATCAGGAGTTCTAGTAGAGTTGCCTCCTCATGGCCGTCCCCCGCCAGACCTTGACTCCCTGAGCCCTTGCGCGACGGCCTACACTTTGCCGGCTTTACGAGCGAGTCCGGCAACCCAAACGAACAGTGACGAAACTGCCACAGTCACTCAAAATCTCTCGCATGTTCGAACCGACACGCAGCGCATGAAGTATACTAGCTAGTCGCTGAATGCAGGCGTGGGACTGAGCTAGAGTGTAGTGCGGTTCCCGTAAGTACGCGGTGGGGGGGTTGAGTGCGTCGAGCAGCCAGGGCGGTCGAAGTCTCTAATTCGAGCCAAATGGTTTCGTTAGTTGTGCGGGGCGGTGCGCGCGACTCCCGCTGCAAAGAGACACCGCCTCTCGATTGCCTCTCACGCAACGGTACTCACACTGCTTTCTCGCCTCCGCGAGAGCCGATTTTCACACTCTTAAGGCTTAAAGCGCTCGCCAGGTCTCTGTTGCCTATCCTGTTGCTGACGTCCGGCCTAGCGCAGGCGCAGACGGCTCCGTCGCCCTCGGCGGACATCCAGCGTGAGCGCGTCGAGCAGCTGAAAGAGCTGCTCCGCACGAAAAAAGATCTGCAAGACTCGATCCTGACGATGCAGCAAACCATGCAGCAGCAACTTGCCGAATTTGACGCGAGGATCGCAGCGCTTGAAGCAAGCCTGGGCGTCACTCCATCGCAGGATGAACGCCCTCAGGGGGAGTTGGACGCCATAGCCGCTACTGCGGCAGCCTCTACTGCGGCTTACGCCACAGCTTCAGACCCAGGTCCCCACGAAGTTGCGGGTCCCCCTGGGGAAGTCATGGGGTTTCCCTACGAATCCCCTTTAGGCTTCGTTCTCGCTCGCGGACCTAACGGGGAGGTCCACTTCTCCACCAAGGGCTATGTGCGTTACCTAAACCAGTTGAACTTGGATAAATTCTACACGGATGCGTTTGGACGCACTATCGGAGCTCGATCTGAGACAAGACATCCAGTTGAATAGACTTCAAGTTATTCTGCACGGATGGCTGTTTGACGAACGGTTCCGCTACTTTTGGTATGCCTGGACGCAAAATGTAAACCAGGGTGAGCCTGCCCAAGTCGTGGTTGGCGGCAATATCAGCTATAAATTCGCCGATGCCTTGAAGGTAACGGCCGGTATCTTCTCGTTGCCTACAACGCGATCAACCGCTCAGTCCTTCCCGAACTGGCTCAGGATCGACCATCGTGGGATGGCAGATGAATTCTTCCGCGGATCGTACATACAGGGAGACATGGCGGAGGGAGAGCTTACGGATAAACTGGATTACAAGGTGGCACTCGCCCCCAATCTCAGCGTCCTTGGCGTCAGCGCAGCCCAGCTGGATCCCGACATGGAGACGCTCTCTGGCGTGCTTTACTGGATGCCGACCACCGGTGAGTTCGGGCCGGGTAAAGGCTTCGGCGATTATGAGGAACACCAGAAGCTCGCGACGCTGCTTGGGGTCCATTTCACCCACAGCCGTGAGGACAGGCAAGCCCAGCCAGGGGTCAACTCTTTCGAAAACAGTCAGATACGTCTCTCGGATGGAACGCTGCTCTTCGCCCCTAATGCTTTCAACACCGGAGGGACTGATCGACAGAGGCGACATACAATATGCTGGACCTGGACGCTGGGCTAAAGTGGAGGGGTTGGTCGCTTGAAGCAGAGTATTATTTTCGATGGTTGGATGACTTCAACGTTACCGGAACCATACCTGTAACCAGCCTGTTCGATCATGGGTTCCAGGTGTACGCGTCCACCATGCTCAAACCGGACTATTTGCAAGCCTATCTTTCAGGATCAAAGATTTTCGGTGAATATGGAGACCCGTGGGACCTTGCAGCGGGATTGACGTACTTTCCTTTTGGCTACAAGGAAGTACGCATGAACGCTCAGGCTCTCTACATGGACCGTTCGGCAGTCGGCTACACGGCAGTTCCCTATGTGGTCGGCGGCACCGGATGGGTTTACACGGTCGACGTTGGCGTCTGGTTCTAAGGCAGCGGAGCGGTCGTCGTAAGGCGTGGCCTGAATGCGCGTACGTCAGGCGCGATGCCGGTTGTAAGGAAGAGTAACGCATGAAGTACGATCACGAGATTTTGCTGCTACAGGGCGGTGGTGCGCTTGGAGCCTATCAAGCCGGCGTATATGAGGGCCTCGTCGAAGAGGGTGTGGAGCCTAGCTGGGTCGTCGGCATCTCGATCGGCGCCATCAATGCAGCGCTGATTGTCGGCAATCCGCCAGAGCGGCGGGTCGAGCGACTGCGTGAGTTCTGGCAGCGAATCTCAGTTAATGTTGGGCCTCCCTTGCCGACATGGCTCGACTCATTTCGACCGGCCGTCAACCACATGGCTGCGATGTCAGCTGCCACTTTCGGCGTCGCAGGCTTCTACAGGCCTCGAATGCCACCAGCGTCGTTCGCCGCGGACGGCACCGAAGCCGCCCTGAGTGTGTACGACACGACTCCGCTCAAGGCCACTTTAGAAGAGCTAGTGGATTTTGATTTGATCAATCGCGGGCAGGTCCGGCTTTCGGTGGGTGCCGTGAATGTATGCAAGGGCACCTCCACCTATTTCGATACGAAGAATACCCTTATCCACTCGGACCATATCCGAGCCAGTGGAGCCCTGCCGCCTGGCTTCCCGCCGGTGATGATCGACGGGGAACACTACTGGGACGGCGGCGTGGTAACCAACACGCCAATCACTTATGTGGCGGACGAAAGACCATTGACCACCGCCCGCATCATTCAGGTCGATAATTTCAATGCCCAAGGAGAACTACCGCGGAATTTAGGCCAGGTGTCGGAACGGGCCAAGGACATCCAGTATGCGAGCAGGACTCGTTCAACATCGAACGAATACAGGAACTGGGCGAGCTCGCTGACGCCGGCCAGCGGCTGCTGCGCAGACTGCCGCCAGAGCTGAAATCTGATCCTGACGCGCAGAAACTAGCTGCCGCCTTCGTCGATAGAAGCTGGCTGATCATTCGTCTGATCAATACGCGCCCCTCACGCTCGGGCTTGGTGAAGGACTACGAATTTTCCCGCGCTACCATTAAGGAGGCTTGGACAGCCGGGCTTGAAGACGCGCGCCGTTCCATTTCCGGCCGGGACCAAATCCAGCCCGAGGAGGCGGGTCCCGAGGTTAAAATTTACCGGCCGACCGAAGCTCTGCCATTACCTGAGCAGGCGTCCGGGCGAAAAAAGTCCAAGTCGGAGCCGGTGCGTTCGTGAGGCACACGAGAGTAATTGAGCGGGAAAGTAAAAAATGTAAGCGTACTTGGCGAATGCCTCGTCGGCACTAACGCCAGTCTTGCCATGTTAACCCTCGGCACGTGCGTCAACTTCTTCAGTGACATTGCAGAGCTGTTAATCGCTGTCAGACTCTGTACGACTTGGCGCGATCGATTTTACTTCGCCAGACATCGATTGAGCACGAATTTCAGCCTTTGTTCGGGAAGAGTGGCATCGTCGCTCGCGAGTGCCTAGCAAACCAACGGCACTCAACTCTCTCGGATAAGCATAGTATGACTGAACTCGGTTTTTAGTCGAGTTGCTACTTGACGCACAAGACGTGATAGCTCCCGTGGGTCATCTCGGCGCCTTCGATCACCCCCGCGAAGCCGGGAAACTGCTCCTCCCGGTTCTGCATGCCACGTAGATACCCGATCTGCGGCGAATCAGCACCGCCGAAATTCTCACCCGACATCAGCATCGGGATGCCGGGCGGATAAGGCATTATCGCGTTCGCTGCAGTGCGATTGGCGAGCTTGTCGACCGACACGGATTTACGTCGCCAGCGACCAGTCGCGCGTAGGCCTCGCGTGGCGTCATATCAGCGTTCGGTAGCCCCTCATAGGCGGCGTTCAACACGTCGCCCGGGCGGTTCTGGCGTATGTACTCGAACAATTCATCTCCAAGGTCGTGCAGCCCGACGTTACGATATCGATCTGGATATTGCGCCGCAATTTCCGGAAGGACCTCGGAGAGCTGACGGTTTGAATTGTAGGCCCGTTTAAAGGCCAGCAGGTTGGTGAGCAACGTACCCCACTTTCCCTTAGTAATGCCCATAGAAAACAGAAACATCACTTGGAAATCGGTGATGCGGGTCGGCACTATCCCGAAGCGGTTGAACTACGCGTTTACCAGCGCCGCCGGGACCCCGCTCTTCTCCAGCTTGCCGTCCTCGCCCATTCCTGGTGAGAGGAGGCTCACCTTGACCGGATCAAGCAGACACCAATCTTCGGAGATGTCGTCGAACCCGTGCCATTTGTCGCCGGGGTGTAGCATCCACGGGTCCTGACTCTGACAGAGTAATTGCGCGGGGGCGTCCTCGAACGCTACGCTTCAAGATTCAGGAGTTCAGTCTGATTACCGCGCGGGCGCAGGCCGAAATGCTGCTTGTGTCAGCTGTGGCCATAATAATTCCGGGACTGTTCCACGCCTTGCGTCCCGAGGGAACAGACGTGGACGAGGCCACTATCAGCTTGATTATCGCCGCCTCCTCGTCGCTCTCTATGTGCTGAGCCTAATCTTTTCACTGCATACGCATAAGCACCTCTTCCAGGGCTCGCACGAGCATGAACCCGAAAAAGAAGCGCCTTGGTCTCTGCGGGCGGCCCTGGCAACGCTGGTGATTTCGACGGCGTTCATCGCTTGGCTTAGTGAGATACTGGTTGGCTCGGTCGAAGAGGCGGCTGCTCAGATCGGCATGTCGAAGATCTTTGTCGGCGTAATTATCGTCGCGGTGATTGGCAACGCCGCGGAGCACAGCACGGCGGTGATGGCAGCGATGCGTAACCGGATGGACCTCAGCCTAGGGATAGCAATCGGGAGCAGCACGCAAGTAGCTTTGTTCGTGGCGCCGCTACTCGTGTTTCTGAGCTACACTATCGGCGCGGCCCCGATGGACCTGGCATTCACAATGGGTGAGACCTTTGCGATCCTGATCGCAGCGATGATAACGGCGCACGTGACAAGCGATGGGCGCTCCAGTTGGTTCACCGGAGCCTTGCTGTTGACCCTTTATCTAATCTTGGCCGTAGGCTTCTTCCATGCTCCAGCTTGAAAGCCAGGCAGCAGCGTGATGGGAGGAACGTAGATTGGGTATCACTGACGAGAGTGCGATTGAGGTTCGCGTCAACGGTATTGGCGAACTCTTCCAGTCCTTTGATCGGTTCACGTGTCTGAATAAAGATGTAGAAGATTACATCGTCAGCTGGACGCGTATGCACGCCAACGATCAGCCCATAAAAATAATAGTCTACCTTCCAGAAAAGGCAGTGCACACCAAGGCCGCAAAAGAAGAACTGACCAAGGCCTTTGCTCAATATTTTGGTTATCGCGCAGCTCTCTTGCAGCACGATTTGGATGAGTTGCATGCGGACGGTCGTCGTTTCCTTGCTATTGGCTTGACGATCCTGGTGTCTTGCCTTGTACTGTCGCAGGTAGCGGCCAGACATTTGGCCGAAGGCCCACTCAGACGCCTTTTGGAACAGAGTCTTCCGATTTTGGGGTGGGTCGCGAACTGGCGTCCGCTTGAGATAATACTTTATGACTGGTGGCCACTCGCACGTCGCCGCGATTTATATCGCCGTTTGGCGAAGGCGTCTGTCGAGATCAAAATATCAAAGCCATAAAATTGAGAGAGGCAGGCCGCCACTGCGCGTGGCGTGCGTTACGACATGCAAATGTCGGCTTAGTATCCATTCACTAACGCGATATTGCCATAGACATGGCTTGAGCGAAGGGTTGTGCGTCACCCGGGCCGAACTGTACGCCACAGGGATGTTATAGGTCGCAGCGTTAAGGCCGCAACGGCGCCTAGAACAAGGCCGAAGGCCGCTGAGGTGATGGCTCCTGTTAGCCATGTCAGCAAACCGCCAATGGAAGGGATGGTGGTACGCACAGCGTTGTTGGCGGCATGGATTGCCTGCTGGGGCCAATCAATACCGTAGGTATGAAGGCCGTGAATGATGATGCCGCCCCCCACCCAAAGCATGGCAACCGTACCGACGACACTCAACATCTTAAGGAACGCCGGCATGCCATGAACGGTGATCTTTCCAATGGTGCGCGGAATCGCACCTCGGCGCTGAGCAAGATAAACGCCGACATCGTCCGCCTTGACGATGATCGCTACCGAGCCGTAGACGCCGGCCGTGACGAGAAGGGCAACGGCCAACAGCACGAGTGCTTGCATGAAGATATTTGGGGCGACTATGCTGGCCAGACTAATCGCCATGATCTCAGCCGAGAGGATAAAGTCGGTGCGGATTGCGCCGGCCACGGTGTCATCCTCGAGCGTTGTGGAATCGACTGCGGGCGAGAGATTCGTGTGCGTATCGTGAGGCACTATAATCTGATGTACCTTTTCGTAACCCTCGAAACAGAGGAACAGAGCGCCGATCATCAGTAATGGCATGATCGCCCACGAAGCGAAGGCTGAAAGTAGCAGTGCTGCCGGCAGCAGAAATAGGACCTTGTTTTTCAGCGAGCCGCCTGCGATGCGCCGAACAATCGGCAATTCGCGCTCCGCTGCAAAGCCAATCACGTACCGGGGTGTAACGGCGGCATCGTCGATCACGACACCGGCGGCTTTTGCGCTCACCTTTATGCTCTGCGTCGTGACGTCGTCGAGCGAAGCAGCCGCCACCTTCGCCAGGGCAACAACATCGTCCAGAAGTGCCAAGAGCCCACTGGCCATATCTCTGCGCCATCCCATCCTAATTAATCGTATCCGCAGCGAACCTGGTCTCCACACAGCACCCCTACGGAAGAGCGAGGATCCCATTTTTAGCCGTACGCCGGTTGGCTTGGGAACCCATTGTGCTAGAGTGTGGCCTTCACCCTACTCACGGGGCAGCCACTTATAACTTGGCGCGGCAGCCGATTCCTCAGGTCACAAAAGGGACAGGCCGCACTGTCCGAGAGACATAGCCAATGAGAATTTCAGCGATTGTTTTTGCGCTAAGCTTGGCCGCAACGGTTTGCCCCATTGGGACCGTATGGGCGCAAGATCAGACAGAGAGCACTCCGCCTCAACAACAATTGCTCGATGCAGCGCAGCTCGATCAACTGGTCGCGCCGATAGCGCTTTATCCCGACCCATTGGTTGCGCAGGTGCTCATGGCCTCGACTTATCCTCTTGAGGTTGTACAAGCCGACCGCTTCGCGAAAGAAAACAAGAAGCTCAAAGATGAGAAGCTCAAAGAAGCCCTGGACAAGCAGGATTGGGACGCCAGCGTGAAGGAACTCGTGTCGACGCCGACGGTGCTGGCGACGATGAATGACCAGCTCGACTGGACCCAGAAGCTTGGCGATGCGGTGCTTGCCCAACAAGCCGATGTGATGGACGCAATACAGCGCCTACGCGCCAAAGCGCACGCCAACGGCAAGCTGGAAACGACCAAGCAGCAGACGGTGACGGTCAAGCAGCAGGAAGCTGACCAACAGGTCATCCAGCAGGAAGGTGACCAACAGGTCATCCAGCAGGAGGCTGCCCAACAGGTCATCGAGATCGAGCCTGCGTCACCCGATGTTGTCCACGTGCCCTATTACGATCCGGCCGTGGTTTACGGCGAGTGGTCTTATCCTGACTATCCGCCTTATTACTATCCTCCGCCGTCGGGCTACATCGTCGGCGGCGCGATTGCGACCGGGCTTGCCTGGGGCGCAGCCTACGCCGTCGGCCGTGAGATCTGGAACGATAATATTGATTGGAATGGCGGCGACATCAATGTCGATGTCGATCGCAATGTCGACATCGACCGCAACGTCGATATCGATCGGAACAAATGGCAGCACGATTCCAATCACCGGCGCGGCGTGAAGTATAACAACGACGCTGTCAGGAACAAATTCGCCAAGGGGGATGCGCGGCCTACCGACCGCAAGCTTGATTATCGTGGCCGGAGCGGGGAGCAGGTTCTGAAGCCGGGCACGGGAGACCGCAAACCCGGTGGCGCGGACCGTCCCGGCGGTGCTGACCGTCCCGGCGGCGCGGACCGTCCCGGCGCCGGGGGCGATCGTCCAAACGTTGGCGGCAAGGGACCGGGACAGAAGCCGGATGCCGGTCAAATTCAGCAGGGGCTCAAAGAGCGCTCAGGAAAGCAGGCCGCCCTGCAGGGTCAGAAGCCCAGCAAGGCAAAGCCGAAAAGCAAGCCGGGAGGCAATGCCTTCGATAAAAGCGATGGTCCAAAGGCCAAAGACTTCTCCAAGCGCGGCCAAGCCAGCCTCGGTGACCGTGGTGCATCGCAAGTCTCACGACCCTCAGGCGGGGGCGGTCCTAAGGCGGCCTCACGACCCTCAGGCGGGGGCGGTCCTAAGGCCGCGCGCAAGGGCGGTGGTGGGGGCGGAGGCCATGTCAGCCGCGGCGGTGGCGGACGCGGCGGAGTGCAGCCGCGGCGGAGGCGGTCGTGGTGGTGGCGGTGGGCGCGGCGGCGGCGGGCGTCGTTCCGACATCCGCCTGAAGGACGACATCGTCCCGCTGGTCCAGCTCAACAACGGTCTGGAGCTCTATCGCTTTCGCTACAAGGGCAGCGATCGAACTGCCTATGTGGGCGTCATGGCGCAGGAGGTGCAGCAAATCGTACCCCGCGCCGTCTGGCGCGATCACGACGGATATTTGATGGTCGATTATGATCGGATAGGGCTGAAATTCATGACTTGGGAAGAGTGGCTGGCACGGAACAGAGCGAGCTCTTCATTACCGTGAAGAAGCGATGACTCGATCCGGCGACCGAACAGCTGGTGAAGTGCCACTTTAAACTGATGGTGTTGCCATGATGATAAAAACAAGCTGCGTTCTCTTTATCGCTGCGCTCCTCGGTTTTGGTGCGCCAGCCTTCGCCCAGGAGCAGTTCGGTACCCCCGAGGCAGCCGTCGAGGCCCTGGTCGCAGCCGCCAGATCGGGAGACGGGGACGCCGTTCTTAAGGTGCTGGGGCCTGACGGTAAGCCTATCGTGAGCTCAGGCGATCCCGTGGCCGACAGCAACATTCGGCAAGACTTTGTCTCTGCCTATGACGCCAAGCACGCCATTGAGATGGAGGGAGACGGCACACAGACGCTCGTCATTGGCAGCGACGATTGGCCTTTCCCCATTCCCCTCGTCAACAAAGCAGGCCAATGGCAGTTCAACACCAACGAAGGACTGGATGAGATCCTTCGCCGGCGGATTGGCCGCAATGAACTTTCGACCATCCAGGTCAGTCTCGCTTATGTTCAGGCGCAGAACGAATATGCCTCACTCGATCCGGCGGGTCAGGGCCGAGGTGTCTACGCACAAAGGATCGTAAGCCGTCCCGGAAAGAAGGACGGACTTTATTGGCCGACCGCAGAGGGAGAAGAGCCGAGCCCGCTTGGCGATCTCGCTGCGCAGGCTGCAGCCGAGGGCTACAAGACCGGCAGCGCCCCGATTCCTTATCATGGCTATTACTACCGCATCCTGACACGGCAAGGCGCGGCCGCTCGCGGTGGCGCTTATGACTACCTCGCTAAGGATAAGATGATCGGCGGCTTTGCGCTCATTGCTTACCCGGCCGAATATGGCAATTCCGGCATCATGACCTTCATTGTGAATCAGGACGGCACCGTATTTCAGAAGGATCTCGGACCGAAGACCACTCGGCTCGTGCACGAAATCACTGCGTTCTCGCCAGACGACACCTGGACTAAAGTCGACGCCGCCCAGTACGCGTCGCCCTAATGGGTACCCGCAGCATGCCTGGCGCTCGGACGCATTGGAATAGGCCTGACCCCCAGGCACCGAAGGCGTAGCTCCCCGGACATTGGTGCAGAAGATGCTCTCAATGTCCGCTAATGACCCAAAGCGGACATTGAGGGAACGTCCAAACGGGAGGGAAAGGGTTTGCAGCGGTTTTGCAATAAACCGCTACACTAGTGGATGACTAAGCGCCTGCGGGAAGCCTGAGGTCGGCGCCGCGCAGGGCCTCGGCGGATCCGACGCCAATGTGTTTCACGATCGCCATGGCCTGGACCATCGTGATGCTCAATGGCCGCACCCGATTCGCCGGCAGGTACATCACGTTGCCCGACATAGGGGTAGGCGCCTGCGGCAGAAATACAGTAACCCAGCCATTCTCTAGCGGTTCGAGCAGGTATGCGATCTGCCAGCCATCCTCGACGCTGACCAGTGCCGGCTGCACGCTTTCAGCACTCTCTACACGTGCAAGGCCCTCGGCCATGCTCTTCATCACTTGATACTGTGGGAGACCGCCCAGAAAGGAGTTCTCGAACCAGCGCATGACGCGCCTCCCCACATTCGTGTTGGCGACGAGGCCGGCGACGAACGAGATGAAGATTAGCAGCAGTACGGCGAGGAAAATCTCTCGCCGGACGCCGAGAACGGACTCTACGGGCAGCAATTCCGAAATGGGTTTTGTAAACTTTACGGCGAGCTGCATTGCGTGGCGCAAGACGATCAGGATGAGAACCATCGGCAGGAGAAACAACACCCCACCCACGATCGTCGCTTTAAAAAATCCTCTCAAAGAAGTTCCTATACCTTGCTTCGGCAGAGCCATCTAAAGCCTCCTCTACGGGTCCACAATCAATCGCGCCTGTAATTGGCTTGTCCGGTCATGGCACTTAGCTGACATTGAGACAAGCTCGGCATGTCCGGTTTGCAGGCTAAAGTGGATATCTCCTGATGCCGTCTTACATGTCCGCCAATGACCCATAGCGGACATCGAGTCTCGATTGTCAAAGCGGAATCCAGGAGCTATTTCCTAGCGGAGGATTGAGTGGGCAGAGCTTCCCACAATTCACGACCGCGGTGATATTTCCGAATGCCACCTCTCGCCCGTTTTGCTCCTGGTCTTGCCAAGCTGCTTGAGTACAAGCTCGAGGATGCGCCAGCTGACATAAAAGCGGGCCTCGCGGTTACCGCGGTGGCGGTGCCGGTTGGGATTGCATATGCCGGGCTTGCCGGATTCCGTCCAGAGATCGGTCTTTATTCAAGCCTATTGCCCCTTTTGGCCTACGCGATTTTCGGCTCGTCGCGCCAACTCATTGTCGGGCCCGATGCGGCAACGTGTGCCGTGATTGCAGCCGCAGTCGCTCCCCTCGCTGCAGGTGACGAAGCGGCCTACGCCTCCTTATCGGCGATGCTTGCCCTGCTCACGGGGTTGATATGTATCGCCGCAAGCTTTCTTCGCCTGGGCGCGCTCGCGGACTTCTTGTCGAGGCCCATCTTGGTGGGCTTTCTCAATGGAGTGGCGCTGTCCATAATCCTGGGACAAGCCGACAAGATCTTGGGCTTGGCGGTTCTTGAGAGCGGGACTTTGCCCCGGTTAGTAGAGATCTTTGGGAAACTCGGCGAGAGCCACGGGCCGACCCTCGCCGTTGCTGCCGCAACATTTCTTGTCATGGTGATTGCACCCCGCTTACTGCCGTGGCTACCCGCGGCTCTTGTTGGCATGACCCTGGCGGGCGCTGCGGTTTTCCTCTTCCATCTGACCGGCTTCGGAGTGAAGACGGTGGGCCCGGTTCCGGGTGGTCTGCCAGCATTTACGCTGCCTGGCGCCAATCCCGCGCTTCTTCCCTCGCTTCTGGCGGAAGCGGCGGGGTTAGCACTTATCAGCTTCTCAAGTCTGATGCTTACGGCTCGAAGTTTTGCCACGAAAAACGGATACGACATCCAACCAGACCAGGACTTCGCGGCGTTGGGTGTGGCAAATGTGGCATCCGCCGTGTCGCAAGGGTTCGCCGTAAGCGGGGCGGACTCACGCACCGCCATGAGCGATGCGTCAGGGGGTAAAACGCATGCCGTTGGGCTCGTGGCGGCCGCTGCGGTAGCGCTCGTGCTGCTGTTTCTCACCGCACCATTGCAATACGTACCGATGGCGGCGCTCGGTGCCGTGCTCGTCGTCGCTGGTTTGTCCTTAATCGATATTCGCAGCGTCAGCCTTTTTTATCAAATTGATCGGACCGAGGCCGTTCTGTCAGCACTTGCCACGCTCGGCGTTTTGGCAGTGGGGGCCGTCAACGGCATTCTGTTTGCGGTGGTCCTTGCCTTGCTGCGCGTTATTAAATTGATGTCGCGGCCTCGTGTAGAAATTTTGGGCAAGATCGAAGGTCTTCCAGGACTTCACTCGCTCGAGCGACATGAGGGCGGTCAGCAAATCCCTGGGATGCTGCTCTTTCGTTTCAACGCGCCGATCACCTTTTTCAACGCGCCCTATTTTAAACGGGCGTTGATCCGAGTCGTTGATGAGGCGGGGCCAAGCTTACGTCACGTCGTAATCGACCTGCTTCCCGTTACCAACATCGATGCAACCGGACTGCTCACCGTCACCGAATTGGTGGGAATACTTGAGACTCGCGGCATACGACTGAATGCTGCCGGGCGGGCAACTGAGTGGCGAAACTGGGCCAGGTCACGGGGTTTTGCGGGAGACCGTATCCGAATCTTTCCCACCTTGCGCCAAGCCGTTCGTGACCTGTCGGTCCGGCGCAACAAGGAGTGACTGTCTATGTCCGCTTTTGGCACATAGCGGACGTGCCACTCGGGCTGACGAATGTCTGCTTTTGGGGGAAAAGAGGACATTGACACCGCCGAATATCAATTCGACGGCCTAAATCCCTACGGCGGCCATGTTTAGCACCAAGCTAGAGCGACTCCGGCAGTTTAACCGCCTGGCTGTGCTGGTCGCCGCGACCTTGCTCGTGATCGGCATAGCTTTGATCGCGGTCGGGGCGGTGCCGGGCATTCAACATGCTCGGGGCGGCGGAGGTGGACTCGCGCGCCGATCACCATTGGGGTGCTCATCGCATTGGCGGTTCTTGTGGTCTTATGCCTTATCGTTTACGCCGCAGTCCGGGCTGTCGGCCGCTTGACGTCACGTTAAGTTTGCGGAGCCTGACAGGCCGCGGCCTCGCAGCGGCAAACCTAGGCGCTCGTGCCTAGCGCCTTCGATATTTCGGCGAGAGTCGCCTTTTCGGCTTCGCTGACTTTGACTCCTCCGATGCCGAGAAAGCCACCTTCTGAAGAGGCCTCTGCTACGTTCTGGCTGATAGCCCCCAACCATGTCTTGAAACCAGCGGCGTCCTGCGGGGCCTTGGCATCGAGAATCGCCGATACCTCTCGCAAATTGTCGAGCGAACGCTGAACGACGTCGGCAGGCTTGGCGCCGGCGAGGTGCTGGCGCAACGCTTCCTGAATAGAGGCTCGTCCTTCCTTCGTCTCGAAATCCGCAATGACGGCCTTGATGAGCTCGCTAGAACTGGTATTCGACTTTGCTGCCGCTAAGGCCGAACTGCTGGCAAACGCCTCCTTAAGCGCGCCCCACAAGCCGCTTGGATCCGCCGCCGTAACAGCGATTCCTGCCAACATGGTGCTTTGTAAGATCTTGCTCCATTCGTCGGGCTTGAAATTTTGCTTATTCGCCATGGCGACCTCCACTGGATACTTGGCACCCTCTCATCTTTATAGCATGCATCCTCACCGCTCTTTGATCAATTGTGAGCCGCTTCATTCGGCGCAAGCGCGGTTGCTCATGCAAGGGGCCAATTACTCCTCGAACATGCTTTTAGTGAACGGCACCCAGTGCGATAATCCCGAGCATGGTCCATCCGGAAGTGCGCCGCTGTCTTTCCTCGTCCTCTCAGTAAAAAGTAATTGACTTGTCATGGGGGAAGGCAAAGTCTGCAAAAAGTGAAGCGTTATCGGTAAAAGCGCCAACTGAACGGACAGATGGCGGCATCAAAATAGAATGGAGAGAACCATGGCGACGAAGAAGACAACTGGGCGCAAGACTGCGCGGACGGTGCGCAGAACGGCCCGCAAGACGGTCCGCGCTACTCGCAGGACGGGACGGAAAGTAGCCCGCACTGCTCGCAGGACTGGACGGAAAGTGGCCCGCGCTACTCGCAAGACGGGACGGAAGGTGGCGCGCGCTGCCCGCAAGACAGCGCGAAAGCCCACAACGCCAACAGCATAGCTAACGACAAAGCTGGATCGCCGCCGCCGCGCTACAGAACAGACCGCATCAGATATGTATGGGTCCGGCTGACGCGGCGGCGGGAGTTTTTTGGGGAAGGGGGGTCCAATGGATTTCAAGAAATTCTATCTCTCGCCGGAAGGCCGGGTAAACCGCAAGCAATTTTGGCTCTGGCTCGTCTTGCCCTTGACCGTGATGGGCGTTCTGCTGGCCTCTATCGACATCGGGAGCGGAAATTACAATCCCGAAACGGGTATCGGGCTTTTCACCGGCATTTTCGCGCTGCTCACCCTAATCCCGACCATCATCGTGTATGTCAAGCGCTTCCATGACCGTGACAAATCCGGCTGGTGGGTGCTGATCGGCCTCATCCCGATCATCGGAGTGATCTGGCTTCTGATCGAGCTCGGCTTTCTCAAGGGCACGCCAGGGCCGAACCGGTTCGGTCCACCCGTGACGGATTGAGCGGCACCCCGGTGGAGATTGCACGCATCCGAACACGAGTGCGACAAGCGCGCATAAGCACGCCCGGGCTTGCCTGATCCGATCGCCTGTAGTTGACCGCGAACAGCGTCTTCAGGCTCCGACCCCCGCCGACCACGCTTCTACGCCGTTCGGGACGAACCCATCCTGTTCTTGACGACAATGGCCGCGATGCCTGGGAGCATGGCCTTGGCCATCGGCGACGACAGCATGTCGATGATCGGGTTCCACCCTGGCGCTTGTGCTTGAGGCTGGCTGCCGCTTCCACCGCCGAGGATATCCCGGAGTTCAGGCCGAGGCTTACCAGGAAAATCGACAGAAGCGGATAGTCATTCGGATGCTCATCACCTCACATATTACCCAAGACGAATTGCCCGCTGAACGCTAATGGGAGGCTTAATGGGGCGTTCTTTATGACATGTGAGTGAACGGCCCCACGCAAAAAAGAAGCGCCGCCTGATTGTGGGGCTTCTTCAGTTTCTTGAAGGCGCGGGCAGAAAGTAACGCCGGCACTCCAGGGCAATCGTATAACAAGTCGAGGTGGGATCGTTCGACAAAAGGATGGCACGTTTAAACAAACACGAGCCCACTCTGGTGAATAGCTTTCGCACCGGGGATGGGACGGAGTGGGAGGCCGCACTAGGGGTCCGGACCCGTTTGGCATAGTGCGGGCTCCCGCTCCCACGCTTAGTACTCGACTGGCGGACATGAACAAAGACGAAAACGTTCGCCAAGCGGTCCTTGAACTAATTGCCTCTGACCCTGACGGTGATTGGGATATCGCTAGCCTATGCGCGCGCATTTATGGCCATTCGGATGCTCGGAAATATTATGTGATCAGAAGAGTAATCCGCGACATGAAACTGCCGGGGACTTGGCGTTTAGGATGGCGCAAGAAGAGCACACGCCTCTACGATCCATGCAGTGATGCAAGATTGGCCGATCTTGAAAAACGCATCGAGCAGCTAGAAAAGAAAGGCTGGCATGACAACGCCAAAGCATGCAGGCGCGAGCTCGAAAAGCTTCGCGTTTTGAAGGGCCTTCCGCCAAAGGATCCTTGACCCAGGTCGAGAGCATGTTCCCCGTGTCGGCGCCGCGCGCTGGCGCTCAGCGCTTCGCACTTCAACCAACTCAGCCCCGGTTGCAATACGGGGCTTTCTATTTTGGGCGAATCTCCATGACAGATCGGCCAAAAGTTGCGGCTCCTCGCAAAAGGTGACGGGCCTTGCGAATTAGTTCCTCCTCCACCTGCCTATGGTTCAGGGGATTTAAGGTTCGGGTTGAGAAGATGGTGGTTACTACCACTTCACCGCCGTCTTCGTCTTTGTCTCTAAATTCGACGTAGGCCCGTCCGGTACGCTCGTCGAATTTTGCGTGGACCAATCTGAAAGCCACTCGTCAGCTCCCGTTATCCCTGGCCATGGGTGCGTGCAGTGGCGGGCTGTATAGACTCAACCATCTTGGTTGAACTTGGTACTATGTGCCGAAAAGTTGTTCTTTGGCGCCCGTCTCTCTTTTAGTTCATAAGGCTTGTCTTACCGAGTGAGCGCACCTCTCGCCAACGCGGCAAACCGGTCTCCGAGTGCCATGGGAGTCATGACTCGGCTTGCCTGTCATCGAGCGAAACAGGAAGGCGTCGAAGTTGCACCGCTATTGCGGAAAGCAGGCTTGACACTAGAACAAATCGACGACCATAGCGCCCGATTGGACGTGAAGCGCCAGATCAAATTCCTTGATCTGGTTGCGGTGACTCTTAACGACGACCTCCTGGGATTTCATTTGGCCCAGAAATACGATCTTCGCATGATCGGTCTATTCTACTACGTGCAGGCGTCATCCGAGAGTATCGGAGAAGCTCTGCGGCGAGGCGCGCGGTACAGTTCGATCGTCAACGAAGGTATTGCGCTGAGGTTACGCGAGGGACGTGATATCGCCGTTCACTTTGACTATCTCGGCATTGCTCGCCATTCCGATAAACATCAAATTGAATTTGCGATGGCGACAATCGTTCGAATATGCCGGCAGCTGTCGAACCGGCATTTATCGACCACCAGGGTTAGCTTCACTCATCGACGCAATAATGAGGTGGATGAATTCAAAAATTTTTTCGGGAGCAACGTAAGTTTTGGCGCCACAGAAGATCAGCTATGCTTTTCGAGTTCCGCAAAACAGCTATCGGTTGTTCAAGCTGATTTCTATCTTAACGAGCTTTTGATCGGATATTGCGAGCAGGCACTCAAAGCTAGAAGAATGCAACGAACTCCTTTTGGATTGAGGGTGGAAAATGCAATCACTCTGCTGCTGCCCCATGGCAACACCGGAGTAGCCGAGATCGCGCGAAAACTCGGCGTCAGCCGCAGAACCTTAGCACGACGACTTTCGTCGGAGGGACTAACCTTCGCTGCAGTTATGAAGAACCTGAAGCAGGACCTCGCGAAACGCCACCTGGCTGACGATACACTCTCGATATCAGAAATCGCGTGGTTGCTTGGCTACCAAGATGTGAGCGGATTCACACACGCTTTCAAGCGCTGGACCGGTACTTCGCCACGCATGGCTAAACATGCATCAAGGTGAGCAAGCAGTTCACGTGCTCACACGGCAGTTTCAAACAAAGTTATGGCGTATTTAACCGTGGTCGCTTTCCTGCAGGCTACTAACTATGCACTACCAACTTAGAACCCGCTTCACGGGGGAAGCGGTACGTTTGCGGTTGGTAGGGGGCTAGGGCAGGAAATGCCTTAGCCCCCGCGCGCAATTCGACCATACCTGCACGGTACGACGAACCGGCTTCGCCTTGTTCCAATCTCTCTAAGAGAACTCGTGGGGTTCTGATCGTTAAGCAAAACATTCGCACGTTTAGACAAACAATGACTCGTTGGGTGAATACCTTCTCGTTCGCCTGAGGGAGGGAGCACCAGGGATCCGGACCCGTTGGCATGGTGGACCTCTCCTCCCACAAAGGCAGAGAGTACGGCCGGTTTTATGCAGACGAGAGATTTGAAAGAGGCAGCGGACCTCCTGGTGGAGGCATCGGAGTTGCTGGCGCGTTCCGGTCAGGTTCAGCTCGCCGTTGAGGTGAGAACCATCGTAGAGCGCCTAGAACTTTTGATCCCGAAGGCGTCCTTCCCTATTTAAGGCCGGCGAGTGCTAAAAACAAAGTGATGGTGATCAGGGACCCAGCGTTCGGGTGCTTCGTGCGAATCTCTGCTTGCTGATGCTCGCTAATGAGCCGAGGAAAACTTTGGCTCGGGTCTGGAGGGTCGAAACTAGGGCGTGTACTCATAAATCGAGATTGGTAAGCAGCGGTTAGTCAACGTCCGCTTTGCCCCCAGAAGCGGACATTCGTCGGCGCATTGAGCATGTCCGCTTAGTGCCATTAGCAGACATTCCGCAATTACCGTGGCTCGCGGTCTTTCAACCGAATTCTGGGCTGAGCGCGATATCCTGAATGAGGTCGGCAGCTACGGCAAGCAACTGGGTCGCGTCGGCGACGTGCTAATCGTGCTCCTGAATCACTTCGTCCTCAGGAGCCGCTCAAGGAAGATGAAGAGAAAGCGATCACGGCGTTGCGGGCAATGCTCGATGAAATTGCCAACGTTAAGGAAAATCACAACCGGCAGGCCATTCGTCCCTCATGGGGGACCTTTCCGACTGTGAGTGATAAGCCGCTGCGGAGAAAAAGCCCAAGGCGGTGAAAACCTCGGTGGTGGGAATGGACTTGGCGCGTGTCGGTCGAGCCGGAAACGACGAGGTTGGCAAAGGCTCCTTACGACGGCAGGACTTAGTGCGAGACATTGATCTCGGCCAACCGGATCCCATTTTCGTCGGTGTCGCCTCGACACGGGAGGAATGAAATCCCCCCGGGTGTCAGGCCGGGACCGCCATGGCCTTCGGCTAAAGGAGCAGCATGACAAAGGCAATGGAAGGAGTTTTGAAATGAAAGGACGCAAGGCCAAATAGCTTCTGCCCGATGGCACGTCCATCGACGAAGCCATCCGATTGGTGGAGGCAGGAGGACGAGCTGTGAAGACGTACACCGTGGACGCGGATGGGGTGCCGGCCCTGGCCTTTCGTGCCAAGGACGATGACGCGGCGGCCGCGTGGCTGACGGGTTGGGTTGGCAAGTGGTACGCCGGTACTTTCGCCGCCCGCAACAAAGCCCTGACGGTGCGTCCGGCGACGATACCGGAACAGGCAGCGTGGCGTGCCCAAAGCGTCAGGATACAGTGCGAGTTTGAAGGGGTAGAAAAGTATTTCGCCCACGAAGAAGGCGAGATGCCCGACGTACTGCCCAACCCGGACACACACCTGTGTACGCTTGGAGAGGACAGCGACACTGCTGTCATTACCGTGGAAGATGACAAGCCGGCGCGGTGAGAAAACGGTGAGCAGTTTTCAGTTTGTAGGCTCGGCATGACGTGCTCGGCATAGACGTGTAGGCGTTGGTTTCGATGGACGAAGACTTGCCGAGAAGCTAAAGGACGGTTTGCTAATGCGCGAGCCGCCGTTTCTGTAGAGCGGGGTTGAAAAGGCCGTGATGTAGCGGACTTAGCGCAAGGAAATTAGGGATGTCCGTTTAACCCCCAAAAGCGGAGATGCTCAGCGTCGAAATCAATGTCCGCTAAGTGCCAATAGCGGACGCTCGCGGGAATCAATTGCGGGGGCTGTAGGCGGGCGAGTTTAGGGCTATGGGGGAACCTCGTGAACTCGGCATCGTTCTACATAAGAGGCAAGAATGTCATGCCGAACGAGTATGCGAGAATTGTTCTCTCGATCGGGAAGGTGTTTAAAAAAAAAAAAAATGACCCGCTGCCCGAACACCTTGCCGAATTGTTGTGCCGGCTTTCGGAAAGAGAGGCCGAGCGCAACGGGCGAAGCGACGCGACCGCTAAGCGCTCTCTTTTAGTCCAGAGCTAACCAAGCCATTAAGTGCAGCTCGTTTGAGTTCGGCCACGTCGAAAACGCCGTCGGCGGCACGATCCAGAATGCGATTGGCTAAATCGCGTTGGGAAATTGCCACGCCCGCAGTGGTGAGTTCTGCCATCGCGGCATAAAACGCCGTGGTGAGAACGTCCAGGTGTTCGGGCGTAAAGGACGTAGCATGGTCGCGGAAAGGCACCACCTTACCTCCCATCTTGTTGTCAGCGTCTCTTTGTCGTTGGTCGCTGCTACTTCGCACATAGTCGAGGAGCGCTGAGCGTCAAGGCGGTTCATCACAACTTAATCTGAATGTTAGCTCTTCTTAATTTTGACCAGAACGGTCGCTTCGCGTATCGCGGCATCAGCCGCCTATGACGTATGTCCGCTTTGGGTCATTAGCGGACTTGAGGGCGCTCATGCTCGATGTCCGCTTTTCCCCCGAAAGCGGACATGCTCAGCGTCAACATCAATGTCCGCTAAGTGCCACAAGCGGCATTGACCCGACCTGCGCGCGCGAAGGCGACATGAGCGGGCAGACGCCCATCGCCTCCTGATACGGAGCACCAATTTGTATCAGGTCAATCCCGGTCCTCGTATCGCTTACCTGTGCTATCTGTCTGTATCTGGAAAGGAGTATTCGGTATGAACCACGCACTTAGAATACTCGCCGTGCTGGCGCTCGCTTCCTTGTCCGATTCGGCCTTCGCGGAGACCCTGAAAGGAACCTTATATAAGCAGCAGCAGTGCGAGTGCTGCGAGGCCCACGCAGACTACCTGCACAAGAACGGCTTCGAGCTAGAGATCAAGTCCGTGAAGGACTTGGCAAGCATGAGCCTTGATGCGGGGGTGCCTGAGGGCTTCCAAGGCTGCCATCTCATCAAACTCGATGGTTACGTCTTCGAGGGCCACCTCACGAGCGAAATCATCAAAAGGTTCCTGGCCGAGAAGCCACAGGACAGTATTGGTCTCAGCATCCCCGGCATGCCCAGTGGCGTTCCCGGAATGGAAGGCCCAAAGGATGGACCGATCACGGTCTATGCCTTGAAGAAGGATGGCACAACGTTCCCCTATGCGACGCAGTAGGAGGTTAGGTGGGGGCTCGACGCCGTTGCACCGACAACCCTCATCCCAGCGTGAGATTTATCCCCTTGTTGAAGGCTGCTTACGCGCGAAGCCCAAAGCCGAGCCGATCACCCTCGGCAACCGCACGCCCATTGCGATCATGGCTGCGCTTCCTGGCTGATGGCCCGAAGCGCCGCCTTGAGATTGCTTTCCGCGTCGATGAGAAAGGTGGCGGAGGTGACCACCTCTTCGCCGAGCTCCAAGCCCGAAGTAACTTCGGTGTAACCCTCGCCGCGCCGCCCGAGCTTGACTTCGCGCGGCTCGAACCGCCCCTCGCCCTTGGCCACCAAGACGACCTGGCGCGTGCCGCTATCGATGATGGCGCTATCGGGAATTGCGGTCGCTGGCGCATCGCCATCACCAACACGAAACGTCACATCGGCATACATTCCGGGCTTGGCCTTGTGGTCCGAATTCGGAAGCTCGATGCGAACAGAGATCGTGCGCGTATCACGCTTCATCATCTCCGGGTAGATGAAACTCACCACACCTTCGCGATGCTCGTTGGCAAGAGCGCGGAGCGTCACGGTCGCGGGCAGTCCCACCTTGATCGCGGCGATATCGGCCTCGGCGACCTCGGCGATCACCCATACGCTCGAATGATTGACAATGCGGAACAGTTCATCTCCCGCCATGACGCGCTGGCCCTCGATAACCTTCTTCTCGATGATGTCGCCGGTCGCGGGTGAAGCCCAGTCAATCGTGCGGGGGTTGGTCAGGCTGTTTCGCACCTCGTCGATGCGGCTGTCCGGAACGTCGAGATTGCGCAGGCGTTGGATGGCCCCTGAGACATTCCTGGTCGCTTCGGACATCGCAGCCCTCCCTTCGGCGCGCATGGCTACGACGAGGTCGGCCTGAGCAAGCTGGATTTGCGGACTGTAGAAGCGGAAGAGCGGCTCACCCTTGGTGACGTGCTGACCGGTCTTATTGACGAACAAATCTTCGACATACCCGTCAGAGCGCACGGTCACGACCCAAAGCAGCGACTCGTCATGCTCGACGGTGCCGATCCCGCGGACGGTTCGGGTGATCGGCAAGGAGGTGACTTTCTCGGTGCGCACCCCCGTACGCTGGATCCTGTCCAGACTGACCTTGACTGTGTTGGGATCGTCCTGCTCGTCCGCGTAGACGGGAATGTAGTCCATGCCCATGGGATCCTTTTTCGGCACCGGCGAGGTGTCGGGAAATCCCATAGGGTTCCGGTAGTAGATGATCTTCCGCTCGCCTGAGGAACCTGCAGACGGCTCTGCTTGCGGCTTCGTATCAGCACGAGGGGCGAAAGAAACTTCCTCATCCTCGTAAACCGGCAAAAAGTCGCGCCCCTTCGCATCTTTGTTTGGTGTGGCTGACCAGTACGGCGCGCCGTTTGGATCACGGTAATAGATGATCTTTCGCTCGGCAGCGGGAGCGGGCTCGTACCAGTTGGAGAGGTACGCCATTAGCTCTCGTGGCGGGTTGACGTAAAAGTAATAGCCCGCGACGCCCATTCCGAGCCCTAGCGCAAATAAGCCAAGTCGTTTCATCGTTCGACCTAAGGCGTGACGGTGTATGTGACCTTACCCACGACGGTTTCGGGCTCACCCTGGACTTTGGCAGCAATGCTGAGCAGCCAGCGCCCGGCCATGGGAAAGCTTGTCTTGAAGCTATAGGTGCCAGGCTCTGTGCTTGGGATCGATGTTAACGGAGAGTCCATCGTCGGCATTCCATCCGGTGCCATATCAATGCGCTTCTTAGCGATCACCGCATCCGAAACCGGTTTATTCGTCGATTTCTGCATCAGCCGCACGGCGACAGTAACATCGTCACCCTTTTTCACCTCGGCACTGACCGGTTCGAAGCTGTAGTCATCCGCGCCAGCAATCGCTCTTGTAGCGAAGCTGGCTGCCAAGGCCAACGCGAGCATCCAAGTTCGTGAAATCATGTTTTTATCCTCACTTGAGACAAGGGAAAAGCTGCACGAGAGCGCCCTAACGAAAGAAAACGTACGTCACCAAAACCGCGAATATGAGGACGATGAGGATCAGCAGGATCAACGAACCGATGCCCATTCCCCACATTCCGCCTCATCATGTGTTCCATAGTTCTCTCACAGTCTCAGACGCCGGTTCCTCAAAAAGAAATCGCCGCCTTCAACTATGCTAAAGCAGCCCCACGTAAGCCGCGACGAACGCGAGGGCGAGGAACAGCAATACGAGGATGAACTCCACGGCCTCAGGTTCATCGTTCTCGTTATGAGATTTCCTTTTCCGCATTGCACGGCTTTAGAAGGCTATCAGCGGGCCTCACGAGACTGAGGCCCGCTGCTGCGCCATTTACCGCCTACGGATGGTCCAAGGTGGCTTCGGTATTGGGCATACGGCCGCGCCGCCTCCTGGGGTGTCAGTCTTGGAACGACCGCTGGCAGCGACGGACATCGGTTGCTCTCCCGGCATCGTCGCAACGGACAATACACCGGCCCCTGGCCAACGACATCGATTGCGCGGGCGCGAAGCAGCCTCATCGCCGAGCTGGTGACCAGTGGATTATGGAAACAATTAACAAGATCAGTGGAGTAAGCCGGTTGCCACCGCCACGGAGTGATAAGGCTCCTTTGTGCAATGCAATAATTCTGGCCGGGCTATTGTGCAGTGCACCATAGGATGCCATATGAGTATTCACACGCAAGATTTTCCCATCAGGCGAGGCCAGAGAGGTAATCAGATGTCTGACGTTCAAAGGTTTAATGACGAGGTTCAGAAAGCAGGCAAGGACGGCTTCGATGCCGTTGTCAGCTCCTTCGGTGAGGCGAACAAGGGATTGCAGGCTATTGCCGCGGAGATCACCGCTTATTCGAAGAAGTCGTTCGAAGACGGCACCCGCGCTTTCGAGCAGCTGCTCGGCGCAAAGTCGTTCGAGCAGGTGATCCAGATCCAGTCGGAGTACGCCAGAATGGTCTATGAAGCCCATGTTGCTGAGCTGTCGAAACTCGGTGAGATGTATGCCGGTCTAACGCGCAACGCTTATAAGCCGGTGCAAGCCGCGGCTAAGACCGGGGCGTTTCATCGACAAAGCGCCTAATTCGACGAAGGACCTGAGGGCAGCCTCGGGTCTTTTGCTTGCTGTTTGAACAGCTCGAGCTATTAGAAAAAAAAAAAAAAAAAAAAAAAAAAAAAAAAAAAAAAAAAAAAAAAAAAAAAAAAAAAAAAAAAAAAAAAGAGCCCAAGACGAAGGGAGACACGGCCTGTGACCCGCAATCGGTACATCGTCGTCCTTAACGACGGCGAATGGAAAATTGAACATGGGGGCGAACTTTCTGCCCGCTATCGTACGCAAGAGGAGGCGCTCTTGGATGCCCTCAATGCCGCGCGCAGACTAGATAGAGACGGCCAAGACGCCGAAGTTCTTACGCAAAGCGCAGAATTCGGGTTGCGGATGGAGTGGACCAATCGCTTGGGACGTCTACGAGCACGAGTTGGCGAAGGCTCGGAACGACAGACTTCGGTTGATCCAAACCATACGTAGGCGGGGGCTGGACCGTGTGGCCCTCGCTCTCGACACCCGGAGGCTCGTGAGCAGCGAATTCCCGCGGTGTAACAAGGGAGCATGTGTGCCGGCCCGCGAAGCCCTGGGTGCTGGCCTGGACAGAACGTCAATATAGACATCGGTCGGCGGGCGTTGAAGGCGCGTGATCGTACTCATCGGTCCCGGCAGGAACTCGCGTGGCGGTGCCAACCGCAATCTGCCTTTCACGGAGTCAAGTGAGATGCTTTACGCCATCACCAAAGCCATCCTGTCCGGCGCAATCATCGCAGTGGCCTCTGAGGTTGCGAAGCGCAACCCGGTGATCGGTGCCGTAATCCTGTCGCTGCCCCTCGTTTCGCTCCTCGCCTTCGTGTGGCTCTGGCGAGACACGGCTGACAAAGAAGCTATTGCCGCTTAATGTCCTCTGGTACGTGTTGCCAACGTTACCACTGTTCTTGGTGCTTCCGGCGCTACTGCGGAACGGCTTCACCTTCTGGTCTGCATTAGCCCTCTCAGTCGCTCTGACTGTTGGCCTTTATTTCCTGGTCGCCTGGCTCCTACCGAAGTTCGGGATTGCCTTCTGAGGCGCAAGGCGGTCGAGCCTCACACTTTCACGAACATGCCTGTTACGTACATGACGGTGACACCGAGAGCGATCCCACCAATGACCGTGGGAGACACGAGAGACCATGTCTTGCCGCCAGCCGTGTGCACCAGGTAAGCCGCAACTTCAATAATGACTTGCAGGATAGCCCCGGCTCCTACTGCCAGGGCGAGTGCTGACCACTGAGGACTGATGGCAAGGCTGCCAAGCCACATCCCCAGGATGGCAGGTGCCCCGGCGAGTAGCGCCAATCCAATAAAGCTCGTTAGCGGTGGTCGGGTTTTTAGCAGCGGCGCTGCAATACCAATCCCTTCGGTGATGTTGTGAAGGGTGAAGCCCAGCACAAGAAATGCGCCGAGCCCTGCCAACCCAGTGGCGAAGGCGGTTCCAATCGCCAATCCCTCGCCGAGATTGTGGAGACCAATTCCGAGCGCAATATAAGTGGCGAGAGCAAGCCCAGTAGGCGTTCCACCTCGCCGTCCGACGGCGAGAAGGAGGAGAAAGGTCATAAAGGCCACCATGATTACCATGACATGGCCTTGGAAGGCCGCCGCAGTCTGGCCCGCAAGCTCCAATGCATCCTCGATGGTATCGACGAATAGGAAGACAAGCAGGCCGACTGTTAACGCAAGAAGGAAACTGATTCCCCCTTGGCCTGCTCTTCGCAACACGGGAAAGAGCATTAAGCCTAGTGCCACAGGCAGAATGCCGACAAATGCCCCAACCAGTGCTTGCGGCCATAGGTCAACCATGCGCGGCTGAGACGTTGCCACCGCGACCGTGATCTCGTGTTCGAACGCCGTGCCCAGATTGGTGAGTACCTTTACCTTGTGCGCTTCACCCGGAACCCAAGGATAGGGGACGTGCAGCCATGCCGCGGCCACCCGGCTGAGATCGCCAGGCGGGTCCTGCGTGAATTTCCAATACGCCTCGTCGACTTGGACCTGCACAATCGTCATGGCCGCAGAGCCACCGGCGCGAACCTTGAGATGAATACCGTCTTGATCAAGAACCGTCCGCTCGAAGGTGAGCTTCTCGACGGGAGGAGCCCCACGCTCTAGCACGCGGAAGACATCACTCGTGAAGAGCCCGACTGCTGCAATCACCAGCAGCAGCAGAGGAAGTGCAATCGAGAACGCTCTCGCGAACCAATCGGCTCTAGCCTCAGCTCTTGACTTTGAAATGTCGGGCGCGGGGGGCGCAATGTCGTTCATGCCACAGCGTCCATCACATTGAACATGCCCATCCAGCCGAGTTCCGCAAACTCGGACTGATGAGCGTGGAACATGTAGAGGCCGGGCTCGTGCGCCTTATATGTGAATTCGAGAATTCCGCGCTGCGCCTGGCACTGCACGACGGTATCGACTGTTTTCAGCGTGGGCATCAGGGTCGTTCCATGATCGTAATAGTCGAAGAAATTGGCATGGAGATGCAGGGAGTTAATCGGATCAAACTCGACGACGTTGATGAGGTAGATTCGTGCAGGTTTGCCACGAACGAGGGTGATCGGATGCTTTGCGAAATGATGGCCAACCGTATTGACGGCGTAGACATCATTTTCTCCGTCGAAATTCGTGTCGAAGCCGTTCATCACCATGACAAACTCCTGCCACTCCTTGTTTTCGGGAGTGCCGAGCAGGCGGGAGCGAGCGGCCAGGATATACTCCGGGTGCCTTGCCGGGTCAGGGTCGATGATGAAAGCCCCGTACATGCCTTTGTGGATGTGCCGTTTCAGTGGTAGCGCGTGGCAATGATAGAGGTGACATCCGAACGGCGCGGCATCGAACTCATAGATGAACTCTTCTCCCGGTGCGATCACGCCAGCCCCAGGCACGCCGTCAACACGAGCCGCGTGGATTCCATGAAAATGCATCGAGTGGGGATGCGAACCGCCGTTCTGGAAATGGACGCGAACCCGGTCCCCCTCTGTCACGCGCAGAGTTGGGCCAGGCACGCGACCGCTATACGTCCACGCTGGGAAAAGAATACCCGGGGCGATTTCGATCTCCTTGTCTAAAGCTAAGACGTGGAAAGTCCGTAGGGTGCGGCCGTCGAGCTGTTGTGAGACCTCACCGGTATCCCAGTCGGTCAGCATCACGGACGGATCAAATCCATTTCGCGCAACATCGACGTCGCCAACGCTGATCATGTTGCCATGGGCATCGTGATCGGTCGGACCGTGGCTTCCGTGCGGCAATTCATTCAAGGATTGAGTGCTGCGTGGGGGTGTCTCATACCCTCCCGCAAGGCGAGTGGCACCAGAAGCCGAAAGACCAGCCGTGGCGACACTGCCGGCTATGAGGCCGCGTCGAGTGAGCTGGTGATGAAGCCAATTGCGGGTCATTCAGTAACCTCCCAAGTCTTGCCAACCGGCCACTTGGTGGCTAAACTGCTACTAAGAACGATTTGCAACCCTCGCAGGCGCTTCTCAAGCTGTCAATGGCCGCGCTGCAACAGGCGCCGATTAAGTGTGGTTGCCTGACGCCCAGCCGTCATCGGATGTCTAGAAGTCTAGGGGATTTCAACGCATGGTGCAGGGGTCATGGCCTCCCCATCACTGCTGGGAGGCATGTGGTCGCCGACGTTGTCCTGCATGCGAAGGACTACCCGGACTTAGACCAATTGCGCTCCCGGATTGCGGCTGTGAATCCTCGTATTTCTTTGGACACCGTGTATCGCACTTTACGGTTACTGGTTAAGCTCGGGTTGATCGAGCGCCACAAGTTTCAAGGGAGCCCCACTCGCTGGGGGCCGGTCAAGAAAGCGCGCCACGGCCACCTAATCGACGTTGCAAGCGGGAGGGTGATCGAATTTCGTTCGCGCGAAATCGACGAACGAGTGAGCGAAGTTGCCACACATTTTGGCTACCGATTGACCGGCTACAGAATCGTACTTTACGGCCAACGGATTGATGCCTGCCAAGCGGCGCGGGACACCCATTAGGCGTATCGATAGCTGCAATCTAGTGCAAGCCGATGTCCGCTATGGGTCAGTAGCGGACATCAGCGAGCGGATTGGGCGATGTCCGCTTTACGCCCGAAAGCGGACATGCTCAGCGCCGAACGGGATGTCTGCTTTGTGCCATAAGCGGACATCAAGACGCACCGCTCCGTTGTCTTGTGATCCCACCAAGACACCGGCCACGCGAACTCCACAAGCTTGCTGCTCGGTGCGAACCTCTCGTGGTTCTCGCGCGGCCAAAATGGTCATTTTTTGCCCTCAATGGAGACCGGTTTCCCTGCGACATGCCAAGTCCCGATGCTTGAAGTCTTGCTTACCCCTTGTTAACCGACGCTGTCGTCCTATCGGGCTTGCAATTGGATCAGGAGTGAAACACCGGAATGCACTCCGCCGACCTTCACCACAACGAAGCGATTCATGCCGAGCGCATGCCTGTTCATTTCGTCTTCCATATGTCGAAATGCGCGGGTTGCACGATCCATTGGCACCTTGACACCTACGCGCCCAAGGAAAGCTATTACCGACTAAATAAGCGAAAGGGCATCAGCAGGCTGTTCCTGCCGCGCTATCACCTTAGCGGATTGCCCAAGCCACGGGACCTAAAGGCTGTTGGCGGCCATTTTCTCGGGCGCTCGATTGAGTATCTCTTTGCTGGTCGCCCCATTAAGCGAAGCATTCTGCTGCGGGACCCGCTTAGCCAATTCATCTCGCACTATAATTTTAGAATGATGCGATACCTCTCACAAGGCCTGGGAACTTACTCGCCAGACATAGCGTATCAAGCTCGACAGCGAAATTTCGTGACTTACTTTATTCTGCGAAACTTTCTTGAAATTCCTTGGCCACGCCTACTAACGCTGTCTGCCGTCGAAAAATATGCGGCGGTAAATCAGTTTCTCACAAGCTTTTGGTTTGTTGGCGATTACACGCGGTGCAACGATCTCGTGGCTGCGTTGGCCCCGGAATTGGGCGTGCCTTCGACAGCGAAGCGTAAAAACACATCCGCTGAGTGGCAGCGTCGCGTCCGCTGGAATCCCCTGCGCGTCGATGAGCTGCCAAACCGAATGATCGAACAAATCAGGCGCGAGAACATGCTCGATCAGTTGCTGTGGGAGACCTGGAGCGATGTTGATCAAGCCTGCATAAGCACTCGAGCCGAAACGATTTACGAGCAGCCTCTCACCGAGTTTGTGGCGCGGCAGGCGCTGCGCCTCGTATTTCAGGTGAAGCGCCGCGTTCACCGGGGCTGGCGAGCGTCTAGCTGCGGCCCTCACCCCAGTCACGCCCGGGGCATTTTCCCCACGCCGTGCTGTATTTTGGATGCGGGTGGAGCGGCAGACTTGGGTTTATGTGCCAGGCCCGCGCTCGGACCGTCGTCTAGCTGAGCGGACTAAGCGCGGCGGCAGAAAGGTCAGATCGCTGTCCGTTATCGGTCATTAGCGGACATCGGCCAGCCGATCCGGAATGTCCGCTTTGCCCCCGAAAGCCGACATCCAGCAGAGGGGGATGTTGCTGTCATGATTCAAGCTCCAAAAACGGAGCTTTGTATCATGCGATATGAACTCAGCGACTGCGAATGGGATGTCATCAGGCCGATGCTCCCGAACAAAGCTCGCGGCATTCCCCGCGTTGACGACCGGCGCATTCTCAACGGCATCTTTTGGGTCTTGCGATCTGGTGCACCATGGCGTGATCTGCCCGAGAGCTACGGTCCCCATACGACTTGCTACAATCGGTTTGTTCGCTGGCGGCGGGCTGGTGTCTGGGACCAGATCATGGATGCGCTGGCGGGAGCTCATGATGCGGCCGTGCAAATGATCGATACTTCTGTTGTGCGCGTGCACCAGCATGGGTCCTGCATCGCTGGCAATAGAGCGCAACATATGGGCCGATCACGAGGTGGGCTTACGAGCAAGATACACGCCGTTGTGGACGCCAACGGCTTGCCAGTACGCCTCGGCCTCACGGCCGGTGAAGTACATGACAATCGCCTCTGCTCGGTACTCCTGACCGGATTGCGTCCGCGAACCATGCTGCTGGCAGATCGAGGATATGGCGCGGAGTGGATCAGGGCGCTCGCGATTTGCCAGGGCGCGTGGGCAAACATGCCGCCGAAATGCAATCGCAAGGATCCGATCTGCTTCAGTCCCTTCCTCAATCGAGCGCGTAACTTGGTCGAGCGGTTCTTCAATAAGATTAAGAATTGTCGGCGTGTCGCTACGCGCTACGACAAGCTCGCAGCCAACTACCTTGCCTTCGTGAAACTCGCCTGCATTCGCCTATGGCTACGCGTTTATGAGTTCACGGCCTAGTTGCCGTTGCCGAAGATCCCCCCGAAAAGACCCCCTCGACCAAATAAGCCAGGGCGGTTGCGATCCGGTTTAGCGGTTGCTTCGGAGCCGGCCGTGACCGCACTGTCTCGCTGCGTTGGCTGTGGACCGGCAGACGGATTTGTAGGCTTTCGGCCAACTGAGAAAGGCTTCGGCTGAGCAGGAGCCGACGCAGCCGGATCGCGCGGCGGCCGCGCGAGCACGGCCTCGTCGATCCAACCGCTCGCACTGCTCTTCAAGTCCTGGATATGGGCAAAGCCGCCCTCGCGGCCAATTACGCGGAACGGCCGACCAGCCGGAAATCCATAGAGAGCTGGTGCAGAAGCGGACGGACTTGCCAGCACTTCAACGGGCTGCTTGGCGACCAGAATTATGCCCGAGGTCGGCAGCTCGGACTCGGCGTGTCGGTCCGCCTCACCAGTGGGCTCAGGCTCTTGGACTCCCTCGCCAATGGGTCCCGCCTGTTCGGTCGGCTCCGCTAAAGCATTCTGCGCGGGTGGCGTCGCGGCGGTGGGCGGGGCAACCGCGTCCGGCTCATACTGCTTCACTTGCGGCGGGGGCACAGGTTCGGTCTCTTCCACGTCGAGAGTTGCAGCGGCGGGCGGCGGCGACGGTGCAACCGCAGCCGGCGCATTCTGCTCCGCTTGCGGCTGTGTAAGGTACGGGCTCGAGCGCAGGAATATGCCCGCAATAACGCACAGACCCACTGCGACGAAAAACGCAACGCGTTTCGAAGAGAATGTGTTCCGTTTAGTCAGTGCCTTCCGCGCTGCTTCTAGGTCCATACTGGGATCATGGCACAGCCGAGCCTTTCAATCTACAAGGGGAGTTTCCAGCAGCGGTCACACGCACATCCGCTCCTGGCAAGCGGAATGGGATGTGACAGTCGCCAAACGGGCGTTGTCGGATCATCCCAAAAAGCATGGTAACACTTTCGCTTAGGCGGGAAAGAAAAAGAATCAACTGAACAAGCCGTGAAAAGGAAGAGACACGCTCATGGGGGCGACACCGAACAGCGTGGAGCGGACAAAGCTCTAGCGTGTTATTCTGGATCGGCTATCGCGGGAGAATTGGAGGAAGTTCTGCGATGCCCCACTACAAAAGGCCACCAGCAAGGATTCGCGAGCAGGAGCACCCGTTTTGCACTGAGGGCCGGCGAAATGATGACTGAGAACGAGACAATCCTGCGTAGGCTATCAAGTTTTGTGAAAGTGGTGTTTCTCTTATGCCTCGCTGCATTAATCCCGCTCGGGGTGGCAGAGTGGTATTCCGGCCAGAATGTGCCATACGAAACGCGAGAGGCGTATGACACGCTGGAGAAAATTCTCGTTGGGGTAATCATCGCTTGCATCATCGCATGGATTGTCGCTGAAGCGTGGCGCGAGATCCAGTTTCATCGAGGGGTCAAGTCTAAGTAGTACGCGGAACTTTTGATGTCTGCTGACCCAATTGCGCGGGAGGGCCGATCGAGGTGCACGTTGGCGACTGCACGGGCGCCGATCCGGCGGAGATGCTCCGTGGAGGCTCAACGAAATCAACTCGTCTTAGCAAGCGACAACACATCCTTGGCACGGAAGTACGTCATAGTTAGGCAAGTGGGCCTCGCATGTGTAGAGGCTGATGATAAAGACCGTCGTTGTCTGCTTCGCCCAAAGCTATTGTCGCGAAAGTTCGCGCTGGTATAGGGGTTGTCCGTCAGGATTTTTCGGAGAAACCGATGACTGCGAAAAACTATGCGCGTCTTGCCGCAGTGATCTTTGCCATCGTGGCGGTGCTACAGTTGGGCCGTGCCCTGAGCGGCTTGCCGGTTACCGTCGGTGCCACCTCAATCCCCCTTTGGGCCAGTTGGATCGTCTGCATCGTTACCGCTGGGCTTGCCTGGCTCGGGTTTGGTGCATCGCGAGGCTGAGGCGGCCTGCGTGAGACACACCACATATCTTGCCGCTATTTTCTGGTTGGTATTCTTCGCGTCGGCTTCTGCAAATTGGTTCAACAAATCAGAACAACACCTAGCCGCTTGTCAGGATGAGACGGTGCGTCGCTATCATAGGAACATCTCAAGCGAGGATGGGCGACGAACAAGTCTACCTATGCATGATCGCACACGGTTACGCATTTAAGGGATTCTGCGGCAGCGAGGGTTGGCTAAAGCCAGACTGTTATCGTTTGAAATATAAGACGGAAGGGGTAGACATCTTTGATGCCGGCAGCGGGCGTCGAGCGGGTCGGGTGGACCTCATCGGAACGATTGCAATATTGCCGTGTCTGCCAAGGTCAGCAGACTAGGAGCGACCGGCACTTCGAAAATCTTTTGCCGCGCTTCCGGCCGCTTGAAAGGTCGCCTTCAACGCGCGCGGAGGCCCTCCCGTTCTTTCTGTTTGCATGAAGAATGCGGGAGCCGCCACCCGATTTCGCCCCCAGTTAGGGCGATGACGCCGCTCATTCGAGGTGCTGGACCGGCGGTGTAAAGCGGACGGAGCTTTGACTACCAGCGTTCGTGTCGCCGATAAACTCGGCGGGCAACCCGACGACCCTGGCCCCAATAAGTGCCGTAGTACGGACGGCGATAACCGTAGCCGTAGCTAGGATAGTTGTATGCACCATAGTAGCGGGGATAAGGCGGGTAGGCGTAGCCTGGGTAACCAGCATCGTAGGGGATGTAGCCAGGATCGTAGGCTGGGTAACCGCCATAGGCTGGGTAACCACCGTAGGCTGGATAACGGGGACCGATGTAGATACTGACGCCTTGGGCGGATGCTTTGAGAGGCACAAACATCGCCAGGCCAAGGGCAATGGCGCTCACAAAAATGGCGGATGACTTTCTCATCGCTTAGCTCCTTTGAACGAGGCC
Source organism: uncultured Alphaproteobacteria bacterium (assembly GCA_963802845.1). GTDB lineage: Bacteria > Pseudomonadota > Alphaproteobacteria > Rhizobiales > Methyloligellaceae > Methyloceanibacter. The sequence continues at coordinate 122,276 of CAWDKA010000001.1, forward strand.
GGCTACAGTAGTGCACGCCGGCCGCGCACTTAAGTTAACCATCCTAAGGCAAATGCATGGAACCAGGTTTGGGTTTCCTAGGTCGTGGTTAGCGCCGTTGCGGCGCTCTTTCCAGTGGTGGCGGGACTGAGGTCGTAGCGTCCGCTTTGGGTCCATTTAATAGCAAAGTGCGAATGTCTGCTAAGTGGCCATAAGCGGACAATTATCGGATAGGATTGTTTCGGTTGCGTTGGCTTCGGCTGTGACCGGGCGGTGCTCTATGGCCCCAAAAGAAAAAGATCCGTCCTTAAGCTCTTGGGCCGAGCGAGCCGCAGCGCTCCTGGCAATAGGCGCCATTCTCTTTGCCTGCTTTTGGATCGCAAAACCGCTTCTCTTCGTGCTTGCATGGGGTGCGTTGATCGCAATTGCGCTCGCTCCGCTGCATCGGACGCTCGCTGGGGTTGGCGGGAATTGGCCGAAAGCAGCGGCGACGGTGATTGTCCTTGTTCTTTTGGCACTGGTGATATTTCCGCTGTCCTACCTGCCCGCTTCGTTCGACGGCGCGGGCGAGGGACTCGCCAAGCTGACGAACAACTGGACGGAATTGAAACTCCCGCCATTGCCTTCCTGGGTAAGCGGCGTTCCCTGGGTCGGACCGATAATCGACCAAAGATGGACAGCTGCGGCGAGTAACTCGCGCGGTTTGCTGTTAGCCATTAAGCCCTACATTGGTCCGGCCTTACAATGGCTTGCGGCAAAGGGCGGATCGCTTGGCCTCGCCATTCTCGAGATATTGCTTTCGATCATCCTTGCAGGGGTCTTCCTGGCCACAGCAGAGGGCACGACGTCGGCCTCTCACAAGATAGCAAACCGGTTGGGAGGTACGGCCGCCGATAATCTGCTCGACGTTGCTGTACGGACTGTGCGCGGTGTTGCACAGGGAGTGATCGGAACTGCCCTCATTCAGGGCTTCCTGTCGGGAATAGGGTTCGTAATTGCGGGCGTGCCATTTGCGATTGCGCTCGGCGTGCTGAGCTTTGGCACTGCCATGCTTCAGATTGGTACTTGGCTGGTGTGGATACCAGTAGCCGCATGGCTGTCCTATCAGGGCGAAACCGGCTGGGCACTATTCACCGCAGTGTTGGGCATCACCATCAACGTGCTCGACAATGTACTCAAACCACTCTTGATCGGCCGTGGCGCTGGCATTCCGCTCTGGGTCATCTTCATCGGCGTGATTGGCGGTCTCTTGAGCATAGGCTTTATCGGCATCTTCATCGGCCCCCTGGTCATGGCTGCCGGTTATTCGATAGTCGTGAGTTGGCTGAGCGATGAGGTGAAGGCTCGCGAATCCGGACACCAAAGTGAGTAACCTGCATGCTTTTCCGGTTAAGCATGGCTGCCGCGCTGATCGCTGCTACCGTCGTTATCCAAGCCCTGTTCATGTCCGCTGGATTGAACACCTTCAAGCGGATCGAAGAGAACAGGAGTTCACTTGGTGTGCAGTGGCGTTTCTGCCTTCGGGCGGCTTTGAGTCCACAATTGGTGGGCAATAGCCAAAGGATCGATTTTGCGCTCCTGCCACCACCGCCTCTCATCACCCGTGGCATGATTTTCGCTGTGATGGATGGCGCACAGAGGTACGGTGAATTCATCGCTGACTTTGAGCGCGATTCCCTTTGCTTGGGCGTAGCGGATGTGATGCGCGTGAGCTGGGGTGCGGCCACAAATCAGGCATGGCTGGCTGGCTACAAAGCGTAGGTGCTCCTTTGAACGAACTCGCTTGAGCTCGGGGATAGCCAGGAGACTTTTGTCGACCTTGAGGTGTGAGCCATTCTGGGTCTGAGGCGCCGTCTCGGATGCTTGGCTGCCTTGTTTCGCCAAGGCGATCGCGCGACTTTTTAGATGCGCGACTAGGTTTTGAGCGATCACAACCCGTGCCGATGAGTGGCTAGCGTGCTTGTTGATTGCCCGCACAGTATCAACATTGCGCTCCCAGATGGCGAACAAGACCTCAATGTCGGCGGCTTCGGTCAAGGCCTTGCTCAGCGCCACAACAAATTCGTCCGCTTTGCTGAAACTTTGGCCCGCCCCGTTGGGGAGGCTCAGCAGCCAAGGGCCACGGTAGTCTTCAGGCGCAACACTAAGTGCTTTTTTGTTTCTCACCCCGGCGAGCTCGCGGTCATAGAGCGCAAGCCCGAAGGGATTGCCGAAAGTGGCGAAGGCGCGTTTGGTCGCGTCCGTTTCAGCGGCTTTCAGCGCTAGCTCATGCGCCTCTCCCGGCGTTGAGGCTTTAGCGCTCCCACTGCCACAGCCTTCCCGGGTGATGACAATGGCGCCAGCTCTGACTGCAATGCGCACCTTGGCGGTATAGGCCGCGGCGTGGCGATGGTTCGCCGCATCGGACCAGACGCAGCGCGTCGATAGCGTGTGTCGGTCCCAGGCATCATAGCCAAAGATACGATTGGCTTCGGCGACGACATGCCAGCCTTCCACATAGGCGAGGGTCGCGTCTTCGACTCGGCGCGTCCTGACATGCTTGGAATTGAGTTTGGCCTCGAGATTCTTCACTTGGGCTTCGCTGAATGCCATCACTTCGTCCTCACAGCTAGACAGGGTTTCGGGTTGCCGAGCTGGGCGCCGTGAATTACTGCACCCCGCTTAAGGTCGGCGAGCAGGGACTGTCGGTCGAGCTTAGGGGGCTGGGGCACCCAGTAGGGTTCGGGGATCTCAGGTTCGGCGACGATCACCAGGGGCGGCAGGCCGGCCCGGCTTGAAGCGGTAAAATCAGGCTGCTCGAGCTTCTTGAGCCCAACCTCGCACATCGCCTCTAGCGCCAGTTCTCGCTTCTTGGCGCACCGCTCCTCGAGCCGGGCTAGGCGCTGGCGCATCTCCTCAAGTCTTGTGCGCAACCCCGCTTGAAGGGCTTCGTCGACTAGCACCGAGCGGATGACGGCCGCTATCATATCGTGAAGGTTGGTGATTCCCTCAAGGGTGTCCTCAAGGGTCTCATCATCGGCTTCAGGATATTCCGACAGAAGCCGTTGCCTGAGCAGCTGATACTTAGTCGTCTCAAATGACAGATGGGCAGTTATGCATTGGGTCCTCTAGACACCCTGGTTTAGGGTCTAAAAGTACCATTTAAGCGGGCTGAAGAAGTGCAAGTCGTATGATTGGGGGCTCACAGATCCGGGCTGCTCGCGCGTTGCTCGGTATCGGGCAACAGGAGCTCTCAACATTGGCTGAGGTAGGGATCAACACGGTGAAGCAAGTCGAGCAATCCGCTGAAATGGTGGGTTCCGTTCGGACGCTCTGGAAAATCCAAACAGCCCTCGAACAGGCCGGCATCGAGTTCATCCCGGGAGATGAATCAAAGGGACCAGGGGTACGCCTGAAACGGGCGGACAAAGGCAAAGGCGGCCGACGGACCAGACGCTAAGTGGGCCCCGATGGTCGGAAAGCCTTATCGCAGGTCGCGGAGAAGCTGCTTGGCTTCTCGCATCAAGCTCCTGAAGTGCGCTCGGCTTGCGCGCGCCTCTCGCGTGAAGGCGCCATGTTTCAACGCATTCGTATTGCCAGCGGGAGCGCCCGAACCCTTTGCTCCACCATGCATACGGCAACGCTTTTTGCCGTAAACTGCAGGCGATCGGCACGGCGCACCAGAACGGGTCCGCGCTCCGCAGCGGGGGCTGCGAAGCATCGGACCCGTCCTTCGCTGGTGTGTGCTTGACACCCTACGCGGCGCGAGGCTTGTGCTTTTTCGGCTTAGCACTCGCCTCTTCAATCTTGGGCTCCTGTCGTGGCGTCGTCTCAACATTCCCGACGATCGCTTGGGCTCCAGATTCCACGTTAACATTCCCGACCGTGAAGCGACGACCGGCATGTCCGCGATGGACATCAAAGGCCTCCAACAGTTGATTGAGCACGGCAGCACCCTTAAACGCCGTGTTTAGCTCGACATCACGTCTCTCGACTGAGCCCTGTGTCGCGAAGCGTAAGCTCGCCATTAGGGCATTTCGAATGCCGACTATCACCGGCGCGTAGGTGGATTCGACCGCATCCGCGGGCGCGAACTCATCAACGAGTCCCTGGGCTCCGCGCTGTACGAGGTCGACTACTTTGTCATCGGGATATGAAATTGACACCGACCCTTCAATCTGCAACTCGGTGAGTAACTCGGCGCCCACACGACGCAGCTCCTGGGGATCGTAGTCACTCAAGTCCGGAACCATCTCCGTAGAAGGCTTCGGGCCCTTCACCGGCTTGCCGTCCTCGGTTACGTCAGCCGGTTTGTCGAAATCGGTTAGTTGCGCGAGGTCCGGTTTCGAGCTCGGCGCCTTGCTAACTTTTGCTTTGGTTGTTTTTGATTTTACATTGGCCATGTCTAGGCCCTCCTTGAGGGCTCCCGAGGCCAAAACGCCAATGGCCGGGAGCCCAGATTGAAAGGGGCTCGCCGGCCATTGGCGTTAGAGCGTCGCCCTGTCATTGACGAGGCGGCTCCAGAAAAGTAGTCGTTGCTGCTGCGCCTTTCAATCCCTGCAAACGCATGCCGCCGAAACTTTCACGCTGCCGAAGCGCAAGACATCTAATCGCTCGGGGCGAGGGGTGGCTACTTTGCATGGGGTCGTTTTTTTGTTTTGGCGCTGAGCGGGCAGGGGTGGAGTTCATCCCGGGGGATGCGACCAAGGGCCCAGGGGTACGCCTTACGCAAAGCGAGCGGACTAGCCGCACAAAGGTGTCAGGTCGGTCCAAGCGATCCGGCTAGGCAATGGCGAAATTACAAAACGAACCCAAATCGCGGACACAGCTACCGCTTGGGGGCTAAGCCCAAAAAGGCCGGAGCGCGCCGGGTTTCCTATAGAGTGAGCGGTTTTCCACGGCATTGTGCAACGGAGCCAGGTATGACAGACGTACCGAAGACGCAAAGAACCAATTCGGCAAGGACTGGAGGACTAATCGCTACTTTGCAGGGGTTGCTTTCTGAAAAAACTCACGTAAGCGCCTAACGGCCGGTTGAGGGAGCTCACAACATGAGCGCCTTGACCGCGCGGGGGATTTCCCGGCAGCCTTCGGCAGGCGCCTGAGCAAGCCACAGTGGGGACCTGGCATGTTGCAATGGTTTCACAAATTGATGCCGCGTCAGGCCCAGTTCTACCCGCTGTTCGAGCGCCATGCCGCCGTGGTTGTGGAGGGCGCACGGGCGCTCCGCGCCATGCTCGACGGCGATCGAGTCAAGCTCCACAGCGACGAGATTCTTGCGCTCGAACATCAGGCCGATGGCGTGGCGCGTGACGTGCTGCTCGGGCTTCGGACCAGCTTCATCACGCCGTTCGATCGTGCCGATATTCAGAGCCTGATCACCTCGATGGACGATTCCATCGACCAGATGAAGCAGACGGCAAAAGCGATCGTGCTGTTCGAGGCGACGGAGTTCGAGCCCGACATGCGGTTCATGGCGGATGCGGTCGTCGAATGCGCGGAACTGGTTCAGCGCGCCGTGGCGATGCTGCCGGATGTCGCCAAGAACGCGGCCGCGCTCAACGAGATTTGTCTGCAGATCACCAAGATCGAGGGCAACGCGGACGACACGCTGGAGCGCGGTCTCGGAAAACTTTATCGCAAGGCGAAAGCGGGGGACGCCATGGAGTTCATTCGAGGCAACGAGATTTACAATCATCTGGAACGGGCGGTGGACAGGCTTGACGACGTCGCCGACGAGATCCAAGGCATCGTCATCGAGCATGTCTGAGAGCGGATCGGTCCTCCGGGAATGTCAGGCTCGCTCACCATCATCATCGCGCTCATCGCCGTCGCGCTGATCTTCGATTTCCTCAATGGCTTGCACGACGCGGCGAACTCGATCGCGACCGTGGTGTCCACACGGGTGCTTTCGCCCGAGATCGCCGTCGCCTTCGCCGCCTTCTTCAATTTCATCGCTTTTCTGTTTTTCGGACTGCATGTGGCGCAGACCATCGGCACGGGGCTCATCGCGCCTGACGTTGTCGATTGGCGGGTGATTTTCGGCGCGCTGATGGGGGCGATTTCCTGGAATCTCATCACCTGGTGGGCCGCGATCCCGTCGTCGAGCTCGCACGCGCTGATCGGCGGCTTGGTCGGCGCCGGGACGGCGAAGGCGGGGATCAGCGCGATCGTGTGGCCGGGCCTGCTCAAGACGGGCGGCGCGATCGTGTGGTCGCCGCTGCTCGGCTTCGCGCTCGCGCTCGTTCTCTGGCTCGTGGTGGCTTGGCTGTTCCAGCGCGCCACGCCCTATGCCGTCGACAACAAGTTTCGCGTGATGCAGCTGTTCTCGGCGGCGGCCTATTCGATGGGTCATGGCGCCAACGACGCGCAGAAGACGATGGGCATCATCGCCGGCCTGCTTTTCGCCGAGGGTCTGCTGGGCGGGGATTTCTACGTGCCGTTCTGGGTGGTCATCACCTGCCAGGCGGCAATGGGGCTCGGCACGCTGATCGGCGGCTGGCGGATCGTCAAGACGATGGGCTCGCGCATCACGCGGTTGAAGCCGGTGCAAGGTTTTTGCGCCGAGACGGCGGGAGCCGCGACGCTCTACCTCGCGACCTCTTTCGGCGTGCCGGTTTCGACGACCCATACCATCACCGGCGCCATTGTCGGCGTCGGCGCAGCAAGGCGCGTCTCGGCGGTGCGCTGGGGCATCGCCGGAAGCCTGCTCATCGCCTGGGTCGTCACGCTGCCGGCGGCGGCTCTCATCGCCGCTGTCTTTTACGCCTGCGCGACGCTCCTTTAGCCGCTTAGTACAGCAGGTAGGGAGCGCGGATTTTCGCGAATGCCGCTTCGCCCGCGCGCCAGCTCGCGGCAATGTCGGCGAGCGGTGTCTGCCGCTCGATCTTCTGCCGTAGTTGGGGCGAACCGGCGAGAATGTCGATCGGCATCTTGTCGTGCTCGTATTCGTAAGGCGGCGCGCGCCATTCGAACCGGTCCGGCGCGAGCCCATAGCACTCGCGCATCAAGGCGACGCCGGCCTTGACCGGCTCAAAAGCTTCCCGGTCGGTCACATGGATCTGACAGCCGCCGCAGGTCGCTTTCGCATGCTTCTGGAAGGTCGGCTCGAAAATTGCCGGGCGAAAACGCACGCCGGCAAGCCCGATCGCGTTCAGCCGCGAGGCAAGCTCCTCGCCGTCGAGCCTTGGCGCGCCGATCAGCTCGAAGGGGCGGGTGGTGCCGCGGCCTTCCGAGAGCATCGTGCCCTCGAACAGAACCGTGCCGGGATAGACAATCGCGGTGTCGAGCGTCGGCATGTTGGGCGAGGGCATGACCCAGGGGAGGCCGGTCGCGTCCCAATACATGCCGCGCGACCATCCCTCCATCGGCACGACTTCGAGCGCGGCGCCGAGGCCGTGTCGCTCGTTGAAGAGACGCGCAAGCTCGCCCACGGTCATGCCGTGCCGCATCGGTATCGGGTACTGGCCGACGAAGGATTCGTAGCCCGTCTCGAGCATAGGGCCCTCGACGGCCGTGCCGCCGATCGGATTTGGCCGGTCGCAGACGATCACGGGCAGTCCTTTGCGCGCGGCGGCGGCGAGGCAATTCGCCATGGTGTAGATGAAGGTGTAGATGCGCGCGCCGACGTCTTGGATGTCGATCACCAGCACGTCGATGAGGTCGAGCATCGCGGGCGTCGGCTCTCGCGTCTCGCTGTAGAGCGAGAAGATCGGCACCTTGCGCCGCTTGTCCTCGGCGTGGGGCGTCTCGATCATGTTGTCCTGGAGATCGGAGCGAAAGCCGTGCTGGGGGCCGAAGATCGCCGCGAGCGTCCAGTGCGGCGAGGCAGCCAACACGTCGGCGACATGGCGAAAGTTATGGTCGATCGAGGCGGGGTTGGCGAGGACGCCGACCCGCAAGCCGTTGAGGCGCGGCGAGGCGATCAGGCGTTCGGATCCAAGCAGCATGGTGAAGGCCCGTCGCGGCGTTTGAAACTTCGGTCCTGCTATGGTAGTCGGCGGCGGGGCCGGCCGGAAGAGTTAGGGAAATCCTCGAAAATCGACCAAGTTCGCGGCCTGGCGCGCCCAGACCTCAAGACCCCGACACGGCCTGTCTGCTGGTAGAATGCCCAAAGAAGCGGCGCTGGAGATTGCATGAGTAAGGACCGCACGCAAGCCATTCCCGCCTTCATCGACCTCGCCGCGCAGCGCGAGCGGCTGGGCGACAGCGTCGAGCGGGCGATCGCGGCGGTGCTCGAACATGGCCAGTACATTCTCGGGCCCGAGGTCACCGAGCTCGAGCGGCAGCTCGCTGCCTTCTGCGGCGCGCGCCATTGCGTCAGTTGCGCGAACGGCACCGATGCGCTGTTGCTCGCTCTGATGGCCGAAGGCGTCGGCCCAGGCGATGCGGTCTTCGTGCCCGCATTCACCTTCGTTGCGACCGCCGAGGTGCCACTGCTCTGCGGCGCCACGCCCGTCTTTGTCGATGTGCGTCCCGATAGCTTCAACCTCGACGCGGAGAGCCTCGATGCCGCAATCGGCGAGGCGAAGCGGCGTGGGCTTACCCCCCGCTGCGTGATCCCGGTCGATCTCTACGGCCAGCCCGCCGACTACAAAACCATCGCCGCGATCGCCGAAGCGCACAAGCTTCTCATGATCGCGGACGCCGCGCAGAGCTTCGGCGCGAGCCTCGACGGGCGGAACGTCGGCACGCTCGCGACCTACACTGCGACCAGCTTTCTATCCGTCGAAGCCGCTCGGCGGTTACGGCGATGGCGGCGCGGTCTTCACCGACGACGACGAGAAGGCGGCGCGGCTCCTTTCGCTGCGCAATCACGGCAAGGGGCCGGGTCGGCCAGATACCGAGCATGTGGGGCTCAACAGCCGGCTCGAACTCGATCCAGGCCGCGATCCTCATCGAAAAGCTCCGCCTGTTCCCCGATGAGATTGCGGCGCGGCAGGTCCGCGCCGAGCGCTACAACGAGGCGCTCGCGCCTGTCGCCAAAGTGCCTGAGCTGATCGGCGGCGCAACCTCGGTCTGGGCGCAGTACACCATCGTCACCGAGCGGCGCGACGAGCTTGCCAACTCTTGCCGCGAGGCCGGCATCCCGACCGCGATCCACTATGCGAGCGCGCTCAATTGCCTTCCTCCTTACCGACAGTTTCCGACGGCGCCGGCGGGCGTTCCTCAAGCCGAATGGCTCGCCAAGCGCGTCATCAGCCTTCCCATGCACCCCTATCTCAGCGAGGAGGCACAAGGCCTCATCGTCGCCGCGGTCCGTCAGGCGCTCGGCGCGGCGAAGAGCGGCGTTGCTCATGCAGCCGAGTAGGGGCGGTTGAGCGCCATGGCAGAACCGGTTCGCGTTGCCGTCGTCGGCTCAGGCTATTTCGGCCGGTTTCACGCCAATCACTATGCGCGCAATCCGCGCGCAAAGCTTGTCGCCGTGGTCGATACCGACCCTGAGCGCGCCCGCGCCGTCGCCGCGGAGTTCGGCGCGGAACCCGCCTTCGACTATCGCAGCATTTTAGGCAAGGTCGATGCCGCGAGCGTCGCCGTGCCGACGCCGCTCCATTACGAGATTGCAAGCAGTCTGATCGAGTCGGGCGTCCACGTTTTGGTCGAGAAACCGCTGACCGACAGCGAGGAATTGGGGGCCAAGCTCGCGAGCCTCGCCGACGCGCGCAAGGCGGTGCTGCAAGTCGGCCATATCGAGCGGTTCTCGAGCGCCTATCGCACGCTCGCCAAGGTGATCGCCGACCCGCTCTATTTCGAGAGCTATCGCATCGCGCCGTGGAAGAATCGCGGGGTCGAAGTCGACGTCATACTCGACTTGATGATCCACGACATCGACATGATCATTGGGCTGGTTGACTCGCCGGTGGCCCAGGTCGATGCCGTGGGCACGCCGGTGCTCGGCAAGACGATCGACCTCGCCAATGCCCGCATCACGTTCGAATCGGGCTGCATCGCCAATGTGACCGCGAGCCGCGTGAGCTACAAGACCGAGCGGCGCATGCGCGTCTTCGCCCGCAATCATTACCTCAGCTGCGATCTCGGCGAGGGCCGCATCAACGGCTACCGCTTGCGCGGCGACCCGATGGTCGAGGGTCTGGCGGCGATCGCCGCGGAGACCTACGAGATCGAGAAGCAGGACAGCCTCGGCAACGAGATCGACGCCTTCCTCGACTGCATCCTCACCGGCGCCAAGCCTTTGGTCGATGGCCGCGCCGGCTGCGAGGCGCTCCGCGTCGCGAGCGTCATCAATGAGAGCATCGAGGAGCACCTGAAGAAGGTGCAAGGGCGCCAGGCAGGTGAGCAGCCGGGGCCTCCCGCCACCTAGGCAGGGGCATCTCCGATCATGTCGAGCACGACCTTCGCCGCGCGCTCGCTTGGCGGAGGATTGCGGTCGCCGAGTGCCTTCGTCACGTCCTTGAAGGCCTCACGCTGCTTGGCGCGGACCTGCTCCGAGCCGAGAATCTCGTCGGCGCGCGCGGCGATGTTCTCCGGCGTGCATTCCTCCTGGAGACACTCGGGCGCCACCTCGCGTCCCGCGAGCAGGTTCACGAGCGACGCATGCTCGACGCTGATCCCCATGCGGCGGACGAGAAACGCCGAGACCGGGCTGATGCGGTAGGCGACAACCATCGGCACCCCGGCAAGCGCCAACTCGAGAGTGACGGTGCCCGATTTGGCCATCGCGCCATTGGCGGCGGCGAAGGCGTCGAACCGTTCCGCCATGTCGATGACGAGGTGAGGCGGCCAATCCCGCGTCATGTCGCCGACGAGATCGGCCACGGAATTGACGACAGGAATGACGGCGCTCAAGCCCGGATGTTTGTCTTTGAGCAGCCGGAGCGCCTCGCCGAACACCGGCAGCATGCGGCGCACTTCGCCGGCGCGGCTCCCAGGCAGGATGCAAAGGAGAGGGGCGTCAGGAGCGATCCCGTGGCGCAAACGGAATGCTTTGCCATCGCCTTGCGCAGCGCCGGCGTCGATCGCGGGATGGCCGACATAGGTGCAAGCGATGCCGTATTTGGCGAAGAAAGGCACCTCGAAGGGCAGAAGCGCCATGATGTGATCGACGCGCTTCTTGAGCTTGCGGGCGCGAAACGGTCCCCAGGCCCAAAGCTGCGGCGCGACATAGTGGATGACGGGAATGCCGGACCCGCGGAGATGATGGGCGAGCCTCAGGCAAAAGCCCGGCGAATCCACGGTCACGACGGCGTCGGGCTTCAGCCGCCGCACCGCCTCGGCCGTCTCGTTGATGCGGCCGATGAGGCGGGGAAGATGCGGCAGCACCTCGGCAAGCCCCATCACCGAAAGCTCGCTCATGGGGAAGAGGCTCGTCAGACCTTCGCTCTCGCTCTGCGGCCCGCCGATTCCGGCGAAGCGGATGCGGCCGCCGGTCTTGCGCTTGAGCGCCGCCATCAACCGCCCGGCAAGATGATCGCCGGAGGCCTCGCCCGAGACGATGAAGATCAGCGGCTCACGCCTTTCCATGCCTACTCCACATTGTTCGCCGCGTGACACCGAGCGAGAATGAAGCTGGAATTAGCCCAAGTTCAGACATTCCGCCAGTTGCCGAACGTCGCGGCCTGGCCGTGCCGCACGCCGTCCCCGTCGATCAATTCCCATACGATCCCGTCCTCGATGCGGAAACGCCGGCCGGACTTGGCAACGCGAACGCCGCTATAGCCTGCGAAGAAGCCATTCTGCGCGACTTGGTCGAGGAGCTTCTGCCGTGCGGCCTGATCCGCCGGCTCCGCCGAGAGCCGCGACGGCAGGCCGAGAAACTCCTCTAAAGAATATCCGAAGCAGAGCTTGCGCCGCCTTGTTGGCGTAGATGAAGTTGGGATCGGCGTCGGTGCCATGCGCGAGAACGATGAACGGCGCCTCGCGGTAGAGCCAAGTCGCGTCCGCGCCTTCAGGGACGAGCGGCGCTCCCGACGAGCCGCGCGTAGCTCCCGGTCAACAGGGCAAAGAAGGCGGGGTCGGTCGAAAGGTCCATCATTCGGGCGCTTTGATGCCATTGTCGTTTTGAGGCCATGTTCAGGCACGGTTGCCGGGTAACCGCTTTTGCGCCCGGATTAAGCTTCATAGACTTGACCTAGCGCCAGGGAATTCGTCGCAGGATGCCGCAGGACAGCGTTCTGGAAAAGGTTGCAGCCCCGGAAGCCGTGCCGGCGCCGAAGCCGTCGCTCGGCCGAAGCGGGCAGGATCGTCTCGGTCGATCTTCTGCGCGGTCTCGTGGTCGCGCTCATGGCGCTCGACCACACACGCGATTTCTTCGGAACCGGGGGCTTCAATCCGCGCGACGTGACCGAGCCAGCGCTGTTCCTCACCAGATGGGTCACGCATTTTTGCGCGCCGACTTTCGTCCTGCTCGCCGGACTGTCGGCCTTCCTCTACGGACGCGGCCGAAGCATCGCCGAGACGAGCCGCTTTCTCCTCACGCGCGGGCTGTGGCTCATGCTCATCGACCTCACTCTGATCAAATTCGGCTGGAGGTTCGAGTTCGATTTTCTCCGCCTCGGCATGGGCGTCGTTTTCGTGATCGGCGCCTCTATGGTCGCGCTCGCGGCTTTGGTCCGGCTGCCGCGCTGGGCGATCGCGGCGGTCGCGCTGATCATGATCGCCGGTCACAACCTCCTCGACGGCATCAGCGCCGAGAGCTTGGGCCCGAAGGCCTGGCTCTGGCACATCCTGCATGAACGCGGCGAGGCGACGCTTGGCGGCGGCATCGAGGCTTACGTGCTTTATCCGCTCATCCCGTGGATCGGGGTGATGGCGGCAGGCTACGCGCTCGGCCCGGTGATGCAGCGCGAGCCGGAAGCGCGGCAGCGGCTCCTCTACGCCATGGGCGCGGCCATCACGCTCGGCTTTGTCTTGCTCCGCGCGAGCGATCTCTATGGCGACCCCGCGTCTTGGACGGTTGAGGAGAATTGGCTCGCGACGCTGCTCTCCTTCGTCAATTGCGAGAAATACCCGCCGTCGCTGCTCTTTCTCATGATGACGCTTGGCCCCGCCTTGATGCTGCTCGCGGCGTTCGACCAGGCGCGCGGCCGCGTCGCGCAAGTGTTCGCCATGTTCGGCCAGGTGCCCTTCTTCTTCTATGTGGTGCACATCTATCTCATTCATGCGCTCGCCATCGTAACGGGCTTTGCCTTGACCGGCGTTTTCGCGATCACGCCGCGGCTCGGCTTCAGCTTGCCGGAGGTCTATCTCGTCTGGCTGCTCGTGCTCGCTTTGCTCTATCCAATCTGCCGCTGGTTCGCCGGGCGAAAAGCGCGCGGCACCGCATGGTGGTGGAGCTATCTGTGAGCGCTAGCCGAGGCTTTTGGCGTAGAGGTCGGTACGGCGGTCGCGGAAAAAGCCCCATTCGGCGCGGTAGCGGGCGATCTCGTCGAGATCGAAGGTTGCCACGAGCACGCCCTCGTCGCGGGGTCCGAAGCTCGCGACGAGCTCGCCTTTGTGGTCGGCGATGAAGGAGTGGCCGTAGTAGCTCTGGGTCGCGCCGTCGTTCTCCTCGACGCCGATGCGGTTCGCGGCGACGACGGGCACGGCGTTCGCGACCGCATGGCCTTGCATGGCGCGCTGCCATTGGAGACGCGTGTCGAGCGTCGGGTCATACGGCTCCGACCCGATGGCCGTGGGGTAGAACAGGATCTCGGCGCCTTCGAGCACAAGAGCCCGCGCCGTTTCCGGGTACCATTGATCCCAACAGATGCCGACGCCGATGGTGCTCGCGCCCGCCCGCCACGCCTTGAAGCCGGTATCGCCGGGGCGGAAATAGTATTTCTCCATATAGCCCGGTCCGTCGGGGATGTGGCTCTTGCGGTAGACCCCGAGGATTTCGCCGTTCGCGCCGGCGATCGCGACGCTGTTGAAGTAGCGCGGGCCGTCTCTCTCGAAGAAGGAGATGGGGATGACCACGCCAAGCTCCTTGGCGAGCTTTGCGAGCGCGAGCACGCAAGGGTGCTCGTTCACGGGATAGGCGGTCGCGAACCATTTCGGGTCCTGCTTGGTCGGAAAGTAGATGCCCTGGAACAACTCGGGCGGCAGGATCACTTGCGCGCCTTTCCGCGCGGCCTCGCGGACCAGGCTCTCGACCTTGGCGATATTGGCCGCCATGTCGTGGCCGAATGAGGCCTGGATGGCGGCAACGGCGAGGTTGCGCGTGCCCATCACGCCGGTTCCTCTCGCGTCATGCAATGAAACGACCCGCCGCCGGCCGAACCCGCCCCGAGAATGCCGCGAGAGGGAAGGCCCACGACTTCGCGGCCAGGAAAGACCGCCCGCAAGGCCTCGACAGCGCGTACGCCGCTCGGCGTTCCGTATACGGGCACGGCGACGACGCCGTTGGCGATAACGAAGTTCATATGCGAGGCGGGCGCTACTTCGCCCAATTCGTTCACGACGAGGCCGGGGCTCGGAATGCGGATGATTTCGATGCGTCGGCCCAAGGCATCGGTCGCGCTTTCGAGCGTGCGCGCGATCTCCTCCAGAATATCGGCATTGGGATCGTCGGCGCCGCAAGGGGATTGGCACACGACGCGCGCAGGTCCGACGAAACGGGCGAGCACGTCGATATGCCCGTCGGTGTGGTCGTTGCGAAGGCCGCGCTCGAGCCAGACGATCTTTCGCGCGCCGAAGGCTTGGCGCAACGCCGCCTCGGCTTGCCCCTCGCTCCAGCCGTTGCGATTTGAGTTGAGCAGGGTCTCGCGGGTGGCGAGGATGGTGCCTTCGCCGTCATGCTCGACGGCACCGCCTTCGAGAACGAAATCGAAGCTGCGGACGGGCGTGCCGGCAAGATGCGCGATCTCGTCGCCGACAATGGCGTCATCGGGGAGGTCGAACTTGCCGCCCCAGCCATTGGTCTTGAATTTGAGGGCGACGGCCCCGTCCGGCGTCTCGCGCGAAGATCGGGCCGGTATCGCGCAGCCAGATATCGCCGTAACGGGCGGGAACGAGCTCGGCCGCTCCCCCGATCGCCTCGCGTGCCGATTCTTCCGCCTCCGCGCCCGCCACGAGCAAGCGCACGCGATTTGAGGGGTGAAGCGCGCGCACGAGCGCCGCCACCTCACCGCGGGGGCTTTCGAGATCGCCGTTCCACTCCTCGGCGCTAGCAGGCCAGGCGGTCCAAATCGCCTGCTGTGGCGCCCACTCGGGCGGAACGGAAATCGCCTGTCTCGTCAGAGGCTCGTGCATGCGGTCGTGGTCCAAGAGGCGCGGAGAGCCCGCGCGTCGGCGAATTTCGACACTCTCAAGGGCTTAAACGCAGTTCTGTCAACCCGCCTCGCTCAAGAGCCTCAGCGCCGGGTCTTGGCGGCATCACCCCGAACAACGATGCGATCGGGGTCAAGCAGTTGGAGCTTGCCGCCGTCATCGACCGCGAGCGTGTGGATATAGAAGGCGGTATCCTCGTCGTCGGTGGCCTCCATTACGGGGGACGGCGCCGAGACAATTCTCAAGCCGCCGCAATGGCCGATCCAGTCGACATGCCGGTGCCCGTGCATGAGGATGGCGCGGCTCGCGAGCGGCATCATCCGGCGCACGAACCAATTGCCGTTGATGAGAGCGGTGCCGACGCGCATCGAAAGCTGCTTCGCGGCCCAAGGGTACTCCATCAGGTGATGATGCAGGGCGACGACCCAGGCCGCGCCGGGATAGGCGGCCGCGACGATATCGAACCCGCGCATCTGTTCGGCCGAAACCATGCCGAGCGCGTTGGTGAAGGAGAAATGCGTGTCGGCATTCGAGTTGAGGAGAATGATGCCGAGACCGTTCTTCTCTTTCGGCGGGACGACCATGGGGAAGGCCTCGGCCCACAGCTCGGGGATCGCGTTCGACAGTCTCGGTTCGGCAACATCGGCGAAACGCACGATAGCGGCGCGATGAGGTTTGAGGAACTCAGACAGCGTGCCGCCCAAGCGCCCCGCGACGCGATCGACCACGCGCACGCGCGCGCCGTGGATCGCGTCCATGGCGGAGAGCGTTCGCAACACGCGCAAGCGCCGGTTCGGGCTGGTGGGAAGGTCGAGGCGGGCGGGGTTGGAGCGATCCACAATATTGAGATCGTGGTTGCCGGGGAGTGTCAGCGTGCGCTCGGCGAGGGCGGGGTGCGCCGCGAGCACCTCGATGAATTCGGCCCATTCGCTCGAAATCCCGGCGTCGGTCATGTCGCCGGTGATGAGGACGGTGTCGAGCGGGTCCTTGGCGTGAATCGCATCGAGCTGGGCGAGCAGCCGCTCGAGCCTCTGGTTACCGCTCGGGCCCGATCGCCCGCTCTCGATCCGGCGACCGTAGCGGTCGCCCACCACGTGGATATCGGAGAGATGGACGATCCGCCACTTGTGGCCCTTGGTTTCGGCCTTGTCGAAACGCGCAAGCGTACGCGGCTGGGGCATGGTGGCGTCGGCGAAGCCCCAAGTAAGAGCGGCCGCGCCGAGATAGGCGGAAATGGCGACGGCGCTGTTGGCAAGGGCCGCAAAGATCACTGTCTTCCACGAGTCGATTTCCGCGATGCTGCCGAAGAGGTGGGTGTGTGGCCACACCATCCAGAGCGCGAGCGCGGCGAAAGCGCAAATGAGGAGACCGGCGATCGCTGCGGCGGCGGCACGGAGCCGTCCCCTTCTTGCATCGCTTGCATCGCGGGCGAAGAGCCGTTCGGCCAATTGCCGGAATGCTTCGCGGAACGAGGCATAGCCGGGTTCTACGACGATGGAGTTGAGCGCCCAGAAACTCTTCTCGATGACGCGGAAGAGGTCGCGCCATCCGAACCAGGCGAGCGCCACGAGGCCGGCAAGGGCAAGGATCGACCAGACGCCGAGGACGAGCGAGGTCAGCTTGTCGGTGACGATCTTGAACCATTCGGCGAAAACGATCGGGACAAAACCAAGCAGCAGGCCGGGGAGCAGGAGCAGAATCGCCCAGGCGAAGATCAGCTTGGGCAGGCTGATCTCGACCAGCAGGCTGCCGGCAAGCGACAGCATCGAGCGAGCCTTGGTGCTCGAGGCGTCGTCTTCGATGTCGCCGCGCCTGGGGTCGATGATGGGTGTGGCATCGCGGGTTTGGGCTTGAGGCTTTTTCGTGCTGCGGGAGCGCGCCATCGTGCAGGTCTCAATCTCGGTCCTTGCCGCCGGATGCACCCGAGAGGAGGGTCGCAACCCAACGGCTCGCAGGGAATTCGGCGGAGAAGGCAATGATGGTGAGCATGATCGGCACGCCAATCAGGGCCCCCGGAATGCCCCACAGGAGAGCGAAGAAAAATACCGCGAACACCACCGCGAGTGGCGAGATCGAGAGCGCCGCCCCCGCGGCAAGCGGTTCGAGATAGTTGCCGATGAGGAATTGGATGGCGGTAAGCCCGACAAAGACGAGTATGACCGCCTGCCAGGTATCCAGCTGAGCGATGGCGAAGAGCGCGGGCAGGAGCGTCGCGATAAAGGGACCGACGAACGGGATGTAGTTGAGCGCGAAGCCGAGAATGCCCCAGGCGGGAGCGGGTTCGAGACCGGCGAAGAGCGCGAAGAGAAAGATCGCAACACCGGTCAGGAGGCTAAGCACGGTCCGCACCAGCATGTAGTGGCGAAACTTGGCGGCGACGCCGGCGCTCGCGCGGATGAGCTCTTGCCTGTCGAGAGAGGCGAGCTTCCGCCGGAACTGCTCGACTTCGAGCAGCGCCATCATCAGGAACACGAACACGAGGATGGCAAAGCCCGTGAGCCGGTTGAGCCGCATGGCGATGTCCTGGAA
The DNA here is from genome assembly GCA_963802845.1 of uncultured Alphaproteobacteria bacterium. Classification (GTDB taxonomy): domain Bacteria; phylum Pseudomonadota; class Alphaproteobacteria; order Rhizobiales; family Methyloligellaceae; genus Methyloceanibacter. The sequence goes on from CAWDKA010000001.1 coordinate 139,970, forward strand.
CACGCGCAACAGCCAGATCACGTCGAAGCGCTCGGCGAGAACGCCGGCAACGAAGATGCCGCGTTCCTCGAGCCACTCCGTCCCTTGCGTGTACACGGCCTGAAAGCGTTGCACGTTGCTCAACAGCCAGTCGCCCACGGCGCTGAGCGCCCAAGCGATCATCGAGGCGAAGATCAGGACCACGACGATAGTGACGGCAAGCGTGACGAAGAGGGCGAGGCCCTTGGGGAGAGCCCTTTCGAGCGCTTCCTGAAGCGGCCAGACGATGGCGAGGATGAAGAGAGCGAAGGCGAGCGGGGCGAAGACCGAGCTGGCGAAAAAGAGCGCGGCGACGAGCAGGATCAGGGCGCAAATGACGAGGGCGGCGCTCCCGATCCCGCCGCCGGTCTTCGCTTTGTGGGTCGAGGGCATTGGCCAGGCTCCCGGTGGACGCGGAAGTCTAACCCGCTTTGCCCCAGCTTCGTCCAGCGCCGTCATGACGCCGCCCCCGCGCCGCTGCTATAGTCGTTCGAGAATGCGGGGAGGGGGTCCCAGGCAAGCGAAAGACGAGCGATGATTTTCCGGCAGCTCTTCGACCAGACCTCGAGCACCTACACCTATCTGCTCGCGAGCCGCCATGGCGGGGAGGCACTCATCATCGATCCCGTGCTCGAACGGGTCGATCGCTACATTCAGCTCTTGAACGAACTCGACCTCAGGCTGGTGAAGGCGATCGACACCCACCTCCACGCCGATCACATCACCGGGCTCGAAGCGCTCAGCGAGCGTACGCATTGCATCACGGTGATGGGCGAGCAGACCAAGGCCGACGTCGTGTCGATCAGGGTTGGCGACGGCGACAGGGTCGGCATCGAAGGGCTTGACCTCGAGGCGCTGTATACTCCCGGACATACCGACGATTCCTACAGCTACCTCATGCGCGACCGCGTCTTCACCGGCGACACGCTCCTGATTCGGGGCACCGGACGCACCGATCTCCAGAACGGCGATCCGCGGGCGCAATACGCCTCGTTGTTCGGACGCCTGCTGAAGCTTCCCGACGACACCCTGGTCTATCCGGCGCACGACTATAAGGGCGACACGGTTTCGACCATCGGCGAGGAAAAGGCGTTCAATCCGCGCCTTCAGGTAACGTCGGTCGAGGACTATGTCGCGGTGATGGAGAACCTTAGCCTGCCCAATCCGAAAATGATGGATGTTGCGATCCCCGCCAATATGCGCATCGGGCTCGCGCAGCAGATCGTGGCCGGGAAGGGCTGGGCCATCGGCGCGGAGGAGGGCAAGAGCCTGCTCGGCCAGCCCGATGTCATCTTGATCGACTTGAGGGAGGACCAGGAGCGGCGCAAGCATGGGCTGATCCCCGGATCTCTGCACGTTCCCTACCAGGACGTCGAGGCGAGCCTCAAAGCCGACGGTCTCCTGCAACTGTTGGGCAAGGCTGCCGAAAAGAGGCTCGTTTTCTATTGCGCCTTCGGCGAGCGCTCGGCGATGGCCGTGCAGGCGGCGCAAGAGGCGGGGCTTGCCAACGCGCGGCATATTCACGGCGGGATGCAGGCTTGGCAGCAGGCGGGAGGCCCTGTCGCCCGCTGAGCCTTGACCCGGGAGAACGGCTTGGCCTAGCTACTGGGCCCGACAGATCATCTGTGAAGAGTAAGTCCGACATGCACACATTTCGCCTTGGGGCCGCCGCCACGCTTATCGGTCTCGCTTGCGTTTCGGACGGCGCGCTCGCAAACCGGCGGCCGTGCCTCGAGCTCGAACAGAGCTATCTTCAGATCGAGCGCTATGCGAGTTCGGTCGAGCTGAACATCAAGCTGTTCGACGCGGCGCGCCGCGGCTGCGATGTGCTCGCCGAGCGCCTGCTCGAGAAAGGCGCTTCGCTCGAAGCGCGCGACGGCACCGGCTCGCGGCCTCTCGCCCGCGCGGCGGCGTCAGGCCAGCAGAAGATCGTGACGCTGTTCCTTAGACAAGGGGGCGGCGATCGATGCGCGCGATCTCGACGGTTCGACCGCGCTGTTCAAGGCGGCGGAGAACGGCCGCATGGCGATCGTGCGCCTCCTGGTCGAGGCGGGCGCGAATGTGAATTTGCCGGGCCGCAGCGACGTGAGCCCGGTTGCGGCCGGCGCCTTTATGGGAAGCGAGCCGATCGTGCGCTACCTGATCGAGAATGGCGCCGACCTCAACGGTCTCGACAAGACGGGGAAGGGGCCGCTCGTTTACGCGGTGGGCCGCGGCTTCCCGCCCGTCACGCGGCTCCTGCTCGATCATGGCGCCGACGTGAATGCGCGCTACGGCGACGGCCTGACCGCGCTGATGTGGGCGGCCGGTCATTCGGACGACGCCGGCACCAAGGACGTGGTCCAAGTCATCAACCTGCTGGTCGATCGCGGCGCCAAGCTCGATGAGCAGGACGATCAGGGGCGCACGGCGCTGATGCTCGCGGCCTTGCTCGGCCATACCGCGGCGGCCGAAGCGCTTCTCGCGCGCGGCGCCGATCGGACGCTCAAAGACAAGGATGGAAAGACGGCGAGCGATCTTGCCTCGGTGACGGCGCTCCGCGCCGAACTCGCGGGCCGGCCTTAGCGCCCGGAGCCGAGATAGGCGTCGATCTGCATTCCGGCGAGATATTGCGACAACGCGGCGATGTCGTCGGGCGAGGCCGCCTTCATCAGGTCCGACATGCCGGGATTGTTGCCGCGCGACCCGTCGCGGAAAGCCATCATGGTCGCTTGCAGATATTCCTGCCATTGGCCGGCAAGCCGCGCCGTGGTCCCGTCGCCCTGGAAGTATTGGAGGTGGCAGCCGCGGCAGCCGATCGAGGCGGCGGATGTCTCGGCCGTCTTGGCCACATCGCCCGGCGCCGACGGTTGTTGCAGGTTCGGCCATTTCTGTTTCTTGAAATAGGCCGCGAGCGCCAGCATATCGTTCTTCTCGAGGGTCGCGGCGATCGGCTCCATCAGGGCGTTCTTGCGCGCGCCGCTCTTGAAGTCGCGTAGCTGCAAATAGATGTAGCCCTCGTCCTGCCCCCAGATCACGGGCGTCTGCTTGTTGATGGGGATGCCCTGCTCGCCGTGGCAGGTGGCGCAAAGCTTCGCCTTCTCGGCAACAGGATCGGGAGCAGAGGCGGCCCCGCTGCCGCCGGCGTAAGCGCTTCCGCTCATGAGCGCGACGGTAGCGAATAAGAGGGCGCGCGACGCCAAGCTCAAGAACATTCCCTTATTCTCCAGGGGTCAGCGATGAAAAGGACGGGGCACGAATGCCCCGTCCTCGCGTTTGTAACAGAGCGGCGAACGATCAATCGGCCGTGAAGGCGATGATGTTGTTGCCACGCTTGAAGTCGATCTGCACGTTACCGCCCGCGCCGACGACGATGTATTGCTTTCCGTCGACGGTGTAGGAGGCCGGAGGCGCGTTCACGCCCGCGCCCGCGAAGAACGACCACAGCACCTTGCCGTCCTTGGCGTCGTAGGCCCTGAACCAGCCGTCGCCTTCGCCGGCGAAGACGAGGCCGCCTGCGGTGGCGAGCGCGCCGCCCATCATGGGCAACGGCGTCTTCACCTGCCAGGCGATCTTGCCGGTGTTGTAATCGACGGCGGTGACATTGCCGAACTGCTCGGAGCCCGGAATGATCTTGAAGGCGCCGCCGAGCCAGAGCTTGCCGCCCGGATAGGGCGTGCTCTCGACGTGATAGGTCATCGGCTGGTGCAGATTGACCGCATAGGTCATCCCAAGCTCGGGATTGACGGCCATCACCGACCACTCGACGCCGCCATTGGCGCCGGGCAGCATGGGCGTGCCTTTAGGCGTCGGCAGGGACCACATGCCCGTTTGATCCACCATCGCGTCGGAGAAGCGGATCAGGCTGCAATCCTCGCGATTGTGGACGTACACGTTGCCGGTCTTGCCGCCGTGAATAACGGCGGGAACGGTCTTGCCGTCCTTGTCCTTTGCATCGACCAGGATCGGCGGGCTGACGGAGTCGAGATCCCACACGTCATGGGCGATGTATTGGAAGTGGCACTTGTACTCGCCGGTGTTGAGATCGAGCGAAACCAGCGAGTCGGTGTAGAGGTTGTCGCCGGGGCGGATCGAACCGTCGAGGTCCGGCGAGGGATTGCCGACCACGAAGTAGATGCGCTTGCGCTCGAGGTCGACCGCCGGATTCTGCCACACGCCGCCGCCGAGGGTCTTGTAGGGGTCGCCCAGCTTCTTGAGCGCCTCTTTCTCGGCCGCGATGTCGCGATGCATGTCCTTGCCGGTGGCGTCGTGGGTGGCCCACACACCAACCGAATTCTCGGGGATGGTGTGGAAGTTCCACACCTGCTTGCCGCTGTCGGCGTCATAGGCCCGCACGAAGCCGCGGATGCCGTACTCGCCGCCGTTGGTGCCGATCAGGATTTTGCCGTCGACGGCAGTCGGCGCCATGGTCTCGCTATAGCCGAGCTCGGGCTCCGCGATCTGGGTCTCCCAGATCAGGCTGCCGGTCTTGGCGTCGAGCGCGACGAGCTTGGCGTCGAGCGTGCCCATATAGACCTTGTCTTTATAAATGGCGACGCCGCGATTGTTCGGTCCGCAGCAATAGGTCGTGACCGGGCCCATCTTGTGCTTGTAGTGCCAATACTGCTCGCCCGTCTTCGCGTTGATGGCGTAGACGTGGTTGAAGGAGGTGGTGACGTACATCACCCCGTCGACGACGATCGGCGTCGTCTCCAGCGACTCCTTCACCTCGGTCTGGAAGATCCAGGCCGGTCGCAGCTTGCCGACGTTCGATGTGTTGATTTGCTTGCCGGGATAGTAACGGGTCTGAGTGTAGTTGCCGTTGGTGTGCAGGAAGTTCTTTTCATCGCCGGCTGACGCGTTAAGCATGTCCTGCGTCACGGACGTCGCAGGCGCATCCTTGGTCTTGGTTGTCGCCGGCGCTTCCGTTTCCGCTCCGCCGCAAAAAGCCGGGCTGAACGCAGCGCCGGCCAAACTTACGATTAGCGCACCAGCATACGTGGTGGCTGTTTTACAACGCCCCATGATTTCCTCCATTGCGTGGTCCCGATATGCCGGCTGAGCACCGGCGCTCCAGACGGGTTCGCACGGCGCAAGACTGCGCGCGGCCTTGCTGTTTGTCAATCACACCTGCCGACAGGTGGTACCGCGGAAACGAAATTTGCCACCCTTAACTCCGTTTGCTGCTGTCTTGCCCTCGGGCAAGCTTGTAAGTTTGGCCGCTTGCCGAGGTTTCCCTGGCCCTGAATTTTGTGACGCGCGTGCAGATTTCATTCCGGATGCAATCGCGACAGTTCCGCCGGTCGCCCGAGCCGCAAGACTGCGGCGCGCGCGCAGGCCCATTTTGGTCCTGGCGCATCGGTTGCATGCTCTTGCTCCTACTCGTTGCGCCGCATGCAAGCTTTGCCGCACCGCAAGACGAAGGCGAGGCGGCGTCTTCGCCCGCAGCCGCAACGGTCACCGTGCCGATCGGCTATCTCGAGCAGGAGGTGAAGCGGCTGATTCCGCTGTCGCGCTTCAACGTCGAGCCCGACGATCTCGGCGTTGCCGGCGCCTCGATCGCGCTCAAGGACAACAATACCACCGGGCGCTTTACCAAGCAGCAATTCACCCTTGAGGTCGAACGCGTGCCGATCGGCGGCGATGCGGCGCCGGCATTGATGAAGCTCGTGGAGAGCGGCCACCATTTCATTCTTGTGGACGCTCCGGCCGATGTGCTCCTGCGCCTCGCCGATGCGGTCAAGGACAAGGACGTGCTGCTGTTCAATATCAGCGCAACCGACGTCGCGCTGCGCCAGGAGGATTGCCGGGCGAACGTGCTGCACACGGCGCCCGACCGCGCCATGCTCGCCGACGCTCTCGCGCAGTATCTCGTGTGGAAGAAATGGCCGCGCTGGCTCGTGGCGAAGGGAGTCTTCCCGGAGGACCTTGCCTATCTCGATGCGCTCCGCCGCGCGGCGAAGCGGTTTGGCGGGGTGATCGTGGAGGAGCGCGAATACAAAGAATCGCCGGGCGCGCGCCGCTCCGACACCGGCCAGCAGCAGATCCAGCAGCAGATGCCGGTCTTCACCCAAGGTGCGCCGAGTTACGACGTCCTCGTTGTCGCCGACGAAGCGGAAGTGTTCGGCCCCTATCTGCCCTACCGCACTTGGGACCCGAGACCCGTCGCGGGCACCGCCGGTCTCGAAGCCATGAGTTGGCACCCGGCGCATGAGCAATGGGGCGCGACGCAGATGCAGAATCGCTTCCAGCGCTTCGCCAAGCGCTTCATGTTGCCGCTCGACTATCAGGCTTGGCTCGCGGTGCGGGCCATTGGCGAATCGGCCTCGCGCACGGGCTCGGGCGAGTTCGCCGCGATCAATGCCTATCTCAGGGGCGACAAGTTCGACCTTGCGGCGTTCAAAGGCCAGAAGGTCACGTTCCGGCCGTGGGATGGCCAGATGCGGCAACCGCTCCTCGTCGCCGGTCCCGACCTGCCGGTGTCGATGTCGCCGCAGGAAGGCTTCCTGCACGAGCGCGCCGAGGTCGACACGCTCGGCATCGACGAGCCCGAGAGCAAATGCAAGTTGCGATGAATGAGCTGACGCCCGCCAGCATGCCGGCGCCGATAGGAGGACGATCGAGAATGATTGGGATCGCAGGACGGGCGGCGCTGCTCGCCGCGATGTTGAGTGTCGTGGCCGGGGCAGGTCCGGCCGCCGCCTACACCGTTTACGTCTCCAACGAGAAGGGCAACTCGATCACGGTGCTCGACAGCAAGACGCTCGAGGTGCTCGAGACCATTCCCGTCGGCCAGCGCCCGCGCGGCATCATGCTGACAAACGACGACAAGTATCTTCTCGTTTGCGCGAGCGACGACGATACGGTGCAGGTGGTCGATGTGGCGACACGCGAGATCGTCGGCGACTTGCCGTCGGGACCCGATCCCGAATTGTTGAACCTGCATCCTTCGGGAAGCCCGGTCTATATCGCCAACGAGGACGACAATCTGCTCACCGTGATCGACCTTGCCGACAAGAAGGTGCTGGCCGAGGTCGAGGTCGGCGTCGAGCCCGAGGGCGTCGGCGTGAGCGCGGACGGCAAGACCGTTGTTGCCACCTCCGAGACGACCAACATGGCCCATTTCATCGACACCGAAAGCTTCGAGATCACCGACAACGTTCTCGTCGGGTCGCGGCCGCGCTTCGCCGAGTTCACGGCGGACGGAACGAGGCTCTGGGTCACCTCGGAAGTGGCCGGCACGGTTTCGGTCATCGACGCCAAGACGCGCAAGATCATCAAGGTCATCGGCTTTGAGGTTCCGGGGGTGCAGCCCGAATACATTCAGCCGGTCGGCGTGCGCGTCACCAAAGACGGCAGCAAGGCGTTCGTCGCGCTCGGACCCGCCAACCGCGTCGCGGTCGTCAACGGCAAGACGCTCGAGGTCGAAGATTATCTTCTCGTCGGCAAGCGGGTGTGGCAGCTCGCATTCACGCCCGGACGAGTCCTTACTGTTTGCCACCAACGGCAACAGCAACGACGTCTCGGTGATCGACGTGCCCAGCTTGAAGGTCGTGAAGTCGATTTCGGTGGGCCGAGCGCCCTGGGGCGTCGCCGTCTCGCGGCAATAACACCGCGCCGCCCGGCCCGGGCGTGCCTAGCGCCTCAATGACAATAAACGCCGAACTTCAAGCCGACGCGACCCATTCACCCGCTACGAACCCGAAAGCCACCGCATCCGGGTTCCGCTTCGCGGCGAGGCGCAACTTGTCCTCTGCATCCACGACGAGAGCGTCAGGCTTGTTTTTCTCCTTGGGCCCGTTCTTGAAGCCGCTCAGGAGAATGACTTTCCTGCCACGCAGGATTACCCTTGGGAGTGCCATCCCACCTCCTCGACCCGCCTCTAAGATGCGCTCTGAGCATTTTTTGATACGGGGGCTCAGAGTTCACGTCCTCAAGGCAGTTCCAAACGGCAACCCCCACGTCAGCCACAGTAACCCTACCAACAGAATGCGACGAAGGTAAGACGGCAAGCGCGCGGCGCAACAAAGTCGAGCTCATTTGTGCTGCGTTGCAACATCACGGCGGATTTCCGTCACGGAGCAATGCGGTAAGTCCCGCGACGGTCTCGACGCGCGGCGCCCAATTGAGTTTTGCGAGCGCCGAGCTGTCGGCAACGAGGGAGCCGAACAGGGGCTCGAAGCGCTGAAGCCGGCCCGAGACGTGAAGCGCGCCTTTCATGAGCGGCTCGGGCACGTAGACAAGCGCGGGACGCCGGCCGAGACCGCGCCGCATGGCTGCGATCATCGCGCCGATGGTGAGCGGCTTGGGATCGGCGACGATGAGCGGGCGCCGCAACGGCGCTTCCGCCGCGAGCACCGTATCGACGGCTTCCACCAGATTATCGAGACCAAGCAGAGAGTGCTCACCTTTCAGCCCGGCAAGCGGCAGAGGGTAGCGGGAGCGGGCGAGCTTGATGAGTTTCGCGACGTTCCCCTCGACGCCAGGCCCATAAACGAGGGCAAGCCTGAGCGCCACCCAGTCGAGGCCGGTCGCGGCGAGCCCTTGTTCGGCGGCGAGCTTCGAGCGGCCATAGGCGTCGGTCGGGCGGGGCTCGTGCTCCTCGGTGAGAATGCCTTCAGCGGTCGGACCGGATTGCGCTCTGATCGAGGACAGAAAGACGAAACGCTTGATCTTGGCGCGCTGTGCCGCCTTGGCAAAGCCGACCGTGGCCTCGGTGTTGAACAGGCGGTAGTCGTCCTCAGGCACGCCGGTCATCGTCGCGGCAAGGCCGGCGGTATGGATGACGGCGTCCACGCCCGCGAGCGCCTCGCTCATGTTGTAGGGCCGCGCGAGATCGCCGATGACGGCGCCGGCGCAGCCTTGGGGCAATGTCTCGGCGCGACGCAGCAGCACGCGCAAGCGATAGCCGCGCTTCGGCAATTCCTGCAAAAGATAGCGGCCGATAAAGCCCGTGGCGCCGGTCAGCGCAACGAGCGGTTTGTGCGGCGACTTTTGGATTCGCGGCCCTACGCTCATGCCGACCCGCCGTGACGATCACGACTTTCCCAAGGCTCAAGTTCACGCCCACAATGAGGCCGGAGCAAGCCCTTAAGCGGGCCTGGTCGAGCGGATCGGCTCGGGGCAACAATAAGTGAACCGGCGGCGAAGTGGCGCCGCCGGTTCGTTGCAAGGTTTCGCGCTAATTTGCCATTCGTTAGAGCGCACCGAACAGCCCGCCGGTATATGATGTTATTCCGATGGGCGACATGGGCCTCAAGGCGTGGCTCAAGAGTTCCAACCCTAGGCGATGATGTGACGCGTTCGATTGTGAAAGGCCTTTGCTGGGGCACGGGCTGGGCATTGGCTCAACTCGCGGTCCTCGCTCTGTGGGGAGGAGAGGTGAGCGCTGCCTCTCCGATCGGAGACTGCAAATCCTACTCTGGCGTGCCGGCGGAGGAGGGGGAGAAGGCGGGGATGGTGTTCGTTCCCGGCGGCAGCTTCATCATGGGCTCCGACCGCGATCGCCCCGAGGAGCGCTTCAGCCATGAAGTGCGCGTCGATGGCTTCTGGATCGACCGGCACGAAGTGACGAATGCCGAGTTCGCCGAATTCGTGAAGGCCACCAATTACGTCACGCTGGCGGAGCGGGGAACTCGATCCCAAGACCCATCCGGGCATGACCGCGGACTTGACGGCTCCAGGCTCCGTCACGTTCGTGCCGCCCGTCAGGCTCGATCGCGGCGGCGACATCACCCAATGGTGGCAGTATGTCAAAGGCGCGAATTGGCGCGAACCCGAGGGTCCGGGTTCGTCGATCGAGGGCAAGGACAATCACCCGGCGGTGCATATCGGCTACGAGGACGCGCTTGCCTATGCCAAGTGGCGCGGCCACGAGCTTCCGACCGAGGCACAATGGGAATTTGCCGCGCGCGGCGGCCGTGAGATCGGCGAGGAGTGGAGCGAGGCATTCGACGCAGACGGCAAGCCGATCGCCAATAGCTGGCAAGGCGTCTTCCCGGTCTATAACTCCGACAAGGATGGCTATGAGGGGACGGCGCCGGTCGGCTGCTTCCCGCCCAACGCTTACGGCCTCTACGACATGGTCGGCAATGTCTGGGAATGGACCACGGACTGGTATGTGCCGGGCCATCGCCGCGAGGCCGCGCTCAATCCGAGCGGTCCGTCGATGCTCGAGGTCCGCGTTGCCGCGGGACAGGCGCCGAGCAGGGTCATCAAGGGCGGCTCCTATTTGTGTTCGTCGAACTTTTGCTCACGCTATCGCGCGTCGGCGCGGCAGCCGCAAGAGGTCGATCTGAGCGCGGGCCATCTCGGCTTTCGCACCTTGCTGAACAAGCCCGAGCGGTAAGGCGCAGCGAGCGGCGCTTGCAGTTGTCGTCGCGCTCGCAGTCGCGGACCGCCTATCGTCCTGATCGACGGGTTTGGCGCGGCGCTCGATTGAGTGAAGGACGAGATCGCGAGCTGCTGACATCGCCTCCGGTCACCGCGTCATTCGCCTCGATCTGATCGGTCACGGCGGAACCGAGGCGCCCGCGTCAGGCTACACGATCGAGCGGCAGGCGAAGCTCGTGACGGCGGTCCTCGACAAGCTCGGTGTCGGGCGCGTCATCGCCATCGGTCACTCAATGGGCGGGGAGGTCGCAAACGCGCTCGCCGAAGCCGACCCTTCGCGGATCGAGCGGCTGGTGCTGATCAACTCGCCGCCGAAGCCGGAAACGACCTTCAAGCGCGGCACGCGGCTTGGGCTGATGCCCGTGCTCGGCGAGTTGCTCTCGCGCTTCATGTCCGAGGCGAGGATCCGGAGTGCGGCGTCGTCGGCCCTCCCCACGAGGGGAGGTAGTACCGCCCACTCATCTAGTTCTCTTTGGTCTCACATGCCTTCGCCTCGGCCGACCATTTACAGCCAAGGGTGGTGTCACCGTCGCAGATCGCCTGATCGCCATGGGCGGCGCAGGCGTCCTGGTGTTGGGCGGGGCCGGGATAGCACCCGCGTCTCTCGCCGTCCCAATGACAATTGGGATTGGCCAGGCACAAGGCTAAATCGCCAATCATGCACTCCTCGGCGGCCGATGTTTCAACGACGCTCGCGGCAAGCGCGAGGGTTAGGGCAATGACGATTGCAACGAGACCGTGCATGAGACTCCTCCTTTTGTTGCAGCACCTTATACAAGTCCCGTTTTGGGATGAACAAGCCGGCCCGCAACGGGTCTCCTTGCGCCATAATTTTGCGTTAATGTGCTGCCCTTGAATGAAATTCCAGGCGGATTTGAGACTTCCGCTTGTGCCGATCGGGGGAAAACGTGGCGCGGGTCGTGTGGGCGTTGCTCGTCGCCGGAGCGCTTGCGGGTTGCGCATCCGCTATCGCTCGCAATCCGGTGCCCGCTGCGCTCGAAAATCAAGCCGAGGTCGTGGGCATGGGCGCATCGCCCATCCGCTTCTGGGGCGATCAGCTTCCTCCCAATGCCGACGCCATGGTCAAGGAGAAGTGGGCGCAAGTCCGCGCCAACCGTCCCGAGATGCTGAAAACGGGACGGCGTCCCGTCGTCAACTTTCTGGCCTTGTCGGGCGGCGGGTCGGACGGCGCGTTCGGGGCCGGCGTGCTGTGCGGCTGGACCGCCTCGGGCAAGCGGCCCGAATTCGATCTCGTCACCGGCGTCTCGACCGGCGCGCTCACGGCGCCCTTCGCTTTTCTCGGACCGAAATACGACGAGGCGCTCAAGACGGTGTTCACCACCTCGACGACGCAGGACATCGCCATCGCCCAGCCGGTCAGAGGGCTGCTGGGCGGGGATTCGCTTGCAAGCAACGCGCCGTTGGCGCGAGTCGTCGCCCACTACGTGAACGAGGGATTTCTCCAAGAGGTCGCGACGGAGCACCGCAAGGGCCGCCGGCTTCTCATCGGCACCACCAATCTCGATGCCGAACGGCCGGTGATCTGGGACATGGGCCAGATCGCGGTCAGCGGCCGGCCTGAGTCGCTCGAACTTTTCCGCAAGGTGCTGCTCGCTTCGGCGGCCATTCCCGCCGTGTTCCCGCCCGGCTTCGTCAAAGTGGCGGTCGAGGGCGGCGTCTATGACGAGATGCATGTCGATGGCGGCGCGACGCGCGAGGTCTTTCTCGTGCCGACGCAGTTCATGGCCAAGAAGGTTGACGGAAATCTCGGCATCAATCCCATGAGACGCGCCTACATCATCCGCAATGGACGCGTCGACCCTGAATACAAGCCGGTCAAGGCGAAGACCTTGTCGATCGCGGGCCGCGCCGTGTCGAGCCTGATCAAGAGCCAGGGAGTCGGCGATCTCTACGAGCTATTCGTCTTCTCGAAAAAGAACGGCATCGACTACAATCTCGCCTATATCCCCGGCGAGTTCGTCGATACCAGCACGCAAGCCTTTGACCCGGTCTATATGGGCAAGCTGTTCAAACTAGGTTACCAGCTGGCGGAAGCGGGCTATCCGTGGAAAAAGACACCGCCGCGAATGACCGGCCATTAACGGTCTCCCTGTAACCCGCGCCTCCCGGCCGCCAGTCGCGAGTTGTCTCAGGCCCGGACCTTGAATAAACAGGAAGCGCGCGAAGGAGCTCGAAAGCGGAGAGCATGATGGATCTCGCCGAATTGAACCGTGTGGCCAAGGCTATGGTGGCGCCCGGCAAGGGCATTCTCGCCGCCGACGAGTCGGGCGGAACGATCGGGAAGCGGTTCACCGCGATCGGCGTCGAATCGACCGAATCGAGTCGCCGCGACTATCGCGAGCTCCTGTTCAGCTCGGCGAAGGCCATGGCCGACCGCATCTCCGGCGTGATCCTGTTCGATGAGACCATCCGGCAAAAGGCGGCCGACGGAACGCCACTCGTCAAAGTGATCGAAAAGGCCGGCTCGATCCCCGGCATCAAGGTGGACAAGGGCACGAAGCCGCTTCCCTTCTCTCCCGGCGAGACCATCACCGACGGCCTCGACGGCTTGCGCGAGCGGTTGATCGAATATCGCGATCTCGGCGCCAAGTTCTGCAAATGGCGCGCCGTCATCGATATCGGCCCGGGCATCCCGAGCTACAACTGCATCAACGCCAATGCCCATGCGCTCGCGCGTTATGCCGCGCTGTGCCAGGAGGAGAATTTGGTGCCGATCGTCGAGCCCGAGGTGCTCATGGATGGCGATCACGAGATTGGCCGCTGCGAAGAGGTGACCGAATTCGTGCTGAAGACGGTGTTCCAGGAGCTCTACTACGCGCGCGTCAAGCTCGAAGGCATGGTGCTGAAGCCGAACATGGTGGTGCCTGGCAAGAAAAGCGCAAAGCAGGCCTCGGACACCCAGATCGCAGAGAGGACCTTGCGCGTGCTCAGGGCTTGCGTTCCCACCGCCGTCCCCGGCATCGCCTTTCTTTCCGGCGGGCAGTCCGATGTCGAGGCGACGGCGCGGCTCAACGCGATGAACGGAAACGGCGACTTGCCGTGGCGGCTCAGTTTCTCCTACGGGCGCGCGCTCCAGGCGGCGCCGCAGAAGGCGTGGTCGGGGAAGTCCGAGAACAAGGCGGCGGCGCAAGCGGCCTTCGCTCATCGCGCTGAGATGAACGGACTCGCCACGCTCGGCAAATGGTCGGCGGAACTGGAGAAGAAGGCGGCGTAGGCCCTAGCCCGGCTGCGCCTCCGTGCTCTCATCGCTCGGAGGCTCGGGCGGAGGGGGAGGGGCAGGCGGAGGAAGCGCTGCAATCGCCGTCGTCACCCAACCGATCAGCTCGCCCGCGAGCTTGGCGAAGACCTTATCGATGGCGTTCACATAGGCTTGCGCGCCGTCGCCCTCGACCGGCGCGTTGCCCTGGAACGTGCTCGCGTTGACGATCTTTCCGTCCTTGTCGATGAGCTTGGCGATGAAATCGATCTCGGCCGTCGCCGGCTCCGCGGCCTTGGAGATCTGGAAGGTCCGGATGTCGAGGATGAGTTGATAGTCTCCGGACGCGCCGTCGCGCGCGCGGCTCACCGATTTCGCCAAGCCGGCATTCTCGAAGCTCTGAACCACCTTGGACTGCACGAGAATGGGCACGTTGTCGCCCCATCGTGCATTGGCGACGGGCACGCTTTCCCCCTCGGAAGGTTGCAAGAGAATCTTGTCGGTGTTGAAGCCCATGAGCGTGGTCGGCTCGGGCACGACCAGCAGCCAGCTCGGCGGCTCGGCCGGGGCCGGGGGCAAATCGGTCGTGGCGGCGGCAAGATCGAAAACGGGGGTCTCGGCCGGGTTTGTGCCGCCCCCGGTCATGCGCTCGAAGCCCGCCAGGATGCCATCGACCTTGTCGGAGTTGCGCGCGAGCGCCTGGGAGAAGGTGTCGATATTGGCAATGGCGCTCTTCAGCGCCTCGGAGTTGTCGGCAAGAACCTTATCGACGCGCTGAAAGGCGTCGCGCGCGGCTTGGGTCCAGTCTTGCCCGGCTTGCGGCTGGGCGATCAGGGTGGGAGGCGCGCCGCCTTCACCCGTGACAAGCGGTGCGGTCGAACTGCCGCCGCGCAGCGCCACCGCCGCGCCGCCGGTAAGCCCTTGAGTCTCGATGTTGACGGCGGTATCGGCGCGGATCGGCGTGCCGCGAGCCACCGCGATCGTGGCGACCACGTCTCGAGGGGCGTCGGCATAGAGCCCAAGGTCGGTGACTTCGCCGACGCGAATGCCGTTAAACAACACGGCCGAGCCGATCAAGAGGCCGGAGACCGAGCCCTGAAACTTGACCTGATAGGCCTCGCGCTCGGCAAATCCGCCCTTGTTCTCGAGCCAGTAAACGAAGGCGAAACTTGCCGCGATCACGGCGAGCATGAACAGTCCGATCAAGGCATAGCGGGCGCGCGTTTCCATCGGTCGGGTCCTTCAGGGTCTCAAGCGCTCAATTGCCGGTCGGCGAGCAGGCCGCCGCGTTTTCCCTTGAAATAGGTTTTCACCCAGGGATGCTCGCATTCGAGCATGACTTCAAGAGGGCCTTCGGCCACGACTTTGCCGTCGGCGAGCGCCGCCACCCGGTCGCAAGCGGTATAAAGGCTCTCAAGATCGTGGGTCACCATGAACACGGTCAGCCCCAGGGTCTGCTGCAACGTCCGGATCAGCTCGTCGAAATCGCCGGCGGAAATCGGATCGAGGCCCGAGGTCGGCTCGTCGAGGAAAACGATCTCGGGGTCGAGCGCGAGCGCGCGGGCAAGCGCCACGCGCTTGGTCATGCCGCCGGACAGCTCGGCCGGAAATTTGTTCAAGTCCTCGGGCGCGAGCCCGACCATTTCGAGCTTGGCGAGCGCCATTTCGTCCATCAGCCGCTGCGACAATTCGAGATTCTCGCGCATCGGGAATTGCACGTTCTCGCGCACGGTGAGCGAGGAGAAGAGCGCGCCTTGTTGAAACAGAATGCCCCAGCGGCGTTCGAGCGCGCGCCGCTCGTTTTCGCTTGCTTTGGCGAGATCGACGCCGAGCACCTCGATCGAACCCTCACGGCGCGGCAAGAGCCCGATGATGCTGCGCAACAGCACCGATTTGCCCGCGCCCGAAGCGCCGACGACGCCAAGGATTTCGGCGGCTCGCACATCGAGGGAAAGATGGTCGAGCACGATCTGGTCGCCGAAGCCGACGACGAGGTCGCGCACCTTGATGACAGGTCCCTTCGCCATACGTCACATCCCGATCGAGGCGAAGAAGATCGCGAACAGGCCGTCGAGCACGATCACGAGGAAGATCGACTGGACCACCGAGGCCGTGGTGTGAAGACCGAGGGATTCGGCGCTGCCCTTCACGCGGAGCCCCTCGGCGCAGGCCACCACCCCGATGACGAGGCCCATGAACGGCGCCTTGATCATGCCGACCTTGAAATGGGTGAGCGAAATCGCCTCGGTCAGGCGCGAGAGGTAGATGTCCGGACTGATGCCGCCATAAAGCCAGGCGACGAGGCCGCCGCCGTAGAGCGCGGCCATGCAGCCGAGGAAGGTCAGCACGGGAAGCGCGATGATGAGCACGAGGATGCGCGGCAGGATGAGGACCTCGACCGGATCGAAACCCATGGTGCGGAGCGCGTCGATCTCCTCGCGCATTTTCATCGAGCCGAGCTCGGCGGTGTAGGAACTGCCCGAACGGCCCGCGACCATGATCGCGACGATCAGCACGCCGATTTCGCGCAGCACGAGGATGCCGACGAGATCGACCGAATAGAGCTCGGCGCCGAACTTTCGGAAATGGAAAATGCCCTGCTGCGAGATGATCCCGCCGATCAGGAAGGTGATGAGGAGGATGATGGGAACGGCGCGCCAGGCGACGCGGTCGAGCTGATTGACGGTCGAGGTGAACCTGAAATCCTGCGGACGCGCGAGCACGCGGACCGTCGCCGCTCCGACTGCGCCAAGCATTTCGGCGAAAGCCAGCAGGTTGTTGCCTAGCTCGGCTGCGCCCGTGCCGAGCGCGGCAAGCGCGCCGACGATTTTGTTGCCAGGCGCCGCCGGCGGAGCCGGCTCGCGGTTGACGCCATGCATCTCCGCAAGCAGGTTGCGGTCGTGCGCGGGCATCCCGACGATTTCGGTTTTTGCTCCAGAGGACGACCAGGCGCGCGTCAGTCGCTCCAACAGCCACGCGCCGAACGTATCGAATTCGCGCACGCCGCCCATGTCGATGGAGACGTTCTTGGCCGTGGCGGCTTGGCTCGCGGCGCCGTCAACAAGCGTTTCGAGCTCGCCGGCATGTGCCGCCGTCCATGAGCCCGAAGCGGCGAGTTCGAGCCGCTCCCCTTTAAACTGGCTTGTCAGCAGAACTTCGCCCATGACTGGCTCCTCCCGCCGGTTGCAGGCTCTGTCAGGAGACGGTGCCTCGGGGGATCGCCGCAGGCAAGTGGCGCGCGCTGGGCTAGCTGCGGCTTAGGCTGATCGTCACGCTTTGCAGAGCAATGTTTTGCGTCGAAATGGAAACACTCTGGCGGGAGGAACTATAGGAGACCTGCATGGTGCCGGAAACGCCGCCGCTTATCTGGAGGGTGATCCTGTCGCCGGACGCCTGGCCCGAGGCCGTGCCCGCGGCGTTGAAGGTGCGCTCTTCCCAGGTCCCGGAGATGCGGCTGCCGCTCTGGCTGAGCTTGCTTCTGATCTCGACATTGGAGGTTTCGCTTTGGCAACGGATGGCCATGCCAAGCTGCGAGCCGCCGCCGGTGTAGTAGGCGTTGCATTTGAGCCGCTCGGTGCGTCCGTTGCTCAGCCTGATCTGCCCCGCGCCCTGCCAGCTACCGAGGAGCGTGTCGAATGCGCCGGCGGCCGCCCGGCCGCTCGGCCACGGCACAAGCGCGACCGCCAAGGCCAGAACAGCCAGCAGCCGAAGAGGAACGTTACGGTCGATTCGCATGGCTTTCCTTCCCGCAATTGCTCCGGCGGATAACTCAAGATTATGGTGACGGGGTGATGACAACGGGGCCATCGGCCGTACGGCGCGCTACCTTACGACACCGCGCGACCATTCAAAAGAGCGCTTCAGCCGAGCTTGCCGCGATTCCCGTGATTCGGTAGGGGTTTTTGCCGATTTCGTCCCTCTGTCAAGAATTCTTGAGGGGCGAAGGGCGCGGGGACTAGATTGGGGGCTGGAATTCATTCCCATCCTCGATAGGGGAGGGTTCCGCCATTCCGCCAAGACCTAACATCGCCATTACCTATTGCCGGCTTTGCAATTGGCTGTTGCGCGCGGCCTGGATGGGTCAGGAGCTGCTCTCGACCTTCGCCGAGGAGCTCGGCTCCGTCACGCTCATTCCCGACGACACGGGCGGGGTGTTCGAGATCCGGATCGACGGCAGGCTGTTGTGGTCGCGTGGCGAGCATGGGCGCTTTCCCGAGATCAAGGAGCTGAAGCAGATGGTGAGGGACGAGGTCGCGCCCTCCCGCGATCTCGGCCACATCGATCATAAGGACGGCACGCCCTAAGCGCCCCGTCGGAGCCACTGGCAGTCCGGCTCGCGCCGCACCACATGACAGCCGAGGTTGCGAGCAAATAAGAGGTTCTCCATGTCCCGGCCGGTCGTCGTCACCATCCCCCACAGGCTCTCGCGGCAAGAGGCCGTGAAGCGTCTCAAAGCCGGATTTAGCAATGTGCGCTCGAGTTTCGGCCAAGGCTTCGTCGTGGTGAAGGACGAATGGGCCGGAGACCATCTCGATTTCCGCGCAAGCCTGCTCGGGCAGACCACGACCGGTTCGGTCGATGTCGCCGACGACCATGTGCGGCTCGAGGTGCAACTCCCCTGGGTGCTGGCGCTCCTCGCCGACAAGGCCAAGGCCTTGGTGCAACGAGAGGGTCGGCTCATGCTGGAGAAGCCGAGCGATCCGCGCCCCAAAAGCTAGGGTCGCTCAGGCGATCTTGACGATGGTGGCCTCGGCGGTGCCGGCCTCGACCACGTCGCCCACCTGCTTCCCGAGCATGGCCTGGGCCACGGGCGACACATAAGAGAGGGTGCCGAGCGAAGGCTCCGCTTCGTCCTCACCGACGATGCGATAGGTGTGCTTCCGCCCGTCCTCGCGCTCGATCGTTACCGTGGAGCCAAAGCGTACCTCGCTCTCGTCCTTCGGAGGTTCGACCACTTGGGCCGTGGCCCGGCGCGACGTCCAATAGCGGAGATCCCGGTTGATCTTGGCCAGGAGCGGACGGTCGTCGGCGTCATGGGCGGCAGCATGCTCGGCGTGCAGGCGCGCAAGCTCGGCCTCGATCATCTCGAGCCCCTTCGGGGTCACGAGATTGTGGGGAGACACCGGGCGATCGGGCAGGTCGTCGTAGACGTCGCTGCCGCTCTCGGGCTCCTTGGTGAAGGCCTTGCTCATGGGCCCGACTATAGCATGGCTCTCCCGCGCAATGTGGCGCAACTCGGGCCACTGTTCTGTGGGCAAGCACGGGCAAATGAGGCCGCCGCCTTTGCCGCCGTCTTCCTGTCCTGCTAGTTTCGGGCAAAACTACAACCTTCGGACGCGGGGGGACGCCAATGATCGATGCGGGGAACACCGCGTGGCTGATTACAGCCACGGCTCTGGTTCTATTCATGACTTTGCCGGGGCTTGCCTTGTTCTATGGCGGGCTGGTGCGCGCCGAGAACCTGCTCTCGGTGCTGATGCAGTGTTTCGCCATCGCCTGCCTCGTTTCCGTGGGCTGGCTTGCCGGCGCCTATAGTCTCGCCTTCAACGCCGGTGGCCCCTATATCGGCGATCTCGCCAAGGTGTTCCTCATCGGCATTCCGCGCGATCAGGTGGCGACGGGTACGACGCTGCCCGAGAGCGTATTCTTCATGTTCCAGATGACCTTTGCCATCATCACGCCCGCGCTGATCGTTGGCGCCTTTGTCGAACGCATGCGCTTTGGCGCGGTCATGCTGTTCAGCCTGCTCTGGCTCTTTCTGGTCTATGTCCCCGTGGCGCATTGGGTCTGGGGCGGGGGCTGGCTCGCGTCCATGGGCGTGCGCGATTTCGCCGGGGGGTTAGTGGTGCATCTCACCGCGGGTATCACCGCCCTTGTCCTTGCCGTCCTGCTCGGGCCGCGCCTTGGCTTTCCCGACGATGTGAAACCGCCGCATGCGCCGTGGATGACGATGGCGGGGGCGTGCATGCTGTGGGTCGGATGGTTCGGCTTCAATGCCGGAAGCGCCTTGACGGCCGGAGCGGACGCCGGAATGGCCATGACCGTGACGCATATTTCCGCGGCCACGGCAACGCTTGTCTGGATCGTCATCGAATGGTGCAAATTCGGCAAGCCGAGCGTGGTTGGCGCGGTGACGGGAGCGGTCGCAGGCCTCGCCACGATCACGCCCGCCTCGGGCTATGTCGGCCCCGGCGCCGCGCTCGTCATCGGCTTTGCCGGCGGCACGATCTGCTATTTCATGGTGGGCGTGGTGAAGCGGCGCTTCAGGATAGACGACTCCCTTGACGTGTTCGCCGTGCACGGCGTCGGGGGTGCGACCGGCGTCCTGCTCACGGCCGTCTTTATGGACGCGGCGTTTGGCGGCGTCGGATATCCGGAAGGCGGGAGCATGGGGGCGCAGGCCGGTGTCCAGCTTACCGGCATCGTTGCGACCCTGCTCTGGTCTCTCGTGGTAAGCTTCGCCATCGCCAAGGCGGTCCAGGCCCTAACCGGCTTGCGCGTCAGCGCCGAGACCGAGGAGCAAGGCCTCGACGCCAGGGTTCACGGCGAGCGCGCCTACAATATGTAACGGCAAGCGAGCGGGGACGAGCATCATGAAATACATCATCGCAGTCATTCAGCCGCACCGGCTCGACGCCGTGCGCGAGGCGCTTGGCGGCCTCGGCGTGCAGGGATTGACGGTAAGCGAAGTGCGCGGCTTCGGGCGGCAGAAGGGCCAGACCGAGATCTATCGCGGCGCCGAATACGTCATGCATTACGTTCCGAAGGTGAAGCTCGAGATTGCCGTGGACGATGCGATCGCGGATTCTGTCGTCGAGGCGGTGGGAGCCGCCGCGCGCACCGGGCGCATCGGCGACGGCAAGGTGTTCGTGCTCGATCTCGAAGGAGCAATGCGGGTGCGGACCGGCGAAATGGGCGCCGACGCCCTGTAAATCGCGCTTCCGTGGACTTCAGCCACTATCTCAACCTGGTCCTTCAGAGGCGCGAAGGCCAAGTCGAGTTATGGCAGCTCGTCCGCAACTTCTCGAAATGGTTCTTCGAACTCCTGCGCAATTTCGTCCTCGTCGGAGGCTTGAAGTATTTTTACGAGAAGTCGGGCAGCGCGGTGCTGTTCTACCTGCATGAGCTCGCGCTGGTGGTGCTCTTCTTCTATTGCCTGTCCTACGCCGATCAATGGTACGTCAATCTGTTCGGCTTTCTTGAGGACAAGCAGCGCGCCCATTGGCTGAACCGCGCCGTCAACTTCGGCATCGCGGTCGCGCTCTTCTTCGCGATCCGGTGGGGTGTCTCGGTGATCGTCGCCGAAATTTCCCACGCTCAGGTCTGAGGTTGCGCGATTCCGGCCGGTTGCGGGGCGGGCAAGCGATTTTGCGCCTTAAAAGCCCCGGGAACAGCGCTTATATGAGGGGTGTCTATATCAAGGCGCCTGGGGCCAAGCCTATTGGGACCCGGCCGAAGAGGTGTCCGGTCGATGTTGCACGACATGCCCAAAAGCCGAAGCACTGCCCTTGTCGCTGATCCGGACGACGCCATCGGCGCGGTCGCCGGCAGGCGCGCGGGAGGCGTGCCTGCCAAGACCTCGCGCCGGTCGCGGGCGCCCCGGGTCAAGATCGTCAAGCAGAGCGCGCTCGGCGCGCTGCTCCGGCCGGTCGGCATTTCGATTGCGCTTATCCTTTCCGCCTATGCGCTCGTCTCGCTCGGCACGACCTTCTACCGCAGCTATTACCGCCATCTCGATAACACCGCACCGGTGCACGCCGACAAGAGCGTGTTCGATATCTTCTTCGGCGATAAGAGCCTGCCGCCTGACGCCGTCGATCTCGTCATCAGGGATGTGGACGGCAGCTTGCGCAAGGTCGTTGCGAGCAAGTCCGAGGCCGGCAAATTCGTCAACGACACGATCCTGATGCTCGAAGACGAGCGGGCGCGCATCAAGCAGATGGCGCATGAGGATCTCGACCGCAGCTTTGCGCTAGCCTTTCAGGATCGCGAGCAGGCGATTTCCGCCTACGCCGATTGGTATTTCGAGTGGAAGCGCTCCTATGTCGTGCTGAAGGAAACCGTCGTCTCCGCCATCACGCGCTTCTTCGAGGCCGGCAAATACGAGTCCGTCAACGAGGCGATCGAGGCCGACATCAAGGACTATTTCCTGACCAATTACAAAGACCAGGTGTTGAAGCCGGAGCTCCGCGACTTGACCCTCACCAAGGGCGTCGAGCAGGCGGTGCGCCATGCCCATGACAGCTACCGCCGGGTGATCGCCAATGGCGATATGCGGCTCCAGCTGTTCCTAGCCGAGCACACGAGCCATCTCGAGGACATCCCGGCCGCGACGCCGATGAGCAATGTCAAGCTCGATTGGGACGCGCAGAAATGGAAGGCGCCGACCTACCTGATGGAGGATCGCGCTTTCGACGGCGTGGTTGGGGTTGGCACGGCGGCCGCGGGCGGCACGGTCGGAGCGCTCGCGCTCGGTCCCGCCATCAACGCTGTTCTCGCGCGGAGCTTCGGGCAATTGTCAACCCGTGTCGCCACCTCGCTCGGGACGCGAATTGCCTTTGCCCAGCAGGGGGCCATCGCCGGGACGGTGGCCCAGCCGGTCGGCGGCCAGGTCGTTGGCGCCGCGATCGGCATCATGATCGGCGCGGCCGTGGATTACCTCGCCAACGCCACCAACGAGGCCTTCAACCGCGAGAGCTTCGTCGCCGCCAACGAGGAGGCGCTGGACGCCACCATCGCCACCTGGAAGGCGGGGCTTGCGGGCAATATCGACACGGCCATCGACAAATGGTTCGACGATGCCAGGGCCGCGATTGTTCTCGCCTCGCAATAGGCCAGAGAATTTCAGTCGCATTTCCGCCCCTTAGCGCGTTATGCTAAGGCCAAAGGCCAAGGGATCACGGGGATGGATGAGAGCGTGAAAAACTTGGCGCGCCCGGCCGCTTCGCGGTCGTTGCGCGAGGCCATCCGCAAGGCGCGCGTGGATGAGGCCGAACGCCTCCACCGCTCCGCCGACCGGCGCGACGGCGAGATCGCCCGGCTCGAGCTCCTGAAGGTCGAGCTCGAAGCCGTATTCGTCGAGCTTCCCCAGCATGACGACCGCTTCAATCTCGTGCTCGTGCCGAGTTGCCCGGCGCGGCTGTGGATCGATCTCTTCACCTATGCCGCAGTCGACGATGGCTCGGGCGCCTATCTCTTCGTGCGCAACAGCGAGAGCGGCCGCCGCACGCTGTTCAGCGCAAACAACGTCGCCGATATCGCCGACCGCATCACCCGCTACATGGCGCAAGAGATCGTGCGGCGCGAGCGCCAGGAATCGGCGCTTGCCGAGAGCGGCCGCGTGGTCGCCGTAAGCGGAGAGCCGAGAACCTCGATCACTCCGGTCGGCATCGTGATTGGGGCGTTCGTCATCGGCATTCTCACCGGCGCGGTCGGCCTGTTCGTGGCGGTGCTGCTCACCTGGTCTTGAGCACGCGCCGCTCGCATTCGACGACTTCACCATCGCCGACGGCGCGGCCCACCATCTCCACATTCCAGCCGGCGCCGGCCTTAGCGATCGCATAGGCATTGTAGCGCGCCGCAGGGATGCGTCCCTCAACCGCCTCCGAGGCTGACGGCACGCCGACAATGAGCGCGGTGCCCGTCGCGGTCGGCAATTGATGCACGGATTGCGCGTGACTATGGCCGTGCAGGACAAGCTCGGCGCCATGCTGCTTCAAGACGCGCGTGAACTTGCCGGCGTCGCGCAGGCCGCGATGCCAGCCGGCCTGATGGCGCAAGGGTGGGTGGTGGATCAGAACGACGCGAAAGAGACCCGCGCGGGCAAGCTCATCGAGAGCGGCGGCAAGAAAATCCCGCTGAAGCGAGCCGATCTTGCCGGCTGCGATGAACGGCATGGTGGGAATGGCGGAGGAGGTTGCGACGATCGCGACATCGCCGAAACGGCGCACGAAGGGAAAGAGCGTCTCTGGAGTCGGAAACAGCGCCGCGCCCGCCTCGTTCGCCTCCATGAAGGGCTGCCAGTGATCGGTGCCGAGCTCGGGGTGAAGCCTCACATAGGCGTCGTGATTGCCGGGGATGGCGGTGACGCGATGCGGCGGCCCGAGACGTTTGAGCCATTCGGCCGCCCGCACGAATTCTTCCGGAAGGCCGAGATTGACGAGATCGCCGGTCACGGCGATGTGGTCGGGCGCCTGCTCGGCCACGTCGCTCGTGATGAGATCGAGGATCTCGCGCCGGTGCACGAATTTCCGCCCGCGATGCCAATTGACGTAGCCGAGCACGCGCTTGCTCATCAGCTCGCGGCTCTTGACCCGCGGCATCGGGCTCAAATGGATGTCGGAAAGGTGGGCGAGGGTGAACACGGGCACTCGACGGGGACGGTTATGCGGCCCTTAGACTAGAGGGGAACGGCCGATTACGGAACTTCTGCTTCCCCCAAAAACTTCCCTCTCCCCTCGGGAGTGTGGCGAGCCGCGCCACTGCCGGCGAGCGGGGTGAGGGGGAGCCTTCTTTTGTCATCGTCCGCGAAGGCGGACGATCCCGTAACCCCTGTCGATCCTATTTTGCAGCCCGGTGGTTACTGGATGCCCGCCTGCGCGGGCATGACAGCGCTGGCGCGCGCTCCTCTCCCTCAGGGGAGAGCGTCACTTCGGCTTCAGGTTTTCGAGGCCGGTGATGTGCATGCGCTGGCCCTCGGGCGCGCCGACCGCCGATGGCAATGCGGCGCGAAGCGTGGCGGCGAAATCGCCGGTATAGAGGCGCTCGCCCTGGTGCGAGAGGTCGGAATTGGCGTCGACGAAAATCTTGCCCCCGATCGCCTCCCAGATCCGGCAGAAGTCGTAATCCTCGGAGAGATAGCGGCGCGACTCCGGATCGACCATCACGTCGAAGAAGCGGTAATGCACGCCGCCTTCAGGGTAGGTGCCCTTGGGCCAATCCGGCACATAGCGCATGTCGGGGTAGGCTTCGATCAGCCGGTCCAACACTTGGCGCTTGATGCACATGAACCCGGTCGGCGCCTCGCGCACCTCCATGAACCCGTCGCGATCGATTGAAAGTTCGACGCTCGCCTTGCCCTCTCTGCCGGCATTCAACCGTGTAGCGCTGGTAGAGCGCGCCTCGAAGCGCGCCCGCGTCGTGCCCTGGGGCACGCCGCCCGGCGGCCAGGTCTCGCGCTTCAGCGGATAGACCCCCCGCGGCGACGTCGCGGTTGGCGAGCAGGAGCCGGAAGGACGCCTCGGGGCTGAAGCCGATATCGGCGTCGATGAAGAAGAGATGGGTGAAGCGCGGATTGGCGAGGAAGACGGCGACGCAATCGTTGCGGCAACGGGTGACGAGACTGTCGCCGCGCCGCAAGTGAAACTCGATGGGATAGGCTTCGGCCGCGCACGCTTTTTGCAGGGCATGGCGCTCGGCGCAGGGGGGCAAGCCGCACTTGCCAATGAGGGTCTCCGTCGGCACCGTCAGCAATACCTATACGCTACCGGGCGTCACCAGCGCCACCAGCCTTTCGCGCCCGTGACCTCGAACGCGGCCGGTGATCTTGCGGCCTACACCGTTGGCGAACTTGAACTCGCCACCCAGGACGATCTCAACATCATCAATAACCGGCTCAATGCGCTGAGCGGGGCTTTCGCCATGGCCGGCGTGCCGGAGCTTTCACCGGGCGAGAGGTTCGCGCTGATTGGGGCACATTCCACGGCGAGAACGGGCTTGCCATGAACGCGGCAATGCGGCTTGCCAGGAACGTGCAGTTGAACGGCGGCGTGGCCTGGGGGCTCAACGAGGACCGTCGCGTCGGCTGGTAGCGCGGATAATCGAGGGCGCAGCAAAAAGAGGGGCTGTGGCGCGGGCAAAATCGGATTGATGCGGCGCGCCGCGTCCCTCCCTATAATGCAAGCATGCGATCGATCGCCGCCGTCTTGGCTTGCGTATTCACGCTCTTCGGCGCGGGGCCCGCGCTTGCGCAGCCCCCCGAGAAGCCGGTCACCAAGTCCAAGCCCGCCCCGCAGAAACCTGCCGCGCAAAAGCCCGCGGCGCAGACGGTCAAACCTGGCGCGCCGCAAGTGGTGATGCCCGATGCGGAGAAGATCGTGCTTCTGCTCCGCACCACGCTGATTACGCTCAACGACGCGCTCCAGACCGGAAACTTCACCGTGCTGCGTGACATGGGCGCGCCCGGCTTCCACGACGCCAACACCGCCGGGCGGCTGGCGCAGTCCTTCGCCGATCTCGCCTCGAAGGGAATCGATCTCTCGCCGACCAGCGTCATCTCGCCGCAATTGACCGAACCGCCGGGTCTCGATCAAGCCAAGGGCATGCTGCGCCTCAAGGGTTACTTCCCCGGCCAGCCGGTGCAGATCAATTTCGAGATGTTGTTTCAGGCGGTCGACGGCCGCTGGCGTTTGTTCGGATTGTCGGTGCAACCGGGGCCGGCAGTTGCGGCGCAATCGGCGCCGGCGGCTCAGAACGCGCCTCAGCCCGCCCCCGCACAATAGTCGCGAAGGGGGCCGTGAAGCGCGTGCCGGCAAGAGCGAAACCAAGCCTGCTCGGCCGGCTCAGGCCGAACCGCCTTTTGACCGCCATGTTCCGCCCGATCTGGCGCATGCGGCGCGGCACGACGCTGGGCGCGCAAGGCGCGGTCATCGACGGCGAAGGCCGCGTCCTCCTTGTGCGCCATGGCTACCGGCCCGGCTGGTGGTTTCCGGGGGGCGGCGTCGAATGGGGCGAGACGCTGGTTGCGGCGCTTGCCCGCGAGCTCGAGGAAGAAGTGGGCGTGAAGCTAACGGGCGCACCCGAGCTGCACGGCATCTTCTCCAATTTCGCGAGCTTCCCCGGCGACCATATCGCCGTGTTCGTGGTGCGCCACTGGGAGAGACGCGAGGATTACCGCAAGCGCGGCGAGATCGCCGAAGCGCGCATGTTCGCGCAAGGAGAGTTGCCGGAGCGCATCGATGCCGGCACGCGGGCGCGGCTTGCCGAGATTTTCGAGAAGGCTCCGATCGGCACGCTGTGGTGAGGGAGTTCCCTCTTTTGTCATCGTCCGCGAAGGCGGACGATCCAGTAAGCCCTGTCGGTCCTATTTCGCAGCGCGGTGTCTACCGGGTGCCCGCCTGCGCGGGCATGACAAGGGAGAGGTTCTCGCTTACTGCCCGGTGGCGAGCTTCTTGGCGATCTTGGCCACGTGGTGGCCCTGGAAGCTCGCGAGGTTCAACTCCTTCTGCGAGGGCAGGCGCGAACCGTCGGGAGCGGAGATGGTGCCGGCGCCGTAGGGCGAGCCGCCCCGGATCTCACTGATGTCGGGAAGGTCGGGCGCGGAGTAGGGAAGACCGACCACGACCATGCCGTGATGCAGAAGCGTCCAATGGAACGAGACGATGGTGGTCTCGTTGCCGCCGCCGGTCGAGGTCGAGGTGAAGACGCTGCCGACCTTACCGATCAGCGCGCCGGAGACCCAGAGCGGTCCGGTCTGATCGAGAAAGTTCCGCATCTGCGAGGTCATGTTGCCGAAGCGCGTCGGCGTGCCGAAGACGATGCCGTCATAGTCGGCGAGTTCCTGCGGGTCGGCGATTGGGGCCGGCTGATCCGCCTTCATGCCGGCGGCGCGCATCACATCTTCGGGCATCAACTCGGGCACGCGCTTGACGCTGACTTGCACGCCGTCGACGGCGCGCCCGCCATGCGCCACGGCGTAAGCCAAGGTCTCGGTGTGTCCGTATGAAGAATGATAAAGAACGAGCAGTCGCGTGTCGGCCATTATTCTCCCCGCTTACCTCATCACGAGGCGCCGCTCAACCGTCCTCCTCGCCGGCGCATAATGCAGCAGATTCAAGTATGTGACGAGAGCGGATCGCGCTCATGGCGAATGCCGAGTTTGCCCGCCCAAGGCAGGAGAGCACGGGAAAGGCGACGCTTTACCCACGGCCGCGACCGTGATAGAGGACGCGCCGCCATGTGGACCCGGATCGGCCAAACCACGCTTCCCCGACGACGAGGGCATGCGCGTTCTCCGCGCGCCGCTTAGCTCCTCGCCGCCGGCACTTCTCCGTTAGCTTTAGTTATCCCGCCGCGGATTGAGGGTTCGTCTCTCCATCAGCCTCTCTGGGATATCGCTCTCATGCCTTCGGGAAAATTCGAAATTCGTTACGAAAGCGATGGCGATGCGCCGCTCCTGTCGCAGCTCGCTGCCGAAGCCTTCGGACCCGGGCGCTTTGCCCGCAGCGCCTACCGGGTGCGCGAAGGCATCGCGCCCGTCGCTCTGCTTTCACTCTCCGGCGTGCTCGACGGACGATTGATCGGCGGTATCCGGTTCACGGCCATCAGCATCGGGGGCGGGGAGGACGGTCTTCTGCTTGGACCGCTCATTGTCGATCCCGCCGTTGCGGGCAGGGGATTCGGCAAGGCCTTGGTCGAGGAGGGGTTGGCGCGCGCGCGCGGCGAAGGGTTCAGCTTGGTGCTGCTTGTCGGCGACATGCCCTATTACGGAAGGTTCGGCTTCAAGCCCGTGCCGCCGGCGCAGATCATCCTGCCGGGTCCCGTCGATCCCGCGCGGCTTCTCTATGTCGAGCTTGTGCCCGGGGCGATCGCGAACGCTGCCGGTTTGGTCAAAGGCTATGCGCGTCAGTGACCTTCGCGGAACCAGGTAGCGGCCAGGAACCCGAGGAGGAGACCGAGCGCAAGAAGTCCGGAGAAGAGCGGGAACAGGCGCACGCCCTTGACGTGATAAGCGTCGCGCTTGTGCAGCCCAATCCAATCGTCGCCATGCATCACCTGGCCGCCGCGAAGCATCACGAGGCGCGGCAGCTTGGCGGACTCCGCCTCGTTACGTCCGAGCCAGAAGGCGCCGCCGCCCGTTTCTTCGAGAAGCGGTGAGAGCAGATCGGACGTGGCGGTCACGGCCGAGAGCTCGCGCGTGTTGGCATTGCCGACGGTGACGACGTTGGCAAGTTTTCCCGAATTGATGCGATAGACGCCTTGCTCGGTGACGTTGACCGCCTTGCGCCATAGCCCGCGCTCGCCCTTGTCGAGGGTGACGACCTCCTCCTTGCCCGACGGCGAGGTGATGGTGACGTCTTCGACCTTATCCTTGATCGAGCGTCGTTCGATCGACACCGTCTGGCCGCGGCTCGTCGCTTTCAGCGTCTCTTCCTCGAGATCGGGCTCCTTCATCAGCCAATGCGCAAGCCGGCGGAGCAGGTCGGTATAGGGTCCGCCGCCGTCATAGCCGCGTGCCCAGAGCCAGGTATGGTCGGAGAGCAGGAGCGCGACGCGGCCCTCGCCGCGCTGGCCGATGACGAGAAGCGGCTTGTCCTCGGCGCCCCGCATCAGCACTTCGGCGTGGCGCGGATCGGCCTCGACGACGCGGAACCAGCGCCCCCAGGACGGCGTGTCGCCGGAAGCGCCGGGCAAGTCGCTGGTGACGGGGTGCTTCTCGCCAAGCTCCGACAGCTTCGGCTTGAACGGCTCCTCGACCACGCGCCCCGTCGGCACGGCGGGAAGGATCTGACCGAGCGGCGTGCGGTAGAGGCTGAGCGGGGAGGCGTAATCGTCGCCGGCCGAGACCAGCACCGCGCCGCCCTTCTCGACATAGCGGGCGACGTTCTCAAGATAGAGCAAAGGCAGCACGCCCCGCCGCTGGTAGCGGTCGAAGATGATGAGATCGAACTGGTCGAGCTTTTCCTGGAACAGCTCGCGGGTCGGAAAGGCGATCAGCGAGAGTTGATTGATCGGCGTGCCGTCCTGTTTCTCGGGCGGCCGCAAGATCGTGAAATGAACCAGGTCGACCGCGGCGTCGGATTTCAGCATGTTGCGCCAGGTCCGCTCGCCGGCATGCGGCTCGCCCGAGACAAGCAGCACGCGCAAGTTTTCGCGAACGCCCTCGACCGTCAGCACGGCCCGATTGTTCACGGTCGTGATCTCGCCCTTGGCGGGCTCGGCTTCGATTTCGACGATGTTGGGACCGGCGTGCTCGATATTGACCGGGATCTCGATCTTGTCGCCGAGACGGACGCTCTGTGTCGCGGGCGGCTGGCCTTGATTGGTGACGGTGAGCTTGACCGTTTCGCCCGGTTGCGCCGCCGCCGTATCGGTGACCTTGACCTCGATGTTTTGGCTGCTGCCGACGATGCCAAAACGGGGCGCGCTCAATACCTCGAGCCTGCGGTCGAATTCGCCCTGCTTGCCGGTCAGAAGCGCATGCACCGGTGCCGTGAAACCGAGGCCCGCCGCGGAGGCCGGCACGTCATGCACTTCGCCGTCGGTAATCATGACCACGCCCGCGAGCCGGTCGGGAGGAACGTCCGAAAGCGCCTGGGTGAGATCGGTGAAGAGCATGGTGCCGTCGCGCTCGTTGTCGGTCGAGGTCGAGGTCGAGCGCACCAAGCGCATGTCGAGATTGGGAATCGCTTTGAGCTTCTCCTCCAAGTCCTTGCGGACTTGTTCGGTGCGCGTGGTGCGCCCCGCGATCGCCTGGCTTTGGCTCTCGTCGACGACGACGGCAACGACATCGTTGAGGGGCTCGCGCTCTTCCTGCTTGAGCTGCGGGTTGGCGATGGCGAGCAGCAGAAGCGCATAGCTGGTGAGGCGCAGCACGGCGCCCCGGCGCAAACGCCAGAACAGAACCGCGAGCAGAACGGCGCCGAGCGCGGCTAGTCCCCACAAAACGGGCCAGGTTACCAACGGCATGAACTCGATTGACCAGCTCATGGCGTCACTCTCCCAAGCGCTCGAGCAGGGCAGGGACGTGCACCTGATCGGCCTTGTAGTTGCCGGTGAGCGCGTACATGACGATGTTGACGCCGGCGCGGAACGCCATCTCGCGCTGTACCTCACCGCCGGGGACGGCCGGATAGATCGGCCGGTTGCCCTCGTCGAGCGCCCAGGCCCCGGCGAGATCGTTGGAGGTAATGACGATCGAGCTCACGCCGTCGGTGCGGCGCGAGCGCTCGCTGCGCTCGGCCTCGTCGGCGGGCTCGGCCTCGACCCAGAGCGAGCCGCCGTCCCATCGCCCGGGAAAGCTACGCATCAAGTAAAATGACTTGGTCAGGACGTGGCTGTCGGGCACAGCCTCCAGAGGCGGAATGTCGAGCTGGCCGATCAGGCGGGTGAGCGCCGCGCCTTGCGCGCCGTCGGCCGGGACGCCCGTGCCATGATCGCGCGTGTCGAAGACGATGAGGCCGCCTTGCTTCATGAAGGCGTCGACCTTGGCGAGCGTCGCGTCGGAGAGCGGGCTCGCGTCCTCGCGCACCGGCCAGTAGAGAACCGGGAAGAAGGCGAGTTCGTCCTTGTCGATATCGACGCCCATGGGTTGGTCGGGCTCGAGCGCCGTGCGCGCGCGCAAGACCTTGCTCAACCCGGCCAAGCCTTCCTCGCTCGTGCGGTCGATCTCGGGATCCCCGGTGATGACGTAAGCGAGCCTGGTGTGCAGGGCCGCCTTGCTCGCGAAGTCGTCCGTCGAAGCGGCGGGTGCCTCGCCGGCGGGTGCTTCGCCGGTCGCTTGCGCGCGGACATGCGCCGGCGCGGAGGACAGAAGCGCCGCGGCGAGGAGGATCGTCACGCTCGCGGCAACGGCCCGGCGGCGGAAACGCAAGCCGCCACTCAGCACGAGCACGGCGAGGATATCGGCGAGAAAGAGAGCGACGGCGGCAAGATAGAACCAAGGCTCGAGCGCCATCGGCTTCTTCAAGACGTAGCCGCTGACCGTGCTCGACCCTTCGATCTTGCCGATCGGCGTGAGCGCGGTCCCGGCCGTGATGAGGTTGAGCGCGCGGGCGGCGCCCGAGGGACCGTAATATCCGGGGGGATGGTCGGGGCCGGGCACTGTGCTATCGACCTTGTCCGCCGCAAGCGGCACGGCGCGAAGCGGCGGCGCCGTCAACTGACCGAAGCCATCGAGCGTTTGCAGCGGCGGCAACGCGCCGGTTGCGATCGTGGGACGCGCGGCGCTTCCGGCTTCGCCTTCCGTCTCCTTGCCCGGCTCGAGCCGATCTGGCTCGGACCGAGCGCGACCGCGCGGCGCAGCATCTCGACGAAGAGGCCGGAGAGCGGCAGATTCGACCAGTCGGAATTCGCCGTGACGTGGAACAGCACGATGAAGCCCTGACCGGTTTTCGCGGCGGTGACGAGCGGCGTGCCGTCGGCAAGTCGCGCCCAGACCTCGGCCTCGCTCGCCACGCTCGGATCGGCGAGCACTTGGCGGTTGACCTTGACATCCTCGGGCACGGCGAGGCCGCGGAAGGGGCTGTTATCCTCGAACGGCGCAAGCGGCTGCGGCGTGCTCCAGGAGAGCGAGCCGCCGAGCGAGCGGCCGCCGCGGCGGAGCGCCACGGGGAGCAATTCATCGCCGCCTTGCTCGAGCCTCGGGCCGGCAAACCGAATGAGCACGCCTCCCGCCTTGACCCAGGCCTCGAGCTCTTCCTCGGTGCCGGCGACGAGCTTGCCGATATCGGCGAGAACGATGGTCGAAACCTTCTGCGTGATCAGGGCGTGAATGGCGTTGGCGACGTTGCCCTCGCTCGGCGCCACCACGTCGGCGTAAGGCGACAGCGCGCGCTCGACGTAATAGAGGGGCGAAAGCAGCGGCTGCGCCGCTTCGCGCGATTCGCCCGAGACGATGCCGACGCGATGCCATTGCGAGCGGGCATCGAGCAGGTGAACCGCGCCCGCGGAACGTTCGCCGGCGATGGCGATGCGCGCAACCTGATTGCGGATCTCGATCGGCAAATCGAACTGCACCGTGGTTTCGTTTTTGCCGAGGCTGAGGGTAAAGGGCGCCTCGCCGAGAGGCTCGCCGCGGCTAGTCAGCGCCTTGACGACGCCGGCGCGCGACCCTTCCGCGCCGCTCAAGACGCGGGCGGCAAACGTGCCGCTCTCGCCCGTGCCCTGTCCGAGCGCGAGCGTAGCGTCGTCACGTTCCGGCCGGAGCACGGAAAGGCTGCCGCCGCCGCCCGCAAACTTGGCAAGAGCACCGGCGAAGGCTCCGGCGTCGCCGTAGTCGAGACCGTCGGAGAGCCACAGCACGCTGAAGCCCGTCTTCCCGCCAAACTCCTTTTCCAGCGTCGCGGCAAGCGCGGCGCGATCAGGGGCGTAAGGCTCGGGCGTGATGCCGCCGATGCGTTCGCGCGCCTTGTCCGGGCTCAAGGGAGCGCTGACCGGCTGGCCGGGCGCGGAAGGCGCAAGCACGATGGTGCGGCCGTCGCGCGCGGCGCGGTCGATCGCCGCTTCGATCGCCTCGCGGCGCTCGGGCCAATGCGCGGCGGAGGCCCAGCCATTGTCGATGACGATGAGGAGCGGGCCTGCGCCCGCGAAACTTTGCCGGTCAGGATTGAGCACGGGGCGCGCGAGCGCAAGGATGATCAAAGCGGCGAGCAGCATGCGCAAGGCGGTCAGCCACCACGGGCTCCGCGCGGGCTCTTCCTCGGTCGTCTTGAGATCCTTGAGCAGGCGCGTCGGCGGAAAGACCACGAGCTGCGGGCTCGGCGGGGTGAGCCGAAGCAGCCACCAGATCGCGGGGAGCGCGGCTAGCGCCGCCAGCACCCACGGCTGAAGGAATCCGATCGCGCCGATGGTGATCATGACTGGAGGCTCGGGGCCCTGCCGTTGCCCGCTCCTTGCCGGGCGGGCCGATAGCGATAATCGCTGTCGAGCCCGGCGAGACGGCTATGGAGCGACAGCACCGCCTCCTCGGGCGGACGGTCGGTGTGATGGATCAGGAACGACCAACCAAGCCTTCGCGTCACCTCGACAAGGTCGTCGCGATGGCGCTTGAGCCGTTCCTGGTAGTCCTCGCGCAAGGCCTCGGCGCGGCCGGCGATCATCCGGTCGCGGCCTTCGCTCGCGGCAAATTCGGTGCGGCCGGCATAGGGAAGCGTTTCCTCGGCCGGATCGACGATATCGATCAGGTGTCCGCGCACGCCCTGCGCCGCGATCGCCTCGAACCGCGCGCGTAATTCGGCGACCGGCTCGAGGAAGTCGCTAAACAGAAGGCACTCGGAGAAGCGGCTCAGTCTCGCGTTGGGCGGCAGGCTCGCTTCGCTCGTGTCGCCCATGAGAACTTCGGCGAAGCGGCGGGCGGCGGAGCGCCCCGTGAAGATCTGTCCGCCCATGAGACCGATACGCTCGCCGCCGCGGGCGAGAAGCTCGGCAAGCGCAAGCGCAAGCACCACGGCGCGGCTTTCCTTGGTGACCTTGGCGAGACGGGAGCGGAACCGCATCGAGGCCGAGAGATCGACCCAGAGCCAAACCGTATGCGCCGCCTCCCATTCGCGCTCGCGCACGAAAAGCGTGTCTGAGCTCGCCGAGCGGCGCCAGTCGATGCCGGTGACCGAATCGTTCTGATCGTAGTGACGGAACTGCCAGAACGTCTCGCCCGGTCCGGCTCGGCGGCGGCCATGCGTGCCGTGGGCCACGGTGTGGGCGATCCGCTGCGACTCGATGAGAAGCGCAGGGATGCGCGCCGCCAGGCTGTGGGCTTCGGCTTCCTCGCCGGAAAATGGCTGAAGCGATTTCTCTCGCGTGACGGCCAAGCTCAAATCACCCCAGCGGCTCGACAAGCCGCGCGACCATCTGGCTCATGTCGATCCCTTCGGCACGGGCGGCGAAAGTGAGCGCCATCCGGTGCTTGAGCACGGGTTCGGCGAGATCGATCACGTCGTCGACGGACGGCGCGAGCCGCCCCTCGATCATGGCCTTGGCGCGCACGGCAAGCATCAGCGCCTGGCTCGCGCGCGGGCCCGGGCCCCAGGCGATCAAATCGTCGAGCTCCTCGTCGATGCCGGTGCCCGGCCGTGCCGAGCGCACGAGCTTGAGGATCGCGTCCACCACCTGGTCGCCGACCGGAAGCTGGCGCACGAGCCGCTGCGCCACCATCAACTCCTCGGCGGAGAGAATGGTCTTGAGCGTGCGCTCCTCGACGCCGGTCGTGGCGAACAGCATGCGGCGCTCGGCGGCGGCGTCCGGATAAGACACGTCGATCTGCAACAGGAAGCGGTCGAGCTGGGCTTCGGGCAGCGGATAGGTGCCTTCCTGCTCGAGTGGATTTTGGGTGGCGAGGACGTGGAAGGGGCGGGGCACGTCGTGACGCTTGCCGGCCACTGTAACGTGATGCTCCTGCATCGCCTGAAGCAGCGCCGACTGCGTCTTGGGGCTCGCGCGGTTGATCTCGTCGGCCATCAGCAACTGGGTGAAGATCGGGCCTTCGACGAAACGAAAGCTGCGCCGCCCGCCCGCGCCCTCTTCGAGCACTTCGGAGCCGACGATGTCTGAGGGCATCAGGTCGGGCGTGAACTGGATGCGCTTGTTCTGAAGGCCGAGCACGGTGCCGAGCGTCTCGACCAGGCTCGTCTTGGCGAGGCCGGGCACGCCGATGAGCAGCGCGTGACCGCCGGA
Source organism: uncultured Alphaproteobacteria bacterium (assembly GCA_963802845.1). GTDB lineage: Bacteria > Pseudomonadota > Alphaproteobacteria > Rhizobiales > Methyloligellaceae > Methyloceanibacter. The sequence goes on from CAWDKA010000001.1 coordinate 174,963, forward strand.
CAGAAGCGTGATGAGGGCAAGGTCGATGACGCGCTCCTGACCGAAAATGGTCGATCCCGTGGTTTCGCGAACGCGTCCAATCTTGGCGCCAACCTCCTCGATACGATCGACGAGCTTGGAATCGGCTTGGGCAACGGTTGTCATGGCTTCAATTTGTCTCGATGCTGATGCTAGGGAAATATAGGGCCAAAGGCCTGGCAGAGAAGAAGCACTTTGAGCGGCAATTCGGTCACAATCGCGTTGATTTGGGCCTCCGAACCGGCCCGGCTCGCCGGTCGGCCGGGAGCCTTCTAGCCGTGTCCGGCCAACACAAGAGAGGTGCTGTCGTAGCATCGGCAAAGGCCCGGGGCAAACGGCCTGCCGGAGCATTGCCAAAGCTTAATCTTTGCGGGGATATCGGGCTTAAGATTGGCCGCGACGGCACGTGGTACTACCAGGGGGGCGCCATCGGCCGGAAGGGGCTCGTCAAGCTGTTCGCCTCGGTGCTCCGGTACGAGAAGGATGGGCGCTATTACCTCGTCACGCGGGTCGAGAAGGTGCCGATCGCGGTCGAAGCGATGCCCTTCATCGCCGTCGAGATGCGGCGGCAGGGGCGGGGAAAGAGGCAAAGCCTTTCGTTCCGCACCAATGTGGACGATACGGTGAGGGCGGGGCGCAGGCACCCGCTCGGCTTCGAGCGCGGGCCGGCTGGTGGCTTCACCCCGTTCATACTCGTGCGCGACGGCTTGAAGGCGCGGCTCTCCCGCCCGGTCTATTACGAGCTTGCGGCGCTCGCCGCGAAGAATCCGGCAGGCAAGGGAGAAGGGGTGTGGAGCGGCGGCGCGTTCTTCCCGTTCCCGGCCGAGGCGAGTTAGGCGCAGCCGCGCTCGCCGCTCGCTTTGCGGAGCGCGCGCCGTTATGGTGCTGCTCGCGCCGTTCGCCAAAGGCCTTAGAGCCAATTCGATGTTTCGCATCGCGCTGATCGACATTCTTCTTTTTTCGCTGCCCTTCCTGATCTACGCGGCCTATCGGTTTGCGGTGAAAGGCGTGCCGCCGGACCAGCTTTGGCAGGGCGCGCCGGTCTTCTGGCTGCTCGCGGCGGGCGTCGGGCTCCTCCTTGTCGTCATGGCGACGGTCATCCAATTCTCCGGCGGCAAGCCCGGCGGGACCTATCATCCGCCGAGCCTCGAAGACGGTGTCATCAAGCCCGGCGAGATCGACTGACGGCGGCCCATGCCCAATTCCGCGCCCCCTTCGCTCAAGGATGCACCGTGGCTGAAACGTCCTGAGACGGCGCGAATCTTCGCCGCGCTCGAAGCGCCGGGCGCGGAGACGCGCGCGGTCGGCGGTGCGGTGCGCGACAGCCTGCTCGGGCTTCCCGTCAAGGAGGTGGACCTCGCCACCACCGCTCTGCCGCAACAGGTGATGACGCTCGCGGCCAAAGCAGGCCTCAAGGGCGTTCCGACCGGAATTGAGCACGGCACTGTCACGATCGTCGCCGACGGCGTTCCCTTCGAGGTCACGACGCTCAGGCGCGATGTCGAGACCTTCGGGCGGCATGCGACGGTCGCGTTCACCGAGGATTGGCGGGAGGACGCGCGCCGGCGCGATTTCACCCTCAATGCGCTCTACGCGGCGAGCGACGGGACCCTGTTCGATCCGCTTGGAGGCTATGACGATGTGCTTGCCGGCCGGGTGCGTTTCATCGGCGATGCGGAGGCGCGCATCAAAGAGGACTATTTGCGCATCCTGCGTTTCTTTCGCTTCAACGCTTACTTCGGCAAGGGGCCGTTCGATCCGGATGGACTTCGGGCTTCGGTCGCGCTCCGCGGCGGGATGGCGCAACTCTCGGCGGAGCGGGTCGCGGGCGAAGTAAGGCGCATCCTCGTTGCGCCGCAGGCGATGCGCGCGGTCGAGGCGCTGTTCGATTACGGGCTGCTCACGGACATTCTCGGCGGCGTGGCGCGGCTTCAGCGCTTGAGGCGCCTCGTTGCAATCGACGAGGCGCTTCGGCGCGAGCCCGACGCCATGACGCGGCTCGCCGCCCTTGCGGTGTTCGTCGGCGAGGATGCCGGCCGCTTGGCCGCGGACTTGCACCTTTCGAATGCCGAGCAGGCCGTGCTCGCGCTCGGCGCGGGCGATCATGACGAAAGCGGCCTTCCCGACGATGCCGCCGCCAAGCGGCTGCTCTATCGGCTCGGTCCGCGCGACTATGCGGCGGCGGCGCTGATCGCTTTCGCGGATTCCAGCGCCGCGCCGAACGACAACAGCTGGCGCGAGGCTACGACCCTTGCCGAGCGCTGGCAGGCGCCGGTCTTCCCCCTCAAGGGAACGGACGTGATTGCGCTCGGTGGGGTCGAGGGCCCGGCGCTCGGCGCGCTTCTCAAGACGCTCGAGGCGGAATGGGTGACGGAAGGATTCGCCGCCTCGAAGGGCGAGCTGCTCGAGCGCGCGGCCAACCTTAGCCGAAGATCATCCAAGCAAGGCCGATAAGGGTCGCCCCGAAAGCGAGAACGACCGGCACCAACGCTATCTCGATCAGCACATCGCGGCCGCGCATGGTCTCGCCCCCGATCGCAACGTCACTGTCAAGAAACGCGCTAAAGCTCGTCTGGCGCGTCGGCCAGCGCGAATCTCCCGTGGTCAAAGAAGCAACCAGCACGAAGAGCGAGACAAACATCGCGCAGAAGAGAGTCACGATCGCGAGGTAAAAATCGATTCCGCCTGTGCCGGCGAAGGCAGTCCACACAACGGCGATGAACCAAAGGACAGCGCCAATGGCGATCTCGAAGACAATGGGATGAATGCCAGTCGCCTGGCCCGTCACGTGTCTTGATGCAGTGTCTGACATGGCGGCCTCCATGTCGCGATGTTACGCCCCGCACCCGCCGCCCACGCTCCGTAAATGGGATTTGGGGCGTCGCGCGCCAAGAAGGACCTATTGACGCAGCGCTCAGCCGAGCCGTTCGATCAGCGCCATGGCGGCGGCGGGCGCGTGCAGCTTCCCTTCGTGGATGAAATAGACGAAGACGTCGCGCGACTTGCTTCCGGGTTTGTGCGCGGCATCGACCGGCGCGAGGTCCTTTGGCGCTTCGCCCTTGGCCCAGACTTTCACGCGCGCAGTCCAGGCGTCGAGCTCTTGCGGCTTGTAGGCGGCCGGCAAGCGATCGTCGCCGCGCTGGAGCCGCGCATAGACCACCTCGCCGGTCACGTCGGCGATCGAGGGCCAGGCCTCGGCATCGGTATAGGCCGCGCTTGCGTTATTGTCGCGGAGCAGCTTGACGAATTCCGGCGTCGCGAAACTTCCGTGGCGCGGCTCGATCACGTGGTTGAGCTTGAGACCGTCGAGCTCGCGCGGCAGGTGCTCGAGAAAGCGCGCGAAGTCGTCGCGATCGAATTTCTTGAATGGCGCGAATTGCCACAAGACCGGCCCGAGCTTCGTCCCGAGTTCGGCGAGACCGGAGGCGAAGAAGCGCTTGATGAAATTGCCGGTCTCGGCGAGCGTCTTCTGCTGGGTGACGAGGCGCGGGCCCTTGACCGAGAAGACGAAATCGTCCGGCACGGCGGCGGCCCAGGCGCGGAAGCTTTTCGCACTCTGCAGCCGGTAGTGCGTGGCGTTGATCTCGATCGAGGTGAGGCGTGAACCGGCATAAGCAAGCTCGTCCGCCTGCTTCAGCCCCTTGGGATAGAACACGCCGCGCCAGGGCGCATAGCTCCAGCCGCCGATCCCGACACGAATGCGTCCTTGCCGCTCTGCCTTCATCGTCAACGCTGAACGCTTCTCGCGCTACTCGACGCGGTTTAGAATCTGATTGATCTCGCTTTGCGCGAAAGCCCGCAGGGTCTCGGTCCGGACGTTGCCGAGCTTGCCCGAGCTCAACGCGAAGGCAGTTATGGTCTCGTCGTCCGGCGCTTCGACGATGAAGACAGCGTCATACCGGCCGATGGTCCAATAGAGGTCGAGCACCTTCGCGCCGAGCTTCTTGGCCAGCTCCTTCGCGGCGTCGGCGCGCTTGCTGGTGTCCTTCACGTTGCGGAGACCCTGTTCGGTGAACTGACCAAGGACAATGTAGGTTGGCATGAATTTCTCCTCGGACTGGGGTTGGCCCGCGCCGGTCGGCGGGGGGCCGAGGCTAGGAGATCGGCAGGGCTTGCGCCAGGCATCTCGCGGGCGAAGCGCGCAGGCAAAATGAAGGGCCGCGCCCGTCAGGGCGCGGCCCGGTTACGCGAATCGTTACAGACGCTTACGCGACGCGACGCGACGCGAATTAGAAGTCCATGTCGCCCATGCCACCGCCGCCCGGCGGCATCGCGGGCGCTTTCTTCTTCGGCTTCTCGGCCACCATCGCCTCGGTGGTGATGAGGAGGCCGGCGATCGAAGCGGCATCTTGGAGCGCGGTGCGCACCACCTTGGCCGGGTCGATCACGCCCTGCTTGACGAGGTCGCCGTATTCGCCGGTTGCCGCGTTGTAGCCGAAGGCATAATCGCCCTTGTCGACGATCTTGCCGACCACGACGGCGCCGTCCTCGCCGGCATTCTCGGCGATCTGGCGGGCAGGGGTCTGAAGAGCGCGGCGCACAATATTGACGCCGACCTTCTGATCCTCATTGGCCGCATTGAGCTTGTCGAGCGTCTTCTGCGCGCGGATCAGTGCCACGCCGCCGCCCGGCAGGATGCCTTCCTCGACGGCCGCGCGGGTTGCGTTCAACGCATCGTCCACGCGATCCTTCTTCTCTTTCACCTCGATCTCGGTGGCACCGCCGACCTTGATCACGGCGACGCCGCCGGCGAGCTTGGCGAGCCGCTCTTGCAGCTTCTCGCGGTCGTAGTCGGAGGTCGTGTCCTCGACTTGCTGCTTGATCTGGGCGACGCGCGCCTCGATATCGGCCTTCTTGCCGGCGCCATCGACGATGGTGGTGTCATCCTTGGTGATGACCACCTTCTTGGCGCGGCCGAGCATGTCGAGCGTGACATTCTCGAGCTTGATGCCGAGATCCTCGGATATGACCTGGCCGCCGGTGAGCACGGCGATGTCCTGGAGCATGGCCTTGCGGCGGTCGCCGAAACCGGGGGCCTTGACGGCCGCGACCTTCAAGCCACCGCGGAGCTTGTTGACCACGAGCGTGGCGAGCGCCTCGCCCTCGACATCTTCCGCGATCACGAGCAGCGGCTTGCCCGACTGCACCACCGCCTCGAGCAGAGGCAGGATCGATTGCAGGTTGGAGAGCTTCTTCTCGTTGATGAGAATGTAGGGGCTTTCGAGTTCGACGCGCATCTTGTCGGCGTCGGTGATGAAATAGGGGGAAATATAGCCGCGGTCGAACTGCATGCCCTCGACCACTTCGAGCTCGGTTTCGAGCGCCTTGGCCTCCTCGACGGTAATCACGCCGTCATTGCCGACCTTCTGCATCGCCTTGGCGATGATGCTGCCGATATCCTGATCGCCGTTGGCGGAAATGGTGCCGACTTGCGCGATCTCCTCGCTCGAGGTGACCTTCTTCGCCTTCGCCTTCAACTCGTCGAGGATGGCATTGACGGCAAGGTCGACGCCGCGCTTGAGATCCATGGGATTGGCGCCGGCGGCAACCGATTTCGCGCCTTCCTTGACGATGGCCTGAGCGAGCAGGGTCGCGGTCGTCGTGCCATCGCCGGCGGTGTCGGAGGTTTTCGACGCGACCTCGCGCACCATCTGCGCGCCCATGTTCTCGAACTTGTCCTCGAGCTCGATCTCCTTGGCGACGGTGACGCCGTCCTTGGTGATGCGCGGCGCGCCGAAAGACTTCTCCAGCACGACGTTGCGGCCTTTGGGGCCGAGCGTCACCCTGACCGCATTGGCCAAAATATCGACGCCGTGCAGCATGCGCTCGCGGGCGTCTTGGGCAAATCTCACTTCCTTCGCTGCCATTTGTCTCTCCGTTGCCTTTAATCGCCGCCTCCGGCTCGTCCGCGCAAAGCGCGGGAGCGGGGCGGTGTCACGTGAGCCATCCGCGAGAAGGCCGCCCCTCGGGCGGCCTCGGCGGATGGCGAATATCCTTACGCAGCCTTCTTCTTCGCGACCGCGCCTTCGAGCACGCCGAGGATGTCGCTCTCTTTCATGATGAGAAGCTCCTCGCCGTCGATCTTGACCTCGGTGCCCGACCACTTGCCGAACAGCACGCGATCGCCGGGCTTCACGTCGAGCGGCACAAGCGCGCCCTTCTCGTCGCGGGCGCCGGGGCCTACGGCGACGATCTCGCCCTGCTGCGGCTTCTCCTTCGCGGTATCGGGGATGATGATGCCGCCTTTGGTCCTCTCATCTTCCTCGATACGGCGCACGACGACGCGGTCATGCAATGGACGAAACTTCATCTTCCTCCTCCTCCGGGCATTGATGGTTCGGGGCGCGCACAGGAAAAGCAGCACCCCGCGCGAGCTATGTAGATGGCCAGATTAGCACTTTCAAGCCGGGAGTGCCAAAACCGCTAGCAACCCGGTTCGCTTGCTGCCAAGGCGCTGATTTGATTTGCAGAAATTCTGGACGCGACTGGGTCCGGCGGCTAGCTTTTGGCAAAAGACCAAGAAGCGGCAAAGCGGGGACAACGGATTATGGACAGCGCCTTCCTTCGCCAGATCGACGGCTTCTCGCTGACAACGGCGGAAATCCTCTACCGTCTGCCGGACTACCCGAGGCTCCTGCAAAGCTATGTCTGGCAGGACTACGATCTCGCCCCGCGCTTTCCCAAGCTCACCGATTTCCTCGGCTTCTGGCACGCCAATCTCGACGGCGCGCTCTACCGCATTCGCGTGACGCACCGGAGATTGATCACGCCGGCCGAATTCCGCTTTGTCGAAGGCGAGCTCAGGCTGCACTAGCCGGCAGTGCCGGACATTCAGGCGGGAGCAACCAACACGTTGATGCTGTGAACGGCACAGCTCTCGGCGAGGTCGACAAAGTCGGCGAAGTTCCACCAATACCAAATCAGTTTCGCGCCCAAAGTCGGCGAACTCAGACTGCAATCGAACAGATGCTTCGCTGATCGCCTCGATGCGAGGAAGCCTAACGCGCGGCGGTCTCTTCCATCATGGACCGCGGCTCATGCCCGAACTCGTAGATGTGGGCGCCTTCGCGGTCCAACACCGGCTTCAGCGAGCGGAAGGCCTTGGGATAGAGATAGAACGGCACGCGCGGGAAGAGGTGATGGACGAGGTGGAAGTTCTGGAACATGTAGAGCCAGTTCGCGATCGGCTCCATGATCTTGCCCTTCACCCAGAAGACATTCGTGTCGCGATAGCGCTCGTGCACTTCGTGCGGCTTGTGGGTGAGGTAGGCGAAGAAATAGATAATCAGCGCCGAGGCGAGGATGTGCGGGAAGACCCACAGCATCAAGACTTCGCGCCACCAGCCGAGCAACGATAGCCACAGCGCGACCCCATAGAACAGAGCGTACATCGCCGCGATATGTAGCGTGAGCGGCCGCATGCCCGGAATGTGCGCGTGAAAGGCGATGTGCTTCCAGAAATACTGATGGTACCAGAACACGATAGTCAGGCAGCGCCACAGCACGAGGAAGGGATTGTTCACCGCCACCCAATGATCGGGATCGATCTCGGGATTGTTGGTGTCGCGATGGTGCGCGAGGTGCATGTAGCGGAAAGCCTTGTATTCGTGCAGCAGAATCATACCGCACACATAGCCGACGAGATGGTTGAGCCAGAGCCAGCGTGAATCCTTGCCGGCGATGTTGCCGTGACAGGCTTCGTGCAGCGGCGTCTGGTCGGCATAGAGAATGAGCGTGTTGAGGATGAGCCCGAGCCAGAGCGGGATCGTCCCTTTGACCGCGAGCGTCGTGACCAGGGCGAAGGCGGCAACAATGCCGGCCGCGAGCAGCACGGTCGGCCAGGCGACCATGCCTTGATAGGGTTTGACGAGGGTCAACGCCTGCCGGTCGGCGGGCGCGTTGGGCGCGTCGCGCGCGTTCTCGACCTCAGGCCCGACGGCCGAAGCAAAGCTCATGGTCCAGAGTCCTTTCTCTTCAAACGGCGCTTGCCCGGCCCAACCGGGGCCGGCGCTTCTTATGGACTCATCCCCGGAAGGTGCAATTTGCGCCGCACCGCTGCCACGTTCAAGACACATTGGTGTCGCGCGCGGGGCAGGTCGCCGCAGGGTAAACAGCTCGTCAAAGACGAGGGGCGCCGCGGGGCCGCTTATCGGCCTCCCGCGGCGATCGGCGCGGCCCGCGCGACGCGGGACCGGCTAGCGGCAGAAATGTGGATAACCGTCGACGCCGACGAAATAACCGGTGCGCGGATTGAAGCCCGGGTAGCGCGAAGAGCAATAGGCATACCAGTCGGGCGTCCACGGCGGCGGGCCATAGGAGACAGGCCCATAGTAATAAGGCGGCGGTGGCGGCGGGGGCACGACATAGACCTCGCGAGGGCTGAGCGCGCTGCCGACGACGGCGCCGACGCCAAAGCCGAGAAGGCCCGCGCCCCAGGCATCGCGGTGTCCGGCCTCGGCCGGGCCGGGCGCGCCAAGCGCAGCCGCGCCGATCAGCGCCGCGGCGGCAACCGATTTCAGGATGCAATTGACCATCGATCTGTCCCCCTTCGATCGCTCGAAGGATACGGCTGCCAAAATGAATCGTCTGTTAAGGCTGAGCGGCAGCAAGTCGTCCTATCCCTCCCCATGATGGGGAGGGATGAAGCCGGAGGATTTCGCCCGGGACGAGAACAATAAAAAAAACCGCCGGGCGAGGCCCGGCGGCTCAATCAGTTTGCTTTCGCGCGTTCGCTAGTTGGCGAGCTGCACATTCGCGGCCTGCTTGCCGCGGCCGCGGCGGTCGTCCTCGATCTCGAAGGAGACCTTGTCGCCCTCGTTGAGGGCGGGCACGCCCGACCGCTCAAGAGCGGAAGCGTGCACGAAGACGTCCTTGCCGCCGTCTTCGGGCTGAATGAAGCCGAAGCCGCGCGCATGATTGAAGAATTTCACTGTGCCGTTGACACGAGCCATGGGGAATTCCTTTCCCGTTGAAGTTTAAACACGAACGGGCCAGAGGCCCCCGAAAGGGGATCCTTCGGCGTCTTGAGATGTCAGGAAAGGGTCGTGCTCTTTAGAGGCGCGATAGTCACTTGCCGTCGTCCAAGTCCGCGCCCAAAGCCTTGGGCGCCCGGTGACACAAAGAATGGGGGATTGAGCGCCGCTTGGCAAGCCCGAACTGGCCCTCCGGCGGCAAAAAACGCTGCAATTCCTAAGCCGAAATCTAAACCGGAGATGAACGGCGGCCTCAGGGAGGGTTCAGCCGCGAAGCCCTAGAGCTTTGAACCTGTCGGCGCGGTGCCGCGTCGAAGGGGTGCTCGGAGGGATCGCGAAATGTGGAAAATCGTCATCGTCCTGCTCATCGCTGCGCTTGCCGTCCTCATGGCGCGCCTCGTTTACAACGCCCCGGTCGTGCAAACGCGGGTGGGGGAGGCGATCGGGATTACGGCGCCCGCGCCCGTCATGCCGCCGCTGATGTATGCAGGCGTCCGCGGCTAGGGCAGGGGACGAGATCCGAGCCGCCGAAACCGGCACACTTGTCATTGCCCGGCTTGACCGGGCAATCCAGTAAGCACCACGGAACGCGATTTCGCGAGACAGAGGTTACTGGATGCCCGCTTTTGCGGGCATGACAATCAGAGTTTGGTTCAAGGCCAGCGCACCAGAGGCGGCATCGAGGAGAGAATCGCCTCGACATTGCCGCCGGTCTTCAAGCCGAAGATAGTGCCGCGGTCGTAGAGCAGGTTGAACTCGACATAGCGGCCGCGCCTCACGAGCTGCTCCTCGCGGTCGGCTTCCGTCCACGGCGTTCCGATATTGCGGCGGACGATCTCGGGATAGATGCCGAGAAAGGCGCGCCCGACCTTCTGGGTGAAGTCGAAATCGGCCTTCCAATCCCCGGTATCGAGGTAGTCGTAGAAGATGCCGCCGATGCCACGCATCTCGCCCCGATGCGGCAAATAGAAATATTCGTCGCACCATTCTTTGAAGCGCTTGTAGTCAGCTGACGCTTCGCCGTCGCACGCCGCCTTCATCGCCGCGTGGAAGTCGCGCGAATCCATGTCGTCCTGGACGCGCCGCCGCGTCAGCACGGGCGTGAGATCGGCGCCACCGCCGAACCACCCCTTCGAGGTGACCACCATGCGCGTGTTCATGTGGGCGGCCGGCGCATTGGGGTTCACAGGGTGGGCGATGACGGAGATGCCGCTCGCCCAGAAGCGCGGATCGGCTTCGGCGCCCGGAATCTGCTTGGCGAATTCGGGCGCGAAGGCGCCGTGCACGGTCGAGGTATGGCAGCCGACCTTCTCAAACACGCGGCCCGACATCAGGGCCATGACGCCGCCGCCGTCCTCGCTCCCGTCCTTCTCGGTTCGGCTCCAGGGGGTCTTCACGAAGCGGCCGGCGGCTTTCCCTTCGCAACCGGGAAGCGCTTCGGCCGCGTCCTCGATGGCCTCGAGCGCGGCGCAGATTTCGTCGCGCAAATGCTCGAACCAAAGCCGCGCCCGCTCCTTTCGCGCAGGGCTAAAAATCTCGGGCGGATGAGGCTCTTTCGACGCCTTTTGGTCCATCGTCTTGGCCTTACGCCCCAGCGGACTGAGAGGTCAATGGCTTGGCGCGCCTCTCAACGACATGACGGGGCGGCAATTCTGCGTCGAATTGCCCAAATTGGCCCCACTGGACAACCGTGAGGCGCGATGCAAGAACCACCGCCACGAGACCCAATTCAAGCCGCCAGAGGCCCGCGCCGTTGTGTCGCGCTCGCGTTTGACTAGCGCGCTTCGCGCGAGAGCCTAAATTCCTTAAAGCAGATCACTTCCAGGAGCTTTGGGCCCGTGGCCAGTCCCGATATCCCCGTAAATTCTCCCGCCGAAGACGATGAGCTGTCGCGGCGCGACGTCATGCTGATCGTGGCCGGAGGCTTTGCCGCCGTCGGCGGCACGATGGCGCTCTGGCCGCTGCTCGACCAGATGAACCCCGACGCTTCGACGCTGTCGCTGGCGACGACCGAGGTCGACGTCTCCCATGTCGAACCCGGCCAGGCGCTGACGGTGATGTGGCGCGGCAAGCCGATCTTCATCCGCCACCGCACCGACGAGGAAATCGCCAAGGCCAAGGACGCGCCGGTTGACGATCTTCCCGATCCTCTGGCGCGCAACGCCAATCTGCCCGACAGCGCGCCCGCCAGCGACGACAACCGCGCCGCCAAGGATCGCGAGCCGTGGCTCGTGATGATCGGCGTCTGCACCCATCTCGGCTGCATCCCCAAAGGGCAGGCGGTCGGCGACTATCGCGGCGAGTATGGCGGCTGGTTCTGTCCCTGCCACGGCTCGCAATACGACACCGCGGGCCGCGTGCGCATCGGACCCGCGCCGGAGAACCTCGCGATCCCGCCCTACAAATTCGTCTCCGACCAGAAGATCAAGATCGGATAGAGCGAGTGACGGCGCACCCTTCAAGTTATGAACCGAAGTCCGGCGTCGCGTGCTGGCTCGATGCGCGGCTTCCGGTGGCGCGGGTGATGCATGACCAGTTCATGGTCTATCCGACGCCGCGCAACCTCAATTACTGGTGGACCTTCGGCGGCATCCTGACCTTCATGCTGGCGGTGCAGATCGCTACTGGCATCGTGCTCGCCATGCACTACGTGCCGACCGAGGCCGACGCCTTCGACTCGGTCGAAAAGATCATGCGCGACGTGAATTGGGGATGGTTCCTGCGCTACTCCCATGCCGTCGGCGCCTCGATGTTCTTCGTCGCCGTCTACATCCACACCTTCCGCGGCCTCTATTACGGCTCGTACAAGGCGCCGCGCGAGGTGATTTGGATCCTCGGCGTGCTCATTCTGCTGCTGATGATCGCCACCGCCTTCATGGGCTACTCGCTGGTGTGGGGGCAGATGAGCTTCTGGGCGGTCACGGTCATCACCAATCTCTTCTCGTCGCTCAATGCGATCATCCCCGGGCTCGGCACCACGCTGGTGGAATGGATTTGGGGCGGCTTCGCGGTCGGAGGACCGACGCTCAACCGGCTCTACGCGCTCCACTATCTTTTCCCGTTCATCATCGCCGGCGTGGTCGTGCTGCATATCTGGGCGCTGCACCTGCCGGGCAACAACAATCCGACCGGCATCGACGTGCAATCGCCGAGGGACACGGTGCCGTTCCATCCCTACTACACGATCAAGGACGGGTTCGCGCTGGTCGCCTTCATCGTCCTGTTCGCGGCGATTGTGTTCTACGCGCCGAATTTTCTCGGGCACCCCGACAACTACATTCCAGCAAATCCGTTGCAGACCCCGCCCCACATCGTGCCCGAATGGTATTTCCTGCCCTTCTATGCGATCTTGCGCGCCATCCCCGACAAGCTATTCGGCGTGATAGCGCTTATCAGCTCGATCGCCGTTCTGTTCTTCGTGCCCTGGCTCGACACCTCGAAGGTACGGTCAACGCGCTATCGGCCGATCTACAGATGGTTCTTCTGGGCCTTCGTGGTGACGTGCATCGCCCTCGGCTATCTCGGCTCGCAGGCGCCCGAAGGCTGGTACCTCATCCTCGGCCGCCTCTTCACCGCGTACTACTTTGCCTTCTTCCTCCTGGTCATGCCCTTGATCGGCCGGATGGAAAAGCCGAGCGCGCTGCCGGGCAGCATCACCGAGCCGGTGCTTCAGTCGAGCGAAGGATCGGAGAAGCTCGCTCCGGCGGAGGTCGCCTGATGCGAGCGGCGCTTCTCCTCGCCGCTTCCGGCGTGCTGCTCTTGGCGTCGGCAACGTTGAGCGCCGCCGAAGACGCCGCCGCGCCCAGCAACAATCACGGGCCAAAAATCGCGGCCCAGGAGTGGAGCTTCGCTCCGCCCTTCGGCAGCTTCGACAACGCCCAGCTCCAGCGCGGCTTCAAGGTCTATCAGCGGATTTGCGCCAATTGCCACGCGATGCGGCTCATGTCGTATCGCAATCTCGGCGAGCCGGGCGGACCCCAATTCTCGCCCAAGGCCGTGGAGATTCTCGCCTCGCAAGTTCAGGTGACCGATGGGCCGAACGAGAAAGGCGAGATGTTCCAGCGTCCGGGGCGACCTTCGGACCGCTTCCGCTCGCCTTTCGCCAACGAACAGGCGGCGCGCGCGGCCAATCACGGCGCCTTGCCGCCCGATCTTTCGGTCATCGCCAAGGCGCGGCCGGGCGGTCCCGACTATATCTATGCGCTGCTCACGGGCTACGTCCCGCCGCCGCAGGGCTTCAACGTCGCGCAGGGCATGCACTACAACGCGGCGTTTCCCGGGCACCAGATCGCCATGATGCCTCCTTTGAGCGACGGTCTTGTCCCCTATACCGACGGCACCAAAGCCGACGTGGACCATTACGCGAGGGACGTCGCCGCGTTTCTGATGTGGGCGGCCGAGCCCACGCTCGAAGAGCGCCACTCGGTCGGCGCGCGGGTGATGATCTTTCTCATCGTGTTCCTCGTGATCATGTACCTCGCGAAGCGCGTGGTCTGGGCCCGGGTCGACCGCGACGAGAAGCGCGACAGCGCGTAGAGGCGCATTGCCTGACGGCTATTCTTCCACGCCCGTTCCGGTATAAGGGGCGCCCATGAAGCGCGCGGCCCTCTATCTCGCCCGTCACCGGCCAACCGAACACATTCGCAAAGCCCGCGAGCTTTTCCGGGCCGCTGTTGCGCGCGCTGCTCGAATCTCTCGAAGCGGCGAAGCTCAAGGTCACGTTCACGGCACTCGACGGCTTCGCCGGCTGGCTTGCGCCGGAGGATATCGACGGGTCCGATTGGATCCTCGCGCTCTCCGCCGAGGGCGTTCCGCTCGGGATCGGACAGCAAGGGCCGATCTGGCTCGTCAAGAGCGGCGCGCAAGTGGTCGATGGCAGCGATCCCAAGCATGGCGACTGGGTATGGAACGTGTTCTATATCAAGATCGGTGAATGAGTTCCGGCCGGTCCTTCGCGCGCGTCCTCACCCGCGCATCTTGGGCATAACGGGGGAAACATGGTCAAAGCGGTGCTCGGGGTTATCGGCGGCTCGGGTCTCTACGACTTGCCGGGCCTCAAGAATGTGCGCGAGGAGCTGGTCGCGAGCCCGTGGGGCGCGCCCTCGGCGCCGCTCCGTCTCGGCGACATCGACGGGCTGCCGATCGCGTTCATATCACGCCACGACAAGGGCCACAGGCTGTCGCCGAGCGACATCAACTATCGCGCCAATATCGACGTGCTGAAGCGGGCCGGCGTGACCGACCTCGTTTCGCTGTCGGCCTGCGGCTCGTTCAAGGAGGAGCTGCCGCCCGGCACCTTCGTTCTCATCGATCAGTTCGTCGATCGCACCTTTCACCGCGACAGCTCCTTCTTCGGCAAAGGCTGCGTGGCGCATGTGTCGATGGCGCATCCCGTGTCGCCGCGGCTTCGCCTCCACCTCGCCGAGGCGGCGGAAGCGGAGGGCATCCCCGTGGTGAGAAACGGCACCTATGTCTGCATCGAGGGCCCGCAATTCTCCACGCTCGCCGAAAGCCTCACCTATAAGGGGCTCGGCTATTCCGTCATCGGCATGACCAATCTGCCCGAGGCCAAGCTGGCGCGCGAGGCCGAGATTTGCTACGCGACGGTCGGCATGGTCACCGACTACGATTGCTGGCATCCCGACCATGACGCGGTAACCGTCACCGACATCATCAAAGTGCTGTTGGCGAATGCGGAGAAGGGGGCGCAACTGATCGCGCGGCTCGCCCGCACCTTCCCGCGCGAGCACGAGCCTTGCCCAATCGGCTCCGACCGCGCGCTCGACACGGCCATCATCACCGCTCCGGAAGCGCGCGACCCCGAGCTGCTCAGGAAGCTCGACGCCGTGGCGGGCCGCGTACTGAAGGGCTGAGGCCCAAGTCCTCCGACTAGCCAGCCGCTCCCGCTTCGACTATAGGCTCAAGGAATTGCCGGCGCCCGCGCGCCAATCGCTACGGAGATCCCGATGGCGGCCGATATCAATCTCAAGGACCTCGTGCGCACCATCCCCGACTATCCGAAGCCCGGGATCATGTTTCGCGACATCACGACGCTGCTCGCCCACGCCAACGGCTTCAGGGCTTGCGTCGAGCAGTTGGCGCAACCCTTCACCAATCGCCGCATCCAGTCGGTCGCGGGCATCGAGGCGCGCGGCTTCATCCTGGGCGGCGCCGTGGCCGACCGGCTGCGTTGCGGCTTCATCCCGATCCGCAAGAAGGGCAAGCTGCCGGGCAAGGCCATCGGTCAGGACTACGAGCTCGAATACGGCATCGACGTGATCGAGATTCACGAGGACGCCATCGCCGCGGGCGAGCCGGTGCTGCTCGTCGACGATCTGATCGCCACGGGCGGCACGGCGGAAGCGGCGGTCAAGCTCCTGCGCAAGCTCAAGGCCGACGTGGTCGGCGCCTCCTTCGTCATCGACCTGCCCGATCTCGGCGGCGCGGCGCGGCTTGCGCGGCTCGGCGTCGAGCCTCACGCCTTGATGTCGTTCGCGGGCGAGTGAGCATGAAGATCGGCGGCAAGTCCTATCGCACCATCTGGCCGAACGCCGACGGCAAATCGGTCGAAATCATCGACCAGACCAAGCTGCCGCATGCGTTCGAGACGGTGACGCTGCGTACGCTCGACGACGCCGCGCGCGCCATCGCCACCATGCAAGTGCGGGGCGCGCCACTGATCGGAGCAACCGCCGCTTACGGGGTCGCGCTTGCGCTGCGCGACGACGCCTCGGATGAGGGGCTCGATCGCGCCTGCGACACGCTTGCCGCTACTCGCCCCACGGCCATCAATCTCCGCTGGGCGCTCGATGAGATGCAGAAGGCCGTGCGCAACCAGCCGCGCGACAAGCGCGTGGCGGGGGCTTTCGCCCGCGCCGCGGAGATTTGCGACCAAGACGTCGAGACGAACCGCAAGATCGGCGAGCACGGGGTCGGGATCATCCGCGCCCATGCCGAGAAGAAGGGCGGGGCGACCGTCAATATCCTCACCCATTGCAATGCCGGGTGGCTTGCTTGCGTCGATTGGGGCACGGCGCTTGCGCCGGTCTATCGCGCCCATGACGAGGGCATCGGCGTGCATGTCTGGGTGGACGAGACCCGGCCGCGCAATCAGGGCGCTTCGCTGACGGCCTTCGAGCTTGGCGCCCACGGCGTGCCGCACACGCTGATCGCCGACAATGCGGGCGGCCATCTCATGCAGAAGCGAATGGTCGATCTCTGCATCGTCGGCACCGACCGCACGACGGCGAGCGGCGACGTCGCCAACAAAATCGGCACCTATCTCAAAGCGCTCGCGGCGCGCGACAACGGGGTCCCGTTCTTCGTGGCGCTGCCTTTCTCGACCATCGATTGGGGCTTGAGCGACGGCAGCGCGATCCCGATCGAGGAGCGCGACGCCGAAGAGGTGACGCGCATGACCGGGCGCCTGCCGGACGGCAGCGTCGCCACCGTCGAGATCGCGCCGCAAGGCACGAAGGCGGCAAATTACGGCTTCGACGTCACGCCGGCGCGGCTCGTGGCCGGTTTCATCACCGAGAGAGGGGTGGCGCCCGCCACGCGCGATGCGCTTACCGCGCTCTACCCCGAGCGCCGCAAGGGCGAGGGGGCCTGAAGCGGCACGGCTTCGCCTGTCCCGACTAGAATTTGTCGTAGGTCACGCAGCAGCAATCCTTCAGTCCGTCCTCGCGCAGCTTGCAGGAGACCTTCTCCTCGATGCCGGCGCAAGCTTGCGGCTGCGCGTCCGCGGTGAGCTCCTTGGTGCATGAGGAGGCGGTGTAATGGACGCAATTGCCGCCGAGCAATTCCGAGCTCTGCGGACACTTGCAGTTAGGCGGCGTCCCCACCATGCCGCCTTGGCATTGCGAGGGATCGACCGGCACGCTTTGCGGCGCTTGGCCGCCATCGGGTCCAGGCATGAGCCCGCCCGGCGCCGGTGCGGGCGAGGCGCCTTCGGGCGCGCCTCCGGGGTTTGCGCCTTTGCCGAACAGCTTTCCGCTGCGAGAGGGCCTGCATTGGAATTTGCCGTCGAACACGCCGCACTCCATGACGGCGTCGAGGACGAGTCCGCGTCCGCCGGCGGATGGCTTCAGCGCCTGCACGAGGGCCGCCGCGTCGTGAGCTTGCAAAAGGAGCGCAAGACAAACGAGAGCCGGCAGCACGCGAAACAAAGACATCGGCGATCCCTCCACCCACCTCGCCGGTATAATGGCACAGGAGCGGAAACATGGCAGCCGATTGCGACGCGGGTGAGGGGGAATAGCTCCCGTAAATCGGGGCCTTGCCAGAGGCCGTTCCGCTTGTCACCATGGACCCCTTAAAGGCTTGCGCGGGTGGGTGCGTCAGGAGCCTTCTCCGCGCGGGATTGTAACCGCAAGGGAGGAGATCATGGGCCAAGCGCAGGGCCAACCAGCCCGCAGCGCCCGCTGCATCGCACTGGTTGGCCCCTATCTCAGCGGAAAGACGACGCTTCTCGAATCCATTCTCGCCCGCACCGGCTCCATTACTCGACAGGGCTCGATGGCGGACGGCAACACGGTCGGCGACGCCTCGGCGGAGTCCCGGCACCACGGCATGAGCGTCGAGCTCAACGTGGCCACCGTCGATTTCCTAGGCGATAACTTCACCTTCCTCGACTGCCCCGGCTCGATCGAATTTCAGGCCGACGCCGCCGATGTGCTCACGGCCTGCGACGCCGCCGTCGTCGTGTGCGAGCCCGACGAGAAGAAGGTCCCGGGGCTGCAACTGATCCTCAAGCAGCTCGAAGACCGCGGCATTCCGCACTTCCTCTTCATCAACAAGATTGACAAGGCCGAGGCGCGCGTGCGCGACATCGTGCCGATGCTCCAGCCCGCGAGCACCAAGCCGCTCGTCCTCCGCCAAATTCCCATCTGGGAGAACGACATCGTCACCGGCTTCATCGATCTCGCGCTCGAGCGCGCGTTTGTCTATCGCGAACATGCGCCGAGCGAGGTCGTGGCCATCCCGGATGCTCTCGCCGCGGGCGAGAAAGAAGCGCGCTTCTCCATGCTCGAAAAGCTCGCCGACTATGACGACGAGCTGATGGAGCAGCTTCTGGAGGACGTGCCGCCGCCCCGCGACAAGGTGTTCGACGATCTCTCCAAGGAGTTCCGCGAGGGGTTGATCTGTCCGGTGGTGATGGGTTCGGCCGAAAACGGCAACGGCATCTTGCGCCTGCTCAAGGCGCTGCGGCACGAGGCGCCGTTCGTTCAGGCTACCGCCAAGCGGCTTGGCGTGGACAAGGCGCCGTCTTGCGCCTTCGTGGCCAAGACCTTCCACACCGCGCATGGCGGCAAGCTCTCGCTCGCCCGCGTGCTCACCGGCAAATTCGCCGACGGCACCACCGTCTATGGCGGGGACAGCGAGGAGCGCATCTCAGGCGTCTTCAGCGTCATGGGCCAGGAGCCGACCAAGCGCGGCGAGGCGAAGGCGGGCGACACGGTCGCCTTCGGCCGCCTCGACAGCATCAAGACCGGAACGACGCTGACCGAAGACAAGGGTAAGAAGGTCGCAATCCAAACCGTGGCCTCCGCGAGCCCCGTGTTCGGTCTCGCCATCGCCGCCAAGGAAAAGAAGGACGAAGTGAAGCTCACGGCTGCGATCGCCAAGATCATCGAGGAGGATCCCTCGATCTCGCTCACCCATAGCCAGGACATGGGCGAGATGGTGCTATGGGGTCAGGGCGAAATGCATTTGCGCGTCGCGCTCGAACGGCTGGTGCGCAAATACGGGATCGACGCTTCGACGCGCCCGCGACAAATCCCCTACCGCGAGACCATCCGCAAATCGGTGGAAGTGCGCGGACGCCACAAGAAGCAATCCGGCGGTCACGGTCAGTTCGGCGACGTCGTCGTCACGATCAAGCCGCGTCAGCGTGGCGCGGGCTTCGAGTTCAGCGACGAGATCACCGGAGGCGTGGTGCCGAAGAACTACATTCCTTCGGTCGAGATCGGCGTGCGCGATTACCTCCACACAGGTCCCCTCGGCTTTCCCGTGGTCGATGTCGCCGTGTGCTTGATCGACGGGTCGTACCATTCGGTCGATTCCTCCGACATGGCCTTTCGTCAGGCCGGCCGGATCGCCATGAGCGAAGGCATGCCGCAATGCTCGCCGGTTCTGCTCGAACCGGTCATGGCGGTGGAGATCGCCGCGCCGTCGGAGGCAACAGCGAAGGTTAACTCCATCGTATCGTCGCGCCGCGGGCAGATTCTCGGCTTCGACTCGCGTTCCGGTTGGACCGGCTGGGACGTTGTCGAGGCCCATATCCCCGAGTCCGAGATACAGAACCTGATCGTGGAACTGAGATCGGCCACGGCCGGAGTCGGCACTTTCAACGCCAAGTTCGATCATCTGGCGGAGCTTACCGGCAAGGTTGCAGAACACGTGCTTGCGGCCCGTGCTTCGAAGGCGGCGTAAGGGGTTGCGGGCGTAACGATTGACTAAGGCTTCGCGGGCTAGCCTCGTGCCGCCCGGGAGGCCGAGTGGTCCGGGGCGACACGTTGCGTCATAGGTAACTTGCCGGGAGAAGTCTTGTCGCGTCGCCCCGATCGCTCCGGAAGACCATTTAGTTGCCCGGTCTTCGCTCTCGCCAGCCTGGCGGCGGCCGCCGTTCTCGTGACGCTCGTTGCCGTTCCTCAGTGGCTGTCGCAACAGGCGCGCTGGGAGCAGCTCCGAATGGACGTCGGAGCGATTGGCAAAATCGCGGCCACGACCGTTGACGGCGACCTGCACCGCCGTCTGCTCGACCCGAAGAATTACAGTGACGATCTCTACAAGCGCGCGCTCGAACCCCTCGTGCGTCTTCATTCCGCCGATCCCGATATCTATTATCTGTACACGATGGTGGACCGCGGCGGCGTCGCGCACTTCGTTCTCGACACGGCCAGTTCTCCCGACCTCCGCACCAAGCACGAATTGCGCGCCTCCGCCTATGACGAGACATTTGTGCCGCGCACGGTGGATGACTGGCTCGAGCAACTCGCTGCGGGCAAGACCTATGTCAACGAGGACTTCGAGGAGGACGATTACGGAACCTTCCTCACCGCGCTCGCGCCGATCTACGACGCCGAAGGGCGCTATAGCGGCTTCGCCGGGGTCGATTTCGATACGGAATATTATCTTATGCGGGAGGCCCGCTTCCGCGCCATCGCCATCGCCACGCTCGGCGCGGCGCTGCTGTTGGCGCTTGCGATCGGCTATGCGGCGGCCGTCTATCACGGGGCGATGCAGCGGCGCATGCGCGAGCTTCATGACAGCTCAATTCGCGACAGCTTGACGGGGATGTTCAACCGTCGTGGCGCCATGGACGTGGTGAAGAAGAAGGTGGAGCGTCACGCCGGACCAAGCGCGATGCTGATCGTTGATATCGACAATCTCAAATTGATCAACGATATGCGCGGTCATACGACCGGCGATGCCGTGCTTGCGCGGACCTCAGAGGCGATCCGCTCGAGCCTCAAAACCGGCGATCAGTGCGCGCGGCTTGGCGATGAGTTCCTCATCTTCGCTCCAGGCCGCGATGCCGCCGGGGGCAAGGACATCGCCCGCGAGATCCTCGGCCGGTTGTTGGCGGAGGGGATGCCGCTCGCCGGCGCTTCCTTCACCGTGTCGATGGGAATCGCGGTCTCCGACGGCAAGGAGACAGACTTTGTCCAGATGCACCGGAATGCCGACTCTGCGTTGCACCAGGCGCGAGCCGAGGGGCGGAATCGCATCAGCGTATTCGAGCCAGCCGGAACGGAGCGTGAGCCGGCCCAACTTGCGAAAGTGTCGGCGTAGGCCTCAAGCCGTGCCTGATCCTGCTTGCTTCGGCGGCGCCTTTTGCGACATGCGTCGCAGCCAGCGCAAGCCGAGCCACAGGAGAAGGACAATGGCGATGAGCGTGAGAAGCGGCGCCGCGAGCGCGAGCAGCGAGACGAGGAGCGAGCCGCCGAACTCCGCCGTGGCGATGACGGGGTTGCCGAGCCCTCCGGTGAATGCCGTCGATTTTGCCCTGACGAGCGTGGTCACGGATTGGGTTGCGCCGGCGATGCCGCCGCCCGCGATGATCGCGGCGGCCCATTTCACCATCGGCGGCAGGTCGGTCATGACGGCGGCCGCGACGATCGTGCCGGCGACGAAAGCGGCCGGGGTCGCCAGCGTATCGAGCAGATTGTCGACGCCCGGAATGTAGTAGGCGAGAATCTCCACCACCGCCGCCACGCCGAGCAGGATGAGCGCCGGCAGCGTGCCGAGCCAGGCGAAGTTTTCGCTCAAAGGAAGATGCCCGCTATAGGCCGCAGCACTTGCGACTAGCATCGGCAGGAACAGTCGAAGCCCGGTTGCCGCCGCAAGCCCGACGCCAAGCGCGACCGAGAGGGCGAGATCGAAATCGGACATGGGCGAAATTACCACGCTTCGCAGCCAACGCCACGCGGCAGCTTACTCGGCGCGTGGATTGGCGAGCCGCCAGTCGGATGGGCGCTCGAAGGTGCCGCGCCAGATGCCGCGCTTTGCAATTTGCGCTTCGGCCTCGGCATGGCGATAGGGGTTGCCGGCAGCGCCGCCGAGATCGACGGCATAGCCGTCGCGCACCATCGCTTCGCCGAGATCGGGCACGCCAGCTGCGTTGCAAACCGCGACGGTCCGGCCGAAGCGGTCGGTCGCGCGCGACTCGCAATTCACGTTGCCGCCTTTCATGAGCGTCGTGAGTTTCGCCTTGGCGGCGCGGCCGCACAGCCAGCTCTTGCCGTTCGCCTCGCTACAAGTCTGCGCAAGCTCCGGCGCGTCGATGCCGAAAAGGCGGTATTCGGCGCCATTGGCTGCGCGTATGGTGTCGCCGTCCATGGAGACGATCTTCGCGCCCGGACCGAAGGGAGGGACCTCGACGGTGCAATAGCGCTCGATGAGGATCACCACGACGACCACGAGCACGAGTGCGATCAGCTTGCCGAGCGCTTGGGCAAGCGCGCGGGACGACTGTCCCTCGGTCTCCTGGTCTTTCCGTTCGGTCACGTCTCAAGCAGGTAGCGCAGATTCGCCGGCGCGGCGAGACATCGCTGCGCTAGCTACCCATCGATGCGCTTGCCGATGAGGGCGATGGCTTGCTGATAGACGCCGGCCGCGTTCCAACCCTGGATCGCGGAAAAGTTCGGCTGTCCCGGCTGATAGCCCGCGCCCCTGACCCAGCCGTGGCCCTTGAGGAAATTGGCGGTCGAGGCCAGAGCATCGGCCTTGGTGTTGAGGTTGACGACGCCGTTGCCGTCGCCATCGACGGCGTAAAGCAGGATGCTCTTCGGCAAGAACTGCGTCTGGCCGACCTCGCCATGCATGGCGCCGCGTGTCGCGCTGCTCAGCACGCCGCGATCGACAAGCTGAAGCGCAGCGTAAAGCTGGTCGGTGAAATATTCGGGCCTGCGGCAATCATAGGCGAGGGTGGCGACGGCGGAAATCGTCGGCTGGCTGCCCATGAAGCTGCCGAAAGCAGTCTCCATTCCCCAGATGGCGATGAGGGGGCCTGCCGGAACGCCAAACCGCTTCTCGATCGATGAGAACAGGCCCGCATTGGCCGATCTCATGCCCTTGCCCCGGGCGGCGATGGCGGGGCCGCCTCGCTTCGCCATGAACTGATCGAGGCTCAGCTTGAAGCTCTTCTGGCCGCGGTCGGCCCTGATGGTTCCGACCGAATATTTGGTCGCCATGAGGGCCGCGATCGCCTTTGGCCCGAGGCCGTTGCCGGAGGCCTCGCCGGCGAAGACCTTCTTCCAGCCCTCGAAACCGCCGCTGTTGTTGCCGCACGGGGCGGCGTGGGCCGGGCCGTAGGCGAAGCCGATCGCGGCGGCAAAAAGTGCGGCCAAACGCAAATACTTGTTTGTCATGTAAGACCCCGTGTTCCCCCTATTACACCCGTTTTTGGCCTTTCTGGCGAGGCCATGCTGGTTGGACATTGTTAACCTTAACCATTTTCACAAAAAAGTCCCCATCCCGCCGGAAATGAGCGTAAGTTCGCGCCTCGGTGATGGCGTTCCCTCCCATCACCGTCCCCGCAGGGAACTTAACGGAAGAAGCCCCGCTCCCCCCGTTCGGGGCTTCTTCCTTTTCCTGCGTTCGGCAGGGGCTTGGGGAATCGCCAAAATCGAGGCTCCGCCAGTCTTGCCGCAGCGCGTCTTGACGGCTAGAGGATTGTGCTTCCTCATTTGCGTGAAGACGGTTTGTGACCAGAGGGTGTTCCCATGACGAAGATCTTTCCGCCGCTTGAAATCCCCGCAACGCTTGCTGCCGGCCCGGGGCCGGGGAACACCGATCCGAGGGTGCTGGAGCGCTTCGCCAAGACCGGCGTCGCCGATCATATGCAGAAAGACGTGCTGCGCGGCATGTTGGAAGCCAAGCACATGCTGCGCGATTTGTGGGGCACCAAGAACGTCTACACCTTCGGCGTCGCCGGGACGGGCTTTTCAGGCCTCGATTGCGTGCTCTCGCTGATCTTGCCGGGCGACAAGGTGGTGACGTTCCCGAACGGGACGTTCTCAGGGATCGACAGTCTCACCATCCGCATGAAGGCCGCGACCAAAGAGGAGCTTGCCGCGGATTCGCTCAATCCGAAGCCGAAAAGCGTGGTTGTCGTCGAGACCCCGCACAGCCAGTCGGTCACCGCCGAGACCATCGACAAGGCGCTCGCCGAGCACAAGCCGATGTGGGCCTTCATGGCGCATTGGGAGACGGGCTCGGGCCGCATCAACGACCTCAAAGCCTTCAGCGATTCCTGCCTCAAGCACGGCGTGATGGGCATTGTCGATGCCGTGTCGAGCCTCGGCGTCGCCGATTTCAACATCGATGACTATCCGGGCGTGGTGGCCTGGGCCTCGTGTCCGCAAAAGGGTGTGCTGTCGCTCCCGCTCACCTATGCGCCGGTCAGCTTCACCGACAAGGCGATCGAGATGGTGCGGAAACGCGGCTGCCGCACCTACGTGCATCACCCCGTTCTCGACGCGCGCCATTGGGGCATCATCGACGGCAAGGACGTCGAGACCCCCGCCTACCACCAGAACTCATTCCTGCTACGCGGTCGCCGCCTTCCACGAAGCGCTCCGCATCATTCTCGGCTACGGCCGCCGCCGCAAAGCGTCGGACTACGCCTATCACGAGAAGGCGCTGCGCCAGTCCGTCGAAAGCATGGGCTGCGACATCACCTCGAACATGACGAGCCTCGTCGTGCTCAACCTGCCGGGCAGGCTCAAGGGCAAAGAGAAGGAATTGGTGCAGGGGGCGCGCGCGCAAGGCTTCGGCATTTGGCCGACGCTGTCAGAACCGGTTCAGGTCCGCATCGGCATTCTCAATCAGCTTAGTCCCGAGCAGATCACCGAGATCGTGAGCCGCTTCGCCGATGCGATGCTCGCCATGGGCGCCGAGTTCGACAAGCAAAAGGTGCTGAACCAGCTCAAGTCGTATTACGCCAAGGCGGCGTGACGCCGCCGCATCGCGGCGCCGCTTGAATGCGAAAGGCCCGGCAAAACGCCGGGCCCTTTTGCTTGGGTAGCGCTCGCGCTTCGCTCAACTCTTGTTCTTCGGTTGCAGGTCGCGCATGGCGTCGGCCATGAGCCAAGCGAGCTGCTGCGCCTGAATGCCGAAGGTCTGAATCTGCGTCTGCGCGTAGCGGCCCTGAAGGGTCAGCACTTCTTGGATGTCCTTGGCGCGGGCGAGATCGCTTGCGAGCGCGAAGGAGCGCTCGGCATTTTCCTTGGCGAACGCGATTGCCTTATCCTGAACCGCCTTGAATCCCGTCATCGTGTCGGCGCCCGCCGAATCCACCCATGCGCCCATGGCCTTCGTCATGAAATCCATGAACTGACCGTAGGCCGCGCGCGCCTGCTCGACATTCTTCTCGGCGAAATCGCGAAGCTCGGGCGGTATCTCGAAAGACGGCTTCTCTGCCATGAAGTCCTCTCAAATTTTAACGGTTGCGCGGAACCCTCGCTGCACTCCTCTCCAGCCTATCGCATTCTAGCGCAATCGAGGGGCGAGGGGGTACGTTTGGTTAAAACCCCGCGCTTTTCCGCCACGCTTTTGCGTGGCGAGCTAAAGGAAGCGTGCTAGAACCTCGGTCTGTTAGAGAGGGATATCGCGCATGACATGCAATCGCACCGGAGCGGCGGGCGTCCTCGTCTTCGCGTTGCCGCTTCTGTTTCTGTCACCGTCGGCGGCGCTTGCGCAGGCGGGTACCATCACCAAGGGCATGCAGAACAACTGCGCCAACGACTACAAGAAGTTCTGTGGCGATTACGGGCTGCAGACCTCCGCGCTCAATCTGTGCATGCGGAAAGCGGGCCCGAGCCTTTCGCCGGCCTGCGTGCAGGCGCTCGTCCAAGCCGGAAAGATTTCGCAAGCGGAGGTGGACAAGGTCAAGGCGAAGCTCGGGCGGTAGAAGCTCGAGCGGCTGCATTCAGCCGGCCCCGCCTATGCATCGTCTCACCCCGATCGAAAGAACAAGGATTTTGACCATGAAGAGATTTATCTGCTTGAGCGTATTCACGGCCTTGGCGTTCGCGAGCACCGCCTCCGCCGCCGCAGATTGCGCCAAGATCACCGCGACCGGCCACCCGCAATATCCGGTCATTGCCTTCAAGGACGGCGATGCGATCGTAGGCGCGGCGCCCATGCTCGTCGAGGCCATCGCCAAGAAACTCAACGTTCCGCTCGAATCCAAAGCCATGGGCTCGTGGGCCGATGCTCAAGCGGCGACCCGCGACGGCAAGGCCGACATGATCTTCGGCATCTATTTCAACGACGAGCGCGCGCAATATCTCGACTACGTCCAGCCCGCCTTCATGTATGACGACGTTGGGGTCTTCGTCCTCAAGGGCAAGGGCTTCGAGTTCAAGGGTCAGGACGACTTGATCGGCAAGAAAGGCGTCACCAACGAAGGCGAGAGCTACGGCAACGACTTCGACGCTTTCATGAAAGCCAAGCTCGACGTGACCCGCACGGCCGGCATCGACGAGGCCTTCAAGCAGCTTCTCGACGGCAAGGCCGATTATCTCATCGCGGGCTACTATCCCGGTCTCGCCGCGGCGGCCAAGGGCGGCGTGAAGGACAAGGTCGAGGTTCTCGATCAGGCGCTGGTCACGGCCGAAATGTTCGTCGCCTTCTCGAAGAAGTCGCCTTGCGCGGGGTTGGCCGAAAAGTTCGGCCAGGGCATCGCCGAGATGACGACCGACGGCAGCTTCGACAAGATGTTGACCGAAGCGACCGCGAAGTGGGATTCCGGACCGGGAAAGCCGTAACGTTCCGCTCGCGCGTCTATTCCGCGGCGGCCGCGACCGGCTCGACGCCCGCGAGATATTTTTCCACTTCGAGCGCCGCCATGCAGCCGAGCCCTGCCGCGGTCACCGCCTGACGATAGACATCGTCGGTAACGTCGCCGGCGGCGAAGACGCCAGCCACGTTGGTCGCGGTCGAGTACGGCTTCACCAGAATATAGCCGGACGGTTTCATGTCGATCTGGCCCTTGAACAACTCGCTCTGGGGCTCGTGCCCGATGGCGATGAAGATGCCGTCGGCAGGGACCGTAACGATGCTCCCGGTCTGCGTGTTCTTGAGAGCGGCGCCCGTCACAGTTCGCGGATTTTCGATGCCGAGCACCTCATGCAGCTCGGAATTCCACATCACCTCGATCTTCGGATTGGCGAACAAGCGCTCTTGCAGAATCTTCTCGGCGCGGAGCGCTCCCCGCCGGTGTACCAGCGTGACGTGGCTGGCGATATTGGCGAGATAGATCGCCTCTTCGACCGCGGTATTGCCGCCGCCGATCACGATCACCTTCTTGCCGCGGAAGAAGAAGCCGTCGCAAGTGGCGCAAGCCGACACGCCGTAACCCTTGAAGCGCTCCTCGGAGGGAAGCCCGAGCCAGCGCGCCTTCGCGCCCGTCGCGATGATGAGCGTGTCGGCCGTGTAGACGGTGCCGCTATCGCCCGTGAGCGTAAACGGACGCCGTTTCAGATCGGCCTCGAGAATATGGTCGCGCAGGATCTCGGTGCCGACATGTTCGGCCTGCACGCGCATTTGGTCCATGAGCCACGGGCCTTGGATCACGTCGGCGAAACCCGGATAATTCTCGACATCGGTCGTGGTGGTCATCTGCCCCCCAGGCTGGATGCCCTCGATGAGGAGGGGCTTCAGCATGGCGCGCGCGGCGTAGATGCCGGCGGTGTAGCCGGCCGGCCCTGAACCGATGATGATCACCTTGGCGTGACGGGTGGCCATGATTGCCTCTGGTTGGCGCGAAGGACAGACAGGTAAGCACAAGAAGCTTTCGCCGCAACGGGGGGCTCTCGCCGCGGCCGATTACCCTTTGCTTTCAAGCCCTAAGGCGCGGCGAATGGCGGCCGCCACAAGCTCGGTGTCGTTGATCGGGGCGTAGGTCCATGATTCAAGTCGCCCCGCGAAGGGCCGGGTCGCGCCGCGCTCCCGCATCAGGCGGTGGAAGCGGGCGAGCCGTGCCGAGCGGCCCTGAAGCGACTGCACATAGACCGGCTTTCCGGTGCCGGCCGCCTCCGTGACCATGTTGACCGAATCCTCGGTGACGACGATCGCGTCGGCGAGCCCGAGAAGGGCAAAGTAGGGATTGTCGCCGGCGCCGTCCCACACGAAGTGCGGCACGTCCGCAATGGCGCGGGCGAGGCGCGCGAGCGAGTCCGGCCGCGTGCGGCGCGACGGCGTGACGAGAAGGGCGCCGCCGCTCTCCGTGGCGAGCGCCGCGAGTTCTGCGCCGAAGGCTGAAGCCGCCTCGGGCGGAAAGCTTGAAGGCTTGGCTCTCGCCGCCGAGCAAGACGGCGATGCGGGGGTGAGGGAGCGGGGCGACGCGCGGGGCGAAGCGCCTGGCTTCCTCTGCGATGCGGCTCGCGGTGACGCTGTGCACGGCGCCGAAGGTGACGATCACATTCGGCCGCTCGAAATCGTCGTGAACCGGCGCGGCGATGAGATCGAACAGCCTGGCCGGGACCTTCGGGTTCTGGATATGCAGCGCGAAGGCGTGCGGATGGGAGAGCCGCTTGATGGCGAGGGCGATCGGCACGCTGCGCCTGCCGATCGAGACGACGAGGCGGGGCCACGGCGCCTGGAGCGGCAGGTTGGACGCAACGGAACGAAGGAGCCGCGACGGCGGCACGAGAAGCTGGAGAGGCGCCGGCAGGAACCGCAACCCCGGTGACGCGAACCCGCCGCAGGCTGAAGGGGAGGCCGACCGCCTCGGCAACGGCGGTTCCTTGCGCCTCCATGCCGACCGAGCCGTCGGTTACGATCCAGGTCTCTCCGCTCCCGGCCTGGCTGGACCGCGCCGGTTGAGAAACTGCAAAATTTCCGGAACGGTTTGCGCTCAATTTCTTTTCAATTCTTTTGGCTTTAGGACTTAAAATTGCGCGAGATGGGCCAGGAAGGCGCCGCGAGGCGCCTTCTAGCCCGCGATTGCGGCCACCGTCCAGGGAGAGACGCGACATGCGCTCAGCAAGGCTCGACGCGACTGACTGGCGGATTCTGCACGCGCTTCAGGCCGACGGCCGCATCACCAATGTCGATCTCGCCCGAAAGGTCGGCATCTCGGCGCCGGCCTGCCTGCGCCGGGCGCGGGCGCTCGAAGACGCGGGCATCATCAAGGGCTTCACCGCGCTCCTGAACGACAAGGCGCTCGGCTTCGAGGTCACGGCCTTCGCTATGATCCGTTTGCACAGCCAGGCCGAGGCCGATCTCGTCGCCTTCGAGGAGCGGGCGCGGAGCTCGCCCATCGTGCGCGATTGCTACATGCTCTCGGGCGAGATCGATTTCATGCTCCGCTGCGTCGCGCCCGATTTGACCGCGTTCCAGGATTTCATCATTCACGATCTGACGGCCGCGCCGAACGTTGCGAGCGTCAAGACCTCGCTCGTCATCCGGGCCTCAAAGCATGTCGAGGGCGTGCCGGTCGAGCTTGCCGCCGAGGCAAGCAGCCCGCGGGCGCACGCGGCCCGCGCGCGAAGCTGAGCGATGCATCCCGCCGGGTCCATGAGCGCTTCCGGCAATCCCGTGCTCGTCGAGGTGATGCGGGGAGCGCTCGTGGAGAGCAGCCATGCCGGCGCGGTCGCCATCGCCGATGCGACCGGTAAGCTCGCACTCGCGATTGGCGACGTCGAGCGTCCCGTCTTCCCGCGCTCCGCGGTGAAAGCGCTCCAGGCCATTCTGCTGGTCGAGAGCGGCGCCGCCGATGCGTTCGGGCTTGGCGACGCCGAGCTTGCGGTCGCCTGCGCATCGCATAGCGGCGACCGTGTGCATGTCGAGGCGGTGCGAAGCCTGCTCGGACGCGCAGGGCTCGATGAGAGCTACCTTGCCTGCGGCGCTCATTGGCCGGTCAGCGAGGAGGCCTTTCGCGATCTCGTGCGGCGCCGCGCCCGACCGCTTCCGATCCACAACAATTGCTCCGGCAAGCATGCCGGCATGCTCGCCGCATGCGTCCATCTCGGCCGCGATCCCCGCGGCTACGAGCGTCCCGACCACCCTGTGCAAGTCGCGATCGCGGGAATCATTTCAGAGACTTGCGGAATCAAATTGAGCCGCGATGACGCCGGCGTCGATGGCTGCTCGGTGCCGACCTGGGCGCTTCCGCTCGCCTCTCTTGCGCAAGGCTTCGCGCGGTTCGGGAGCGGCGCGCTTCTTGCCGCAACGCGCGCCCGGGCCGCTTCGCGGCTCGCCCAAGCCTGCTTTGCGCGCCCCGATCTTGTCGCCGGGGACGGACGCTTCGACACGATCGCGATGCGGGCGCTCGCACCCACATTGTTCGTCAAGGGTGGGGCCGAGGGCGTGCACTGCGCGGCGCTGCCCGGACTTGGCCTCGGCATCGCGCTCAAAGTGGATGATGGCGCCAAGCGCGGCGCTGAGCGCGCGCTCGCCGAAATTCTCGTAAGCCTTATCCCCGATGCGCGGACTGCGCTCGCCGATCAGCTCAAAGGCGAAGTTTTCAATTGGCGGGGCTTGCGCGTTGGGCAGGCCGTGGCGAGCGCCACTCTGACGCGCGAACTCGCTGCGATCGCGATTACGCCCCGCCGGAAGGCGAGGGTGCCTTAAAGGTGGGCGCCAGCCCAGAGTTGGGGAACTCATTCCACGCGAGCTGGCCTAAAAGCTAGCGCTTCCTGATCCCAATGGTGAGAAGGCGATCAAGCAACGGTTCGTAGTCGATGCCAGCAGCCTCGGCAGCGTCCGCGAATTCCTCGCCATAGCCGATGTCGGCATTCGGGTTGGCCTCGAGAAAGAAGGGGCGCCCCTCGGCGTCAAGGCGGAAATCGATGCGCGCAAAGCCGGAAAGCTGCAGCAGACGATAGACGCGCTTGGACGTTTTCACGAGGAGCCGCTCCAGCTCCGGCGGCAGATCCCGCGCGGGGCCGATCTTGACGCCGCGGCGCTTCTGCAACTGAAGGTTCCACTTGACTTGTCGAGTCGCGATTCTGGGCGCATCGGCGCGCAGCCGCCGCATTTCCAGCTCCCAAACCGGCAGCACCTGCAGGCGCGTATTGCCCATGATTCCCACGTATAGTTCGCGGCCATCCACGTACTGCTCGAGGATGAGGCTGGTGCCGACCGTTGCGTGCATGAACTCGACCCGCTCGGCCAGCTTTTCGTCATTGTTGACGATGGAAGCCTCGGCGATGCCAAGGGAGGCTTCCTCGACCTGCGACTTGACGATCAGCGGATAGTCCAGCCGGGCGGGCTTCCGCTTGAGCTTGCGGCCGGCCGGGACCACGGCGAAGCGCGGAACGGGGATGCGGTGATAGTGCAGGATCTTCTTCGAGAGCGCCTTGTCGCGGGCGAGTATCAGTCCGCGGGGATTGCAGCCGGTGTAGGGCACCTGGACGAGCTCGAGATAGCTCACGACATTCTGGTCGAGCATCGTCTCCCCGCGGAACTCGTCCAGCAGATTGAAGGCGATGTGCGGCTTGAAATCCTGAATGGCCTGTCGCAGGGGCGTGAGGTCGTCATAAAGCCCGAGCTTCTGCACCTCGTGTCCCAGGTCGCGCAGCCCGGTCACCACGTCGTATTCGGTCTTGTATTCGAAGAATTCCGCGTCAGGCTTGCCGGTGATGTCGTCGGGTGGCACCAGATCGACGTGCATCAGCACGAGCACCCGCTTCTTGCGCATGCTTAATGCCTCACATGGCGTGCCATTCGCGCGCCCGGTAAAGGTAGTTCATGCCGTGCACCGTCAACATGATGGCGAAGTCCAGCACCAGATTGCGCTCCAGGCCGTCCGCCTTCAGGCGCAGTTCCTTGCATCGCCCGATCATCTGATCGAGAACCTGATTGAGCGTGAGTTGATACTCGCCTGTCCACTTTGCGACCATGCTCCGAATCTCGCGGCGGTGCCGCCGTAGAAACGCCACTGCCGTCTCGCGCTGGTCGCCAGTGCCCTCGGACTCGCTGAACAGGCGCTTCAGATCGCGGTCGTAGGCATCGGAAAAGCCGACCGAATAGTGGGCCCGCTTTCGCTCGTAATAGGCCCCGAGAGTTATCCGTTCGCGGGCCAGGGCGTAGGGCTTGGCGCTGCTGCGAATACGTGGCGGTTGACCGGCGAGCTCACCCATCAGGCCGTCGACATATTCGAGCTTGCGCAGCGCCGGCCAGCCCCGATACCGCCGGCGCCAGTTGTAGCGGGGACGCAGCCAGACCGCGAAGGTCTCGGCGAAATCCTCCTCCGGGTGGCTTTGGGCGTACCACGCGGGGAGATTGTGCACGTAGCGGCGGCTCGCGGGGTTGGGCCGGTAGGCCTCCGGATAGGGGGTGCTTGCCTTACCAAACCGCCGCTGCCACTCGCGGCGGCGGTTCAGGTTAAAGGCGTGCTGTATGGCGTGCCCCAACTCGTGTCGCAACAGCCGCATGCAGGACTCGACGGTCGCCCCCTCGGCTTCGAGCATCTGCGAGCGCTCGAGACGCGTGAGTTTGGGGTGCGCGAGGTAGAACGGCAGCGCCACGCCCGGCACTCCGGCCGGCGAGAACCACTCGTCGGCAAGCCAGAAGTGCGGGCTAAAGCGCAGGTCGCGCTGGGCGAGCTCGTCCCGTACTCTCTCGATGCGTTCCTCGAGCCACGTTCCTTCGATGGAAACGTTTAGGTCACACAGTCTGACAGACAGCAACTCGCGCTGCGTCATGTGCTCCCAGGGATAAACCCGCCCGCTTGTTCGTCGATTCGGATGCACTGCGCGTGACACCAGTTGCTTTCAAAATCCTACGCGACAGCAGCGCGCGTGGCCACCCCGGCGCCCGGAAGGACAGGTACAGCCGGTAAGCTTACCGATGTCGGCTAATGGCACATAGCAGAGTTTTTCGGCAGGCTCGCCGGTAGCACATCGTTTAGCGCGCCACGTTGGCGAAGACCGCAACGTTGCTGAAGGCTTCGGCGTTCGCGGTGGCAAGATCGGGGCCGATCGAGGTCGGTCCGCTCATGGCGCGGATCGCCCCTTCCTTGGCGCCGGCGATCAGATTCTTGGTGATGAGCGCGGTCCCCGCCGAAGGATCGACCGACACGCCGATGCCGATGAGAACGTCGCGGATCAGATTGTCGGCGACGTTCACGTCGCGGAGGTGCGGCCCCCAGCCGATGATGATGCCGTAGGCGGGCGCGCCTTCGATGACGTTTCCTGTGACCACGCTATCGGCCTCGACCGCGATGCCGAAGCCGCGCAACTCGTTGTCCTTGCGCAGGAAGAGGTTGCGGATCAGGTTGCCCTGAATGACCGCGAGCCTTCCCCCTTTGGCGAAATTGGCGACGGAGATGCCGCCCGCCGCCCGATCGACGAGATTGTTGGCGATAACAGTGCCCTCGATGGAGAACTCCGCGTAGATCGCGACCTCGCCTAAGCGCGTGCAGGAATTCCCGATCATCTGGCAATTCGATGCGGCATTGGCGCGGATCGCCGAGACCGCGCAATCGGCGATGCGGTTGCCGTTGATCGTGACCGAGCCCGCGCGAAGGACGCTGATCCCATTGCCGGTCTCGCCGCCGCCGCCGCTCGCGGCGATGCCCGCGATGCGATTTGCCGTGACGATGGTCGTATCCTCGCCTAGCTCGGAACGCGACACCACGATGCCGTTCTCGCCACACTCGCGCACGGCATTATGGGCGATTTGGAGACCGCTTGCGTCTTCGCTCGTAAGTCCTCCTTTGCGGGCATCGCCGATCTCGCAATCCTTGATCCAGCCCGAGACTTTTCGGAACGAGACGGCGTTTGCCGTACTGCCGGTGAAACGGCAATTCGTCACGTCGAGATGCTTTGTATCCGTCGCGCCGAGAAGCGACCCGCTCTCCGCAAGCGGCTTCGCATCGCCGTCGAGCACGAGACCGCAGAGCCGGACGTTCTCGACCCCTTCGAGCACAATGAGCGCCCCGCCATCGCGATAGCGGAGAATTGTCTCGCCCGGAACGCCTTCGATGCGGGTTCCAGATTTCAGCGTGAGCTTGGCCGTCGAATAGATCCCGGCGGGAAGAAACAGCGGCGCACCCGTTTGAGCCGCAGCGTCGGCTGCAGCCTGGAGGGCCGCGGTCTGGTCGATTGCGCCGCCGTCGGGCGCGATACTCTGCGCGCCGCAGAGCCCGGAATCTTGCGCAAAGCCCGCGCGCGGTCCGGCTGCCACTGCAAGGCCAAGCCCGACCCCGCCCAACAGCACCTCGCGGCGACCGACAGCCATGCTCACGCATTCCTTGCGCTTCTTTCCGCCTCCCGAGAGATCGGCTGGCGGCTCTTCGTTTTCAACGGCTTTTCGCCGTTTGTGCAAGCAAGAACCAAGCGCAAAATCTCAGTCCCGCCATGCAGCAAAGCCTCGCGGCTTTGGGACCCGCGCTTTTTCGTCCAAGGCGGGACGTGCACGAACACGACAAGCGGGACGGTGCGCTGCCGGAGCGCCCATTCGAGCGAATGATAATAGAGGAAGTTGCAGAGATAGGAGCCGGCTGAGCGGGAGGTTCGGGCGGCAATGCCGCTTCGCTTGAGATGCGCGGCAAGGTCTGCGGCCGGAAACGGCGTATCGAAGCGGACGGGCCCGCTTTCGCGGATCGTGCGGGCTTTCGGCATCGCGCCTCGCGCGTCGGCCCGTCGCGCCACGCGGTTGTGCGCCGACGCTTCGATGTGAAAAGCCTTGGTGCGCGCGCTCACGCCAAAATGAATCATCGCATGAGGTTGGAGCGACCGGTAGAGGCGGGGAATGAGCGCGACGTCTTCCCACGCGGTCGGTAGGATGCGGGCATCGAGCGCGGCTCTGGCTGCGCGTTCCCGCTCCGCCAGGGTCTCGACCAGCCAAGCAGACGGATTCTCGGCAAAACCCGGGAAGGGGCCGAAGCCCGTGATGAGGATGCGCGGCCGAGCCATGCGGAACGGCTTACAAGGGGCCAAACCGTGTGGGAAGCGATTTCGGCGGGCGCCTAGTCGGCGCTCTTGATTCCGGCAAGCCGCGCAAGCTCCGACGCCGCGGCGGACGGCGTCATCTCGCCGGCGCGCACCTTCTTTTCCAGTTCCTGGAAATGGCGCGCCGCGCGCTTGCCGCCTTCGAACGCGGCAATCAGGCGCTGCTCGAAGATCTCCCGCATCCACGCGGCGGCCTGGTCGCGACGGCGGGCATCGAGCGCGCCCGAAGCGGTCAGCGCGGCATGGCGCTCGACGATCTTCGCCCACAGCGCATCCAATCCGCGGTTGTCGCGCGCCGAGAGCGTCAGCACTTGCGGGTCCCAATTGCTGTTGCCCGCAGCGAGAATGTGGAGTGCGGTGCGATATTCCATCGCCGCGCGGTTGGCGCGCTCGACCTGGTCGCCTTCCGCCTTGTTGACGGCGACGACGTCGGCAAGTTCGAGCAGTCCGCGCTTGATGCCCTG
This sequence comes from uncultured Alphaproteobacteria bacterium, assembly GCA_963802845.1. Taxonomy (GTDB): domain Bacteria; phylum Pseudomonadota; class Alphaproteobacteria; order Rhizobiales; family Methyloligellaceae; genus Methyloceanibacter. Next base: position 209,826 of record CAWDKA010000001.1, read on the forward strand.
AAGCTCGTCGCCGGCGCCGGGAATCGCCACCACCACGAACACGTCGACCATGTTCGAGACCGCCGTTTCCGATTGGCCGACGCCGACGGTTTCGACCAGGATCACGTCGTAGCCCGCGGCTTCCGCCAGCGCCACGCTCTCGCGCGTGGTCTTGGTCACGCCGCCGAGGCTGTCGCCGGCGGGAGAGGGACGGATGAAAGCCTTCGGCTCGGCGGCGAGCCGTCCCATGCGGGTCTTGTCGCCGAGGATCGACCCGCCGCTCCGCGACGAGGTGGGATCGACGGCAAGCACGGCGACCTTATGGCCTTGAGCGGTGAGGTTGAGCCCAAGCTGGTCGATGAGCGTCGATTTGCCCGCACCCGGAACGCCGCTGATGCCGACCCTTATCGCTTGGCCGGTGAAGGGCATGAGCCGCTCGAGCAGGGCTTCGGCGCGGGCCTGGTCCTCCGGCTTTGCGCTTTCGACCAAGGTGATGGCGCGGGCGAGCGCCACGCGATCGCCGGCGCGGATCGCCTTCGCGGTCTCCTCGACGTCCTGTTTTGCTCTTTCCGTTTCGCGCATGGGTGGCGGCGTAGGGGCAAACCCGGTTCAACGCAAGAGGTCGAACCTACTCCGCGGCTTGTTGCGATTTGGTATTCGCGCCGAGCTTCTGCATGAGGTCGATGGCCGCGTCGGCAATGGGCGTGCCGGGGCCGAAGATGGCCTTGGCGCCTGCCTCATGAAGCTCGGGATAGTCTTGGGGCGGGATGACGCCACCCACGACGATCATGATATCGCCGCGGCCCTGCGCCTCGAGCGCCTCGCGCAAGGCCGGCACGAGGGTCAAGTGCCCCGCGGCGAGCGAGGAAACGCCGACGATGTGCACGTCGTTCTCGACCGCCTGGCGGGCGGCCTCCTCGGGCGTCTGGAACAGCGGCCCGATATCGACATCGAAGCCGAGATCGGCGAAGGCCGAGGCAATCACCTTCTGGCCCCGGTCGTGGCCGTCCTGACCCATCTTGGCAACGAGGATGCGCGGACGCCGGCCCTGCTCGGTCTCGAAGGCCTCGATCAGATCCTTGATGCGGCTCATGCTTCCTTCCATGCGGGCCATCTCCGCCCGGTAGACCCCGGTAATGGCCGAGACTTCCGCCCGGTGGCGTCTATAGACCTTCTCCAGAGCATAGGAGATTTCTCCGACCGTTGCCTTAACGCGCGCGGCCTCGACGGCGGCTTCGAGCAGGTTGCCGGTTCCTGTCTCGGCATAACGGGTCAGCGCGTCAAGGGCCGCGCGGACTTCATCCTCGTTTCGCTCCGCCTTGAGGCGGGCGAGCTTGTCGAGCTGCCGGCGCCGGACCGCGCGGTTGTCCACCTTGAGGATGGCGATGTCGGCTTCGCTGTCGGGGCGGTACTTGTTCACGCCGACGATAGTCTGCTTGCGCGAGTCGATGCGGCCTTGCGTTGCGGTCGCGGCCTGCTCGATCATGCGCTTGGGGATGCCGGCCTCGATGGCCTTGGCCATGCCGCCGATCTTTTCGACCTCGGCGATGTGCTTCATCGCGCGCGCGGCGAGATCGTAAGTGAGGCGCTCGACATAGAAGCTGCCGCCCCACGGATCGATGATGCGGGTCGTGCCCGATTCCTGCTGCAACATGAGTTGGGTGTTGCGGGCGATGCGCGCCGAGAAATCGGTCGGCAAGGCCAGCGCCTCGTCGAGCGCGTTGGTGTGGAGCGACTGGGTGTGGCCTTGGGTGGCCGCCATGGCCTCGATGCCGGTGCGGACGACGTTGTTGAACACGTCCTGCGCGGCGAGGCTCCAGCCGCTCGTCTGGCAATGGGTCCTGAGCGCAAGCGAGCGCGGGTCCTTCGGCGCAAATTCGTCCCGGATGAGCTTCGCCCAGAGGAGGCGCGCGGCGCGCATCTTGGCGATCTCCATGAAGAAGTTCATGCCGATCGCCCAGAAGAAGGAAAGCCGCGGCGCGAAGGCGTCGATGTCGAGACCGGCGGCGACGCCCGCGCGCACATATTCGACGCCATCGGCGAGCGTGTAGGCGAGTTCGAGGTCCGCCGTCGCTCCCGCTTCCTGCATGTGATAGCCGGAAATCGAGATCGAATTGAATTTCGGCATCTTCTTCGAGGTGTAGGCGAAGATGTCGGAGACGATGCGCATCGATGGCGCGGGCGGATAGATGTAGGTGTTCCGCACCATGAACTCTTTCAGGATGTCGTTCTGGATCGTGCCCGAGAGCTGCTCCGGCCGCACGCCTTGCTCTTCGCCCGCGACGATGAAGAGCGCGAGCACGGGCAGCACCGCCCCGTTCATGGTCATCGACACCGAGACCTGGTCGAGCGGGATGCCGTCGAACAGGGTGCGCATGTCGTAGATTGAATCAATGGCGACGCCGGCCATGCCGACATCGCCGGTCACGCGCGGATGATCGGAATCGTAGCCGCGATGGGTGGCAAGATCGAAAGCGATGGAGACGCCTTGCTGGCCGGCGGCGAGGTTGCGCCGGTAGAAGGCGTTGGAATCCTCGGCGGTGGAGAAGCCGGAATATTGCCGGATGGTCCACGGCCTCTGCACATACATCGTGGGGTAGGGGCCGCGGAGATAAGGCGGCACGCCCGGCATCCCGTCGAGGAAATCGAGGCTCGCGAGGTCGCGCGCGTCATAGGCGGACTTGACCGCGATCCCTTCAGGCGTTTGCCAGGCTTCGGCGCGCGCGGGCGCATCGCGTTCGGCGCTCGCGGCAACGCCGCTCGCGGCGCTGCTTGCGGCGAAACCGATCTCCGCGAATGAAGGGATGCGCGTCATTTTCCGTCAGATCTCGTCATAGGCGTCGTTCAGAATTGCGAGCGTATCACAGCCTTGATGAAGAAAGCTGCCAATGCCGGCTTGTTCGAACGCGGCCTGGTTGGGGCCGGCTCGTCCCGCGAGATAGATGCGCTTCGCGCCGGCTTCCCTCAACGCCTTGGCTGCGGCTTCCGCCTCGCGCTCATAGACCTTGTCGGAGGAGCAGAGGCAGGCGAGCTTCGCGCCCAATTCCTTGAATCGTTTCGCGAGGTTGCCGCCGTCGCCTTCGACGGCTTCGATGCCGCCCGCCTCGAACAGGCTCTTGGCGAAGCTCGACCGCGCATTGAAGTCGGCAGGCCGCCCGAGACAGGCGAGGAATACCTTCGGCCTCGCGCCGTGCTTCTTGCGATAGAGGTCGCTCTTGGCGCGCAAACGCTCGAAGGGCTCGGCTTGTCGCATTGGCGTCAGCGCCTTCGCGTCCGCGGGCAAGGCCGCGAGCCGCGGCAGGGCCAGAACTGCGGCCTCGGTTTCGTCGAGATCGGGGAAGTCGCTCGTGCCGACGAGCAAATCCGCGCGCCGTGCGATGTTGGCTTCGCGTGCCACTCTGACCTTGGCGACGGCCTGTTGGATCGACCCGGTTTCGAGCGCGCGCGCCACGCCGCCCTCCCGCTCGATTTCCTGGAACAGGCCCCAAGCAGCCTCGGCGAGTGCATCGGTGAGCGCCTCGATCGCACCCGATCCTGCGGCAGGATCGGCGACGCGGTGGATGTTCGCTTCCTCGATCAGGATCGTCTGCGTATTGCGGGCGACACGACGGGCGAACGTATCGGGAAGCCCAAGCGCCGCGCTGAACGGCAGGATGGCGACCGCATCGGCGCCGCCCGCAGCCGCGCCGAACGCCGCGATCGTGCCGCGCACGATGTTCCCGTGCGGATCGCGCTTCGTCATCATGCGCCAGGCCGTCTCGGCGGAAACGAAAGCGGGGCGGGGGTCTAGCCCGCAAGCCTCCTCGATGCGCGCCCACAGTTTCCGGATCGCGCGGAACTTGGCGATGGTGAGGAACTGGTCCTGATCGGCGGCAAGGCGGAAATAGATCAGCCCTCGCGCCTCTTCGAGTGCGATGCCGCATTGCTCCAGCGCGCGGAGATAGGCAACGGCGCTTGCGAGCGCGAAGGCAAGCTCCTGCGCTTCCGACCCGCCCGCGGCATGGATCACCCTGCCGTCGGCGGCGGCAAAGGGTCCCGCGAAGCCTTGGCCCGCGAGGTCGGCGACGAGCGCGGCGAGGAGGGCGGCGATATCCTTCCAGGGAAGCGGGCTCGCCCCGGCCAGGGCCATGGCGCTCAGCGGATCGAAGCCGAAGCGGATGGTCGTCGCTTTCGGCGCGATGGCGCGGGCCTTGACCAGGGTGGCGAGAAGGCCCGCCGCGTCTTTCGATTGAAGGCCGAGATCGAGGTCCAACGCGATGCCGGTATCGAGATAGACCTCGTCGAGCGCGGCGCTGATCGCGGCGCCGCTGGCGGCAAGCGCATAGCCGTGATCGCCGACGGCGCCTTCGAAGACGAGCGCAATGCCGTTCGCGCCATAGGTGAGGTCGTCGAGGATCTGCGCGTTGGCGGCTTTGGCGTCAGGGTGGTCGATCCGCTGCATCACGCTCCACGGCAGGCCCGGCGCGCGGCCCGCGATTGGGCGCGCCTCGCCCGCGCGACCGTAGAGCGGCTCGATGGCGATGCCGTCATAGGTCTCGGCCTTGAGCGCGGCGAAGGGCGCGCCTTTCAGCGCTTCTTCGACCAGCGCCCGCCATGCCGCCTCGCCGGCAGGTGCGAAGCCCTTTGCCAAGGAAAGTTCAGCCATGTTCCTCAAGCTCTAAGCGGTTCTCGCCCCCTCCTAGCATGAAGGCAAAGCGGCGCGGAAGCCGGGGAGCCTTCTCTTTGCGCGCGGTCGCGCAGAAGCTAAAGTGCAGACCGCAAAACGAGGAGAGCAAGGGATGGCGAAGCGCAAGGCAGCGCCGAAAGAAAGCCAGGGCCGGACCGAGGCACCGGCCGCGGCGCCCAAAGAGAGCGTCTATATTGGCAAGAGCATCAAGCCCGAGTTCATCTATCTCAGGCTTGCCAACCGCCACGGGCTCATCACCGGCGCGACCGGAACGGGCAAGACGGTGACGTTGCAAGGCCTTGCCGAGGGCTTCTCCGCCCACGGCGTGCCGGTGTTCTGCGCCGACGTGAAAGGCGATCTGTCGGGCATCGCCGAGAAAGGTGAGCCCAAGGCGTGGGTCGAAGCGCGCGCCAAGGAAATCGGCTTCACGCCCGTATTCCAGGCCTATCCCGTCATCTTTTGGGATTTGTTCGGCAAGCAAGGCCATCCGATCCGGGCGACCGTCTCGGAGCTCGGACCGCTGCTCCTGTCGCGACTCATGGATTTGAGCGAGGCGCAAGAAGGCGTGCTCAATATCGCCTTCAAGATCGCTGGCGACGAGAAGCTTCCGCTGATCGACCTCAAGGATTTGCAGTCGCTGCTCGAGGACCTTGCCGCGCGCGCCGGCGATCTCACCACCAAATACGGCAACATCACCAAGGCCTCGGTCGGATCGATCCAGCGCTCGCTGCTCGTGCTGGAACAGCAGGGCGCCGCGCATTTCTTCGGCGAGCCAGCGCTCGAGATCTCCGACCTGATGCGGACGACGCGCGAAGGGCAGGGCTATATCAGCGTGCTCGCGGCGGACAAGCTGATGGAGAGCCCACGGCTTTACGCGACCTTCCTGCTCTTCCTCCTGTCCGATCTGTTCGAGAAGCTTCCCGAGGTCGGCGATCCCGACAAGCCGAAACTCGTCTTCTTCTTCGACGAGGCGCATCTCCTGTTCAAGGACGCGCCCAAGGCGCTGCTCGGGAAAGTCGAGCAGGTGGTGCGGCTGATCCGCTCGAAGGGCGTCGGCGTCTACTTCGTCACGCAGAACCCGCTCGACATTCCCGACACCGTATCGCGCCAGCTCGGCAACCGCGTGCAGCACGCCTTGCGCGCATTCACGCCGCTGGAACAGAAGGCGGTGAAGGCCGCCGCCACCACTTTCCGCCGCAATCCCGACTTCGACACCGAGAGGGCGATCATGGAGCTCGGCATCGGCGAGGCGCTCGTCTCGACGCTCGACGAGAAGGGCCAGCCGACCATGGTCCAACGCACGCTGGTGAGGCCGCCGAACTCGCGCGTCGGCCCCATCACCGAAGCGGAGCGCAGGGCCATCATCCAGTCGAGTCCGGTCGAGGGCGTGTACGACGAGGCGGCTGAGAGGGACTCGGCCTATGAGCGGTTGCAGAAGCGGACCGAACACCGTGCCGCGACGGAGGCGCAAGCAGCCGAAGAGAAGGCGGCGAAGAAGTCCTCAAGCGGCTCGCGCAGCGACAGCTTCTGGACGACGCTCGGCAAGACGATCGTTCGGACCGGGGTGCCGTTGGCGACAAAAGTGCTGACGGATGCGCTGAAGGGCCGCACGCGGCGTGGTGGCTAGTACTGCGCGCGGCTGCGCAAGCCGCCGTCTATTTCGGCGCGAGCGCCAGCATTTCCTCGACGTGGTCCCAATTGATGAGATGATCGAACCAGGCGTCGAGATATTTTGGCCGCTCGTTGCGATAGTCGATGTAGTAGGAATGTTCCCACACGTCGCAGCCGAGTAGCGGCCAGCCGCCGTGCACGAGCGGGTTCTCGCCGTTCGGAGTCTTGGTGACTTCGAGCTTGCCGTTCTTGATCGACAACCAGCACCAGCCCGACCCGAACTGGGTCTTGCCCGCTTCGATGAAATCGGTGCGGAACTTGTCGTAACCGCCGAGGTCGCGGTCGATGAGCGCGAGCACCGCGCCCGGCACCTTCTTGCCGCCGCCGCCCTTCTTCATCCACGGCCAGAAATGGATATGGTTGAAGTCCTGGGCGGCGTTGTTGAAAACGCCGGCGTTCTTGCCGAAGCTCGCCTTGACGATCTCTTCGAGCCCCTTACCCTCGAAGCCGGAGCCGGGCAGAAGCTTGTTCAGATTGTCCACATAGGCCTTGTGGTGCTTGTCATGGTGAAATTGGAGCGTCTCGGCCGACATATAAGGCTCGAGCGCTTCATAAGCGTAAGGCAGGGGGGGAAGTTCGAAGGCCACGGCGATTTACTCCCGACAGTTTGCGCAAGGAAAAGTCCGCCGGAAGCTAATGGTTCCGCTGGGGCGAGGCAAGCCAAGCGACTCGCGCCGGCGTAAACCACGCGCATCACCCGATCTCGGAGAGGGTGGGCGCGGAGCCCCTGAACCCCGCGCCCGGTGCCGAGGAAGGTTCGCTTACATCAGTACAGGGAAAAGGCGCGATGCTCGATTTTGCCGGTGTTTTGCCGGTGTCCAGCTGTTCGTGTCCACGCCGTGTCCACAAACCGCGCTGCGAGGTCGACGCATGAACCTTGTTCAGGACAGGTTCATCTGCTCGGACGCAAGGTGCCAGCGTTCACTCCCTGTAAGTGATCATCACGAACCTTCCTCGGCACCGGGCGCGTGGTTCAGGGGCTACGCGCCCACCCTCTCCGATCCGCCCCGTTGCTGCATCAGGGTTTGCGGGGGAATTTGCGGTTCCGTACTACACTTTGTACGACACTTTTGCAGGCGCTAGGCGTGGAAGCCCCGCCCTGATAGGATCGATCTGTTTAGGGGGCCTGCTCATGAAATCGATGATGTTTGCGATTGTGGGCATGATGCTGGCGGGATGCGCCAGCACCATCGAGAAGGCGCGGGCAGACTGCGAGAAGATGGGCTATCGGCGTGGCTCGGGGGATTTAACCACCTGCATTGAGCGGACAACCGCCAATCGTCGCACAAATCGCGCCATTGCATCCACAGGGTACTGATCTGCCGCTCGGGGGAACAGCAATGCGCCGAGCCATACTGGTTGCTGCTTTGCTGGCTGTAGCAGGATGTAACCTAGACGCACCGCGTGCGCAGGCTGCTTGCAAGTTGGACGACCCTGCGTGCTTCCGTCGCTGAGAGGGGGCATTCCATGCGGGGGTTCCGTCTCAACGGCTGGCAGCGGATCGGGATCGTCCTCTCAGCCCTTTGGGCCATCGGAAGTTGGCTGTACGTGGAGGACGCTGCCAGAAAAGCCGCGTATGAAAGGGAGATCGCCTATTCCGATATTTGTACCCTGAACAAAGAGCGGCGGAACGAGTGGGACGTTAAGCCGTGTTTTGACCAAGCCAATCGCCTCTACCAAACCACATACAGCGATGCGTCCGCTTGGGCGCTGCCCGTGGCACTGGTCCCAATCTTCATCGTCTGGGGACTGGTCTACATGGCTGTGTGGATAGTGCGCTAGGTTCGACGGGGCTTCCAAGGCCGCAAGCTAGAGAACGTGACAGCACATAGGAGCGGAGCGAATTTACTAACCTCTCGCACAGATGCCCCGTGAGCCGCGAAGACGCCAGCGGGTGATCTAGCGGACCTACCCGCCCTCTTTCATTTCATGCGAAGCTGTCCGGACGGAAGGGCCGTCCCAATGAGCGCATCGCTGCGAGTAAGCCGTGGCGTGATCAGCCCCATCATCGTGGCCGCCGCCGCCGCTCTATCAGGTTGCTCGGACACCACCGTCGCAGACCACGCCGCCTGCAAGGCTAAGGCCTACGAGGTTTTCAAGGTGAGCCCGGAGAAAAGCGACGACTATGACGATGTCGATGTGAAGTTCAAGCAATGCGTTGCCGTCATCAAATCGGCGGCCGACTTGCAGACCTGCCGGGATGCGCGGAACAAGGCGCTGGCCGTGCTGGATGCATTGGACTACGTGCGCCTTTGTATGAAGTCCGCCGGCTATAGGGAGACAGATGTCTGCATTAAGGAAGCTCAAGCGAGCGGTCACCCCCGCTCTTACTCTTGGATCGGATACAAGGCCTCATGTTTTGAAAAGGTAACGGGTGGGGGAGAATGGTGGCCGTTCTAGAAGCGGGAACAGTCCAACGGAGATTTCATGACTGCCAGCCTTGAAAGGATAGAGAAGGCGTTTGAGCAGTTCCGCTCCTTGGTTGAGCATTGCCGCAACGAAGCCACGTCGGACATGGCAGACATTCAGGACGCCTACAATCGTCTGAATAGGCTTCGGGATCGTTATCTGAAAGCGAAGGGCCTCGACCCCGCCGAAAGAGACGCTCTTCGCAAGGTATTCGAGGAAGATAACTTCATAGCGAACATGCTCAGCGTTCGTGTGATTAGTGAGCATGTCCTGAGACAGGAGGGTGCCACACTCAGCTACCCAGACAACTCGACGTTTAGCATCACATCTGCATCGTCTGCGGCTCGTGTGTTTGAGGATCGCTGCGTTTATCTGCTCGACACGAAAGGCGTCGAGCGTCGTTGGGATCACCTTCAACAACTCACCGAAGCGGTAGACCGCGTCGGTCGCGCAATGGCAAAGGCTAAAACCTCTCGCACAGATGCCCCGTGAGCCGCGAAGGGGCTCATTGATGGGCAGGTGCCTGGGAAGATTTCAGCCGCCTGCGGGCTGCTGCGAAAGCCGCTCTTGTCTAGCTTACAACCGATTGCATAACGCAATCAGAACCGCGCGGATGTGCCACGTAAGGAAAGGAAGTGGGTATGGCTAAGCTCGTGTTCGGAATGAACCAGTCCCTGGACGGCTACGTCGACCATATGGCGTTTGCGCCAAGCCCCACGCTCTTCCGCCACTTCATCGAGGAGGCTCAGGGGCAGGCGGGCAGTGTGTACGGTCGCCAAATGTATGAGATCATGCGTTACTGGGACGACGATCATCCTGAATGGGATGCAGAGGAACGCGCCTTCGCGGCGGCGTGGCGTAACCAGCCGAAATGGGTCGTCTCGCGCTCGTTAAAGTCGGTCGGCCCCAACGCCAGGCTTGTCGAGGATGATCTCGAGGACGCGATCCGCAAGCTGAAGGCCGAGCGCGACGGGGAGATCGAAGTTGCTGGTCCGGACTTGGCGCAAAGCCTCACCGAACTTGGCCTGATCGATGAGTATCGAATTTACCTGCACCCCGTCGTGCTTGGTCACGGCAAGCCATATTTCGCCGGACCCCGGCCGCCGCTCCGCCTTATGGCTCATGATCGGATTGGCGAGGATGTGATCAGGTTGACCTACGTTCCTGCTTAATCCGAGACGGCGCGTCAACTCCTTCAAGCCGATCAGAACGGGGCTGCTTATCGCTTGCGCAAAAAACGGGAGTACCGACGCAATTGTCTTTGCTTTGAGCCCGTAGGGCCCCGCGCTAGGGCGAGCGCAAGGCGCGAGCATCGCTGACAGCCTTAGCCACTCTGCGCGGTCCTACCTGAACGCTGCATGAACCGGGCTTGCAGCGTCGGTTAAGGGATATGCTGTGTCCGTGCGGAGAGCTCCTCGAGGGAAGCTCCAACAAGTTTGGCATCGGCCCAAAGATCAAGTCGCGGGTGTTCTATCGGCTGTTTAGGAAGCCACACCCCCCGCACTGAGCGTCATCGAACTGAACGCGCTTGCCGACCCCTTGTCTTGGAACCCGGATCGGCATCTGCGACGCAACTTTCACGCAACTTCCGGCGCCGGTTTGAACCATAGCGGCACCCCATAGTCGATTGACAATTCCTCGCCAGCCTTGATGTCGCGGACGGTGTAAACTTTGTGCACGCGCTGCCCCCCGTCCACGACCTCCCACTCATAGCTACAGTTGGGAGCGTCTGCGTGATTCATGAATTGCTGAACGCCAAGCACGATACAGTCCTGATTGTCCTGCTCGTAGTCGAACGCGTGATGCTCAATTGGCGTGCCCTTAAGTGCATCGGTCGGGAACGGGATGCAGTGCGCCACGCTGACGAGGGTCCCGGCCGAAATGTCTCGCGCGGCGAACACCCCGCGTCCTTTTCCAGGACTTTCTCGCACGGTTAAAGATTCAACCTTGGTCATGTCTCCACCTCGGGCCCCGGCGCGCTACTTGATGAGAGCGTGCAGTTCCTTGAATTCCGGGGTGCCGGCGCGCTCGAGCCACTCGAACACGACCATTTCGGTGTCAACGATATCGACGCCTTCCTTGGCGAGCCGGGCCATCGCCCGCTTGCAATTCTCCTTGGCACGCGAGCTGACCGCATCGGCGACCACGAAAGCCTCGAAGCCCTGTCCCTCGAGGTCGATCGCGGTTTGCATCACGCACACATGGGCCTCGATCCCGGCGAGGACGACTTGCGACCGGCCCTGGCGGCGAAGCTCATGCAGCCTCTCGCGGAGCGTCGGGTTTCGCAGACACGAGAATTCGACTTTGTCGGCGACGAAGCCGGCATTGGCGATGGCCTCGCGGATGGGATCGACGGTCGGGCCCAAACCTTGCGGATATTGCTCCGAAAGCGTGATCGGCACGTCGAGCGTTCGTGCCGCGCGCACGAGCCGCACGCAGCGCTCGACCACGCGATTCTTGCCGGAGATCGCGCCGATGAGCTTGTCCTGAACGTCGACGATGAGGAGCTGAGATTTGTCGCGGGCGAGCAGCATGGGCGTAATGTGAGAGGATTCGTGGCTGTTTCATAGACTGGAGCGCCGCATCCGTCCAACGCCTTAAGTCAATTCGGTGGCGCCTGCGATCTTGAGCGCGAAGGCGTAAGCCAGCGCGAGCTCTTTCAGGCGCTCGAAACGGCCCGAGGCCCCGGCGTGGCCCGCCTCCATATTGGTGCGAAGCAGGATCAGCCGACCGCCCTCGGCATGCGCGCGGAGCTTCGCCACCCACTTGGCGGGCTCCCAATAGGTCACGCGGGGGTCAGTCAGGCCCGCGAGCGCAAGGATGTGCGGGTAGCTTTGCGCCCGCACATTGTCGTAGGGCGAATAGGCGGCGATGGTCTTGTAGTCGGCCTCGCTCTCGATCGGGTTGCCCCATTCAGGCCATTCCGGCGGGGTGAGCGGCAGGCTTGCATCGAGAATGGTTGAGAGCACATCGACGAAAGGCACATCGGCAACAATGCCGAGAAAGAGATCCGGCGCCAGGTTGGCCACGGCGCCCGTGAGCATGCCGCCCGCGCTTCCGCCATGAGCGACGATCCGCCCGCGCGAAGTGTAGCGCTCGGCGGCGAGGAATTCGCCCGCAGCGATGAAATCGGTGAAGGTGTTTATCTTCTTCTCGCGCTTGCCTTGCTTGTACCAGCGATAGCCTTTGTCCTTGCCGCCGCGGACATGAGCGATGGCGTAAACGAAACCGCGATCGACGAGCGAGAGCGCATTGGTCGAGAAGCCGGCCGGAATGGTCGCGCCGTAAGCGCCATAGCCGTAAAGCAGGAGCGGCGCGCTGCCGTCGCGCTCTATGTCTTTCTTGAAGAGGAGCGATACCGGCACAGTCTCGCCGTCCTTCGCGGGCGCCATGACGCGGCGCGTCACATAGCGCGAGGGGTCGTGTCCGCTCGGGACTTCTTGCGTCTTCCGCAGCGTCCGCGTGCGCGTGTTCATGTCGTAGTCGAACACCTGCGCGGGCGTCGTCATCGAGGAATAGGTGAAGCGAAACACCGTCGTGTCGTATTCGTAGCCGGACGAGATGCCGAGCGCATAGGCCGCCTCGCCGAAGGCGATCGCGTGCTCTTCGCCGTCGGCGAAACGGCGCACGACGATGCGCGGGAGGCCTTCCTCGCGCTCGAGCCGCACGAGAAAATCCTTGAAAGCGATCACATCGAGGATGAGCCTGCCGGGCCGATGCCGCTCGATTTCTCGCCAATGCTCGCGGCCTGGGGTCGCGACCGGCGCTTCGACGATGCGGTAATCCTCGGCACCACCCGAACTGGTGAGGATGATGAGGCGTCCCTCGTGGTGATCGACGCTGTAATCATGCTCGGGTTCGCGGGGCGCGACGAGGCGCGGCGCGGCGCCCGGATCGGCCGCATCGATCAAATTGACCTCGGCGGTTTCGTGGTCGTGGACGCTGAGCAGAAGGTAGCGGCGATCCTGCGTGGCGCCGATGTCAAGGAAGTAGCCGGGTTCGGCCTGATCGTGCACGAGACGGTCGGCGGCGTAGCTGCCGATCGTGTGGCGCAGCAAACGGCGCGGGCGGTGCTCGTCATCGAGCCAAATATAGAACAGGTGCCGGCTGTCGGCGCTCCATTCGAGCGTTCCGCTGCTGTCGGCGATGCGCGAGTCGAGGAGCTTGCCGGTGTCGGCTTCGATCACGTTGACGGTGTAGTACTCCGAGCCCTTGGTATCGACGGCATAAGCCACGAGCCTGTGGTCGGGACTGTGCGCGGCGTCGGCAATGTGGAAATAGGGGTGGGACACCGCAAGCGCATTGCCGTCGATGAGGATCCGCTCGTCGCCGCCGTTGCGTGGGATGCGGCAGAAGAGGGGATGCTGCCCACCCTCGACATAGCGCTTGTAATAGGCGAAGTCGCCGTCGGGTTGCGGCACCCCGGCGTCGTCTTCCTTGATGCGACCCTTCATCTCGGCGAACAACTTCGCTTGTAGCGGTTCGGTGTCGGCGAACGTCGCTTTGATGTAGGCGTTTTCGGCTTCGAGATAGGACCTGATCTCGGCGTCGAGCCGGGCGGGGTCGCGGATGACCGCTTGCCAGTTCTTGGCGCGGAGCCAGGCATAGTCGTCAACCCGCGCGATCCCGTGATGGGTCGAGGTCACGGGACGCCGGGCGGCGCAAGGAACGCTTGCGCGGGAGAGCGCGTCATTCATGATTTGGCGTTACTTGCTACCCTTGGCGGGCTTCGCATCCTTGTCGAACCGCAAGGCGACACCGTTGATGCAATAACGCGCACCCGTCGGCTTCGGTCCATCCGGGAAGACGTGGCCGAGATGCGCATCGCATTTGGCGCAGCGAACCTCGGTGCGGCGCATGAAGAACGAACGGTCGTCGTGCTCGCTGACCGCGTCGCGGTTCGCCGGTGCGTAAAAGCTCGGCCAGCCCGTGCCTGAATCGAATTTGGTCTCGGAGCTGAACACGGGCTCGCCGCAACAGACGCAGCGATACATGCCGGCGTCCTTCTCCTCGTAATAGGGGTGGCTGAAGGCCCGTTCGGTCCCGTGCTGTCGCGTCACGTAGAACTGCTCGGGCGTAAGCTTGCTGCGCCACTCCTCTTCCGACATTGCGATCTTGGCCTGATCGGTCTTTCCGCGCGTTTCAGCTTTGCTCATCGATGGAACACTTTCGGGTTGGTCTGCATTTATTCGGTTGCAAATATAGTTATCGGGATGCTCGGCCGAAGTGGCGCTGCGCCGCTCACGCAAGGTTGATTCCCGATCAAGTTGCATCTTCGCCTTGTTTCGGCGAACGGGGAAAATCGCTAAATAGTCAAAGCACGCTACCGGGCAATCTTGAGTAGCGATGGGAACCAGTTTGGGTAAGCGAAGTCTAGGCTTCGCTTATCGAGCCCGATGGGCGCCAGTCTTCATTGAGAACAGCCGCACAGCCGATTCATGCAAAAACTGACGGTAGAATACAGATCAGCTTCAAACGTGGGATGCATCTATATTTTGTAGTTGATAGACATTGTAACTACTCGTCATAAAAACGGCGTAATCTGGTGACTCTAAAGACATGCGCGCCAAGTAAACACGCGAGCACCCAAATAGAAGGCATAGGGTGCGTGTTGGGACAGGCGACCGGCCAGGACTGAGGAGTTTTTCATGGAAACAAATCTGGAGAAGAACGAACTCGTTGAGCTCACGGCCGAGATTGTCTCCGCCTATGTGAGCAATAACACTGTTGTCGCGGGTGACCTTCCCGGCGTCATCCATAACGTCTTTGACGCGCTGAGCAGAGCGTCAACGGCAACGGGCTTGCCAATCCGCGAAGAATTGAGACCCGCCGTGCCGGTGAAGAAATCGGTCACGCCCGAGTACATCGTCTGTCTCGAGGACGGCAAAAAGTTCAAATCGTTGAAGCGTCACTTGCGCACGCATTACGACCTGTCGCCGGAGGACTATCGCGAAAAATGGGGTCTGCCCCACGATTACCCGATGGTTGCGCCGAACTACGCCGCGGCGCGCTCCGATCTCGCCAAGCGCATGGGTCTAGGCCAGAGGCGCCGCTAGTCTGCCGCTTAAGCGCGAGAGGCGCGGCATCGGCGCGTCGCCTCTCGAGCCGGACGACCGCCCCGATCGACCTCTCCAAGATCGGGTAGCTGCCATAAGTGTTACCACAATCCATTGTGATTCCTAGTGAATCTGGCTTTCTTGGCTTGCGCGGCACCACCGAACTCCACATAGTCGAGACAGGCAAGTGATTCGCGGGAGCGTTTCGCGGCCCTTGCGGCGGGGGAGGGAAATGCTGTCGGCACGCGCCTTTCGGGCCCAGCTCGTCATGCTGGGGCAGCGCGAACTCTTCGATTATTGGCTCCGCGCAGCCGACGGACGGCGCATGCCCGCGCGGTCGGACCTCGATCCGCTGAAGGTCCCGCGCCTCCTGCCTCATATGGGACTGATCGACTTAAGGACCGGCCCCGCCGAGGCCGCGTTCAGGCTCGCGGGCACGAGGCTCCACGAGATCTACGGGCAGGAGATCACGGGACTACGCGCCGACGACGTCTTTTCCGGCGATGCCGCCCCCTATTGGCGCCGCGTTCATGACCGCGTGGCGGAGAGAGGCGTTCCGCTCCACGGCGTGGTCAAAGGCCCGGCTTCAGGCCGCGATCATATCGTGCTGTTTTGGCTGAGATTGCCGCTTTCTGAGGACGGGGAGCAGGTCGATCGCATTCTCTGCTACGACGTCGCCGCCCCCATGCCGGAGCTCCGCGCGCCGGCCGAGCCCTCTTCGCTCTATCGCCATCGTGTCCGCGCCCAGGTGCGGCCGGAACAGCGGCGCCTACAATTCGGCTAGGCTCGCCCCAGCGCTTAGGTCTCAGTTCAAGATTCGGCCGAGCGCGGCCTCGGCGTCGGCGCGGATGCGCTTCACCATCGCCATGAGCCCGTTCGACCGCTGCGGCGTCAGATGCTCCTTGAGCCCGATCTGGCCGAGCCTTTGGCCCGCGTCGATGCTCAAGATTTCCTGCGCAGTCTTGCCCGAATAGAGCGCAAACAGAATCGCGATCAGGCCGCGGACGATGTGGGCATCGCTGTCGCCGATAAAGGTGAGGCGCGGCTTTCCGCCGCTTTGCTGGACACGGGTGGAGAGCCAAACCTGGCTGACGCAGCCTTGCACCTTGTTGGCGGCGGAGTGCTCCGCCTCGGGCAAGGGTGAAAGCCCGCGGCCGAGCTCGATGACGTAGCGGTAGCGGTCCTCCCAGTCGCTGAGGAGGTCGAAATCGGCCAGGATCTCGTCGAAGCCGACGCTGCTCCGCGTGGCGCTAAGCGTATCCATGTCATCAATATAGGCGGGAAACGGGGCAATCGCGACTAGCCAGGCCGTAAAAATTGAGCGGCGCGCCGCCGACAGGCGGACTTGCGAAGCTTTAGGTCCCGGGGCCGCCCCAGGCCTCGTCGCGATCGTCCGGATTGAGCGTGTCCTGCGATCCGTCCGAGCCCAAACGCGATGGCTCGAAGGGGAAGTTGGTTCCGGAGTTTTGCTCGGGATCCTGGATGCCGGTCCCGCCTTCGCCTTCGCCCGCACTCTTAGTGCCGTTGATGAGGTCGATCAGCATGCGGGCGCCGAACTGCGCCTTCTGCACCAGCACGCCGAATGCATCCTTGCCCTTGGCGCAGGTCTCGGGATTGCGATCGCAGAACGTCGCGATGTCGTTCACCGCGGCCTGCGCCGTGCCATAGACTTCGCTCCGCTGCCGCTCGTCTGTCGGCAGCAAGAGAACGATGATCATTAGCCAGAAGGCTGTCCTGAGCAGGAACAGCATCGCTTTGCCCTCTCTGTCAGCGAAGAAAATAGGCCAGTTTCATTACAATCCGTAAAACGCGACTGGAAAATTCGGATCGAACCCTTGGGGCGCGCCGGTTATCCAATTCGTAAGACTTGGTCGCTTCCCGCCTCTCGGCCCCGAACTTGGCAAGCTTGCGCTTTAAGCTTCCTTAAGCGCGCAGGCCGATAATCCGGCGCCAAGAAGAGCAGGGGACGCGAGCGGGTCTTTCCCCTCCGGGATGTGCGTGTTGGGTAACGACGAGTTGCTGGCGCTTGAGGCCTATCGGCTGCTCGCCGAGAACGCGCCCGATGTGATCACGCGGCATGACGAAAAGGGCCGCGTGGCGTTCGCGTCCTCCGCGGCTGAGGGCCTGTTCGGAGAGCCGACCGCGAGCATCTTAGGCGATGGTCTGTTCGAGCGCGTGCATGTCGCCGACCGGCCGCTCTACCTCACCGCCCTATCGCGCGCCGCCGCCGGCAACGAGCCGGTCTCCGTCGCCTTCAGGGTCCGGCGATCGAGCCCCGGCGACGCCGTGGAATATGTCCCGGTCGAGATGCGCTGCCGGCCTGTCGCGGTTCGGGACAGCCTCTGCCTCGTCGCCGCGACCCGCGACGTCTCCGAGCGCAAGGCGCACGAGGCCGAACTTGAGCGCGCTCGCGACGCGGCCGAAGAGGCAAGCCGCGCCAAGACCGAGTTCCTCGCCAATATGAGCCATGAGCTGCGCACGCCGCTGAACGCGGTGATCGGCTTTGCCGACATTCTCAGTGGCGAGTTGTTCGGCAAGCTCAGCGAGGCCCGCTACCGCGAATATGCCCGGCTCATCCATGAAAGCGGCAAGCATCTCCTCAACGTGGTCAACGACATTCTCGATATGTCGAAGGTGGAGGCTGGCAAGTTCAGGCTGGTGAAGGAGCCGGTCGATGTCGGCGCTCTCGTCGCTCTGTCCTGCGACATCATGCGCCATGCCGCTGAGCAGCGTTCGCTCGCGCTGATCGCCGATGTCGCCCCCGGCCTCCCGGCGCTCCCGGCCGACAGGCGAACCTGCAAGCAGATGTTGCTCAATCTGATCGCGAACGCGATCAAATTCACCGACCCGGGCGGCGTCGTGCGCGTCTCGGCGCGCGAGGCCCAAGGCAATATCGAACTCAGCGTCGCCGATAACGGCATTGGCATCGCCAAGCAGGACTTGCCCAAGCTCGGCAACCCGTTCGTGCAGGCCAACAACGCTTACGGCCGCGCCGGCCACGGAACCGGGCTCGGACTTTCGGTCGTGAGCGCTCTTGCCGAGCTTCATGGCGGCCGCCTCATGCTCGAGAGCACGCTCGGACAAGGAACGACGGCAACGATTATCCTGCCCTGCCGGCCGGGTGATTCGAGGGAAGGGCCGGCGAAGGGCGCCGAGGTCTCGGCGGCTTAAAGTCTTGGTTCCGATGCCGCAAAACGGCTTTGGCGCGCGTTTAGCATCTCTTTAGTTTCGGACGCCAAGATGGCCGGTACGGAAGGCCTTTCGGCCGGGCAACTTTTGGGTACTCTTTCACGATGGGCGTAGCAGCGGCACGGCTCGTGTTTCTGGCCTTCCTCGGCCTCACGGGAAGTATCATCTACAACGCGCTCTATCTCCAGGAGGAGCACCGCGCTGCCTCCGGCGCGATGGGGCAGCCCAGCGCACCCGACAACGCGCCGGTCGCGGTCGCGAAGCTCCCGCCCGTCAGCACCGACCTCCGGCAAACGGCGCCGCAACAGGGCGGGCCGACGCTGATCGTCAGAGCCGTGCAGCGCGAGCTTGCCGCGCGCGGCTTCGATGTCGGGACCGTGGATGGCGTGCCGAGCGCGAAGACGAGCGCCGCGATCTCCGCCTACGAGAAGGCCCATGGCCTCCCCGTCACGGGCACGGCTTCAGATGAGCTCTTGCGCAACATCCTGCTCGGCGACAGCGTTCCGGGCGGCGGTGCCGCGACCGGATCGGTCACGGAAAAGACCGGCACGGCAGCGCTCGGGGGGCGGGCAAAGGTGCGTGCGGTCCAGCAGATCCTCGCCGATCTCGGCTATTCGCCGGGCGCCATCGACGGAGCGATGGGCGACGCCACCTCCAGCGCCATCAGCGCCTTTCAACACGACCGCAAGGTGGCCGAGACCGGAACCATCACGCCTGAACTGTTGGACGAGCTCGAGCGGGTCACCGGCCGCGACACGAGCAAACTCGCCGAGCGCTGAGCGCTCGCGAGCCGCGCCGCTATGCGGGTCAAGAGCGAGGTCTTCGTCAGAGCCTATTTGCGCCTCTGCCAAGCCGAGGGCGTCCCCGTCGTGATCGTGCGGCGTGGCGATGAGTCTGGCCGGCGCAATCTTCATTCGGATCGATTCGCTCGACGGCAGCGTCACGCTTTATGGCCCGGCGCCGAGCGGCTTGGAGGGCAGCGAGGCTGAGCGGCGTTTTGTCAGCTGTTTCGGCCCGCGCCGGGCGACCATGGCCGAGGCGGACCTCTATCTCGCCCGCCAGCTCAAGTTCGACGAGGACCTCTGGATCATCGAGATCGAGGACAGGGAGGGGCGGCATTTCCTGGGCGAATCGCTCGTTGGGGGATAAACAGAGGATCGGATGTCCGAGGGGCGCCGTCTTAGCGGTTCGTTAACCTTACCCGGCCCTAAATAACGGACGGACGATGTGGCCCCGCGATGGCGAAGCGCGAGGCCTTCAGGGGGAGAGAAGAATGGGTACCATCCTTGCATTTCGCCGCGACGATGAGGCGGCGGTCCCGCTCGCGAAACCGGTGAGCGGCTCGCTCGGCGAGATCATCATCTTTCCAGGGGTCAGGATCGAGCGCGGCCTCTGGCGGGACAAGCCGGCGGAAACCGGAGCACCGTCGCGAAGACGCGCCCAAGGCCGCCGCAAGAAGTAGGGCGTCTTATCCCGATCTGGTGTAGGGGCCGCAGGACGTGGCCTTGAGCGCCTGCTCCGCGGAGTCCGCGCGAGAGGGTCCGGTCAAGGGCAAGCGCAAGAGAGCGATGCCTTCGCTGACGGGGGAATTGACCACAATCACATTGTCGAAGGATTCGGGCGAATCGACGCCCGCCTCTTCGACCGACTGGTCGGCGGTGATAATGATGAGCTCGACCTCCGGCCGCTTCACGTCGGCGCCGACGACCGAATAGAAATTCTCCGCCCCCGGCGTATAGAGCGCGATGAGAAGAAGCTCGTCGGCGATCTTCGCGCTGACCCGCACCGGACCGTTCGAAAGATCGAAGCGGCAAAAGGCGTAGCGAACATCGGGCGCCATCATCGGCATGGGCTGCTGCCCCGGCGCCGCCGGTGGAATCTGTATGACCGTGTTGACCGGGCCGAGCGCCGCGAACCGGCTGAAGCCGTTCTTGGGCGCAAGCGACGGCAACGCCAGCACCGCGACAATATGGATGAGGCCCGCAAGCACGAGCCCGAGCACGATGAACAGGCCTGGGAGCCTTATTCGCATGACAAACGCTCGATCTTCGGGAGCCGATCGCCCGCGATAAGTCCAATTCCCGCAGCGTCGGTTTCGCGCGGGCTATAGATGCGCAACATCAATGTCAGGCGCTGATCGACCGCGCCGGTCGGCAGCCAGTTCTCGGGGCGCGCGTTGCGCGCGAGGTTGATGCGATAAGAGCCGTCGGCATGACGGAGCATCTCCTCGCTGTTGAAGCTGTAGCGGCCGGAAGAATTCGCGATCAATCCGCCATACTCGTCATAGAGAGCGACCGACCACCAGCGCGCATTGAGCGGGCGCCCCGTGATGAGATAGGTGCAATCGGCTGCGAGCGCGCGCCCGTTGTCATCGGTCCGCGCGACGAAATAGCGGGCAACGGTCGAGGTGAGGGGAAGCCGACCACTCCTGGCGACGTGCGCCCGCGTATAGTAGTCGGCGTGCGGGTTGCCGGCGCTGAGCCAGCCTTCCCAGGCTCCGACCTTGGTCGTCGTCAGAGGGGAGCCGTGATCGATCATGTACCAGGCCGATCCGATCCCAAGGATCAGAGCGACAACGAAGGTCGCGACGAAATAGACCAGCGAGCGCATCGAATGGCCCGCCTCGTCGTCGCGCCAGACGGTCGCTCGCGCCGGCGCGAGCGTGAGCGGGGAATCGTGCACGCCGCTGGTCAAGCGTCTTGCCCCTTGGAAATTGCGCCGGGCCGCGCGGGCCTAGCGTGGGGTGGCTGCATTGTCGTCCGGTCCCGCCGACAGAACGGTCTCCGCCGGAGCCGGGGCGCTCGCAGTCTGAGGTTCAGCCGCATTGCCGGCAGTGCCCGCCGCGGCCACGCTCGACGCGGGCTTCGCGCCGGACGCCGGGGCGGGGGCCTCGGCGCGATCCGGGCGCTTTTCCGCGTCGCCCGGCGCGAGCGGGCGCGCCTCTTTCAACATCCCGCTCAGCTTTTCGAGAACCTGCCGCGTTGCCGAAGACATGTCCTTGACGCTCTCGGGCGCCGGCGCCGCGACCACTTCGGGATTCGCCGCGGCATTCTGCGCTAGCGTGGCCGCGACGCGCTCCTGCTCGGCGGCCTGGACCGGATGAACCGGCAAGCCCGCGATCTGCGGAATGTTGTCGGTATCGTGCGCCGCCACCATGTAGGTGTGCCAAGTCTGCGCCGGGAAGCTGCCGCCGGTCACCCGCGACATCGGCGTGAAGTCGTCGTTGCCGAGCCAAACGCCGGTGACGTATTGGCCGGTGAAGCCGATGAACCAGGCATCGCGATAGGCCGAGCTCGTTCCGGTCTTGCCGGCGGAGTAGGTGTAGTCGAGCTGCGCCGCCTTGCCGGTTCCCTCGAGCACCACCGCCTGGAGCATCGTGTTCAGCTGCTCGATCACCTTGCGCTCGAAGATCTGTTTCCGCGGCGGCTCGTCGCGCTCGTGATTGTAGATGACATCATTGCCGGCCAGCGTCTTGATCTCCTCGATGGCGTAGGGGCGGACTTCGAGGCCGCCGGCGGCAAAGACGGCGTAGCCGCCGACATGCTCGAGCGGCGTCATGCCGTTATCGCCGAGCGCGAGCGAGCAGGTCTTCTTCAGATGCTTGATGCCGATCTTGTCGAGATCGGCGAGTACCTTTTCGCGCCCGACCTGAAGCGAAAGCTTGACCGCGATGGTGTTGATCGATTTGGCGAGCGCGGTGCGAAGAGTCATGCGGCCGCGGTAGCCGCCCGAATAGTTTTTCGGCGCCCAGCGGCCGCAACTCACCGGACTATCGCTGACGGACGATTCGGGTGTGAAGCCGTTCTGGAGCGCGGTGAGATAGACGTAGCCCTTGAACGACGAGCCGGGCTGGCGAAAGGCGTGGCTGGCACGGTTGAATTGGCTCTCGCCGTAATCCTTGCCGCCCACGAGAGCGCGCACCGCTCCGTCGGTCTCCATGGAAACCAAGGCGCCGTTGTCGAAATTGCGCGACCTGCCGAACTGCTTGACGGTTTGCTGCACCGCTGCGTCGGCCGCCCTTTGCAGGCCGAGATCGACGGTGGTCCGGGCAATGACGATGTGGTCTTCCTTGCCAACCAAGAGCCGTTGAACTTCTTCGAAGGCCCAATCGAGGAAATAGTCGGGCGTCTGGCCGTCGCCGCGCTCGACGATCTTGGACGGGTTCATGCGCGCCCCGTACACTTGGCCTTCGCTCATGAAACCGGCCTCGACCATATTGGTCAGCACCTCGTTGGCGCGCGCGCGCGAGGCCGCCAAGTTGACGTGAGGCGCGTAGCGCGTGGGAGCCTTGAACATGCCGGCCAGCATCGCCGCCTCGGGCAAGTTCACCTCGCGGATCGACTTGTTGAAGTAATACTGAGCCGCCGCCTCCACCCCGTACGAACCGCCGCCGAGATAGGCGCGATCGAAATAGAGCTTGAGACATCTCGGGCTTCGTGTAGCGATTCTCCAGATAGATGGCGATGAGCGCTTCTTTGACTTTGCGAACCAAGGAGCGCTCCGGGCTCAGGAACATGTTCTTGGCGAGCTGCTGGGTCATCGAGCTTCCGCCTTGCACGACCTGGTCGTTGCGGGCGTTGGCGGCGAGCGCGCGGAACGTGCCCATGATGTCGATGCCGAAATGCTCGAAGAAGCGCCGGTCCTCGGTCGCCAGCGTCGCCTTGATCATGACGTCGGGGATTTCTTCCAGCGGCACCGAATCGTCGCGCAACAGGCCGCGCTTGCCGATCTCGTTGCCGAAGCGATCGAGGAAGGTGACGCTGTACTCGTCGGCGAGATTCATCTTGCCTTGCGCGGTCTCGAATGCCGGCAGAGCGAAGGTCGCCAGCACGAGGAGACCGCCGACGCTCAAAGTCATGGCCTCGCAGGCGAGCTCATTAAGGCCGCGGACGACGCCTTTGACCTCGAAGCGGTTGAAGAACGAGGAGTAGCCGCTCCACCAGTCGCGAAAGCCGGTCCAGGCGCCATAGAGGCCGGAATCGATCCATGAATCGATCTTCAGCCAATCGATCAGCTTGCCGCGCCGATTGCCCTGAAGAATATCCCGCACCTTGCCCCGACCTTTCGCGTGAAAAATCGTCCCGGTAGATTGGCCTTCCTCAATCTACCGCCAGGACGCGCCCATTTACTTAACAATTATACCGCGATTGAGGCGTTTTATAGAGGGGTTGCGACGCCGCGCCCCGGCTTTCTCTGCGGGGCTTGGCCCTCGGCTTTTCCGTGTGACTCAGGGTTTGATCTCATAGCCGCGCGCCTGCATGCAGGCGACATAGTCCTCGTCGGCGGAGCCTCTCCGCAAGCGTGACATGATGCCGAGGACGGAGCCGATCCCCTTGCGCTCGGTCTCCTCCTTGCACGCCTTTTCGGCCTCCTCGAGCGAATTTCCCGCCTCCTCAGCCTTGGCCTCCCGTTGATTGACCAGCGTGAAGTCGCGTTTCGCCGGCTGCGTCAGGCTGCATCCCGAGCCCGCAATTGCGATCAGGCAGAGCGCGAACGCTGAGAGTTTGGCCCTCGACATCCTCGTATTCCGACCCATTGCTCCTTCATCGGAAGGCGCGTGGAGCCCTGCCAAACCGGTCCACGCGCCTACCATAGATACGGAACGAAACGATAGCGGACGCGCGCGGCATAATCGGCGTATCCATCGAGCTCGGCTGCGAGCGTTCGCTCCTCAAGCACGGCCCTCAGCGCGATAATAAGGACAAGGGCGGGCGCCGCGGCAAGTCCCCACCAGGAACCAAGGAGGAGGGGCACCCCGGCGAGAAACAGAAGCGCCCCGGCATACATCGGGTGTCTGACGTAAGCGTAAGGCCCGTTCGTCGCCACGGCATGCCCGCGCCCCGTTTGAATCTTCACCACCGGCGCTGCGTAGCTGTTCGCCTTGAGCGTCAGCCCGACGAGATAGGAGCCGAGGACAATGAGGGCGAGACCGACCGCCTTCAGCGCCGTTGGCACATCGGACCAGTGATAGCGGGCATCGAGCCCCATCACGACAAGCCAGCCGATCCAAAATGCCAGCATGACGGCCATCACGGCCTTGTCCCAAGGCTTCTGTTCGCGCTGGAAAGGCGAGCGCAAGCGCTCGGAGAGGAGGGCCGGGTCGTTGCGCGCCATCCATAAGCCGGCCCCGAAGCTGATCGCCGTGGCGAGCGCAAGATAGAGCCAGGCCTCGGGCCAGTTTAGGGTGCCGGCCGCGCCGAACAGGAGGACGCCAACAAACAAAAGCGACACGACCGTGCGGCGGATGAACTTCCGCATCAGCGCGCTGTGGAGTTGCGGGTAGGCGGTCATGACAGTGGGTTTCGCGTTCACAGGCGTGAGTCCTCAGGGGCGCCTCGCGCCCGCGATTTCTCCCGCAATTTCTCCCCTGGTGTCCCGGGCCTTGGCATAGACTGGCAATGCGCCGCACTCAAGGCAGCATACAGACGCAAAAGACGCCGGTGCGCCCGGATGATCACGACGCCTATCCCACACGACGAGGCCGATCCGCTATAACCGGTATGCCGTAACTGGAACCCCTGGTGGAGACCCGATGCTGAAGGTTGCTTTGATCTGTGCCGTAGCTCTTAGCGCCGCCGCGCTTGCTTGCGCCTCCGCCATTGCGGGCGCACCATCGCCCGATGCCGACGCCGAGACCGCGGTCCCATCCGGTCCGCCCAAGGGGTACACATGTGGCGACAAGGCGTTCACGGGCAGCGGGCCAGGCTTCAAGAGCTCGCAGGAGGAGTCCGAGGAGGCAGCGATCAAGGCTTGGCGCGACAAGGCCGGCGCCGTCTTCGCCGATGCCGATTGGAACACGGCGAAGGACCCGATCTTGGAATGCGTGAAGCAGGGTCTCTACAGCAAGTGCTTTGCGACAGGCGTGCCATGTCATCCGAAGTCCAAGGAGTGATGCCGATGGCGCACAGCATTCCATTGCGTCTGGTCGTGAGCGTCACGATCCTCCTCGGCCTCGCGGGCGCAACCACCGCGGCCGAAGCCGCGGAGGAGGCACCGCCACCCAAATGTCGCAAGGCGGAGATCAATCCCGTTACCGGACACGTCCTCTGCATCGATCCGCTCGGTGCGCCGGTCGAGGCGCCGCCGGAGGATGCGAAGCCGCGATGCAAGCCCGAGGACGCGCGGGGCCAGTGGAGCTACGGGCCTGCTTGCGCGCCCGAGCCCGGCGGAAGCTGAGCCGCGTCCCGTTTACCAAACGTTAAGCATAAGCCCGGAAACTGGCCGAAACGGCTTTAAAACCGCCGATGCGCGCTGTTTCATCGCGGTTTGGTGATCGCGCCCGAGTTTGAACGGCGTCACGCGGCACCCCATATGCTTGGTTAACAAGTTGTTTGGAAGGCCCCCGTCATGACGTCAGTTCAGGGTCAGACGCTTCGCAAGAGCATCAATCAGGCGCTCAAAGCTTCGAGCGACCTCGCGGCTCTGCTTGGCGGTGTGCGGATCTACGATCGACCGCCGGAGCCGGCAGGCTTTCCCTTCATCACGGTCGGGCAAAGCGCGCTCCGCGACTGGAGCGCAGGCTCAGAGGATGGCGCCGATCAACGCCTGACGGTGCATGTGTGGTCGCCCTTCGGCGGCAAGAAGCATATGCAGGACATCATCAAGGCCGTCCGGACGTCGCTGAACGATTGGCCGCTCGCGGCTGGCCGCGAGCGCATTACGCTCAACCACGAATTCTCCGAGGCGAGGCTCGATCCCGAGGGCGACAGCTTCCACGGGATCATCCGCTACCGCGCCACGACGGCGCCGTCGCGGGCCGCGGCCGCCTAAAATCCCGCTCGATTTCAAACGCTCATTGCCGCAACAGGGGTCGCTTCCGCGGCCCCTGTTGCGCTATATGACGCGACGGGAGAGGGAGGGGATTTGCGCCGATGACGCTGTGGGCCAAATTTAAGGATCTCGCCGAGCGCGTCGGCGCGCATGAAGGCCCGGTGCCCACTCTGCGCGAGGAGGAGCTTCGGCTCGCCTCCGCAGCGCTTCTCGTGCACGCCTCGGCGATCGACGGCCAGGTGGATGCCGTCGAACGCCGCAAGCTCAAAGAGCTGTTGCGCGCTCGCTTCGACCTCGACAGCGACGCGCTCCGCAGACTTCTTGGCGAGGCCGATGCGCGCGAAATGGAGTTCGGTCGATCTCTATCAGTTCACCAGCGTGCTTTGCCGCGCGCTCGATCAGGACGGGCGCAAGCGCATCGTCGAGATGCTGTGGGAGGTGGTGCTCGCCGACGGCGTCGTGCACGAATTCGAGGGCAATCTCGTCTGGCGGGCGGCGGAGCTCCTCGGGGTCTCGACCCGGGATCGCGTGACGCTGCGCAAGGCGGTCGAAAGCCGCAACGCGCGCTCTTGATCGAAGCGAGGCCCCGGCCTGCCGCATTCATGCGACGTTCATGGGGCTTGCTTTACGGTCGGGCCCAAGAAGGATATTGGGACCAAACCATGTGGCGGGTACCGAAGCCAGCGATCGTGGCAGCGCTTGCGGCTGCCCTTTGCGCGCATGCGGCGCGGGCGGCCGAGCCCGGCTGCGTGGAGTGGAGCCAGG
This sequence comes from uncultured Alphaproteobacteria bacterium, assembly GCA_963802845.1. Classification (GTDB taxonomy): domain Bacteria; phylum Pseudomonadota; class Alphaproteobacteria; order Rhizobiales; family Methyloligellaceae; genus Methyloceanibacter. Next base: position 236,331 of record CAWDKA010000001.1, read on the forward strand.
CCGGCCCCATCATCGCCCAGAACGGTCTCGTGCCGGCCAATGTCGTCTTCGAGAACGTGCAAAGGCGCGCCGGCGGCAAGATCGTGAGCCAGGCGCTGTGCAATTTTGGCGGACAGTTCGTCTATCGCCTCGTCGTGCTCGGGCCGACGGGCGAGGTCACCAATGTCACCGTTGACGCTCGCACGGGGCAGTTCTAGAGGCCGCCCATGCTCGACACGGAGGGATAGCGCTTTGCGGCTTCTCGTCGTCGAGGACGATCCGGACCTCAACCGCCAGCTCGTCGTCGCGCTCAGCGACGCGGGCTACGCCGTCGATACCGCCTTCGACGGCGAGGAGGGGCACTTCCTCGGCGACACCGAACCATACGATGCGGTCGTGCTCGATCTCGGACTGCCGAAGAAGGACGGCTTGAGCGTGCTCGAGCAGTGGCGGCGCGACGAGCGCAAGATGCCTGTGCTCATTCTCACCGCGCGCGAGCGCTGGAGCGACAAGGTGGCCGGCATGGACGCCGGCGCCGACGACTATGTGGCCAAGCCTTTCCATATGGAGGAAGTGCTGGCGCGGCTTCGTGCCCTGCTTCGCCGCGCCGCGGGGCACGCGCGCAACGAAATGGAATGCGGGCCGCTCCGGCTCGACACCAAGGCGGCGCGGGCGACCGTCGGCGGTCAGGCGGTGAAGCTCACCTCGCACGAATACCGCGTGCTCGCCTATCTCATGCTGCACAAGGACCGCGTCGTCTCGCGCACCGAGCTCGTCGAGCATCTCTACGAGCAGGATTTCGACCGCGACTCCAATACCGTCGAGGTGTTCATCGGGCGGCTGCGCAAGAAGCTTCCCGGCGATCTCATCAAGACCGTCCGCGGGCTCGGCTATCGCCTCTCCGACGCGAGCGATGAGGCCTAACTCTCTCGCCTTCCGCCTGTTTGCCTCCGCGGCGGCGTGGACGCTCGTGGTGCTCCCCGTCACCGCCTTTTTGCTCGTCTCGCTCTACCGCCAGGCGCTTGAGCGCAATTTCGATGCGCGGCTCAACGTCTATCTCACGAGCCTTGTCGCTTCGAGCACGGAGGAGGGCGCGCCGACGCCGACCGACCCGGCGGACTTCGGCCAACCCATCTTCGGCATTCCCTTCTCGGGCTGGTACTGGCAGATCAAGCCGCTCGGCAAGGGAACGCGCCCCGACTTCGTCTCCGATTCCCTGCTCGACCAGCAGCTCAACCTGCCGAGCGCGAACGGTGTTAAGCCCGATGCGAGCCTCACAAGGCGCGCCCATATCGACGGTCCCAACCGTCAGCGCCTGCGCATCGTCGAGCGCGAGATCAGGCCGTCAGGGGCGAATTCGCCGCCCTATTCCTACGCGGTCGCAGGCGATTCGACCGAGATCGACCGCGATCTCGCCGCGTTCACGACCATGCTCATCGCCGCGCTCGCCGTGGCTGGGCTCGGGCTTGTGGCGGCGACATTCTTCCAGGTGCGATTCGGGCTGTCGCCGCTCCGCGCCATTCGCGAGCGACTTACCGCCATCCGTTCGGGCGAGGCCGAGAAGCTCGAAGGCGAGTTGCCGCTCGAGATCAAGCCGCTGCAGCAGGAGTTGAACGCGCTCATCCAATCCAATCGCGAGATCGTCGAGCGCGCGCGCACCCATGTCGGCAATCTCGCCCACGCGCTCAAGACCCCGCTCAGCGTCATCAGCAACGAGGCGCGGACGCAAAGCGATGCGCTCTCGGCCAAAGTGATCGAGCAGGCGGAGATCATGCGCAGCCAGATCACCCACCATCTCGACCGGGCGCGGGTCGCGGCGCGTTCGAATGCGATCGGCGAGGTGACCGATGTCGGTTCCGTGCTTCGGGCGCTGAAGCGGACGCTCGACCGCATCTACGAGGAACGCGGGCTCACGCTCGAACTCGATGCTGCGCCGGGACTGAAGTTCCAGGGCGAGAGGCAGGATTTCGAGGAGATGGTCGGGAACCTGCTCGACAACGCTTGCAAATGGGCGCGGTCGAATGTGAGAGCGAGCGCCGAGCAGGATGGCAGCGCGGGACAGTTCACCGTGACCGTCGATGACGACGGGCCGGGTCTCACTAAGGAGGAGCTGGCGCGCGGGGTGAAGCGGGGCCAGAGGCTCGACGAGACGAAGCCGGGCTCAGGGCTCGGGCTCTCGATCGTCGCCGATCTCGCGCATCTCTATAAAGGACGCTTCGCGCTCGAACCCTCGCCGCAAGGGGGCTTGCGCGCGAGGCTCGAGCTGCCCGCGGCTTAGATTTGCGCGTTTTTCCGCGGAGAAAACCTAATTTGGCCAGAATTGTTATCTGTTAAGGATAGCGTGACAGGTTTAGTCTTAACTCAGTCTCTTGCCGGGGCCATCCGGCCTGTTCGAGGCCGAAAGAGGACGCGATGAGACGGGTGCCGATCCTTGCCATTCTCGCTCTATCGACCGTGCTTGCGGCCTGCGGGCCGGGCAACAAGCAGGGCACCGGCACGATTGTCGGGGCCGTCGCCGGCGGCGCCACGGGCGCGGCGATCGCTGGTTCCAAGAACCGCGCGGGCGGCATCGCCATCGGCGCCGTGGTCGGCGGCATCATCGGCAATCAGATCGGCCGCAGTCTCGACGAGGAAGACCGCCGGCTCGCGGCCGCGGCCGAATACCAAGCCCTCGAATACGGCCAGGCGGGTGCGACGACGCCCTGGGACAATCCCCAGACGCAAAATCACGGGCAGATCGTTCCGGGCAAGCCCTACCAGCAGGGGGCGGAATATTGCCGGCCCTACACTCACACGATCTATGTCGGCGGCCAGCCGCAGACGGCGCGCGGCACGGCCTGCCGCCAGTCTGACGGGACTTGGCAGACCATAGGCTGAGGCCTCAATTCCGGACTGCGTTCAGAGGCGGAATTCACGTTTCCCGCCGCCGCCCGCGCTTGCTCCGCTTCGCGCCTTTCCCTATGCCTAGCCTTCCGATGCCCTAGCAGAGGCAAGTTGCTCGGTGGTCCTTTGGTTCGTGCTCGCCGCGCTCACGGCGATCGTTCTCTTCGTCCTGTTGCGTCCGCTGATCGCGGCGAGAGCCGAGGTCCGCGCGCCCGAGGCTTTCGATGCCGCGATCTATCGCGATCAACTCGCCGAGATCGCGAGCGATCGCGCGCGGGGCTTGATCGGCGAGAGTGAAGCCGAAGCCGCGCGCATCGAGATCGCGCGCCGTCTCCTTGCTGCGGACGAGAACACGCGCAAGGCCGGTCGCGCCAAGGCGAGTAGCGGCACAGACAAGGCGGCGATCCTGATTGTCGGTGTCGTGCTCCCGCTGCTTTCGCTCGGCCTTTATCTCACCTACGGCTCGCCCCGCCTTCCCGACCAGCCGCTCGCCGCGCGTCTCGACGATCCGGTGAACGAGCAGAACATCGATGCTCTGGTCGCAAGGGTCGAAGCACGCTTGCGCGCGCATCCCGAAGAGGGGGAGGGGTGGAGCGCGATCGCGCCGGTCTATCTCCGGGCGGGCCGCTACAGCGACGCGGCGGAGGCCTACGCGAGCGCAGTCAGGCTGCTCGGTCCTTCGCCCAAGCTTCTCTCAGGCCAGGGCCAGGCTCTTGTGCTCGCCAATAACGGGCTCGTTACCAAGGAAGCGCGCGAGATCCTCGAGGAGGCGCTGACGCGCGACGGAACTCTGCTCGAGCCGCGCATCCTCATTGCCATTGCCAAGGAACAAGACGGGCAATTCAAGGAAGCCGTCGAAGATTGGCGGGCGCTTCTCGCCACGGCCAATGAGGAGGAGCCCTGGCGCGCGATGGCCGAGAAGCGATTGCAGGCGGCCGAGGCGCATCTTGCCGGCGGACCGCTCCCCGAAGCGCCGGCGCAATCGGCGCCCGGACAAGAGAACGCGAAGGGTCCGACCTCCGCCGACATCGCTGCGGCGCAAAGCATGGACCCGGCCGAGCGCCAGGCGATGATCGAGCGCATGGTGCAAGGCCTCGCCGCGCGCCTCGATCAAGGTGGCGGGTCCGTTGCCGACTGGCTCACGCTTTTGCGCGCCTATACTGTTCTCGATCGCAAGGACGACGCCGTGAAGGCGCTCGACCGCGCCAGAGGCGAATTTAGCGGCAACGGCGAGGCGCTCGAGCAACTCGACCGGCTGGCTGACGAACTCGGATTGAAGTCATGACGCGAAAGCAACGGAGAGGCGTTCTGATCGGCACCTGTCTTGCCGTGCTCGCCATTGCCGTCGGCCTTGTCCTCTTCGCCATGCGCGACTCGATCGTCTTCTTCTATAGCCCGAGCGAGGTGGCGGAGATGAGAATCGCGCCCGGCACGACGATTCAGGCTCGGCGGGCTCGTCGAGACCGGGAGCGTGGTGCGGGGTGAGGGGACGACGATCCGCTTTGCCGTGACCGACCGGGCCAAGACGCTTCCGGTGACCTATACCGGCGTCCTGCCGGATCTGTTCCGCGAGGGGCAAGGTGTGGTGGCCGAGGGAACGCTCGCGCCCGACGGTGTCTTCCGCGCCGACAGCGTTCTTGCCAAGCACGACGAGACCTACATGCCACCGGAAGTCGCCAAGAAGCTGAAAGCCCAAGGTCTGTGGCGCGACGACGCCGCCGCAAAACCGGCCGATGCCGATGCCAAAGTGAATTGAGGGTGTGAGGATCGGGAGAATGACATGATCGCGGAAACCGGGCATTACGCGCTGATCCTCGCGCTCGCGGTCGCGATCGTGCAGACCGTGCTGCCGCTTGCCGGCGCGCGCCTCCGCGATCCGCAATTCGCGGAGATCGCCGTGCCCGCCGCGCGGATCCAATTCGTGCTCGTCGCGATCGCGTTTGCCGCGCTCACGGTCGCCTACGTCACCTCGGACTTCTCCGTGAAGAATGTCTGGCAGAATTCGCATTCGGCCAAGCCGCTGCTCTACAAGGTCTCGGGCGTGTGGGGGAACCACGAAGGCTCGATGGTTCTGTGGGTGCTGATCCTCGCGCTGTTCGGCGCGAGTGTCGCGACCTACGGCGCCAATCTGCCGCGCGGCCTCAAGGCCAATGTGCTCGCCGTGCAGGGCTCGATCGCGGCGGCCTTTCTCCTCTTCATTATCGTCACGTCGAATCCGTTCACGCGACTAGACCCCGCGCCGTTCGACGGGGAGGGGCTGAACCCGATCCTGCAAGACCCGGCGCTCGCCATCCACCCGCCATTCCTCTATGCCGGCTATGTCGGTTTCTCCATGGCGTTCTCCTTCGCCGTCGCCGCGCTCATCGACGGGCGCATCGATGCGGCCTGGGCGCGCTGGGTGAGGCCGTGGACGCTCGCCGCCTGGATGTGCCTCACGCTCGGCATCGCCTTGGGTTCGTGGTGGGCCTATTACGAGCTCGGCTGGGGCGGTTTCTGGTTTTGGGACCCGGTCGAGAACGCGTCTTTCATGCCGTGGCTCGCGGGCACGGCGCTGCTCCACTCGGCGCTGGTGATGGAGAAGCGCGACGCGCTGAAAGTGTGGACGATCCTGCTAGCGATCATCACCTTCTCACTAAGCCTGATGGGGACCTTCCTCGTACGCTCGGGCGTGCTCACCTCCGTGCATGCGTTTGCCGTCGATCCCGCCCGCGGCGTATTCATTCTCGCCATCATGGGATTCTTCATCGGCGGCGCGCTCGCGCTCTTCGCCTGGCGCGCGCCGCTTCTCTCGCAAGGTGGCCTGTTCGCGCCGATCAGCCGCGAAGGCGCGCTCGTGCTCAACAATCTCCTGCTCACCACGGCCTGCGCCGCCGTCCTGGTCGGCACGCTCTACCCGCTCGCGCTCGAAGCGATCGCCGGGGAAAAGATTTCGGTCGGCGCGCCCTTCTTCAATCTCACCTTCGTGCCCCTCATGGTTCCGCTTCTCGTTGCCGTGCCGTTCGGGCCGCTGCTTGCATGGAAGCGGGGCGACCTGGTTGCGGCGGCGCAGCGCCTCATGGCGGCTGCCGTCATCGCGCTTGCGTCGGTGGTCTTGCTGCTCGCTTTCACCTGGGGGCGGGGTCCCTGGCTTGCGCCCTTCGGCATCGGCCTTGGACTTTGGCTCATCCTCGGCGCGCTTTCCGAGATCGCCCATCGGGTGAAACTTCGCGAGGTCGCGCTCGCCGAGACGTGGCGGCGCTTGGGCAATTTGCCGCGCGCGGCCTACGGATCGGTGCTCGCACATGCGGGGCTCGGGCTCGCCGTGATCGGCATTGTCGCCACCACGGCTTGGCGGTCCGAGGCGATCATAGCGCTGAAGCCCGGCGAGAGCGCCGAGATCGGGGGCTACACGCTCACCTTCAAGGGTGTCGCCGCGCGCGACGGTCCCAATTATCGCGAACAGGCGGCCGTGTTCGCCGTCACGCGCGACGGCAAGACCGTCACCGAGCTTGCGCCGTCAAAGCGCAAGTTCACCGTGGAGCGAACCGACACGACCGAGGCCGGGATCCACGCGTGCTGGCGCGGCGATCTTTATGCCGTGCTCGGCGATCCGCTCAAGGACGGCGCTTACAGCATCCGTCTCTATTTCAATCCGCTCGTGCGCCTCATCTGGATCGGCGCGCTCGTGATGTTCTTGGGCGGCGCCATATCGCTGTCGGACCGCCGCTTGCGCGTCGGTGCGCCGAAGCGCGGCGAGCCAAGAGCGGCGCCGGCCGCGGCCGGGGAGTGAGCGAATGTCTTGGCGCAGCCTGCTCGCGGCCCTCGGTCTTGTCCTTGGGATCGCATGCCTTGCGTCTAACCCCGCGTACGCTGTTCAAGCGGACGAAGTCCTGTCCGACCCCGCGCTCGAGGCGCGCGCGCGCGACATCTCGGCGGGTTTGCGTTGCCTTGTCTGCCAGAACCAATCGATCGACGATTCCGATGCGCCGCTCGCAAAAGACCTGAGACTGCTCGTGCGCGAGAGGCTGACGGCGGGCGATAGCGATCGAGAGGTCGTCGACTTCGTCGTCGCGCGCTACGGCGAATTCGTGCTGCTCAAGCCGCGGCTAGCGCGCGGAACACTGCTGTTGTGGTTCGCAACGCCTGCCGTCTTCGCCGCGGCGCTGATCCTCATCGTTCTCGCTTATCGGCGGAGGAGGGCGGCAGCGGAGAGCGCCGCGCCGCTAAGCGCCGGAGAGAAGCGCCGTTTGAAGCGCTTGCTGGACGAGAATTGACGCTTGGGCTAAATAACAAGGGCGAACGCCTTGCCGAGGGCCGCTTTCGCCGTGAAACCTTACTGAAATTTAATACCGCCGAAACGGCGGCGTAATCGGCAAACGCTTATATCTAGCCGTCAGAAGCCGCGCGTGCGCCGATGCCCCAGGCTATCTATCGGATTTGCTGATTTCACGAGAGAGGTGACCTATGAGACTTGACCAGAGCCCTGCTGCGACTGAGAGCTCACGCTCGTGCTGGGCGAACCGCAGGCCAGCGCTTGTCGCGGCCGCCGCCCTGATAGCAACGGGCGCATTGGGGCTGATGCTCGGCAATGGCGTGCCTTTTGCCGTGGCCGAGACCGCCGTGACCCCGCAGACCATCGAAACGCCCTACGGCCGCGCACCGGCGAGCTTCGCCGACCTTGTCGCCAAGGTCAGCCCCGCCGTGGTCAGCATCAACGTCAAGGGCGACGTCAAGGTCGCCGACAACGAGATGGAAATTCCGGGAATGCCCGACATTCCCGAGGACAATCCGCTCTACGATTTCTTCAAGCAGTTCAAAAAGGGAATGCCGCAGGCGCCGTCGAAGCCCTCGCCGAGCCTGGCGCAAGGCTCCGGTTTCTTCATTTCGCCCGACGGGTTCGTCGTCACCAACAATCATGTGGTCGAGGACGCCGAGGACATCACGGTGACGCTCGAAGGCGGCGAGAAGTACACCGCCAAGCTGATCGGCTCCGATCCGCGCACCGACGTTGCCCTGGTCAAGGTCAACGCCCCGGGCAAGACCTTCCCGTATGTCGAGTTCTCCAGCAAGGATCCGCGGGTGGGCGACTGGGTGCTCGCCGTCGGCAATCCGTTCGGCCTTGGCGGCACGGTGACGGCCGGCATCATCTCCGCCCATAACCGCGACATCGGTTCCGGCCCCTATGACTATCTTCAGATCGACGCGGCGGTGAACCGCGGCAACTCCGGCGGTCCGAGCTTCGACCTCGATGGCAGGGTCGTGGGCATGAACACCGCCATCTTCAGCCCGAGCGGCGGAAATGTCGGTATCGCCTTCGCGGTTCCGGCTGCCCTCGTCAAGGAGGTTGTCGGCGAGTTGCAGAGCCATGGCTCCGTCGATCGCGGCTGGCTCGGCGTCGTCATCCAGAACGTTACGGAAGACATCGCCAACTCGGTCGGAATGGCCGAGGCGAAGGGCGCCATGATCACCAAAGTGACCGAAGACGGTCCCGCGGCGAAACAGGACATCAAGCCCGGCGACGTCATCGTCGAGGTGAACGGCGAGAAGATCGATGACTCGCGCGACCTTGCCCGCAAAGTCGCCGAGCTCAACCCCGATACCAATGTCGATCTTTCGATCGTTCGCTATGGCGAGAAGCGGCATGTCAACATGAAGCTCGGCACGTTCCCGAGCAACAAGCAGCTTGCCGCGCTCGAAGAGGACAAGCCCGACGCGGGCGAGCAATTGAAGGATCTCGGTCTCTCGCTGGCGCCCGCCACCAAATTCCCCGGCGCGGGCGAGGAAGGCGTGGTGATCACTGAGGTCGATCCCAAGAGCGATGCCGCCGACAAGGGCCTCAAGCCCGGTGACGTCATCCTCGAAGTGGCCGGCGTCAGCGTCTCCAACCCCGCCGATGTCGCCGCCGGCGTCAAGAAGGCCATGGACGGCGCCAAGTCGGACAAGGACACGGTCAAGGTCCTCATGCAAGTCAAGACCGGCGATCAGACGCGCTTCATTGCGCTCTCTCTGAAGAAGGCCTAAAGCCACTTCGACCGCCGGAGGGCGGCGCGGCTCCCCCCGACCGCGCCGCCCGGCTTTTATCGCCATCGGTCGCGGCAGCGTCATCCGGAGATCCGAAACCCGTGCGTGTGCTGGTTATCGAGGACGATCAGGAGACCGCCTCCTTCCTCGGGCGCGCCCTAAAAAAGTCGGGTCACGTGGCCGAATATGCAGGCGACGGACAAACCGGACTCGAGCTTGCCAGAGCCAATGCCTACGACGTGCTGATCGTCGATCGCATGCTACCGAAACGCGACGGGCTGGCGGTGATCGGGGCGCTCCGCGCCGAAGAAATCCGAACCCCCGCGCTCATCTTAAGCGCCCTCGGCGAAGTGGACGATCGCGTCAAGGGCTTGCGCGCGGGCGGCGACGACTATCTCACCAAGCCTTACGCCTTCAGCGAGCTTCTCGCCAGGATCGAGGCGCTCGCGCGCCGGAGCGCGCCGGAGGAGGGGAACACGCGCCTCGTCGTCGGCGATCTCGTGCTCGACCGGCTGACCCACAAGGTGACGCGAGGGGGCGAGGCTATCGTCTTGCAGCCGCGCGAGTTTCGCCTGCTCGAATACCTGATGAAGCATGCGGGCCAGGTGGTGACGCGCACCATGCTGCTGGAAAATGTCTGGGACTATCATTTCGACCCGCAAACCAATGTCATCGACGTCCACATTTCCCGGCTCCGGTCCAAGATCGACAAGAGTTTCGGCAACCCGCTCCTCCACACCGTCCGCGGCGCCGGCTACAGCATCCGTGACAGCGCTCACTAAGCTCTTCCGGACCACCACGTTTCGCCTATCGCTGACTTATCTTGCGCTGTTCAGCACCGCGGCGATCCTCGCCATCGCCTATATCTACTGGAACACGACGGTGCTGCTGTCGCGGCAGCTCAATCAGACGATCGACGCCGAGCTGAAGGGTCTTGCCGAACAGTACCGGGCCGGCGGATTGGAGCAGCTCGTCCGCATCGTCGCCGAACGCAGCGAGACGCCCGGCAACAGCCTCTATCTCGTAGCCGACGGCGAGGGCCATCGCATGGCGGGGAATCTCGGCGCGGTGGCGCCCGAGCTGTGGAATAGCGTCGGACCGGTCGAGTTCTATTACCGGCGACCGGCGGCCGGAGGCGTGGAGCGGCGGCTCGCCTTCGCCAATGTGTTCCGGCTGACTAGCGGATACCGTCTGATCGTTGGCCGCGATATCGAAGACCGCCGCGAGCTTGCGCGCATGGTCCGCTCGGCCATGTTGTGGGGGCTGGGCGTTATGGCGCTGTTCGGCATCGGCGGCGGCTATTGGGTGAGCCGGAAGCTGCTCGCCCGCATCGACACGCTCTCGGCGACCACGCGCACGATCATGGCCGGCGATCTCGGCGGGCGTCTGCCCGTAGCCGGCTCCGGCGACGAGCTCGACCGGCTGTCCGAAAGCCTCAATCTCATGCTGGCGCGGATCGAGCAGCTCATGGCGGCCATGCGCGAGGTCTCGGACAATATCGCCCACGACCTCAAGACGCCGCTCAACCGCCTGCGCAACCGCGTCGAGGCTGCGCTTCGCGAGCCTTATGGCGAGCCGGTCTATCGCGAAGCGCTGGAGCGAACCATCGAGGAGGCCGATAGCCTGATCAAAACCTTCAACGCACTCCTGTCCATCGCCCGCATCGAGGCGGGCGCGGGCGGCGAGAACCGCGAGAGGCTCGACGTCGCCGCGCTGCTTTGCGACGTGGCCGAGCTCTACGAGCCGGTCGCGGAGGAGCGTGGGCTCGTGTTGAAAGCCGAGGCCAATGGTCCGGTCTTCGTCCGCGCCGACCGGCAACTGCTCGGCCAGGCCATCGCCAATCTCATCGACAACGCGATCAAGTATGGAACGGCCGTGGCGGACGGCGCGGCGGCCGGCAAGACCCCGGACGTCGAAGTGACCGCGATCGAGAGGGGCGGCGTCGTCGAGATCGCCGTCACCGATCGCGGACCGGGCGTTCCTGCGTCCGATCGCAAGCGCGTGCTCGAACGCTTCGTCAGGCTGGAAGAGAGCCGGTCGGAGCCGGGCAGCGGTCTGGGATTAAGTCTTGTCGCGGCGGTGGCGCGGTTGCATGGTGGCCGCCTGAGACTTGAGGACAATGCGCCCGGGCTCAGAGTGGTCCTCGCTTTGCCGAGCGGGAGCGAGGCGGCCGCGAATGGGGTGCCGGCTCAGGAGCAGGCGGGATCAGAGACCAGGGCAGCGTAACCGCGTTCGTCGAGCGCATCACCGAGGCCCCGTGCGTGTACGATGCGGCGCGGGGCGCCGACGTTCTCCAAAGCCTCAACCAGGCGTTTCGCGACGCCGCCGAGTTCGCGCCCGCGGCTGCCCTTATCGCCGAGGCGCCAAATGCGCGCGCGCTGCTCGACGCGGCATTCTCCGCCTCGCCCTATCTTGCCGCTCTCGCGCAGAGGACCCCCGCCGATCTTGCCGCATGCCTCACGCGCGACCCCGAGGCCCATGCGCGGGAGGCGCGTGAGGGCTTTGCCGATGCAGTCGCGAAGGCGGCGACCTCGCAGGAAGTCGCGGCGCATCTTCGGCACTTCAAGCGGCGCATGGCGCTCCTCGCTGGCCTCGCCGATCTCGGCGGCGTGTGGTCGACCGAGGGCACGCTCCATGCGCTGAGCGCCACGGCCGATGCGGTGTTGGAGCAGGCGACCGGGTACCTCTTCCGCAAGGCGCGCGAAGCGGGCCAGGTCGAGCCGCAAGGGGATTCGGGCGCGCCCGGCTATTTCGTTATCGCCATGGGCAAGCTCGGCGCGTTCGAGCTGAACTATTCGAGCGACATCGACCTCATCGTGTTCTACGACGCCGACCGCGCCGGGCTGAAGCCCGAGATCGAACCGTCAACCTTCTTCGTGCGGCTCACGCGCGATCTCGTCCGTCTGCTCCAGGAGCACACCGCCGACGGTTACGTCTACCGCACCGATCTCAGGCTCCGGCCCGATCCGGGCGCGACCCAGATCGCGCTCTCGGTCGAGGCGGGGCTCACCTATTACGAGAGCTTCGGCCAGAATTGGGAGCGCGCGGCGCTGATCAAGGCACGGGTCGCGGCCGGCGACATCGCGGCGGGCGAGGAATTCTTGGCCCAGCTCGCGCCTTTCATCTGGCGAAAATATCTCGACTTCGCCGCGGTCGCCGACATCCATGCCATGAAGCGGCGGGTGCATGCCTTCAAGGGCCATGGTGCCATCGCGGTCGAGGGCCACGACATCAAGCTCGGACGCGGGGGTATCCGCGATGTCGAGTTCTTCGCCCAAACTCAGCAGCTCATCGCCGGCGGCCGCCACCCCGAGCTTCGGACGAGGGGGACTGTCGAGACGCTCGATCGCCTCGCCAAGGGAGGCTGGATCGCGCCCGATGCCGCCAAGGAACTGAGCGGCGCCTATCTCTTCCTGCGCCGCATCGAGAACCGGCTGCAAATGGTGGAAGACCAGCAGACCCACATCGTTCCCGCCGAGCGGCGAGAACTCGATCGCGCCGCGAGGCTCTGCGGCTATGCCGAAACGGACGCCTTCGGCGATGCGCTGCTTGCCCGGTTCAAGCGGGTCGAAACCCATTACGAGGCGTTGTTCGAGCGACTGCCCGAGGTCCCGAGCTCCGCGCCCGCCCTCGTCAGCGGCTTTGACGAGGACAGTCCGGCGGCGCGAGGCGGCTTGAAGCGCCTCGGCTTCCACAACCCGGAAGCGGCGCTCGCCGCCATCCGGGCCTGGCAGTCGGGCCGCTATGCCGCGACCCGCAGCGGGCGCGCGCGCGAGCGGCTGATCGAGTTTCTTCCCTCGCTGCTCGATGCGTTCGGTCGCACCGCCGAGCCCGATCTCGCGCTCGTGACCTTCGACCGCGTGATCGGCAGCATGCCGGCCGGGCTCCAGCTCTTCTCGCTGCTCGCCGCCAATCCGAGCCTGCTCCGCCTCTTCGCCGACATCATGGGGACGGCGCCCCGGCTTGCCCGCATCATCGGCCGAAGGCCGCTTCTGCTCGATGCCGTGCTCGATCCGGGTTTTTTCGGTAACGCGCCGACGCTTGCGCGTCTGAAGGAGCTTACGGGCGCAGCGCTTGCCGAGGCGCAGGACTATCAGGAGACGCTCGACCGCGCGCGGATGGTCGGGCGCGAACAGGCGTTCCTGATCGGCGTGCGCGGGATCTCCGGCACGCTCTCGGCGCGGCAGGCCGGCGCCGCGTACGCCGATCTCGCCGAGACATTGATCGAAGCGCTGGCAAAGCGCGTGGAGGAGGAGCTTGTCCGAAGCCACGGGCGGATGCCGGGAGGGGAGGCAGCGATACTCGCCATGGGCAAGCTCGGCGGCCGGGAGACGACCGCGGGCTCCGACCTCGATCTCATCGTCGTTTACGACTACGAGGGCGAAGGCGCCCAGTCCGACGGAGCAAAGAGCCTTCCCGGCCCGCAATACTACACGCGCTTCACGCAGCGCCTGATCGCTGCGCTCTCGGCCGAGACGGCCGAGGGTTCGCTCTACCAGGTCGATATGAGGCTCCGGCCCTCGGGGAGTCAGGGTCCGGTCGCGACCAGGCTCTCGAGCTTCACCGCCTACCAAAAGAACACGGCCTGGACCTGGGAGCATCTTGCGCTCACGCGGGCGCGGGTCGTGAGCGGGCCTGCGCCGCTCAGGCGCAAGATCGAGGCCACGATCAAGTGCGTTCTCTTCGCGCCCCGTGACAGGAAGGCGGTCGCGGTTGACGTCAGGACGATGCGGGACAAGATCGCCGGCGAGAAGGGAAGCACCGATATCTGGGATCTGAAGCAGGTGCGCGGCGGGCTGATCGACCTCGAATTCATCGCCCAGTTTCTTCAGATCGTGTCGGCCGCGAACCACGCGGAGGTGCTCGACCAGAATACGGAGACGGCGCTCGCGAAGCTTGCCGCGGCCGGCGCGCTTGCGCCCGGCGATGCCGAGATTCTCGTTCCCGCGGCGCGGCTCTATCACACGCTGACGCAGGTGCTACGGCTCTGTCTCGACAAGCCGTTCGTCGCCGATGAGGCGCCGCGCGCGCTGAAGGACCTGCTCGCCCGCGCCGCCGAGATGCCGGATTTCGCCACGCTCGAAGCGACGCTGAAAGATACGCTTAGCGCCGTGCACGAGGCCTTCGACCGCATCGTGGCGTAAGACGGGGGAAGGGGTCGTTCTAGGCGGAGGCCGCCGCGAGTTCCGGAGCCTTGTCGGCGATCACCGGCTGCAACGGCAGCATGCAGGTAACGGTCGTGCCCTGCCCTTCGCGGCTTGTGATGCGGAGCGTGCCGCCATGCAGCTCGACCAGCGCGCGCGAGATGGCTAACCCCAGCCCGCTGCCCTGATGGCTCTTGGAGAACTGGTTCTCGACTTGCTCGAAGGGCCTGCCGAGCTTGACGATGTCGGCCTCGGCAATGCCGATGCCGGTATCCCTGATGGCAATCTTCACATAGCCGCGCGCGCGCGCCAGATGCACATCGACGCTGCCGCCGTCGCGGGTGAACTTGACCGCGTTGGAGAGCAGGTTGAGGAACACCTGCTTGAGCGCGCGCCGGTCGGCCTCGAGCGGCAGGTGCTGCGGCCCGTGGCGCGAGAGCGTGATGTTGCGCTCGGCGGCCGCCTGGCTCACCACCTTCATGCTGTCGGCGACGATATCGGCGAGATCGACACTGCCGACATCGAGCGACATGCGGCCGGCCTCGATCTTCGACATGTCGAGAATGTCGTTGATGACTTCGAGCAGATAGTTGCCGCTGGCGAGAATGTCGCGGGCGTATTCCTGGTACTTGGGATGGCCGACCGGGCCGAACAGCGATTGCGTCATCACTTCGGAGAAGCCGATCACGGCGTTGAGTGGCGTGCGCAGCTCGTGGCTGATATTGGCGAGGAACTCGGATTTGGCCTGATTGGCCGCCTCGGCTCGGTTCTTCTCCAGCGCGTATTTCTCGGCGAGATCGACCAGTTGCTGCTTTTGCTGCTCGAGCTCGCGGCTCGAGAGCTTTTGCTCGGCGACGCTCGCGCGGAGCTGCTGCTCGCTGTCGGCGAGGCGCTGCTGGCTCTGCTTCAGCACGGTGACGTCGGTGCCGACGCTGACATAGCCGCCGTCGCGGGTGCGGCGCTCGTTGATATGCAGCCAGCGCCCGTCCTCGATCTGCGCCTCGTAGGTGCGGCTATCGTCATCGTCGGAACCGGTCATGCTCACGCGCTTGGAGACGATCGGCTCCGATGCGCCGGCGATCACCTCGTCGTAGGGACTGCCGGGGCGCACCATGTCGTCACTGAGGCCGTGAAACTGCTGATATTTGCTGTTGCACATCACCAGGCGGTTTTCCCGGTCCCACAGCACGAAGGCCTCGGAAATCGTTTCCACCGCGTCGCGCAGCCGCGCATTCTCGTCCGCCGAGCCGACCGGGACGGCGGCGTCGGCGCTCTCGGGGACGACGGCGATGCCGGTGAGGTAGGGTTCGCGATCGGGTCCACGCGCGATCTCGCCGCGGAGCCTTACCGTGACCCAATGACCGGCGGCGTGACGAAGCCGGAAAGAGCGGTCGAACTGGGAGAGACCTTCGCGCAAATGGCGGTCGACTTCGCCGCGGAGGTCGTCCTCGGGGTGGAGTGTCCGCGCGACGGCGCCGAAGGCCATGGCCTTGTCGTTGGGGTCGAGGCCGAGCAGCCGGTACATTGGCGCTGACCAATGCACATGGCCGCGGGCGAGATTCCACCGCCACACGCCGCAGCCGGGGAGGGAATCGGCCAGCTCGCCGGCGACGCTGCCGCTTTCCGCGCGGGCCGAAGTAGGAGCGAGAGACCACAGCCCGCCCGCGAGTAGAGCGAGCACAAGCCCGGTGAGCACGAGAAGGGTAATCTCAAGCCGCGCTCCCTGCCGCCAATCGGCAAGCGCCGCACCGACCGGCTGGATGAACGCGAGCTGGCTGTCGCCCACGTTGCGCGCGGCGACGAGGGCGTCAGTTCCGTCCAAGAGGGCAAGGCGGAGCACGCCGGCCTCCGCGCCGAAGGTGGTGAGTGGCTGCTGGGGCCCCAGCAGGGTCAGAAGGTCGCCCTTCGGCGCACCGTCGAGCGGCGCGCGGGCTTTGATGTTCCCTTCGACGTCGGCAAGCAAAATGATGCGGTCCATGCCGAGCGCGCGCTTGGGCAGGCTGTCGGCGAGCGCCTTCTGCCAATCGCTGTCAGGCTTGAGCTTTTTGTCCTTGAGGTTCGCCGCGGTTCCGTCGGCGATCAGGTCGAGCCGGTGCTCGGCCTCGGCGTAGGCGGCGCGCTTGCCTGAAATGAGTTCGGCGGCGAAACCGAGAATGGCGACGGCGGCAAAGCCCGCGAGCAGGAAGGGAAGGAGGCGGCGAACCCGCTCGGTATCAAAGAAATAGCGGCCGACGAGGTCGCGGAGGTCCAGCCAAAGCGGACCTGCGAATCCAAATCCCTCACGCGCCGAACGCGCCTGCGCCATTCGGTCCCCCTGACGTTCTCCTGCTTAGAGCCGGAGACGTGCCGCATCTCCGAATCGCCCTCATCCCATTGGAATCGATGGAGGCTCTCTCTGTCCAGACTAAAGCTGTGGAAAATCGGTTAATAACCCGTTGACGCTGCCCCAACTCTTAATCCCCGCCCAAGGTTTTGCTGACGATCTCGTAGCTGTCGGTGGACAAGGACTGGGCCGCCAGGCGTTCAAGCGCGGCCTTGGCGTGGGCCTGGCGCTTCTTTTCGAGGATGCGCCAACTCTCGAAGGCGCCCAACAACCGCGCCGCCACGTGCGGGTTGAACCGGTCGATTTCGAGCGCCTGGGCTGCAAGAAGGCGGTAGCCGGCCCCGTCGGCGCGGTTGAAGCCGGTCGGATTGGAGTGGATGAAGCTTCCGATCAGCGCGCGGATGCGATTGGGGTTCTTCAGCGAGAATTTCGGGTGGGAGAGGAGCGCCCCAACGGTCTCGACCGAATCTGCCCGCGCCGCCCGCGCCTGCACCGCGAACCACTTGTCGAGCACCAGAGGCTCGTCCTGCCAGCGCGCGTAGAAATGTCCGAGCGCGGCTTGCCCCTCGGGCCCCGAGAGCTGCGACAGAATTGAGAGAGCCGCGATGGCGTCGGTCATATTGGTGGCCTCGCGGTAATGCCGGTCGGCGCGCGCAATCTCGGAGCCCGCGCCAGTCGCGACGAGGAGATCGAGCGTGGCGGTCCGCAAGGCCCTGAGGCCCGCGCTCGCGGCGTCCGGCGAATAGGGCCCGCGCGGCTGAGAACTTTCGTAAAGCGCGGCCAAGGTCTCCCGTAGCACGTTGCCGATCTCCGTGCGCAAGGACTCGCGCACGCTGTGCACGGCATCGGTATCGACATTGCGGCCAATCTCGCGCGCGATATCGGACTCGCCCGGAAGCTTTAGGAACTCGGCACGATAAGCCGGGAGCAAGCCCGCATCGTTCGCGGTCGCGCCTAGGACCTCGGCGAGACGCGTGGCGCCGTCGCCGCGCGCAAGTCCGTCGCCGTCGCGCGCGGCAGCGGTGAGAAGATTTGTGGCGTAAGTCTGCGCCGCCTGCCAGCGGTTGAAGGGGTCGCTGTCATGCGTCATCAGGAACTCGATCCTGCCGGCATCGAGGCCAGTGGTGATGCGGACCGGCGCCGAGAACCCGCGGAGCAGAGACGGCGTCGGCGGGGAGGGGACGTCGCGGAAGGTGAAGACCTGCTCGCGATCCGTCACCTCGATCAGGCCGTCGCTCAGGGCAGCGCCGTCGAGCTTCAGCGACAGCTCATCGCCATTGGCGCCGATCAGCCCGAGCTTGAGCGGGATCATCATCGGCTTCTTCTTCGCCTGGCCGGGCGTCGGCGGAACGACCTGGCTCACCGAGAGCCGCGCCGTCTTGGCGCGCGCATCGTAGTCGAGCGCGCAAGCCAGCTCGGGCGTCCCGCTCTGGGTGTACCAGAGCATGAATTGGGAGAGGTCGCGGCCGGTCGCGTCGGCCATCGCCGCGACGAAATCCTCGACCGTCACCGCTTGGCCGTCATGGCGCTCGAAATAGAGATCGAGTCCTTTGCGGAAGCCGTCGCGGCCGAGAAGCGTCTGCAACATGCGGCAGAGCTCGGCGCCCTTCTCGTAGACGGTCGCCGTGTAGAAATTGTTGATCTCGATATAGGAGGCGGGCCGGACGGGGTGGGCAAGCGGTCCCGCGTCCTCGGGAAATTGATGCGTCTTCAGGAGGCGCACGGCGGCGATGCGCTCGACCGGGCCTGCCCGCGTGTCGGCGGTGAATTCCTGGTCGCGGAAGACGGTCAGCCCCTCCTTCAGACAGAGCTGGAACCAGTCCCGGCAGGTGACGCGGTCACCGGTCCAGTTGTGAAAATACTCATGCGCGATCACACCTTCGATCGAGGCATAATCGGCGTCGCTCGCGGTGTCGGGACGCGCGAGCACGAGCTTGTCGTTGAAGATGTTGAGGCCCTTGTTCTCCATCGCGCCCATGTTGAAATCGCTGACGGCGACGATGTTGAACACGTCGAGATCGTATTCGCGGCCAAACCGCTCCTCGTCCCAGCGCATGGCGCGTTTCAGCGACTCCATCGCCCAGGCGCAGCGATCTTCCTTGCCCGGCTCGACATAGATGGCGAGATCGACCTTGCGGCCCGAAGCGGTGACGAAGCTATCGGGCACGCGGGCGAGATTGCCGCCGACGAGAGCGAAGAGATAAGACGGCTTGGGGAAGGGGTCGTGCCAAATGGCGAAGTGGCGCCCGGTGCCGGGAATGTCGCCTTGCGCCAGGGGATTGCCGTTCGAGAGCAGCACGGGCACGGCGGCGCGGTCGGCCTCGATGCGCACGGTATAGACGGCGAGCACGTCGGGCCGGTCGATGAAATAGGTGATGCGGCGGAAACCTTCCGGCTCGCACTGGGTGCAATAGGTGCCGCGCGAGAGGTAGAGGCCGGAGAGCGCGGTATTGGCGTCGGGATTGCAGGTGGTCGCGATGTCGAGCGTGAACGGCTCGGCCGGAACGGAAGGTATCGTGAGCGTGGTCTCGGTGACGGCGTAATCCTCCGGCGCAAGACGCCTGCCGTTCAGCGCGAGGCTCTTGAGGACAAGTCCTTCGCCGTTGAGCACGAGCGGCCGTTTGCCGCCCGCCGCTTCAGGATTGGCCCTGACCTTGAGCTTGGCGTTGATGCGCGTTTCGCTGGGATCGAGGGCAACGTCGAGCTCGACCGCTTCGATGAGATAGTCGGGCGGCGCGTAGTCCACGAGCAGCTTCGGCTTGCGGCTCACATCTTGCATGAAACGAAACCCCGTTTGACCGTGACAGACTAATCGAGATCGATGCCGCGCAAGCGGAGCGCGTTGCCGACGACCGAGACCGAGGAGAAGCTCATGGCCGCCGCGGCGATGATCGGCGAGAGCAAGATGCCGAAGGCGGGATAGAGCACGCCTGCGGCGACTGGAACGCCGAGCGCATTGTAGACGAAGGCGAAGAACAAGTTCTCCTTGATGTTGCGCATCGTGGCGCGGGCGAGGTTGACGGCGCGCACCACGCCGCGGAGATCGCCCTTGAGCAGAGTGAGGCCTGCGCTCTCCATGGCGACGTCGGCGCCGGTGCCCATGGCGATGCCGACATCGGCCTGCGCCAGCGCCGGCGCGTCGTTGATGCCGTCGCCGGCCATGGCCACGACCGCGCCCTTCTCTTGCAAGCTCTTGATGATGGTGAGCTTGTCCTCGGGCCTGAGGCTTGCGCGCACTTCGTCGATGCCAAGCCGCGCGGCGACGGCCTTGGCCGTCGTCTCGTTGTCGCCGGTCGCCATCACAATTTTCAGTCCGAGGCGGTGAAGCTTGGCGATGGCCTCGGCGGCCGTCGGCTTGATCGGGTCGGCGACGGTAACGAGACCGGCAAGCTTGCCGTCAACGCCGAGGAACATCACTGTCTCACCCTCTTTCCGCCGCGCCTCGGCCGAAGAAGCAAGCGGCGAGGGAACGATCTTCGCGCCTTCCATCAGGCGCTGATTGCCGAGGAGAGCGTTGCGCGCGCCAATGCGTCCCGTCACGCCCTGGCCGGTCACGGCGCCGAAATCCGCAACCTTGTCAGGTACGAAGTCCACGCGCTTCGGCCCCGCGCAAGATCGCGGCGGCGAGCGGATGCTCGCTGCCCGCTTCGAGCGAGGCCGCGAGCAGCAAGACCTCGTCGGAGGTAAAGCCCGGCATGGTCTCGACGCCGGTCAGCGCCGGCTTGCCCTCGGTCAGGGTTCCCGTCTTGTCGACGACGAGCGTGTCCACCTTGGCGAGACGCTCGAGCGCGGCTGCGTTCCGCACCAGCACGCCGGCCTCCGCGCCGCGTCCGGTCGCCACCATGATGGAGATGGGCGTGGCGAGGCCGAGCGCGCAAGGACAGGCGACGATGAGCACGGTCACGGCGGCAACGAGCGCGTAAGCCAATTGCGGCGCCGGGCCGACCATGTACCAGGCGATGAACGCGATCACCGCCACGGCGATCACGGCCGGCACGAAATAGCCCGAGACGGTGTCGGCGAGAGCTTGGATCGGTGCGCGCGACCGTTGCGCCGATGCGACCATCTCGACCACTTGCGCGAGCGTGGTCGCAGCACCGGTGCGATCGACGCGCATGTCGAAACTGCCGGAGCCGTTCAGCGTGCCGCCGGTGACGCGGTCGCCGGCGTCCTTCTCGACGGGGATCGGCTCGCCGGTCAGCATCGATTCATCGACCGCGCTCCTGCCCTCGATCACCGTGCCGTCGATCGGGATCTTGTCGCCGGGTCTCACTCGCAAGATGTCGCCGACATTGACTGCGGCGAGCGCCACGGTCTCGGTCTTGCCGCCGCCGAGCACGCGCAAAGCGGTCTTGGGCGCAAGGTCGAGCAGCGCGCGAATGGCGCCGCCCGTCTTCTCGCGCGCCCGAAGCTCGAGCACCTGGCCGACAAGGACGAGGGCGACGATCACCGCGGCCGCCTCGAAATAGGTCGGGATGAGGCCATGTGCGTCGCGCATCGAGGCCGGGAACAGGCCGGGCGCCACCGTGGCGACGACGCTGTAGAGGAACGCGGCGCCAGTGCCGAGCGCGATCAGCGTGAACATGTTGAGCCAGCCCGAGCGGATCGAGGCGATCCCGCGCTCGAAGAACGGCCAGCCGGACCACAGCACGGCGGGAAAGGCGAGGGCGAGCTTCAGCCAGCTTTGCGCCTGCGGCGAAAGGAAGGGGAGGAGATCGACGCCGAAGACGTGAGCGCCCATGTCCATGGCGAGGAGGGCGAGCGCGAGCGGCGCCGCCACCCAAAGCCTCCGGGTGAAATCGATAAGCTCGGGATTGTCGGTGTCCTCGGGCGCCGCCCCCATGGGCTCGAGCGTCATGCCGCAAATGGGGCAGTGGCCCGGCCCTTCCTGCACGATTTGCGGATGCATGGGGCAGGTATAGAGCGTGCCGGCCGCGAGCGCCGCTGGCTCACCCGTTTTGTCGAGATAGCGGGCGGGGTCGGCCGCGAACTTCTTGCGGCAGCCCTCGGAGCAGAAAAAGTAGGCGTGACCGCGAAACTGCTCGCTTGGCTTGCCCGCGTGCGGGTCCACCATCATGCCGCAGACCGGATCGGTCGCCACGTGCGCGTCTTTGGAAGCTCGTTCGTTCATGGTTTGGGATGATCGCCGAACGGGCTTGCAGAGTTGCAAGCGGGGATGGCTATCATGGGAACACCTAACAATATGGGGTGGGAGGCAAGGGGATGCGACAGGGGTCGGGCTTTGGCATTGTCCTTGGGCTCCTGCTCGGGGCGGCGGCGGGCGCTGGTGTGGCCTATTATGTAACCCATTATGTGCTCGACCGGCCGGTCGATTGGTACGCCGCCGATATCGCCAAGCTTGGACCGGGGCCTCAGAACGATCTCATCCGCTACGGCAGGATCTGATCGTCAATACCCCCCGCCATATCGGCAAGAACGCCACCGACCCCGCCCTGCGCTATGCCGGCAATAATCTCGCCTGCCAGAATTGTCATCTCAATGCCGGATTGCAGCCCTTCGCCGCGCCCTTCGTCTCCACCTTCGCGACGTATCCCTTCATGGTGGACGACCAGGTCCTGACGCTGACCGATCGCATCAACGGGTGCATGCGGCGGAGCCTCAACGGCAGAGACTTGCCGAGCGAGGGCCGCGAGATGGAGGCGATCATCGCCTACCTCAAATTCGTGGGCCACGGCAGCCCGGAAGGCGTGCGCGTTGCCGGCATGGGTTTGCGGCCGATCGCGAATCCAGCCTCGCCGCCGGATGCGCGGCGCGGAGAGGAGGTCTACGCCAAGCTCTGCGCGACCTGCCACAAGGAGGACGGGCAAGGCCAACCGAAGCCGAGCCCCGGTGTCGGCTATTCGATTCCGCCGCTGTGGGGCGAGGCGAGTTTCAACGCGGGCGCGGGCATGGCCAAGACGGCTTACGCCGCGTCTTACATCCACGACAACATGCCGATGGGGGTCAATTACCTGGCGCCACTACTCACGGTTCAGCAAGCCTGGGACGTCTCGGCCTTCATCATCTCCAAGCCGCATCCGCCGGCGACGGCGGAAACGATCTCCACGCTGGAATAGGCTCAGGCGCGGGCGAAGCGGACGATCAGTTCCGTTAGTTCACGCGGGCGGTCGAGCGGCAGGAAGTGCCCGCCCTGTTCGACCGTGACCATCTCCACGCCCGGGATCAGCGCGCGGTCGTGCTCGCGCTCGTCCTCGTTTGCCCAGTCGCGCGCCCCCCACACGAGCAGAACCGGAATCTCGATGCGGCGGTAATCCTTGGCGGCAGCCTCCCAACTCGCCCCGTTTCGCAACAATGTGAGGAAGGCCTGGTAATGCCCGGGGCGATTTCCCACCAAATACATCTCCTTCGCGAGCGCCGGCGGTATGGCGTCCGGATCGGCAACGCCGCCACGAAACGCCGTCCCGACGACCGTGGAATTCCTGAGCCGCGTGAAGGTCTCGCCGATGAAAGGAAGGAGTGAGGCGTAGGTCACGAGTGAGGCGACAGGTCCGCCACGCGCTAGCCCGCGGCCCTTGGCGTAGTCGTAAGGGTTGATGGCGATCACCCGCGCGACACGGGCGTTATGCCGCGCGGCGAGAAGGAGCGCGATCGAGCCGCCGATCGAGACGCCCGCGAGCGTCACGTCGCGGAGGTTGAGCTTGTCGAGAAAGCCTTCGACCGCCGCAGTGAAGAAGGCGGCGTCGTAATTTCCCTCGGGAATGTCCGAATAGCCGTGGCCGGGATAGTCGAAGGCGTAGACCGTGAAATGCTTGGAAAGCTCCGGTACGATCTTCTGGAACAGATCGAGCTGCGTCCGAAGCGTGTGGAGGAGGACAAGCACGGGGCCTTTGCCGGTTTTTATGTAGCGGAGCTTGTTGCCGCCGACCTCGACGGTCTCGATGGGGATCGCGGGCGCCCAGGAGAGTTTCGCCGGCGGTTGCGGCTTCGGCCTCAGCGCTTCGACGAGAAAGGAGACCAGCCAGACGCCGATTCCAACCGCTAGGAAGACGATCAATGCGCAAAGAAGCGAATGCATGGCGGCATCCTCCTGGACGGGACGTGGCGCTTCCTCGAGTTTCGCCCCGCGGAGCGTTTCCCGCGAGACAATTCTTGCTATAATTCAGCAAGTCACTATTATATAGCAAGTGACTTTATTCCTTCAAGGGGTGCGAGGCTCCCATGGCAGGCGGATATGGCCAGGAAGATTGTCCGGTGGCGCGCGCGCTCGACGTGATCGGCGAGAAATGGTCGCTGCTCGTGCTGCGCGATCTCTTTCGCAAAGGTCCGCTGCGCTTCCAGGAACTGGAGAAGGGGCTTGGCGGCGTGGCGCCAAACACGCTGTCGGCGCGGCTCAAGAGCTTGGAGCGCGCCGGTGTGATCGGCACAAGGCTTTATGAAAGCCATCCGCCGCGCTACGAGTATTTCCTGACCGACAAGGGCAAGGCGCTCGGACCGGTCTTGAAGGCGCTCTACGCCTGGGGCGAGCGCTACGGTTGAGCGCCGCCCGGGCCGGTTCGCAACTTGATTCCCTTCGCGAGCGTAAGTCCTTGAAATCTGACTCCCATCGCATCGTCATCGCGCCGGTTACGGCGCTCGGACACTGAAGCGGAAAGGCGTAGAGCGATGCCGGAGTCCTTCGATCGCCATGCGCGCATCGTCATTATCGGCGGCGGGGCGATCGGCTGCGCGGTCGCCTATGCGCTGACGCGGCGCGGCGAACGCGACGTCTTGCTGCTCGAGAAATCGCAAATCACCAACGGATGCACCTGGCATGCGGCGGGCCTGGTCGGCCAGC
Source organism: uncultured Alphaproteobacteria bacterium (assembly GCA_963802845.1). GTDB lineage: Bacteria > Pseudomonadota > Alphaproteobacteria > Rhizobiales > Methyloligellaceae > Methyloceanibacter. Next base: position 260,455 of record CAWDKA010000001.1, read on the forward strand.
TCCGCGGTCGCAAGAACCTGACGCGGCTGATGCAGAACTCGGTCGCCGTGTTCGACCAGCTCGAGGCCGAGTCAGGCCAGGCGATCGATTGGAGGAAGGTGGGGTCATTGCGGCTTGCCTCTTCGGCGGACCGGTGGAGCGAAATCCGGCGCTCGATGACCTTGGCCAAGAGCTTCGGCTTCGAGTGTCACTCTCTTTCGGCAAAAGAAGCCGTCGATCTCTTCCCCTATATCGACCCGGAGGGCGTGGTCGGGGCGGCGTTCATCCCCTCCGACGGCTACGTCGATCCTTATGCGCTGACGCAGGCCTTCGCCTCCGCCGCGCGCAAGAACGGCGCGAAGCTGCAAGAAGGAACGACCGTCACCGGCATCCTCAAAGATGGCCGGAAGGTCGTGGGCGTCATGACCGATCACGGCAAGGTCAGTTGCGACTACCTCGTCAACTGCGCCGGACTGTGGGCGAAACGCATCGCCGAGATGGCGGGTGTGGCGCTTGCGGCGGGCGTCGTCGAGCACCAATATTTCATCACCGAGAAGAAACTCGACCTGCCGAAGACGCTGCCGACGCTCCGCGATCCCGACAAGAACTTCTATCTCAAGCCCGATGTCGGCGCGTTCGCAATCGGCGGATGGGAGAAGGGGACCAAGGGCTGCTGGCGGTCGCGCCCGCCTTTCGCCTTCGGCCGGGAATTGTTCCCCGAGAACATGGAGCGCCTCGAACTGTTCGCGCTGCCTTGTGCGGAGCGGTTGCCAATCCTCAACGAGATCGGCATCCAGACGATCATCAATGGGCCGATTCCGGTCTCGGCCGACGGCGAACCGATCCTGGGGCTGGCGCCCGAGCTCGACAATTTCTTCGTGGCGTGCGGCTTCACCGCCGGCATTGCCGCCTCGGGCGGGGCCGGCGAAGCGATGGCGAATTGGATCCTCGACGGCGATCCCGGCATGGACCTTTGGGCCTTCGACGTGCGCCGGTTCGGCCGTCCGCACAGCACCGGGCGCTATCTCGAAGAACGGGCTATCGAGGCCTATGGCGACTATTACAGCATCCATTGGCCCGGTGCGGAGAACGAAGCGGGTCGCGGCTTGCGGCGCTCGCCCGTGCATGAGCAGCTCAAGGCGGCGGGCGCGGTCTTCGGCACACGCTTCGGCTGGGAGCGTCCGCTCTGCTTCGCCGATCCTGGCGCGGACCGGACGGAGACATCGAGTTTCGAGGGCAAGCCGAGTTGGTTCGATCAGGTCGCCAAGGAGCACCGGCAAATCCGCGAGGGTGTCGCGTTGATCGACCAGACGTCGTTTTCGAAGTTCACGATCGAAGGGAAGGGCGCCACCGCCTTCCTCGACACGATCTGCGCCAACCGCATCGCGGGCGAGCCCGGGCGCTGCATCTGCACGACCATGCTCAACGAGCGCGGCGGGGTGGAGGCCGAGGTGACGCTGCTCCATCTCGCGCCAGAGAAATTCGTCATGATCAGCGGATCGGCGTTCGGCGTGCGTGATTCGAATTGGGTGCGCCGGCATCTGCCCAAGGACAGTCCGATCGCGTTGACGGAGGTGACCTCCGGCTGGGCGGTGCTGAACCTCTGCGGTCCGATATCGCGGGAGGTGCTGCAATCGGTTTCGGACGACGATCTCGCCAATGCGGCCTTTCCCTATTTGGCCGTGCGCGACATCGAGGTGGGCCCGGTTCCCGTCCGCGCCGTTCGCGTCGGTTACGTGGGTGATCTCGGCTACGAGCTGCATGTGCCCACGGAATACGCCGCCATGCTCTACGAGACGCTGAAGCGGGCGGGGGAGCCTCATGGAATTCGCGATGTGGGGTACAGGGCAATCGAGACCTGCCGTTTGGAGAAAGGCTATGTCTATTGGTCGGCTGAGATCGGCCCCGATTACGATCCACTCTCGGCCGGGTTGGATTGGTCGGTCGATTTCGGCAAGGACTTCATCGGCAGAAGCGCGCTCCTCGATTTGCGAAAGAACGGTCCGCAAAGGCTTCTCTGCCTGTTCACGATCGAGGGTTTTGCGCCCTTGCTCGGCGGCGAAACGATCTTGAAAGACGGCCATGTCGTCGGCCAAACAGCAAGCTGCGGTTACGGCCACACGCTCGGCCGGACGATCGCCTTCGGCTGGCTTCCCGCCGCCCTTGTAAAGGAGACGGATTTCGAGATCGAGGCCTATGGGAAAAGCTACCCCGCCACACAAACGCCCCGGACGCTTTACGATCCGGAAAATTTGCGTCTGTTGTCATGAGACCTAAAGGCTCGAGCAAGGGATCGGCAGGATGAACGCGGATTTCGACGACGCAAGGCGCGGGCTGGAGCGCTTGGGCTTCTACACGCAAGCGGAGATCGAAGGCGTCGAGATCGAGCGCCTCGGGGGCCTGACCAACCGCGTCTTCATGGTGAGCGGCCCGCGCGGCCGGCATGTCTTGCGCATTCCGGGCAAGGGGACGGAGGCCTATATCAACCGGCGGGTCGAGGCGGTCGCGGCGCGCGCCGCGGCGCGGGCCGGCGTCAGCCCCGAGGTGATCGCTACGACCGATGACGGCTTGATGTTGACGGTCGCGATCGAGAACGCCGCCACCATGACGCCGGAGAGCTTCAATGCCAATCCCGCGGCCGTCGCGCGCGCCGGTGCCGCCCTGCGCAAGCTTCACGAGAGCGGCGAGACATTCGATTTCCGCTTCGAGCTGTTCTCGATGATCGACGACTATCTCAAGCTCCTCAAAGCCAGGAACGCCTCGGTCCCCAACGGCTATCCGCAAGCGCTCGCGGCCGCGGAAAGCGTGCGGCGCGCCTTGAGCGCGCACGCACGCCCGCTCGTCGCCTGCCACTGCGATCCGCTTTCGGAGAACTTCTTGGACACCGGCGAGAGGATGTGGATCGTCGATTGGGAATATTCCGGGATGAACGATCCGGTCTGGGATGTCGGCGATTTCGCCGTCGAGGCCCAGCTCACGCCGGAGAATGAAAAGGTTCTGCGCGACGCTTATTTCGGGGGTACCCCGACGCCGGGCCAGCTCGGCCGCTACGTCATCTACAAGGCGATGTGCGATCTCCTATGGACGCTTTGGGGGCTGATCCAGCACGCCGACGGAAATCCGGTTGACGATTTCTGGGCTTATGCCAACCGGCGCTTTGCCCGCTGCAAGAAGCTGATGGACTCGCCCGAATTTCCCATGCATGTGGAGAATGTCCAGCGGGAGAGGCGCAATAGCGTCCTCCAAGAAGAGTCAAGACGTGGAAGATCGAACGCATAAATTCTGTGTCGCGCCGATGATGGAGTGGACCGACCGCCACTGCCGCTACTTCCTGCGGCTGATCTCGCGGCGGACCTTCCTCTATACCGAGATGGTGACGGCGGAGGCCGTGCTCTACGGCGATCGCGAGCGCGTGCTCGGCTTCTCGCCTGAGGAGTATCCGGTCGGGCTCCAGCTCGGCGGCAGCGATCCGAAGCGCCTCGCCGAGGCGGCGAAGATCGGCGCTGGCCACGGCTACGACGAAATCAATTTCAATATCGGCTGCCCGTCCGATCGCGTGCAGTCGGGGCGGTTCGGCGCTTGCCTCATGGCCGAGCCCGATCTTGTCGGCGAGTGCGTCGCGGCGATGGGCGAGGCCGCCGACATTCCCATCACGGTGAAATGCCGCATCGGCATCGACGACCAGGACGCGGAAGCGAGCCTCGACCGCTTCGTCGATCGCGTGGCTGAGGCCGGCTGCCGCACCTTCATCGTGCATGCGCGCAAAGCCTGGCTCAGCGGCTTGAGCCCCAAGGAGAACCGCGACGTGCCGCCGCTCGACTACGATCGCGTGCGCCGGCTGAAGGCGCGCCGGCCCGGGCTCGAGATCGTTCTCAATGGCGGGATCGAATTTTTCGCCGAAGCGCAAAAGCAATTGCCTCATGTCGACGGCGTGATGCTGGGTCGCGCGGCTTACGCCGATCCCTATCTGCTGGCCGAGGTCGACCGCGCTCTGTTCGGCGCTGCCGGGACGCCGCCGTCGCGGCTCGATGTGTTCGACCGCTTCGTTCCTTACGTCGAGGCCGAGCTTGCGCGGGGCACGCGCCTCAACGCCATGACCCGTCATATCCTCGGCCTCTTTCACGGCCAGCCGCGGGCCCGCGCCTTCAGACGGCATCTCGCCGAGAACGCCCATCGCGACGGCGCCGGGATCGACGTGCTGATGGGCGCTCGCGCCATCGTTGCGGGACGTTTCACTGAGACGAGTGCGATCGCCGCGGAGTAGCGGCCTCCCGCAGGCTCAGCCCGTTTGGCGGTAAGGCCGCTTCCGCTCGAACAGCGCCACAAGTTCCGGCAAGTCGACGATCTCGCCGTGCGCGCGCAATAGTCGCGATAGGGCGCGCCGTAACGCTGCTCGAGCCATGCCTCCTCGGTGAGCGCCATCACCACGTAGACGCCGCTCATCAGTGCGGCAAGCGGCAGCGCGAGCTATGCATTGGCGCAAATCGCAAGGCCGATGAGCCCGAGGATGGACGAGGCGTATCGCGGGTTGCGGCTCACCCGGTAGAGGCCGTGGCTCACGAGCCCATTGGCCCCGCAATAGGTGTTGCCGAGGCCGAGATTGAAATAGCCGCACACGGTGACGCCAAAGCCAACAAGGAACAGCGGCAGGCCGATCAGATAACGGCTCGCATCGAGCAGGCCCGCGCTATTCCAATCCAACAACGCGACGGCGAAGGTGACGACCATGCCGCCGCGAAATAATCCCCAAAAGGTCAGGCTCTGCCAGCTTCCGGGTTCGGGCGTCGGCCAGATGCGGAAGGGCGGAGCGAGAAGAGTCTGCAGCAGAAGCAGATTGAGGATGGCGCCGGCGCCAAGCCCCGCAGCGAAGACGAAATCTTTCAGACCCAACACAATCATGCGCTGGGCAAGGAAGCAGAATTTGCTTTGCAGATTTGCAACAGAGCGCTGACAGTTCTGTGGCGGTCAGGCCCTCTAGATTTTCTGGTTGTAGGCGCCGACCTCAGGCTGCTTGGCGAGCTCGGCATCGATCGCGGCGAAGATCGCGCGCATATCGGCCTCCGAAGTCGGGCTTTCGACCACGACCACGAGCTCGGGCTTGTTGGAGGAGGCGCGCACCAGCCCCCAAGTGCCGTCGTCGAGAACGACCCTGATGCCGTTGACGGTAATGAGCTCGCGAATGTACTGGCCCGCGAGTTTGCCGCCGTTCGCGGCCACCTCCTCGAAATGCTTCACGATGCGGTCCACCACCTCGTACTTTATCTCGTCGTCGCAATGCGGCGACATGGTCGGCGATTGCCAGGACTGGGGGAGGCCCCGCTTCAAATCGGCAAGCGATTTGTCCGGGTTGCGGTCGAGCATGTCGAGCACCGCGACGCCGCCACGAGCCCGTCGTCGTAGCCGCGGCCGAGCGGCGGATTGAAGAAGAAGTGCCCCGACTTCTCGAAGCCGACAAGCGCGCCGGTCTCATGGCTGTAGCGCTTCATGTAAAAGCGGCCGGTCTTCCAGAACTTGGTCGTGGCCCCGCGCTCCTTCAGCACCGGATCGGTGAGGAAGAGCCCGCGGTTGATTTCACGTCGGCGACGAAGAGCGCGCCTTTGTTGCGTGCGGCGATGTCGCGGGCGAGCATCACCCCGACCTTGTCGGCGAAGA
>CAWDKA010000002.1:0-197287 GCA_963802845.1 uncultured Alphaproteobacteria bacterium
ACATGTTTTCAACGGGATTATGCACGCATTCGTTGAAGCAAGATGTTATGGATAAAATTGGCTTACCCAAGGGCTTACCCAACGCCAAAAAGACCGCGCTCGCCGCACCAATCCACCCTGCGGGAGACATTAGGTGCAGGCAAACGGCGTTGTGGTTTCCCCAGGGCGCTATGGGACCCGCGATTGGGACCAAAGGGGATCACGTCCATCTCATGCATCTCGCGTCATTGGGTATTGCGGTGTTGCGGTGTTGCGGACAGAGAAAGGCAAGATTCACGGATTTCCGCTTAGCGGGCAAAAGCGGACATCTTCAGCACGGGCACCGATGTCCGCTAAGTGCCAATAGCGGACATTGGCGATTGCGGGGAACAGACCCTCTAACGCGTTACGAATACGACGAATGGCGTGTGCCGCTCACGTGAGCAGCCCGCGCATTTCACCAATCAAGCCTAATCCTTCTCTTACTTGTCCGCGTTGTTCTTCATTTCTTGCGCGGCCTTGTTGTCCTCGGGCAGCATCTGCGACGGTCCGAGTTTGAAATCCACCTTGCTGATCGTGCCGGTGAAGGGGAATGGCACCTGGTAGTCGGCGTCGTCCACCGGCGTGCGCGTGTCGGAGCCGATGTCGAAGGTCTCGTCCATCGTCAAGAGGACCGGAGTGGTATGGGCGATGCTGTGGTTCGCGACGTCCTTGCCATCCACCCTCAGTACGCCGGTGCCGCCCTTGGCCATGCCGGGCCCGTCGTACTTGAAGTCAAATTCGAGAGTATGCTTGCCCGGAGTGAGTGGCTCCTGCCCTTCCCACCGAAATTTCTCAACCGCGAGGAAATTATAGGTGAAGACCGGCTTGCCCTTGAGCAAATAGAGCCCGTAGCCGCCGAAGCGGCCACCGTCGGTGACGATCATCCCCTCCCCACCACCGGAAGGAACCTCGACATCCGCCGTGATGGTGTAGGACTTGGCGAGGATGTTCGGCGCGTCGCCATTGGGCGTGCCGGTCAATTCGCCCGCATAGGTGAACTCGGTTCGCCCAGCGGTGTAGCTCGGCTTGGGGGCGAGAACGCGCTCGAGGTGGCCATTGTCCAGGGGGAAGACCTGGTATTTCGCCGCTTCCACGACGAAGAGCTCCTGCATCTCGCGCAGCTTGTCGGGCATCGTGGCTGCGAGATCGTTGGCCTGCGAGTAGTCGTCGGCGACGTGATACAGTTCCCATTTGTAGCCGTTGACCACGTCAGGCAACTTAGCCCCGCCCAACAACCATGGGGGTCGAGGCGGGGTCGTAGAAGCCATCCAGCCATCGTGGTAGATGGCCCGATTGCCCAACATCTCGAAGTACTGCGTGGTGTGGGTGGACGGGGCGTTGGCGTTCGCCTTGTCGAAGGTATAGGCCATGCTCACGCCTTCTATGGGCTTCTGAGCGATCCCGTTCACCATCTGCGGTGCCGGGATGCCGGTGACGTCGAGGATCGTGGGCACGATGTCGATGAGGTGGTGGAACTGGGTACGAATGCCGCCAGCGTCTTTGATCCGGTTTGGCCAAGCGATGACCATGCCCTGCCGGGTGCCGCCGAAGTGGGAGGCGACCTGCTTGGTCCACTTGAACGGCGTATCAAAGGCCCACGACCAAGCCACTGCCATGTGCGGCGTGGTCTGCGGGGAGCCCCAGACGTCGTAGAATTTCAACTGATCCGCAACCGGAACCTCGATGCCTTGGAGCGCGGCAATGTCGAAGGGCGTGCCGAGGGTCGTGCCCTCGGCGCTCGTGCCGTTGTCGCCGCTGATGTAGATCACGAGCGTATTGTCGAGCTTGCCCATGTCCTCCACGGCCTGGATGACCCGACCGATCTCATGGTCGGTATAGGCGACATAGGCGGCGAACACCTCAGCCTGGCGGGCGAAGAGCTTCTTCTCATCGGCGGAGAGCGTGTCCCACTTCGCTAGCTTTGCGCCGCCGTATTCGGGCTGGCCGTCCGGCCACGGCGTGAGCGTCGTGTTTGCCGGGATCACGCCGAGCCGCTTCTGATTGGCAAAGATCTGCTCGCGCAGTTCGTTCCAACCCATGTCGAACTTGCCCTTGAACTTATCGATCCATTCCGGCGTGGGCTGATGCGGCGCGTGGGAGCCGCCGGGAACGTAGTAGAGGAAGAACGGCTTATCGGGTGCCGCCGTGTTCAACTGTTTGAGGTACTGGATGGCGTCGTCCGCCATGCCAGTGATCATGTTGTAGCCAGGCTGGTCGCGCCACGGAAAGATTTGCGTGGTGTTGCGGAACAGAAATGGCGTCCACTGATCCGTCTCGCCGCCCATGAAGCCGTAGAAATACTCAAAGCCCATCCCAGTCGGCCATTGGCCAAAAGGTCCGGCGGTGCTGTACTGATAGTCAGGCGTGTTGTGGTTCTTGCCGAACCAGGATGTGGCGTAGCCGTTCTCCTTCAGGATTTCGCCGATGGTGGCGTTGTCGACGCCGATGATGGAGTCGTAGCCCGGATAGCCGGTGGCCTGTTCGGCGATGACCCCGAAGCCGACGGAGTGATGGTTGCGCCCGGTAATGATCGCCGCCCGCGAGGGTGAACAGAGGGCGGTCGAATGGAACTCCGTGTAGCGCAGTCCCATTTTCGCGATGCGGTCCATGGTGGGCGTCGGAATGACGCCGCCGAACGTGCCTGAGATCCCGTAACCCTGATCGTCCGTCATGATCAGCAAGATGTTGGGCGCACCCTTGGGCGGGACGATGTTTGGCGGCCACCACGGCTTGGAGTTTTTCGCATTGAGGTTGATCTCGCCACCGAACGCAGGCGGCGGATTGGGGATGTAATTGCCGTCGATGGTCGTGGTCGCGCTGGGCGAACCGGGCGTGCCGGTGATTTGCTGGGCCGTTGCCGGTATGATCCCCAGCAGAGCCAAAGCAGTGGACGTGAGGAGCAACCGAAGGGACTGGTTCATTGTCGCCTCCATACACACTTCGAGGGGTCATCGATATTACCGCAGAGTGTATGCTCACCCCCTGTGACAATCTGCACGTAATGTCCGCTAAGGGTCATTAGCGGACATCCGCGTGCATAGTGGAGATTGTCCGCAACAACTCTTTTTCGGCGGTGTACGTCCCCCACGGCCCTAGGGGACCCACGTGATAGGACCAAAGGTGGACGCGGTAGTAACGCCAATCCGAACACTGCTTACCATGACATTGGTGGCGTCGGGGTTCTGCGTGGCCCAAGCCGCGCCTGCAGCTTGTGTTGTTTTGGCGGGGACCGCCGATGGGATTTAACAAGGAGACTGCCGTAAGCCGCGCGCAACTCGCACTTGAGGATTATATCCGCCAGTACAAGGATGAGAACCAGCTCGACGCGGTCACCGTCACGGCCATGCGCGCAGAACCGCAGCCTTACTGGCGTGGGAGGGTGAGCGAAAACATGATGTACCACCCTGACATCGTGACTGAGAAATCCTACACGGTTTGCTGGCAGGGCGTCATTTCATTTTACGTCTGCACCTCGGGTGCCCAGGTCTGCTGGTAGGCTAAAGGGAAGGCAGCAGCACCGAGGCCTCATTCAGGACCAGGCGGTGGTCGCCGCTGGCCAAGGTCCGCCTCGGCTCAAAAAGTTGGTCTAGTGAACCATGGCCTCCCTCTATGCGTTTGGGAGTTCAAAAGAGTTCACAGTTGGGGGGTTGCCATGTTTCTGGAAATCTAGGCCATACGAGGCTTTCGGCGCCGTCGCGGCACACGAGCCAGGCGCCATTCTTCCGGTCCGTGTTCTGGGAAAGGACGGTGTTTTGTGTTCTGGAGAGGGTGGAACGACTTCCGCCAACCGTCCAAAGTGAAATAGCGAAAGCTCCAAGCCGGAACATCGTCTCCTCCCATTTTTTGGGCGCGATGCAAACGCGGGGACGACGCGGGCGGGCGCTGTGTTAGTGGCGTCAGATGCCCCAATGGCCAGGCTCGCTCAAGCCTTTGTCAATTTAGTCATTTACCGTCCAGCGGAAATTTCGCTGTGGCATTTGCCACAACCGAACTATCTGCTCCTAACCGGCAGCTTAGAACCCGAAAGAGAAGCTGACGCTGGGACCGTAATAGGGCGCATAGTAGGGGTGGTAGTAAGGGCCGTAGTTACGGACCGTAATAAGCATACGGTGCGTAGTAGGGGGCATAGTAACGACCATAACCACGATAAGGCCGACGGTCGTAAACCTTCCGCCGATCCCGATTGTCAATTAGCTGGATGCTGCCCTCACTGCCTTGTCCAAACGCCAAAGCACTCGGCTGAGAGGTAGCCGGTGTCGCTGTAGCGCCTATGGTGGCGACGCAGGCAAACCCAATGAGGCTCGAACTTAGAACACGCATGTCACATCCCCCTTCACAGAAGCGGCTTGGCGCGCTTATCTCGCCCGACCCGTTTCAGCTTCTTATTAAAGTCTTACTAAGATGTTGAAGTGGGTGAAGGTGAACCGGGGAGAGACGCAGGTGGTTTCTCCGTGCGTATGGACTTTTTGCTGCAACGATTGTCGTCGTCACCCTCACTCCTGCCTCTCGCAGCCGAGGGTTCTGCTAGCTCGTATGTGCTAACGAGTAGTTTTTCTGGAAGGCCGGCATGGGAAAGCTCCACGTAACGCTGCTGCTATGGGCGGCACTCAGTCTGTTCGTGCCATCTGGCTTTGAGGCTTCAATTGCTGGCGCGATTGACCCGCCCGAGAAAACCACACCGCAGGGCCGAGACCCACCTGGCGCTGATAACAGTGAGCAACTTCCTCCTGCCAAGGATGGGGAGGTCATACCACCGCCACCTATAGGCGACGAAGACATTTACACGGACGCCCCAAACCCACATGCCGGACACGACGAGGAAGTAATTCCCCCTTCGCCGCGACCACCTGGGGACGAGTCGAGTGTGAGGCCGCGCTAATCGTTCGTTTTGCTTTCCGTTTCAGGCGCGTCCTGACTACCAGGACAAACTCACCAGATTGCGCCGGTGTGCCAGGTTGCGCTGGCGTACAGAGCTTCCTTTGACGCCGACAACAACTCGCTTCCGTCGGGATTTTTAGCAACCTAAATCAACGAAGATGCTGTTGAAAGGACCGTCAGAAGTCCCGCAAAGGCCCAGACGGCTGGTGGTACGCGCGACTTTACCGGGACCGTGCCGATTTTCTTGGTCATCGCATTTCCCTCTAAAGCCCACTCCGTACGCATGAAACGCAGAAGCCACGGTACAGTTCCGCGCAAGCGGCTGGCGACATTAGCTTGCACGCGGGTCGCTACACTGAGCGCTAAGATTAGTTTGCCGCCAACTCCGTTGGGTTAGGCGCGCTTTTATCCCGGGCGAGCCAAGTGGTCACGGCGGCCTAGGACCCAAACCCGTTTTTTTTGGAACGGAACGTAGCCCATAACGTTTACATTGCCGAGGGGACGGGCAATTCGAGGGAATTGCCATGACTGACATCCCCCTAACAGCGCGTCTCCCCATTAAGGCGCGTATGGTTCTCACCGCATTAGACTATTCTCAAATTGCAGCAACGTACGCACACGCTGCGGCGGATTGGACCTTGCCGTCACAACCACGGGCGGCTTTCGCTAAGAAGGCCAGTTGGTTTCGCATGCGGGCGCAAATAGCAGCAGCGCAACAGGCAATGGCGCGACCGCCGAACGTATTTCCTCTTTTGGAGCCGCCACCTTATCGTCCTTTGGTAGGGACGGGCATTTGGAAACCAACACCCTCTTTCAACTCAAAAAGACGAGGATCGCTTAACGTCCTAAACCACGCGGCCTAAAAACTAGCCGCATACGCTAGCAAGGATAAAGTGCGCGCCTCCTTTTCAACCGCCGTCGCAATGATCGCTTTTGCGCTTGCTGATTCACCCGCAGTCGCTGGCACGACAACTTTCACAGCCGAGCTCAATGGCTCGTCCCAAGTCCCGCCTACCGACAGTAAGGCTAGGGGCAAGGGTGATTTCACATATGATGACACAAGCAAGAAACTGACCTGGACAATTACCTATTGGGGACTCAGGGATAAGGCTAAGTCAGCCCATCTCCACGGCTCCGCCAGCGAGGGGGCGAACGCGGACATAATGATCACAGTCTCCCCGCTGCAAAGTCCGATTAAGGGTGCGGCTATTCTGAAAGACAACCAAGCCAAAGCCCTCACAGCCGGCGACATGTATATCGATGTGCACACCGCCAAATACCCAGACGGCGAAATTCGAGGGCAACTAAAGCCTGCAAGCTGAAGATCCAGTCCTCGACGGCATAGACACACTCGAGGCGCCACTAGGAACCGTTTCCGCCCAGCCACGTTGTTTTTGTGGAACGGTCTCCGGGCCAAGTATTTGCGTAACGCGTACCGGAGTTGTTGCCCAGGCCGTGAACGAAAGCGGAAGGACACCCCTGGCCAGGGTGTCCTTTCTTGTTTGGCGGTGGTGTGGTTTCCTTTGGCCTCATAGAACCAAGAGATGGGACCGACAGCGGGTGGCGCCCGCGCGATGGGACCAAAGGCCTGTGCCAAGCCAGGGATGCCGGAGGGGGCTCGCTTCGGCGGGGCGCCTTTTTGCTCTCCTAATCTCGGCCTGCGCGGAGGTTTTTAAGGGAGTGCCGCGGTGATCAATGCTCACGTTCTTGGCCTCTCCTTATGGAGGGGATAAACACGCGTTGTGGTGGGGACGGACACTCTCATGGCCAGCGATAAACAATTCCAGAGAATAATTGCGACACTCCAGCGGACAATGGACTTGCCGCTCACGCAATCACAGCGCGGCACGCTTAAGGAGCTATGCCAAGAGATCGCTGGGGGATCGAATGAGCAGGGGGCCACGGTTCCTTCTTTCCGGCTGAAGGAAGAGACAGATGCTAAAAGAGCAGCGCTGGCGCGTGCTGAGGCGGCTGAGCAGCAAGTCAAGGAACTGGAGGATAAGTTGGAGGAGGCTCTCGCACGGCGGAGTTGGTGGCGTCGTTGAGACGATCAGCGAGATCAAAGTCTCGGATCGCTTTGACTAGGTCATGTCCCCGCGCAATTCACTGCCGCGCCGGATCAGATAACCGACCACAAGACCGATGCCGAGCGCGAGGATAAGCGAAGCGGCGAGATTGTCCCTTATTGCCTCTTCCGTCTCCTCCGCGGCTTCCGTTGCCACGTCACGGGCGCGCCCGTACTGCCACCTTGCGCTCTTCCCCGCGCTTGCCGCGAGCTCCTGCAGCTGCTCGCGCAAACTGCCAAGTTGAGCGTAGAAATCCTCGATATTGAAACTGTCTTTCATGGACCGCGCTCTGCGCTCAGTCAGGCCGAACATCAACAAAACCTCCGGTTGACAACGCTATACGGCAAAACCTTGCCGGCTCACGCCTAGCAGTAACGCGCTCACGACTGACCCCGTTCCGGCGCTGCGTCCTCAGCAATACCGGCTCGGAAAGCAAGGCGCTGGTCTTGCCTTTGCGTAACAAGCATATTTGTAAACCACAGTGCCGCCCGCTACCGTCCTGGTCGTCGTACAGTCTCGCTCGCGATCACAGGCCAACGTCCAACGGGACGAAAGAAATTTGCGCTTTCCCCCGCGCACTTGGACGCGGCCCGCCCAATCCACCATTGCAGTGGCGTTCAAGTCGCGCCGAAGACCAAGGAGCGTAAGCGGGGATAGCGGCGTGGGCGATGAGACCTCGGCCCTACCTGTAATGGTCTCACAAAGGCAATATTTCATCAGGACCCCCGGTATCGGAGTGGGACACCAAAGACCGGCATGTGCTCCGACCGACGGCATGAGAGCGAATAGGAAGCCAGTCACTCCACTTGCCAATGTTAGACACTTCGACCTCATCTTGCGCCTCCAGATCGACCACACCTTTCCTTTATACCCTGTCATCGCGTGTGGTGACCGATAACTAGCATTGGTCGTCCACCCTCGAACTTCCCAGCCTTCCGGTTCCAGGCTTCGGACGCGGCGGTGTACTTCCCCCAGACGATTATGGGACCCACGTGATAGGACCAAAGGGTTCCTGTACCTATCAAGCATCTCGCCACATTGGCTGTTGCCCTGTTGCGGTTGAAGAGGCCCCGACATGCAGTCACAAGGCGGGACGGCTTTAGGACAAGCGCCGCAACTGATAGTCTCAACATTCAGCCGCCAGATTGGAGGAGACCATGTTTCGGCTTGTAACTTTTGTGGTGTTGCAAATGGCCCTTGTATCTGTCGCTCTCGAACCAACTCGGGCAGCCGAGTATGGCACTGCAGAGGAAGCCAAGGCCATGCTTGAGAAAGCAGTTGCTGCGGTGAAAGAGGACAAAGCAAAAGCGCTGGACATGTTCAACAAGGCACAGGGTGGGTTTAGGGACCGTGACCTCTATGTAAGCTGCGCCAACGCCTCGGACGGGGTTGTGACGGCGCATCCCTACCTCAAGGGTGAACATCTGCAAGACATCAAAGGCAAGAAGGGCTATCCGCTCGGTCAAGAGATGATGCAGAACGCGACCGAAGGAACGATAAAGGAAGTTACCTACTGGTGGCCGCGTCCTGGCTCAGACACGTCGCTTGAGAAGACAACCTTCTACACGAAGGTCGGCGATCAGATTTGCAGCGTCGGCTACTATAAGGATTGAGCGAGCCTGGCCATTGGGGCATCTGACGCCACTAACACAGCGCCCGCCCGCGTCGTCGCCGCGTTTGCATCGCGCAGGAACTCTTGAGCTTCCCGCCGCCGCTTTTTGGTCGCCAATTGGTCGAGGTTATGGTCGAGGCTTTTACGCAGAGGAGGGCAGGCACGAGCCATGCCTGCCTGACCTCGGCGGCTCTGACCTATCCACGGGGGAAATCGCTGGTCAGAGCCGCTTCACGGCGACCAACGAGAAGAAGCCCCGCAGGCGCAAGACGGGGGGAGACTTGCACGGGGCTTCTCGGTCCTTATGGGGGGACCTGTGATGGCAGAGGGATTGCCATCACTTGCGCGAACTCATAGCACCCGAGGACATGGGCACAACCCTCTGAAAATTAACTTTCCTTCATGATCTGGCACGCGCCACGTTGTCATTCGGCCAGTCCGTCCTTCAACGGCCTACGGGGCTTCCTGTACGGGGGCTTCCTGATTGAATAGATCAACGCAGCGTTCGAGCAATAATTCGACATCCAGTTGCCCAGGCTTGGCATTGGCCATAATGCACTTCGCCAATCGGCGTCGAGCAACTGCAACCTCATCATCGTCGCCCTCAAGACCCTCAAGAAGAAGCCTCCGCCAAGCAAGATCAAATACGTCGTGAAGGATTTTCAGGTCGTCTGGCCCGAAGGCCGATATGTCTTCCTGACGGAAGGGCATAACCTACGCTCTCAGCTACCGGAGGCTGCCGGTGATGGGGAGTATGCGCTTTTAGCGCCGGGCGAGCCGGTTATCTCGCATTGCAAAGCGTTCTGGGGCGCTTGCGGTCTCGAATTTTGTAGCGGCCGCCTGCTAATCAGGAAGGCCGAAGGGACGTGAACACGGAACGAACCCATATCCTACGTGTTACGGGTAACGAGCCGCCGCCAGTCAGATAAAGATTGAGGTGAGGTTGCGATGGCGAGACCATTACAGTTACAGATTGTCGAAAGGGCTCGCTCCCTCATTGCGGATGAGCAGCATTGGTGTCGCGGCCAACTTGCAGAAGATGCGCGCGGTCGAATTGTTCTCCCGACTTCTGCCAAGGCGGTGAGGCGGTGCGGCTTAGGCGCAGTCATCGCGGCAGCCTTTAAGCTCACCCAGAACTATGACGCAGCGTACGCACTAGCCCAAAATGCGCTTCGCCCATACTGCGGCCTCAGCACCCTTGTGCATGTCAATGATGAGAGAGGCCATGCGGCTGTGCTTGCGCTATTCGACGAAGTCATCGCAGCGTATTCTTGATTGGAGGGCGGCTGAGAGTTTGAGACGACTCAGCGTGTCGCCTCACGTGCGGCTTCCCGCACTTCCTGCGCTCCCTTCTCCACAGCGGTGATGGAGGAACGCAGCTTCTGAGCCGCCACGTCCCAGTTAACAATTTTCTGTGGCTCAGTCCCTGCTGGCGTAGTCGCTACAGCGACATTGTCCACAAGGAAGACAACAAGGACGGTGAGGAGCACGCCCATTAGAAAGCCCGCTAGATAAGGCATCCATGTTCTCCCTATGGCAGAGGGCTGACACCAATAGTCAACGCTCGCAAGAAACCGTCTACCTCAACGCACATCCGGCAACGAAAGTTATTTCTGCCAGAATTGCCACATGGCGAAGGCCAGAACGAATGGGAGAAGAAAGGCCATAAGCTGAAGGGTTCGATAGTCACCCTCTGAGGCGAGCCACAGTCCCCCAAGAACCACAACCGCCATGAGTATGTGTTCCCATGCCCGAGCATACTTGTCCCCAAGTGAGCCTAAGCACCAGCTCAGCAAACCCAAGGCGACTATCCCACCGAAGATGTAGAGCCACGTCATCATGCAGCTAGAAGAGTGGCTTCAGAGGCTTGCAGGTGAGCGCGTAAGACCAAATGGCCGCGCCGCTGCTGCCGCTCAGGACTGCGGTCAGCACCCCCGTGTAGCGGTCAAACCTACCAACCCAATCCCGCCGGAACGTAGGTAAATCATGCTTCCCGGCTCTTACGATGCCGCTGAACGTAACGTAAGTGTCAGCTACCTCGGTAATGCGTAAAACGCTAGTCGGGGATACGGACGGATTGACCTCCAAGAGGGACAGGCCCGACACCGTGCCTTGGTCGAAGTCAAGGAGTACGCGAGCATCATAGTTGTATGCCGTACCTCGGGCATCTTCCACCGTGCCCCTGCAATCGAAGGCGAGCGTGTTAGCCGCATAAGCGGGTGCTGTGAGAAGGGCGAGGCTGAGTGCGAGTGGAATGATCCGAGCCATCGCTATTAACTCGCGGGCTGGAAGCCGCGCCGCACCCAGCGCACTATCCACACGACGATGTAGACGAGCAGCCACGCAATGGCGATTGGAACAAGCGCGTTAAACGCAGCAGTCTCATTCTTGTGGAGCAATTCGAGCGAACGAGCTTCCAGTCCTTCGTTTGGGCAATCGCTCACAGATTGCCCTTGGTCCATTTGCCGATTAACGCAACTCTCAATCGTTTCCCTAGAAACCGAGGCTGCTTGCATAACGAAGCTTTGGGTCGTGTAAAACCAGGCACCGATAGCCCAAGCCACCGACGCCACGATGCCGAGACGCTGCCAGCCGTTGAGACGGAACCCCCGCATTGACCAATCTCCCTCCGCTGCGAGCTTACCACGCTTGGCACTCGTGAAGGCGCTCCATGCGGGTTGAAGCTCGGCGCGCCGCTTCCCATATCATCTACACCCCACACGGTCGAAGGGCGCCAGTATCGGCGTAGCGCGTACCTGAGTAGTCGTCCCGGCCGTGATCAAGTTTAGGGCCCCCACTGGCCAGGGGGCCCTTTTGTTTACCGAATTACTCCCTCTAGCTGGCGGCAGCGTCCGCCGCGTCGGCGTGCGCCATCACTTCTTGTGCGAGACCGGGCCATCCGGCGTCATCGAGCAACGCACTTGCCTTTGCCAGTAGCTCGCTCGCTAGTGTCAGCTTCTCAGTGTCCATACTCTTTGCTTTCATCGCTGCCGGGCAGGATTGCCCGCTACTCGAATGTAGGCGGGCGGGTATACCGAGTTGCAAGTGGGGGGTATGCCGAGCGGGTATACCCTGAGTTAATCCGCCGCACCCTCGGTTTTGAAAACGGGCCCCTTCGTGGTGTGACTCATAGCGAGTCCGTGAGTTCGCGGAACCGTGCTGCGCTATCGTGATATCTGGAAGGGTCTCTCCGGCCGTCCTGAGTTCAAATGTGGGGGTCATTAATGACTCCTGTGCAGCTAGGAGGAAATTAATTCTCCCATCCGTGGGCAAAATCATTCCTCGCTTTAGCAAATAGCAAAGCCGTGCCTTTGACTGTGGCAATGAGTGAAGCCATCTCTCCGCCGGGAGGAGGATTGCACTTTGCCCCTGACTCACGGTGTGGCATCATGCGCGCAGCTACGGAGTGTTGACGCACTCCGTAGCCACGACTTGCCTTCGCAACCTTGGTGTAGGCTGCAATGACCATTCCCGAAGCTACCCCAACTCCCTACACTGTCCAGAGCCGATCCAAGCGGAAGCTGCCCAAGAAGCTGCCCGCACGAGGGCGGCTCAACTATCGTTCAATCATGCGCTCATTGGCGGGGGAGCCGAAAGGTAAGTCCATAAGCGACCCTGCCGTTGAGGGGCTGAGGTGGCGACGCACCGGCAAGACCTGCATCGTTGCCGAGTGGCGGTGGGAAGACCGCACTACGGGGGAGAGGTGCGCCAAAACACTCGGCTCGTTGCCTTATTTGAAGGAGATACGGCAGATGGTCGCCGCCTTCACGGCAGAACGGTACGAGAAGTACGGTGAGAACGGCCTCAACCTCATGATTGATGGCGAGGCATTTGTTGAGAAGCTACGGAACGATGCGCGGAAGATGCGAGCCTTGCTCCTCGCGGGGCATGACCCGGCGAGCGAGATAGGGCCGGACGGCATGACGCTCCGGCAAGCGTATAAGCGGCACAAAGAGAAGATGGAGAACAAAGGCAAGAGCCCACTATCTGTTGCGGAATACGACCTTGCCCTTTCCCATTTAAATGATTGGGCCGATGTGCCGTTGCGGAGGTTTGACGGGAAGGTCGGCAGGGAGAAGGTGCGCGACCGACATTTGAAGATCGGGAAGACCCGCGGCAAGGGTGCTGCCGATAAGACGATGCGCGCTATGCGGGCGTGGTGGAATACGGCACGCAGGGAAGACCCTGACTTGGGGGAAGCGCCGACGGCTAATGTGGCGTGGTTCAACCTAAAGCCTCGGAAGGTGGCACTACGGACAAGAGACTATGCGCAGTTCGGGAGAGAGCTGGAGGCGCTGAGGCGTGAAGGCCGGCATGGGGAGCTAAGGGCGGACTACTTGGGGCTCATGTTGGTGACGGGTATGAGGAGGACAGCGTGCGCTCAGATACGCCGAGAGCACGTGGACGTGAGAGAGCGGACGATCTTTGTTCCGGCTCCTAAGGGTGGGGAGGGGGCCGCGTTTACGCTGCCCCTGTCGGATGCAGGATGGGCAATTGTGCAGAGGCGGCTCGACGCGAGCAACTCGCCGTGGCTCTTTCCGTCACCCGCCGATCCCGAGAAGCATATTAGCGATGTGCGGGCCGATGGAGTGTTCAGTCGGCATGGATTGCGTGCGACGTTCATCGGCGCGGGGCACGCGGCCGGGGTGAGCGACCGCTACGTGATGCTTCTCGCCAATCACGCTCTGCATAAGGGCGACGTTCATGGCGGCTACGTGCCCGAAGATGACATTCCCGCGATGGCTGCTGCTACTCAGAAAATCACCGACTATCTCAGGAAGCACGGCCTGCCCCTTTGAGGTGCTGCCCGGCACCTTGTATAGTGCTGAGGGGCAGCTGCTGAGGGAGGGACCTATGGGGAAGGACAAGGACAAGAAGGGCAAGAAGGACAAGAAGAAGAAGAAGGGGAAGAAGAAGGGCAAGGACAAGGTTCTGACTGTCCCGACCCCGCAGGACGACAGTGCTAATCGTCACATCAGCGACACAACCACCTAGGCCGTGTACTCATAAATCGAGATTGGTAAGCAGCGGTTGGTCACTGTCCGCTTTGCCCCCAAAAGCGGACATTCGTCAGCGCATTGAGCATGTCTGCTTTGTGCCATAAGCGGACATAGTGCCCGGCAAGTTATTCCTTGTAGTAGCCGACACCACAAATCTGGTCACCGGCCTTCGTGTAAAAGGTGGTCTTCTCTAGCGGCTTGTCTGAGCCGGAGCGCGGCCACCAGTCGGTGGTCACCTTTATCGTTTCCTCCGTGGCATCCTGCATGATTGTTTCACCGAACGGAGCACCGTGCTTGCCTTTACTGTCTCTCAGCTGTTTGCCCTTAAGCGTCGGATGCGCCGTGAAGATGCCGTCTGAGGCGTTGGCGCACCACACATAAAGATCACGGTCCTTAAAGCCGCCCTCGCCTTTGTTGAACATATCGAGTGCCTTCGCCTTTTCCTCTTTCACCGCAGAAACTGCCTTCTCAAGCATGGCTTTGGCTTCCTCTGCGGTGCCAAAGTCAGCTGCAAAGGCGGCAGTGGAAAACACCTAAATCAGGGC
Source organism: uncultured Alphaproteobacteria bacterium (assembly GCA_963802845.1). GTDB lineage: Bacteria > Pseudomonadota > Alphaproteobacteria > Rhizobiales > Methyloligellaceae > Methyloceanibacter. Next base: position 14,123 of record CAWDKA010000002.1, read on the forward strand.
AAAACCGACGACGGATGCGAAATTACGTAACATGACTAACCCCCACAGGGTGTTCTGCTGCCCGGCACCAGCAGTCGGGGCATTCCTCCCCGTTGAAGTATCATTATGCCCCAGCCACTAACAGCCTTCATCAACGCTTAACGCCACTAAGCGGACATCCTCAGCGTCGGAATCAATGTCTGTTAAGTGCCATAAGCAGACAACCGCGCAAATCACGACCGCAGCCCCTTTACTAAAGCATCGACGAACGCCGCTGCGATTGATCCATCACTGTCGAGCTTTGGATTGAAGATGGTGATGTTGAGGCCGATCGCTCGGCCCGAAGCAATCGCGACCTGAAGGATCGTTGCCAGTTCCTCCCACGACAACCCGCCCGGCATGCGGTAGTCAACAGCCGGCATGACAGCGTCATCGAGCACATCAGCATCGAGGTGCACCCAGATGCCGACGATCTCGGGTCGGGACAGCTCCTCGATGGCGCGACGGACGACTTCGCCTGCGCCGCATTTGCGAACCTCGGCGAAATCGATAACCGTAATCGCGGTGTCTTCGATACGTTGGCAGCCATGCGCCTCTGCAATCTCGGCGTCGCGGCGCCCCAATACCACGACGTCTTCGTCCCGAACCAGCGGACGCCTACCCTCAAGGTCTGTTACAACAACAGGACCACGGCCCGTGGCGAGCGCAAGCTCCATCGATGCCGCCTCACCCTCGGGCTCCGCCTCCGGCTGATAGAAATCGGCGTGACCATCGAGGAACAGCAGCCCGTGACGCCCGCGCCGCCTAAGGGCAAGCAAGCAACCGAGCACGATCGAGCAATCACCGCCGAGAACGACGGGGAATTCCCCCATGTCGATCACGCGTTCAACCACGTCTGCGAGTGTCACCGAATAGGCGGCAATACCTCGCGGGTTGAGAAGCATTGTTTCCGGGTCGCGGCGATGGTCATTTTGCGGTGGCTCAACGCGCCCCGCGCGCTGCGCCTCCAGTCGCTCGCCAAAACCCTTGGCCAGCAAAGCATCTGGGAGCGTCTCGACGCCTTTTTCTAATAGTCCGAGGACGGACGGTGCTTCGATGATAGTGAAGTGCGGACGGGCTATGGCTGCTCCTCCTGTCTGCGCCGAAACAAATCTGGACTCATTCTTTCATACCTTTAATCCGACCGCACGATGTCCGCTTTGGGTCATTAGCGGACATCGGGCAGCCGATCCGGGATTGTCTGCTTTACCCCCGAAAGCAGACATGTTCAGCGTCGAAATGGATGTCTGCTTTGTGCCAAGAACCGACGTTCATCAGCCGTCGCGACCCGGACGCTTTACCTCCATTGCGGCTCAATTCTGGTGGAGGCTCGTGCTATTGCGACGGCTCTAGGAAGCGTGCCGGGTGCGTTGAACAGCGAACGTTCAGTCGCGGTGTAACCACTCCCGCGTGGGCGCCTCGCGCTCGTCCCATTACCTCCCGGGCTCCTCGTCGTCCTTGGCGTCCTCGGCCTTGCTGCCGGGCTGAGCGGAATAGACCAAACGTCCGTCGAGATAGGTGGCAAGCACTTTTGTGTCCTCGATCGTCTCAAGGTCGGTGGTGAGGATATCGCGGTCGAGCACGACGAGATCCGCGCGCTTTCCCACTTCAAGGCTTCCGGTGATCTTGTCCTGCTTCATGGCGTAGGCGGCATTGATCGTGTAGGCATCGATCGCGGTCTCAAGCGGGATGCGCTCATCGATATTGAGAGGCTTCTGCCCAGGCCCACCGGCGCGCGTGACCGCAACCTGAAAGGCGCGGAACGGATTGTACGAGGAGACGTCCCAGTCGCTGCCGCCGACGATCATAGCGCCTGCCGCATGAAGGCTACCTGCCGGATAAAGATAGCGATAGCGGTCGGGACCGAGATAAGGCTCGAGCGGCCCTTCCGTCGCCGGCTCGCGCTTGGCCCATTCGAGCTGGAAGTCGGCGATCACGCCGAGCTCCTTGAAGCGCGGGAAGTCGACGGGGTCAACAAGCTGCAAATGCGCCATCTGGTGGCGGTTGTCCTTGTCGCCATTCGCCGCGCGGGTGGCGGCAAAAGCATCGAGGCTCGCCCGTACGGCGCGGTCCCCAATGGCATGGATGTGCACCGTGATACCGGCTGCATCGAGCTTGGTGACAAGGTTCGCGAAACGTTGCGGATCGAAATAAAGCTCGCCGAGAGCCTTGGTCGGCTTGCCGTCGGCGTCGAGATAGGGTGACAGCATCGCCGCAGTCTGCGCCGGGTATTCCATCACCCCATCGGCGAACACTTTGACCAGGTCGGAGCGCAGAAAATCCGGATCGACATCCAGAGCCTTGCTCGCCTCAACCAGCTGCGCCACCGCCTCATCGCTGTTGTCGCTCGGATCGGCGACGTAAATCGCGGCGCGCACACGCATGGGCAGCCTGCCGGTGTCGTACAGCCGGCGCCACACGGCCTCTTCTGCCGGCGTCACATAGGCATCCAGGAGGGAAGTGATGCCGAAGGCCGACATCCGCTTGAGCTCTAGCGCCGTGAGACGCGCCCTTTCCTCCAACGAAGGCACGGGAATCTTTTTGTCGACGAGGAGCGTGGCGGTATCGGCAAAGGTTCCCGTCGGTGCGCCAGAGGCATCCCGCCCGATCCTGCCGCCAGAGGGATTGGGCATCTCGGCGGTAACGCCGGTAAGCTCGAGACCGCGAGTGTTCACCCAGCAGGTATGCCCGTCATTGCCCCACAGTACGAGCGGCCTCTTTGCTTCAATCTTGTCGACGTCCTTCGCCGTCGCCGAGAAGCCATAGTTATCGAGCTGCACCGCTTCGAACCAGTCGTCGGTACCACCCTGGTCCTCGGCAAGGCACTTCTTGACAACCGGCGTCAGCGCTTCGATGGTCGCCTTGACGCCAGCGAGGCTGCATTTTGCCCCATTTACCGCGCCGAGGATCGGATGGATATGGGTGTCGATAAGTCCGGGCAGCACCAGCTTGCCCTTGAGGTCGACCACCGTGGTGGCACCGCCAATCAGCGGCGCGACCTCGTCATCGTCGCCAACCGCGACAATGGTGTTACCCTTGATGGCGATCGCTTGCCGGATCGAGCGCGCAGGATCGGCCGTGTAGATCTTCCCATTCCGAAGTAGGACATCCGCCACCTCGACGGCCCGGCCATCGGCAAGCCAGAGACAGAAAACGATGCCGACGATAACGGATAGCGTTTGAGCTCTCAGGACCGGCGTCATTCTTGCCTCTACTTTTCCAAACTGTCCGGACAGGTCAGTGACGTTAGCTTTCTTATCAGAGCGCAGGATAACCCCCCGGCTTCAATGTCCGCTATGGGTCATTAGCGGACATTGAGGCGGCGGGTCAGGGACGTCCGCTTTGGCCCCGAAAGCGGACATGCGTCCGCTAAGTGCCAAAAGCTGACCTAAATACGCCACCAGCGACAATACGCCACCAGCGACCGGGAACGACGCGCAGCCTAGTGGGTTTGTGCGGCATGAAACTACCTGCATACTCATTTCAACCCAAAGCTTGCGAGGAGAGCTAGATGACCGTTGTCCTGATTACCGGCGCACTCACCGGGATCGGCCGCGCCGCGGCCCTGGCCTTCGCCAAGGAAGGCGATCAAATCGTCGTCTCCGGCCGCCACGGCGACACGGGCGCCGAGCTGGTCGCAGAGCTACGCTCGCTTGGCGCAGAGGCCGAATTCATCTGCGCCGATGTTCGCCATGACGAAGAGATGCGGAGCCTGATAGATCAGACCGTCAAGCGCTTCGGGCGGCTCGATGTGGCGGTTAACAATGCCGGCACCGAGGGCCATCCCGGCCCCGTCACCGAGCAGACGCCCGAGAGCTATGCCGCCGTGTTCGACACCAATGTGCTCGGCACGCTTCTAGGCATGAAGCATGAGATGCGCGTGATGGCGCCGCAGGGCGGCGGCAGCATCGTCAATCTCTCCTCCGTACTGGGCAAAGTCGGCGCGCCGGGCGCTGCGGTCTATACGGCGAGCAAGCACGCGGTCGAAGGTCTGACCAAGGCTGCGGCGCTCGAAGGGGCGGCGAGCGGCGTGCGCGTTAATGCCGTGGCGCCGGGCCCGGTGGAGACGGAGATGCTCAATCGCTTCACCGGAGGCGGCGAGAGGAAGGCGGACCTCCTCGACACCGTACCTGTCAAGCGGGCGGCGACGCCCGAGGAGATTGCCGACACGATCCTGTTCCTGGCCTGCAAGGCGCCCTTTCTCACCGGACAGTCCATCGTCGTCGATGGGGGAAAAACTGCCTCGTAGCGGCCACTCTTAATAACGGGCGTTGGGCGGCACATCCAAGTCAGCATTTGGCTGATCGGCTTATGAGTACACGGCCTAGTGTCCGTGCTACCAGGCGAGTCCGCAAAGCGCGTAGCCGACCTCACTTGCGACTGAGCCGACGTGGAAAAGGCTGTCCCCTGACGGGCTTGCACGAGCAAAGGCCGCTTAGCGTGGAAAGCGAATGCACCCCTCCATCTGGTTTAGCGCCGAACATATTTTGAGACCCCGCTGAGACCCCACGCATTCCAAACGGCGAAGTATTTGGGAAATAGGGCATTGTTGTACAAAGGCGCAGTGCTCAATTCAGGACTTAAAATCCTGAGGGGGAAACCCCGTCCGGGTTCGACTCCCGGCGTCCGCACCAGCGTAAAATAAAGGCGTTCGCGCAAATTTTGGAACGTGAGACCGTAGCAATGCGTGTCAACCACGGCTTTGTGTTGACCATGGGTTGACCAAGCAACCGCGCTCGCTGCGGCTATGATAGTTCAGTGGGCGCCGCGCGCCGGCGGCGGTGTGCTTCCCCCAGGGCCTTATGGGACCCACTGGATGGGACTAAAGGGAGTCACCTCCATCTCAGGCATCTCGCGTCATGGCTGTTGCGGAGTTGCGGTGTTGCGGACCGGCAAAAGCGGACATGCTCAGGGCTGGCATCGATGTCGGCTAAGTGCCAGGAACGGACAACCACGATGAGTAGGACAGCCTTTACCGCCTAAAGCCAACCATTGCCTTCCAGGGTTGGACGAGGGTTCAAGCCAGCCTCCAGGCTCAAAAGCCGCCACGCTTCGCGCGACAGGGTTAATTACACACAGATTTGAATTGTATGTCTCCGCCTTTAGGCATTCGATCACGAAAGGGCGGGAAACCGTCAACAAGGAGGTATCGATGCTTAGAGCGTATGTCACATCCGCCGTTGCGGGCGCTTTCTTACTTGGCACGGCCACCGCAGCCCTGGCCGTAACCGGTGAGTATGACAACATGTGCACGATGGGGCTCGCAATGGGTAAGGACATAAAGACCGACTGCTCTATCAATGGGCAGATTGGAGGCAAGACCTATTGCTTCGGCAGTGAAGAGGCCAAGACCGAGTTCATGAAGGCCCCTGAGGCTAATCTCGCTAAGGCGCAGGCCTATTACTCGAAGAAGAAAGGCTAGGCCGCGACTGCTGCCGCAAGAAGTGCAAGACCCCCGCCGAAGCGGGGGCCTTTTCGCTGCATGTCACGGTGGTGCCGCTGGAATTTTGAGCAACGTCTCCCAAACGCGGCGCTGAAAGGCCGTGGCGCGGATGTCGAGCGGCAACTCAAAGCTCGACAACCGGGGCGAAGCCGCCATAGATCAGCCGCTTGCCGTCAAAGGGCATTGGGTTCTTATCAGGGTTGAGGCGGTCGTCGGTCTTCATCAATTCGTCCATTCTGGCCATGGCGCCGTCACGAGTCGCTTTATCGGGCCACTCGATCCAGGAGAAAACGACCGTCTCGTCCTCTTTCGCCTGAACGGCCTTGCGAAAGTCGGTGAGCTTCCCGTCGGGCACGTCGTTGCCCCAGCATTCGAGAATGCGCGTTGCGCCGAGTTCCTTGAATACACTGCCGGCTTTCTTCGCGTGATTGATGAACTCTTGCTTGCTCGGGGTCGGAACCGCGATCACGAAACCGTCAATGTAGCTCATGTCATGTCTCCTTCAGGCTAGAGGCCGCTTTGAAAGCGGCGACCGACTGCATGCCATCATGGTGCGCGGCGGCGGCACCATAGTGAGGAACACGACCTCTCGTGCCAGCCTTTGCGCCTCGGCTATCTGCTCAGGAAAAAACGCGTAACAGTGGCATTTGTCACATCGCGGTTTCGGGGCGTGATGTCAAATCCGTCTTAAAGCTCAAAGACGGGAGGTCCGACATGTCCCTTCACGATTTCCTGACGCTTGTAGTGACTGCCGCGCTTATAGTCCTTGCCGCAGCCGGTCACTCTCCTTTTGCCGAAAGCCTCTCGCCCGTTTTGACAAGTGCAGGGGCTTACAGGGCGTGTACTCATAAATCGAGCAGCGGTAGGTCAACGTCCGCTTTAACCCCTAAAACGGACCTGTACAGGGTCGAGATCGATGTCCGCTAAGTGCCCTTAGCGGACATTGGGTCGGTGGCACGAACTGACGAATTGGTTCTTGCGCGGCAAGCTCACCGAGAGCGGTTCGACACCTTTCATAAGTTACTGCGCGGGATTATCCTGCATGGGCGGATAGGCCGTCCATGGGGCAGCGGAGCAGCGGCCACGTCGCGCGTTGTGAGCAGCATGGAACAGCGACAATTCTTTGAAGTGATAGGTGAAGAAAGCGGTGAATGGCTCGTCCTAGACGGCAAGCGCCATCCGCCGCGTGTGATTTGTAGGTGCCGCGGCTGGAACGCGCCGAAAAATGCAGCGCTGATCGTGGCTGCTTTGGAGGCGCACCATTCGGAGCTCCACTCAAAATTTCCCCTCGACGGTTCGGGGCGGCCAGCCGTCAAACTTGGCTTGCCATCAAGCGAGGCTGAATCTGCGCCTGCACCAAAGCCTGCAACCCGAAAGTCCCGGGCAGGACACCGGGGCTAGGCGGCGATCTCGATCAGATCAGATCAGAAACCCAGCTTTTGCGGCCACCACCGAACCGGCCCCGGTGGTTTGTCGGTCTCTCCGCTTCAGCTGGCGGCAAACGGATGGTGTGCCGAGTCCTTCTTCGCGGTGACCTCGGAGGCCTTGGGATCGCCCTTGACGGCGCGAGCAAGGGCTTCCTTCGTGGCGCGATAATTGAAATCCTGGATCTTCTTGTCGTCCTTGGCTTCCCAGTGGATGAAGACGCCGACGGTGACGTAGAGATCGTCAGCCTCGTTGGCGGGGATCACGCCTTCTGCCACGGAGTCGGCGACGGCTTTGGCCACTGCGTGTTGCGCCGGACCGAACATCTGCACCGCCTGGCGCGCGTCCTTGATAGTCACCTTGTTGTAAAGAATCGTTGGGGGTTTACACATAAGGTTCGGGGCGACCAACGCGAGAAGCGTGGTGAACCCATCCTTATTGTTAGTCAACGCATGGCAATAGGCCGTCTCGACGGCGCTGCCGCGGGGACCGATTAGCAAATCGACGTGAGCAACTTCATTGCCGTCTCCAACGAGCAATTCACCGACACATACACCACTGATCTTGGCCATGAACTAACCTCCTCTTGGGTTCTCTGAGATGACTGCCCCGAGTTGCGGGTCAATGGCAAGCTAAGGAAAGCGCTAGCTGAACGCGTTCACTCGGTCAGAGCTACGCGACGAGTAGATCCGCCGGAGATGGAACGACCGGCAAGGTCGTTGTTAGGATAGGACCGTGACGCCGATTGAGCCAGCCCAGAGTTGAGCCTTGACCCAAGCCTTTGACGATACGCCCCTCCCTCTTCCCCCAAAGGACATGGCGGGGGCAGTCCGCGCGAAAATTGCAGCAGTCGTCTATTTTGGCCGCTTCTGGCAGCTCGTCGCTTCCCTAAAAAGCTTTTGGCCTCAAGAACAGGTGCCTCGTGGGAAGAAGCGCGCGGTTCAGAATCCTGCAGAAACTCACCTCCAACCGTTTCGGGCAAGGACCCCCGCAGCTGGATAACCGATTGGCCTCGTCACTACATTAAGCATCCAGTGCGAACCATATACGAGATACACGTAAAACGTTCCCGGTGGGCCGAACATTGCTTGAGTGCGTTCTGTGCGACCTCGGGATGCGTGGCAAGCGAGATCATGAGGGCCAACATAGGCTTCCGTCTCCGTGATCTTGTTCATGAGCACGGTCCCCGCCCTCCGGCATAGTAAGTACGAGCCGATTAGGTCTCGGGCCACCCTTCTGGCATCACGCTTGAAGAAGTTCGGGCCTAACGTCTTGTGGGGATCAAGGTCCATAGCCGTGCGTTCTGTTCTCGGTAGGTCCGTTCCCGAAGACAGCTATCATGTCGAATCGAGATGCCACTGAGATAGCGAGTTTGCTCAATGAGTTTGGCCGAAGGGCCATGCTCTACGGCGGCAATCCGTACCGTGCAAAAGACATTAAGCAAAAACCCCGGTACATTGCACCGGGGTTTTTGTATGAGGCACGTTGCAGTGTTCTTTTACCCCTGCGGTCACAATGGAGCGGCAAGTCCCTTAGCCGCCTCTTCTAGTTTCTCGCGGCCGTTACCAATCCGTGTGATTAGCTCGCGAGCTTGCTCCTCGCTCAAGCCGTACTTCTCAGCCAGATACCGCACCTCATAATCTTGATCGCCAGAGACCCTGCTTCGGTCTGGCTCTCCTACATTGCGTTTGTCATCGGGCATTTTGGTATCTCCTAAGCGAAAACGGCCCCGGCCTGTCTTGTAGGAGGACGAAAGGTCGGGGACTAACCAGCCGTGATGACTGCTCTGGGGTCGTAGCGGCTGGCTATCCCAGAAACGGCAGAAACCAATTGATGTTCCAATCGCGCCCAAAGGGGCCGGAGCCCGAAAAAATGTCAGTGTGGGGAACACGATGCCATGCTTACGCATCCTCCGCGTCTCGCCGAAGATGGGGCGCGTCGTGCAAAATCACATTCAACAATGAGTTGTGGACTTTTAGATCGCCGTTGTACTCGATGAAACCGAGTTTGCGGAACTTGTTCATGAATGCGCTGACACGCGACCCTAGTGGTTCCAATCATCTCAGCAAGCGTCTCCTGACTTATTTTTGTTATGACCGTTTCTGGCTTACCCTCCTTGCCAAAATTGGCCATCAGCAGCAGCGTTCTCGCCAGACGTTTCTCGCTGGAATTGAACAGTTGATCGACCAAGTCGGCTTCTACGCGCGCGTTCCGCGACAACCGAACCCAACCAGGTTCGAAGTGACCTCGCTCAATCGCGGTCGCGCAAGCCGGTTACGCCTTCCTTCTTGGCGCAATGCACGCAGCAGAAGATGGTGCCATTTTGCTCGACACCGTGCCCGATGATGCGGTTGCCGCAATGCGGGCAAGTTGGCGCGAGCGCCTGAATCGCGCACTCAAACGAGTCAAACGTCATGGTGTGGCCCGCCATCGTCACCTCAAAGCTCTTGTCGTAGTCGTTGCCGCATTGGTCGCATCTAGCCATCTCGGGTTCTCCTGTACACAAGCCGCAAAGGACGCCGCTGGGCGGTCCCTGTGGAGATTTGACTGCGCTAGTTGACAGGAATCAACAGAGGGCGTGTCCTTTTGGTGAGAATCAGGGGGCACTATGGGTAACGTCATCCACGTGGATTTCGGTCAGGCCAATCCTCCTTGTCCACCTGACCAATACGCGGACGTGATTAGCATTGTCGGGGAGCTAGAGCCGGCGCATGCCTTCGCAGTGTTGTCGAACGCGCTCTTCGCCGTATTGCTCGCCAAGAACGGGCGCGATCACAAAGCGCAATGGCGCCACCTGCGCGAGTTCCATCGATCAATACGTAAACTGTTCGTGGCGTCGCAAAGAATAACCCCTGGTACTTAGAGGGGTCGTTCCGGCCGTCACAGAGTCAGGCGTTTGTTTTCAGCGATGACTTGCTTTCAAGTATAGCCGGTGAAGTCCTCGCTATGGATGTCATCGTCGTCGATGCCCATGTTGTCGTCCAGCATCTGCCGCATGTCCTCCGCCATGTCCGGTGCGCCGGCGACATAGTAGTGGGGCCGGGGCAGACCGCTGGTGGCCTCCTTCACCATGTCGGCGTCGATGCGCCGGGTTTCGCCTTTCCAGCTGTCGGAGTCCTTCATATCGGTCATGGTCAGGACGAGTCGGAAGCCGTTGAGACGCTGCTCTAGTGCGCGCAACTCGTCCAGATAGGCCGCATTCTCGGGCCGGCTGTTGGAATAGAGCAGCACCATGGGGCGCGGCCGGTCGGCTTGCGCCTCGCTGCGCAGAATGCTCATAAACGGTGTGATGCCGATCCCGCCGGCGATCATCACGATGGCGCGGTCGGGCTCGTCGCGCAGGCTCATTGATCCCGTCGGCCCCACGATCCGCACGGCTGCGCCGGGGGCGGCCTCTTTGAGCGGCTGCTTGTAGGCGCTCTTGCGCATACGGGTCGCGATCGTTAGGCGGTCCTCGTGCGGCGCATTGACGAGAGAGAAGGCACGCTGGCGGTCGTCGCTTACGCCTGGAAAATCCTCCGGCAGGAAAAGGTTGATCGATTGGCCCGGCGTGAATTCAAACCCGTCCGGGTTCTCGAAATGAAAGGCGAACGTGGCGGGAGCGATCTCCTCGCTGCCCAACAGCTTGCTGTCGTACTTGCCCATGATCCGTGTCCTGATGCGTAAGCAGGGCTGACGAAAGTCGACCGATAAGATTGCCGAGCGTGCCAGTCTGACTATGTGTCCGCTGAGCGGAGTTCTGAATGAGATGAGACGCGGTTTGGTAAGCGCGATCGCCGTTCTGCTCTGCCTCTTGGTGGCGGTATGTTGGTCGGCCGCGAGAAATGTAGGCTTGGAAACGTCCGCTGGCAAATCTGCGCTTGGATGGGCATCCCGCATGCCGGCGGACCGTTCCCCTCGGAACTCCCGAACCAGTGACGCTGGGCTCGTCACCGGACTTGGTACACGCGTCGAGACATGAAGGCAGTAACTGACTGGAAATTATTGGCCTGCGTTAGCAATCGCGGCAATTTTATTGCTGCCCCCACCGGTCAAATCGCTTTTCGATAGCTGGCGTCTTTTTGGCGTCGTGATTGTTCTCGTTCGAGTTGCGCTCGGGACAGCGCTAGGTGTCTGTGGTTATCTGCTTCTCTTTCACGTGCCAAAATCGAGATGACACGCGCGGGTCTTGGTCAGTCCAACCCCCAAGGCTCGCACTAGAGGTCCCCGCATCGCTGGACGACGCGGGCGCCTCGCCTTTGGAACCTATGCCGGAGGAACTCACGTTTGCCGGCTTGAAGCTGCTCTCGCATGCAAGAGGCAAAGGCAAGTTGGCAAACAAAGGGGCGCTCGCGAGAGGGCCGCCTAAAGGTCTGAGGGACGGATTGGCAACACTGGACATAGTGTCGGTTGCTAGTGACGTTGCGGACGCTGCCACGGCGTTGGCTGGCTTGATCCTGGTTTATTTGGGAGCCGTGGCGGTTCGTTACGAAACATTGGATCCCAAAGACCAATCCTCCGCGCGAGATGTTTACCGTCGACATGCGCGACGAGCCTTCCGCGGCATAGTGATTGCACTCGTCGCAGCTATAGCTGCTCTGACAGCAAAATCACTTAAATCAGAACCCTACGCCACCATGATTGCGGCCGTGGCAGTCCTTGCGCTTCTCATGTCATTTTTCATAGCAGTAATGGCAGCGTATTGGATTTTAAGAAGCCTGGACTGACGCATTCGATCTTGAGCGACCGTCGTCATCGAAGTCACGCTAGCAGACTGGGGTTATGATTGCCGCGCACCGCTCAGTAGGAAATTCAAATGGCTGACTGGTTCCTCAATCTCCCTGTGCTTTGGATGGCCTTGATTGTCTTTGTGGCCACTTCTCTCATCGTTGGCGGAGTGTATTTGGTTGACCACGCTCGCAGAAACCGAGTGGGTGCAACCCCTAACAGCCGGTATGCGCGAAGAGGGTCGGCAAAAATTCGACGAGCTAGGCGACCTCTTGGATCTGCTCGAAGCGTGCGAGAGCAGCCCACCCGACACGCGCTCCTAATATTGCAATGCCCTCACTCTCTGATCTTCGCTTCCCGCCGCGCCGCCATCGAGCAGTTCAAGTCGGATATGTACGGTCGTGACAACCAGGACATTTCAGTCCTGAACGAAGCCATCGAGAAAGCTCCCATCGTATCGAAGGAGGATGCACTAGCCCTCATCGATTTCATTCGCGAAGAGGCCATGGCGCCGGAGCAGCACTTAATCCACTCGGAAGTTCATCGAGGCCTCTAGCCTGTAGCGGCGCCGGGTGGCAACCAAATCACTCCTTGAGAGGGCTGGTCGGTCTGCCGGGTCGGACGAACGTCCTCCCACAAGCACAGGTCCGAATTTCATTTCGCCAGTTCGTCATTCAATCCCTCAAAAGAAAAGGCCCTCGAAGGGAGCCTGCTGTTACTTGCAGTTGGTATGGGTTAGGCGAACCGGTAGACTGAAGCCCGGCTGATCCCTAGTTGCTTGGCAATGGCTGTGGCTCCGATACCCTCTGACCGTAACCGCTTAACCTCATGGCCCTTATCCCGTGCGGTAGGCTTCCTACCCTTGTATTTGCCTTCCGCCTTGGCCCTTGCGATGCCCTCGCGCTGACGTTCGAGCATCAACTCTCGCTCGAACTGCGCAATAGACCCAATCATGTTGAACATGAGCCTGCCGGTCGGCGTTGAAGTGTCTATCGCTTGATCGAGGACCTTCAGCGCTACACCCTTTGCGTCCAACTGCTCGCCGATAGCTACAAGGTGCGCGACACTTCGCGCCAGCCTGTCGAGCTTAGTGACGACAAGCACATCACCATCCCGCAGATAATCGACAGCCGCCTCTAACTGAGGCCGCTGGGCGACCGAAGATACCTGCTCTGAGAAGAGCTTCTCGCAATCCGCTGCCTTAAGGGCCTTTATCTGAACTTGGAAACCCGCTTCCTGATCAATCGTGCTCGCCCTGGCATATCCCACCAGCATGGCCGCCTCCGTCTCAATAAAATCTTGGACGTTGTATACTGAAACGTTGCTGCTGGCAAGAATCCCTTGAAATCCGCCAACAGCGGATGCGTCTGATACAGCGCCGCTAGGGCAAACCCTAAAGATACACCGATCGGGGCGACCGGGTCAGCCTTAATTCTGCACTTGAAATGCATAAGAAACAGGTGCGGCGGGAACTAGGGAGTATTGCGTAATCGGAGCAAGCCAATGACTGAGGGATCCACCAACCTTGCACACACAAACTTCGATCAAGAGCTCGAATTTACGGCTGTCGCTGGAGCAGTCGCAGTTCAGAAGTTAATTGCTGATCGCAACAATCTTCGCGAGCAGCTAGCTGCCTCTCTCGCTGCACAGTCCGAGCTAAGGCGGCGACTGGGGCTGCTGCACCAGCAGTATGTTGAAGTCGCCACAAAAGTGGTTGCGGGTATGCAACATTTTGACAGCGCGATGCGAGCGACCTTGGGCAGCCGACCCGAAGTCATCGATGCCAGCCCCGAGCCCAAAACGCAGTTCGACGGAAACGGACTACCACTGAAAGTCCAGCCACATGGGAATGGCTTCCCTAATGGCGCGGCTAGGCTTGAACCCTAGCGCGAGGCGTCTGGCTATGGCGCTATCCGTAGGTGGTTAGGCCCGGCTTTATCGGGCTGCTGGGATAGCCATCCATGGGGGGACGTCCCTCCCGTCGGATGGTTGGGCCGGTGCTGTGTGTACCCCTGTACCGCGTGGCGCCGGGGGCGGGGAACACCCACTTTGCAACGGCGTTCCTTACTGGGCATTCGTTCGGGACCGTGGGCGCATATGCGAATCCTCATAGGCATATTGTCAGCATCACTAACCGTGGCCCTTGTGAGCGCGAAGGAGTTCACTCGCTCACGGCAATGTCTGATCGAACGGTTGCCCGGCTCATCAATGAGCGCGCAGTCCTGCGAAGATCGTGAATGGTCCAAGGCTCGACATCTTCGATCTCGGCATCAAAGCGGCGTTTGGCGTTTGAGTAGTCACTAAAATGCGTGCAACTACGTCCTGCAAAAACGTAGGGGTTAGACTCGAATTTCGGTAAAGCGTTGATAATGTCGATAGCTACTTTCGGCAGCACTAGTTCGCCAGCGTTCCCTTTCTCCCGCGGTTCGGTGGTTATCTCCATACGCCATCGGCGGAAATATCCTCCCATTTCAAGCTTGCGATCTTCTCGCGTCGCTGAGCGGTAAGCAGGGCGAGTTTGATAAATGCGCCATATGGACCGTTGGTTTCGGCCTGTCTCCATATCATGCGAAGTTCGCCGTCATCCAGAATCCGGTCTCGCTTCACCGGCGAGCCACGCCGCATACCCTTCACGATTGGAGAGCGATAGTTGTTATCGCGCGCCGCGTACCAATTCGCCAACGAACTAAAGATCTGCAGGCAGTAGGTGGCTTGGCGTGATCCGCTTCGCGATTCAATTTGGTCGAGCAGCTTGGCGACATCGCCGCGCCCGATGCTGGTGAACTCTCGCCCCGTCCATGCGTGAGACATGCGCTTAAGTTGCCGGTCGATGTCGGAGAGCGAACGAAGCTTGCGTGCCTGGCAATGGAGTTCTCGCCACGCAGAGGCCACGCGCTCGAAACTGTCAGGCTTGAACTTTCCCTCCTTCACGGCGCGGATGATTTCACCGGCACGCTTGCGGGCAAGCTGGATGTTATACGCGGGCGGGGAGCCCGTCCGGGTTCGACTCCCGGCGTCCGCACCAGCCATTTGTCTCAAGCGCGCGCCCTCTCGCCGGCGACGCTATGCGAGGGATGCTACGCTGCCTGGAACACGAAGCGACTTCCCATGTAGCGCAGTTTGGTTGGGATTTCAGACTGCGCGAGGTCGTAGAACACTTCTCCAGAGCAATGCAGCGGGATGACGTAATCGACATCCATATCCTTGAGCGCTGCAATCGTCTGGCGTACGTAATCCTCCGCATAAGGGGCAAGATGGAAACCGCCGATCACCGCATGCACCTTTGTGACCCCTGACGCTGCTTGGGCCTGCTTGATGGTATTGACCACGCCCCGATGGCTGCACGCGTGCGTCACGACATAGAGCCAGCTCTTCTCTATATGCCTCCGGGCCAGGGGAGCGGAGGCCCCGTTGTGCGGCCTGGGGAGGATTTCCTGTTGATCCTGAACGGCGAGCTCGTCTTCTATCTCGGCGAACACCGGGAGGAGGTTCGCCTCGGGACAGGCGACGCCATGATCATCGATGGCGGAACACCCATCGCGTGGCGCAATCCCGGACGAAAAACAGCGACCTGCCTTTGGGTTGAGTTGATCTCAACCTTGCGGAAGAAGCGATCAGCGAGAAAGCGACGCTGAATTCGACGGGCTTCCGAAACGCGAGGTCCCGCCATGCCTCCGCTTCGCTCGCCGCGGTTTACTTGATTTCCCAAGTGGCCTTGTGGTTGACGATGCTGGCCTTGTGGCCGTCGACGGTGTCGTGCAGAGTCGTCACCGTGTAGGGAATCTTTCCGGTGATGCCCTTATATTTTCCCGTGCCGCCCTTGAGGTAGTGGTTCTGATTGTCGAAAGTGGTGAAGACGTTGTCGCCATCTTTGTCGGTTTCGACGCAGCTGCCGTTGAAGTCTAGCGCTTCCACAACCACGCTCTGGTGTCCGACGCAGCGCACCGACATGTCATGAAACGGGCCTTCGCCTTTGACATTGCGGGTAATCCCCGTGACGTCGACGATGAGCCCCATGCCGGCGCCGCTGTCGATTTTCGCCGCCGTTTTATACACATAGTATGTGTCGTATTCCGCTTCGCCAGTCTTGGGAAACTCCGCAGCCGCGGCTTCACCCGCGCAAAAGGCAAAGACGAGAGCCATCGAAGCGAGCAGGGATTTCATACCAGGGCCCTCCCTTTCACTGCCATGCTTGTGGGCGCCACGCGAGGCTTGGAAAGAACGTATGAGTGCGCGCGCGGTTGCGCCTCGCGCTGAATATTAGATAGCCCTAGGCCGGGCACGCGCCGGCAGGGCGCTACCAGGGTAACCGCAACTCAGGCCGGCGCAGGTGCCTTTCCAAACCGCCCGGGTCGATCTTGGGCTTCCGGTTTTTCGGTTTGATCACGTCCGGCAGTCTGTCGTTTCGTTTTAGCAGGTTGTCTTGTTGCTTGAGAAGGTCGGGGAGCCGGTCTTTGCCGTCGCGAAGACCGGGGATATTGAAGTTGCGAAGCTCGCGCTCGAGCTGCTTCAGCCCCTGGCGCGTCACTGTCCGCGTCAGCGCGCTTTGGATCCTTTCAGGCGACCACAGGCTCGGCAGGATCGGCGCCACGAGCCGCGAGCGGATCATCGTGGCGAAGCCCGGCTTGTTGAGGACGACGGTGCCCGCCTGATTCCTGACATTGACCTCGCCGGCAAGAAGCAGAACGCTGTATTCGCCGTCTACGGGGCCGCCCCAGAACTCGGTGCCGCGCACGCCGACCTGTGCGACCGGCGTTTCAACCGTAATGGACTTTTCGGTCAGTTCTTTCATCTTTCCGGTCGCGAAGCGGAACGCCCCTTGCGTCGTCGTGAGAAGAACGTCACCGACGCCCTGTTCGGGGTCGTACACGTAGCGGTCGATCACGACGCGCGCGTTCTCACTCAGCGTCAGCACCGTGTTGTCGCGAAAGGTGACTTGCAGGCGGCCGTCGGCGCCGGTGTTGAGCTGGTCGTTCATGCGCACGGCGGCGCCTTTGGCTGCGGCCGCGCTCGCGCCCTCCGAGACAATTTCGGTCATGCCGTCGACGTCGCTGACTTTGCCCACGGCCGCTCCATCGGCGGCGTGGGCGGCCCCAAGCGAGGCCAAAAGCACAAGGATGGCCGGAAGAGGGGACCCGCGCCAAAAGATCGATCGCAAGACGGAGACTAGCGCTTTGGCGTGCACGGGACCCTGTAGGTGAGGTGCGCGACCCTGACCTTGGCCTTGGAAATTGTCAATTTGGCGTCATGCACTCAACGAGCGATGGCCAGTCGACAAGCGGCCATCCGTCTCATAGGCTCGGGCAGCCTCGCGGGATCGGCAGGGAGGGCTCAAAAGCCATGAACGACCAGCCTAAGCGGACGCAATTCTTCGGGGGATGTCCGCATGACTGCCCCGATACCTGCGCCATGATCTATGAGGTCGAGGACGGGCGGCTAGTCGAGGTTAGGGGCAACAAGGAGCACCCGATGACGCGCGGGGGGCTCTGCGTCAAGCTCAAGGACTATCACGACCACCACTACAATCCCGATCGCGTGCTCTATCCGCTGCGCCGCGTCGGCCCGAAGGGCGCGCGGCAGTTCGCCCGCATTTCCTGGGACGAGGCCATCGCCGAGATCACCAAGCGTTGGAAGGACATCATCGCGCGGCACGGCAGCCAGGCGATCATGCCTTACTCCTATCTCGGCAATGAAGGTCTGGTGCAGGGGCTGACGGCCGGAGACGCCTTCTTCAATCGGCTCGGCTCGACCGTCAACGAGAAGACCTTCTGCGCCTCGGGCTCCTCGACCGCGTGGTTGCTCACCGTGGGCCCGACCGGCGGGGTCGATCCCGAGAGCTTCATCCATTCCCGCTATATCGTCATTTGGGCCTGCAACTCGATCTCGACCAATCTGCATCACTGGCCGTTCGTGCTGGAAGCACAGAAGCGCGGGGCGAAGGTCGTGGTGATCGATTCCTACCGCTCGCGCACGGCCAAGCAGGCCGATTGGCACATCATGCCGAAGCCCGGCACCGACGGCGCGCTCGCCATGGGCATCATGGCCGCGATGATCCGAAACGGCCATGTCGATCGCGAGTGGGTCGAGAAGCATACCGTCGGTTTCGCCGAGCTCGCCGAGCGTGCGGCCGAGTTCACCCCGGACTATGTCGAGGAAGTTGCCGGCGTTCCGGCGCAGGACGTCGCCACCTTCGCGCGCGAATTCGCCACCATCCAGCCTTCCGTCATTCGCCTCGGCGTCGCGCTCGAGCGCCATGCCGGTGGCGGCCAGACCATCCGCGCCGTCTGCTCCATCCCGGCGCTCGCCGGCTCATGGCGCCATGTCGGCGGCGGCCTCCTGCAAATGCCGCTGTGGGAGTTCCCGATCGACTGGGCGCGGGTGTCGCGTCCCGATTTCATCCGTCCCGGCACGCGCGTCGTGAACAACCTGCAATTGGGGCGGGCGCTCGTCGGCGACATGAAGCTCGATCCGCCGATCATGGGTCTCTACATCTACAACACCAACCCGGTGAGCCAGGCGCCGGAGACCAACACGATCGTCAGGGGCTTAAGCCGCGACGATTTGTTCTTCGTCACCGCCGAGCATTTCGTCACCGATACGGCCGCCTATGCCGACATCATCCTCCCCGCCACTATGGCCGGCGAGCACGACGACATGATGTTCTCGTGGGGGCATTTCTATCTCACCATCAACGAGCAGGCGATCGCGCCTTGCGGCGAGGCGAAGTCGAACGCCGAGATCTTCCGGCTGCTCGCTGCCGCGTTCGGCTTCGACGATCCGCAGTTCAAGATGAGCGACATGGAGCTCGCCGAGCACTACGTGAAATGGGACGCGCCGCAGATGGCCGGCACCGACATGGCGTATTTCCGGCGGCACGGCTATTTCCATCTCGCCGTCGGCACGCCCGACGACCGGCTGCCGCATGCGAACGGCAACTTCCCCACACCCTCGGGCAAGGTGGAATTCCTGGTCAAGGACGCCAAGAACTTCGTCGCGCCGCCGTTCCGCATGATGTACGAGGCGATGCAATCGGGCGAGGATGTCGATCCGCTTCCCGGCTACGTGCCGCCGCGCGAGAGCGTCGCCACCAATCCGCGCCTCGCCGAGCGTTACCCGCTTAACG
The DNA here is from genome assembly GCA_963802845.1 of uncultured Alphaproteobacteria bacterium. Taxonomy (GTDB): domain Bacteria; phylum Pseudomonadota; class Alphaproteobacteria; order Rhizobiales; family Methyloligellaceae; genus Methyloceanibacter. The sequence continues at coordinate 32,839 of CAWDKA010000002.1, forward strand.
TCATCTCGCCGAAGAGCCACGGCTTCCTCAATTCCTGCTACGCCAACGAGCCGCACAAGATCAAAGGGCAGGGCGAGCAATTCGTCATGATCAGCCCGAAGGATGCGACCGCGCGCAACATTCGCGAAGGCGATCCGGTCAGGGTCTTCAACGATCGCGGTGACTTCGAAGGCCTTGCCCGCATCACCGACGACGTGCGCGAGGGCGTGATCGTAGCGACGCTCGGCTATTGGCGCAGCCTCAACCGCTCCGACGGCTCGGTGAATTCGATCTCATCGGCCGAGTTCTGCGGGCTCGGGCGGGCGCCGACCTTCTCAGACAATCTGGTCCAGGTCGTCCGCGTCAATTGACGCGGACGCGCGCTCCAGCATTGCGGAAGCGCGGGCATCGGTCTTGCGCTTCCGGCCGCTCGGCTGTCGCGACAATCGACCGCTCGCCATGACCTTGCGCCTGCCGTATTCTCGACCCCAACTAGGTTCGGTAGGAGTACAGTAATGAACAAGGACGTTAAAGAGCGCCGCAAGGCCCCGCTTCAGACGCCGACCGATCTCGGCGACAATGCGCGCCGCGATATCGCCGGCGCCCTCAATGCGCTGCTCGCCGATGTGTTTGCGCTCTATCTCAAGACCAAGAATTTCCATTGGCACGTGAGCGGACCGCATTTCCGCGACTACCATCTCATGTTCGACGAGCAGGGCGATCAGATTTTCGCCATGACCGACGAGATTGCCGAGCGCGTGCGGAAGATCGGCGGCATCACCTTGCACTCGATCGGGAATATCGCGAGAACTCCAGCGCATCCCCGATAATGACGCCGACTATGTCGACCCGCTCGACATGCTGGCCGAGCTCAGGTCCGACAATCAGGCGCTCATCGCCAGCATGCGCGAAGCGCACGAATTGTGCGAGGCCGAGAAGGACGTGGCGACCACGAGCCTCATCGAAGTCTGGATCGACCAGACCGAACGGCGGGTGTGGTTCCTGTACGAGGCGAGCCGGCGCGGCGATCCGACCGGCCATTGAGCTCAGGCAAGGAGCGATCTCAGTCGCTTCGGTAGAGCCAATCGAAACGCCGAAGCGCCGTCTCTTCGCGCCGCGGGGCGAGGATGAAATTGCGCGCCGCGGCCAACGGCCCGCCGAGATGGTAGAGAAAGCCAAAGCTTCGCGAGGCGCGTTGAACGTGCGTGGCGCGGGGGCGGCGCAAATCCTCATAACGCCGGAAGGCCGATGCTGGATCGTCTGGCGCTGAGGCGAGGCAGGCGGCGAGAGCAAGCCCATCCTCGATGGCAAGAGCGGCGCCTTGCGCGAGATAAGGCAAGACCGGATGGGCCGCATCGCCAAGCAGCGTGAGCGGGCCCGCGCTCCAACGTTCGAGGCCGGTAAGGCGGTAGAGCGACCAACCGCGCCAGGCACCCGCGCGCTCGAGCAGGGATTTCGCCTCCGTGGTCCAAGGCGCAAAGCTCGCGAGCAGGCTCGCGGCGTCGCCCGGCTCGCTCCAGCCCTGATGGCCCGCACCGCCCGCTATGACCGCGACAACGTTGAGGTCGGCGCCGCCCCCGACCGGATAGTGAACGAGATGCGCGCGCGGCCCGATCCAGAGTCCGACCACCGGCTCGGCGAAGCGGGCGGGGAGAGTTGCGCGTGGAATTTGCGTGCGCCATGCCGTCGCGCCGGCGAAGCGCAAATTCGCCCCGGGGCTGATGCGAGCGCGCAGCGCCGACCAAATTCCGTCGGCGCCGATCAGGCAGGCACCGTTGGCTTCGCTGCCGTCGATGGCCCACGCGACGACGCCATCGCCGCCTTGTGTGTCGATCGCTGAAACATCGAAGCCGGTCCTCAAAGCGGCGCCAGTCTCGCTCGCGAGCGCCGTGCGCAAGCCCGCATGAAGATCGGCGCGGCGCAATGTCAGGTAAGGCGCGCCGTAGCGCGCTTCGGCCGCGGCGCCGAGCGGCATTGCGGTGAGCTTGCGGCCCGTGACACCGTCATGGATGACGATGGCCTCGGGCGTGAAGGCGTAGCCGCCGATCGCATCGAGAACGCCGAGCGCGCGAAGCGCCCGGGTCGCGTTTGGACCGAGCTGAATCCCTGCGCCGGTCTCCTCGGCGAAATGAGAGCGTTCGAGAATTTCGCAACTCATCCCCTGCCGCGCGAGCGCAATGGCTGTGGTCAATCCGCCGATGCCGCCTCCTGCGATGAGTGCCTGCACTTGCATGGATGAGCCGGCCTAAGCCGCGGGCGCCCCCGGCGGCGCCGTCGCCACGAAGACGCAAAGTGGCGGGTCGCTCTCGGTTGCGTTGAGCGCGCGGTCATGCTCGTACACGGTCGAGCAATAGGGGCAGACGATCTCGGCCTCGTCGCCCATGTCGAGGTAGACATGGGGATGATCGAAAGGCGGCGCCGCCCCCATGCATTGAAACTCCTTGACGCCAATCCTGATCCGGCCGACGCCCTTGTCGTTCACGAGATGAGGCACGAGAGTTTGCGCCATGGGTGGTGCTCGTCTTCCTCGTCGTTTTGAGTTGGCGGGAGCATAGTGACGGAAAGGCCAAAGCGGTAGGTCAAAGAATGCAGAGTTTCGATTCCGGCGGCGTGAAGATCGCCTATGTGGATGAGGGCAGCGGCGACCCGATCGTCCTCATTCACGGCTTTGCCTCCAATGTCGCGACAAATTGGCGCGACGCGAATTGGCTTTACGCGCTGACGGCGGCGGGGCACCGCGCGATTGCCTACGACAATCGCGGGCATGGGTTGAGCGAGAAGCTCTACGACCCGGCCGGTTACGGCGCGCCGACCATGGCCGAGGATGCGGCGAACCTGCTCGACCATCTCGATATCGGTCGCGCCGACGTGATGGGTTATTCCATGGGCGCGCGCATCGCCACCTTTCTTGCGCTTGCGCATCCCGAACGCGTGCGAAGCCTGATCCTGGCGGGAACCGGCATCAATCTCGTGCGCGGGCTGGTCGGGACCGGGCCGATCGCGCGCGCTCTTGAAGCGCCCCGGATCGAGGACGTGACCAACGACACGGCGCGGAGCTTCCGGGCCTTCGCCGAGAGGACCGGAAGCGACCTTAAGGCGCTCGCTGCCTGCATGCGCGGCCCCCGGGAGAAGATTGGCGCCGAGGACCTCGCCCGGATTGCCGTGCCGACCCTCATTGCGACCGGTAGCGAGGATGTGATCGCGGGTTCGGGAGAGGAGCTGCGGCGCCTGATTCCCGGGGCGCAACTCCTTGACATCGAAGGGCGAGACCATATGAAGGCGGTAGGCGATGCCCGCTTCAAGCAAGGCGTGCTCGACTTTTTAACCAGGCGGCCTTAGTTCAGTGCTAGTTCGGTGTTTTCGATTAAGCCCGGCATTTTCGCGGGGTAAGTGAGGTTCCCATGTCAAAACCCTTGGCGGCCAACGAACGGCACATCAAGAGCTACGATCCGGTCTGGAGCCAGGTGCGGCGCGAGGCCGAGGAGATCAGCGCGGCTGAGCCCGCTCTCGGCGGCTTCATCTATGCGACGGTTTTGGACCACGACCGGCTCGAGGACGCCGTATGCCATCGGCTTGCGCGCAGGCTCCAGCACTCGACGCTGGACACCGGCCTCCTGCACAAATTGTTCAACGAGGTGATCGCGGCCGAACCGGCCCTCGGCGATTCGTTTCGCGCCGACTTGATGGCCGTCGCCAAGCGCGACCCAGCTTGCAGCCGCGTGATCGAGCCGCTGCTCTATTACAAGGGTTTCCACGCGCTCGAGACCTATCGCATCGCCCATTCGCTGTGGAAGGCCGGGCGAAAGGACTTTGCCCTCTATCTCCAGAGCCTCATCTCGCGGTTCCTCCAGGTGGACATCCATCCGGCCGCGATCATCGGCAAGGGCATCATGCTCGACCACGCCACCGGCATTGTCATCGGCGAAACGGCCATGATTGGCGACAATTGCTCGCTGCTCCACGGCGTGACTCTGGGGGGCACCGGCAATGAGAAGGGCGACCGTCATCCCAAGATCGGACGCGGGGTCATGATCGGCGCCGGCGCCGAGATCCTCGGCAATATCAAGGTTGGCGATTGCGCGAGGATCGCCGCGGGCAGCGTCGTGCTCAACGATGTCGCGTCGCGCCGGACCGTGGCGGGCGTGCCCGCGCGCGAGATCGGTTTCGCCGGCTGCGAGGAACCCGCTCTTGCCATGGACCAGATGGTCGCGGGCGATGACGAAGCGGATCACGCCTAGGCTGGCAAGGCAAAGCGCAATTTTTTTTGTGGGGTGCGAGCGGTGACTCGGGACGAAATCCTTAAGCTCGAACATTATCTCAAGAAGGTATTCCGGCTGCCCCACATCCAGGTGCGCCAGCGCCCGCGGAAGGACGATTCCGCCGAGGTCTTCGTCGATGAGGAGTTCATCGGCGTCATCTTTCGCGATGACGATGAGGGCGAGGTTGCCTACCAGTTCCAAATGGCGATCCTCGACTACGATCTCAAAGAGTAGCGCCGACGCCGCCTTCCAGAAAAAAAGTGAGCCGGCCTCTTGGAAGAGGCCGACTCGAGTAAAGGCCCGGCTGGGTCGGGGATGGTGGGGGATGATCGCCGGGCCTTGGCAAACTCTTTGCAGTCAAAATCCTTCGGTTAGTTGCCGTTCGAGGCCGAGACGGTGGTCTGCGGCGCGGTCTCCGGCGGCAGAAGCGAGATCCAAACAAGCGGATTGCGCTCCGACTGCCGCTTGACGAAGGTGTAGGGCGTGTCGGCCCAACGCATCACCTCGCGGCGCTTGTTGTCGAGAACGAGGTCGCCGCGATCGGTGCGGACCGTCAGAACGGCATGCCCCTCGTTGTTTTCGTCGCGGACGACGGTGATAAGGAGCGTGCTCTCGGGAAAGCCGCGGGCGGCAAGCAGCCGGCGCTTGAGCAGCACATAGTCCTCGCAGTCGCCCTTGCCGCTCGGATAGGCCCAAACTTCGGGCTGGCCGTAAAGTTCGAGATCGGTGACCGGGGCAACGTCGGTATTCACGGCGTCGTTGACCCGCTCGATCTCTTGGAACTTCGCCGCGGTGAGCTGAATCCGGTCGGAGAAGCGCTGCGCCGGACGGCACTCGGTGCCGTGGTCGCGGCAAAAATTCACATAGCCGATCGGCGGCAGCGTATCGCCAAACGAAGACATGAAGGCGATCTTCTGCACTCGTGCTTGCGGCGACGACGTAAGATTGATGGCGTGATCGTTGGTGATGTTCCCCGATAGAGACGAGACGAACATCAAAAAGGCAGAGCCCACGACAAACTGTTTCACTGCACCCCCCGTATTCTTTGTTGGGTGCAATGTCGCAGAAAGATTTTGAAATCCGGATAAAACGAACGGCGATTTTCCGGGCTATTTTGTAGGGGTTTTTTAGCGAGACCTACTCAAACCTGAACGCCGGTCCTTGGTTAAAAATCTTGCACCGTCGCGGAACGGCCTTGCGTTCTGCGGCTTTCCAATGATCTTTGACCGCTGACGATTGAACCGCGCCGGCGAAGGCCGGCGCTGCGAAGGGGCACGACGTTTGCTCGCCGTTAAGCTTGTCGCGATTCTTTGCGCGAAGTTCCGCGGGGTCAGACCGTGACCTGCGCAGAACCCGCGCTCAATGTTCCGCCGGTCGTTACGGCCATTGCCGCGCTGCTCGTGGGCGTGCAGGCGGTTAAGAGCCTGTTACCCGACGAAACCAAGATCACCCTCATTCTCGCGCTCGCCTTCATCCCGGCGCGTTACAGCGGCGCCGCGCCCGAGCTGCCCGGGGGTATCTCACCGCGGTCACGTCATTCGTGACCTATATGATCGTGCACGCCGGGTGGGTGCATCTCGTTGTGAATATCCTGTGGATGCTCGCCTTCGGCAGCGCTTTGGCGCGCCGCATGAGCGCTCTTGCCTTCATTGCGTTCTCGGTGCTGTGCGGGATCGCGGGCGCCTTCACCCATCTTCTGTTTCATTTCGGCGACATGACGCCGGTCATCGGCGCCTCGGCGGCGATCTCGGGCCAGATGGCGGGTGCGCTGAGATTCTTCTTCAATGCCAAGCCTCTGCCGGGGGGAGGGGCGCCGGATTTTGCCGGGGCGCCGACCATGAGCCTCGCCCAGACGCTGAGCGACAAGCGGATGCTGGCCTTCCTCGCAATTTGGATCGCGATGAACGCCTATTTCGGCATCAGCGCCGTCCAGATCGGCGGCCAGGAAGGAAACATCGCCTGGGAGGCCCATATCGGCGGATTCCTCTGCGGGCTCTTCATTCTTGGCGCCTTCGACCGGGGACGGCGCGCCGGGATGAACGCCTTCGCCTCATGAGGCGCGCTCTGAGCCTCTTCCGGTCGTCCGGACTTGCGCCTCCGCCGGGTCCGAGACAGAATGTCGCAGTCACGGGGCGGAGTTCCCGGACTGGAGGAAACGCGTATGAATGTCGCAGCAATCCTGAAAGAGAAGGGCCGGGGCGTCTTCACGACCGCACCCGACACGTCGCTGCTCGAAATCACCAAGCTGCTCGGGATGCATAAGATCGGCTGCATTGTCATCACGAGCGCGGACGGGAAGGTCTCCGGAATCGTCTCGGAGCGTGACGTCGTGCGCGAAATTTCGCGTGCCGGCGCGTCCGTGCTTACAGAGCCGGTCGAGCGGTGCATGACGAAGTCCGTGGTGACCTGCCGCGAGGCCGACACCATCGACCATCTCATGGCGCAGATGACGGCGCACAGGTTCCGTCACATGCCCGTGGTCGAGAAAGGCCGGCTGATCGGGCTCGTCTCGATCGGCGACGTGGTCAGAATGCGGATTGCCGAAGCGGAGATGGAAGCGGCGGCGATGCGGGAATATATCGCGACCGGCTAGGCGATGGTCAGTTTCCGAGCGACCGCACCGCCGTCTTGATCTCGTCGATCTGCTTCTCGGCCGCCTTGATGCCGATTTCGATCGCTTCATGGGCGCGATGAAACTCGAACAGTCCGATCGGGCCTGTCTTCGGCACGATGGTGAAATCGGGCGGGTCGCCGGCGAGCCGCGACCTTGCGATGCGGTCTTGCGTGATGTTGATCGCATCCATCATCACGGCCGAAATGCCGGGCGCGCCGTCGCTCCTGCCGAAAATCTGCCGGTGCAGCAAATGCACGGCCGCGCGGCCGTTGCTGCCGGGAAGCTCGGCCTCCTCGGCGATCGGAATGGGTTCGGACAGGATTCCGTGATCGTGAATGACGCCGCCCCTGCCGAAGGGGTCGCTGCTCAGATTAACGGCGATGACGATACGGGCGCCAAGGGCGCGGCACACCGATACCGGGATCGGATTGACCAGCGCGCCGTCGATCAGCCAGCGGCCGTTGATCTGGACCGGGCGAAAGATGCCGGGCAGGGCAAATGAAGCTCTGAGCGCGTGCACCAGGCTCCCTTTGTTGAGCCAGACTTCGTGTCCGGTGCCGAGCTCGGTCGCGACCGCGACGAATTTCCGGTCGAGCCGTTCGATCTCGAATTGCTGCAGATGGCCCTCGAGCCGCGCGCTCAAGCGCTGGCCTGAGATCAGTCCGGAGCCGCCGAAATTGAAGTCGAGAAAGCCGAACAGCCTTCGGCGGGTGAGGCTCATGGCGAAGTCCTCAAGCGCATCGAGCGTGTCGGTGACGTAACAGGCGCCGGCCACCGCCCCCATCGACGTGCCGGCAACGATGTCGGGCATGAGCCCGGCCGAGACGAGGCTCTTGAGCACTCCGATATGGGCCCAGCCGCGGGCCGCGCCGCCGCCGAGCGCAAGGCCAATCGTTGGTCGTCCCGTGCTCACCATTGGGTCACAATCCAGGCCGCAAGGCTCGTTCCCGCCCGCACGATCCGCCTTGCGAGCAAGACCGGGAAAAAGTCTAGCTCGAACTCTTTAAGGTTCCCTTTGCGGCACCAGAATGACGGTAAACCGTCTCCGGGTCGAATTGCCGCTCCGCGTCCACGAAACGCAAGGAGAGGGCGCCTCGTGGCCCGGCCCCAACGGGAAGCGCGCGATAGAAGCACGACCTGCGACCCGTATGGCAGGCGACCTCGGCGCCTGCCGTCTCGACCATGAGCCACAGGGCATCCTGGTCGCAATCGGTGCGCATCTCGACCACGCGTTGCGTGTTGCCGCTCTCCTCGCCTTTGCGCCACAGGCGCCCGCGCGAGCGCGACCAGTAATGCGCCTCGCCCGTCTCGATGGTGCGGTCGAGCGCGTCGGCGTTCATATAGGCAAGCATCAGCACTTCGCCCGTCTTGGCCGAGGTCGTCACGACGGGGAGAAGGCCGTCCTTGTCGAAGCGCGGAGCGAAAACAGTTCCTTCCTCACTCGCAGTCTCGCTCTCGGGAGCGGGGAAGGGGGCATCCTTGCTCACCGCGATATCCTCAAGCGGCGCGTCAGCCGCGGCCGCGTTCGGTCGCGAGCATCATGAAGCGCGCCTGCTGCGCGGGGTCTTCCTTGAAGATGCCGGTGAACTGCGTGGTGATGGTCGCGACGTCGGGCTTCTTCACGCCGCGGATCGACATGCATTGATGCACGGCCTCGATCATCACCGCCACGCCCTTGGGCTTCAGCGCCTTGTCGATGGTCTCGGCGATCTGGGCGGTCATGGTCTCCTGTGTCTGCAGGCGGCGCGCGAAGACCTCGACGACCCGGGCGAGCTTGGAGATGCCGACGACCCGGTCGGTCGGGAAATAGGCGACGTGGGCCTTGCCGACGAAGGGGATCATGTGGTGCTCGCAATGAGAGTGAAGCTCGATGTCGCGGAGCATGACGATATCGTCGTAGCCGGCGACCTCGTCGAAGGTGCGCGACAGCACGTCGAGCGGATCCTCGCTATAGCCGGCAAAGAACTCGTCATAGGCGGCCGTGACCCGGCGCGGCGTCTCGCGCAAGCCTTCGCGGTCGGGATCGTCGCCGGCATAGGCGATCAGCGTGCGCACGGCCTCTTCGGCTTCCTCGCGCGATGGGCGCACAATCCCGGGTTCGCGGCCGATTCCGGCTTGCGGCGTGGTCCGCAGCTTCTTAACGGTGGCGTCCATGAGTCCTCGAGGCTTCCTTACTAAGCTAAATGCCCCCGGCTGCATATATAATGCAGGAGACAGGCCCGCAAGGCGAGCCTCCCGGCCGATCCGAGACAGGTGATGACGCTTCCCGAAGACATCTATAGTCAGCGCATCCTCGAACTTGCCGCCGCGCTGCCGCGGACGGCGAGGCTATCTGAGCCCGAGGCCACGGCAACGGCCCATTCCAAGCTCTGCGGCTCAAGGGTCACGGTCGATCTCGCCATGACCGGCGAGGTGGTGAGCGACTATGGCCAAAACGTGAAGGCCTGTCTTTTGGGGCAGGCTGCCTCGTCGGTGATGGGGCGGGAGATCATAGGTTCGAGCGCGGAGGAGTTGCGTGAAGTCGGCGCAACCATGCGCAAGATGCTGAAGGCGGGCGGGCCGCCGCCGCAAGGACGATGGAGCGATCTCGCGGTGCTCGAGCCGGTGCGGGACTACAAGGCCCGCCACGCCTCGACCCTTCTCGTGTTCGACGCGGTCGAGGAGGCGATCGCCAAGATCGAGGCGAGCCGCAAGACGAGCGCGGGCCGCGCCCATGCCGAATCGGCTTGATCGCGAGCCCGCATTGGCCTCGACCGATTGCGACTAAAAGAGTTGCGCATGCGAAAGCCTGATGAGACGACAAAGCGCTGGCTCGATCCCGCGAGCCTGACGCCACGGGTGGGAAGCATCTACCCTGCGCCCTTTGCCGCGCCGGTTGCCGGGCGCGAGAAGCGCGCGCTCGGCGATCCGCTCGGGCTCACCCAGTTCGGCGTCAATCTCGTGACCCTCGGCCCCGGCAGCTGGTCCTCGCAGCGGCATTGGCATGAAAACGAGGACGAGTTCATCTACGTGGTCGAAGGGGAGGTAACGCTCATCACCGATGAAGGCGAGACCGTGCTTCGACCCGGCATGGTGGCGGGGTTTCCGGCGGGCGCCGCTGACGGCCATCATCTCGTCAATCGCGGGCCTGTGCCGGCGCGCTATCTCGAAGTCGGCACCCGCGCCGCGACCGAGGAGGTGCACTATAGCGACATCGAGATGACGGGCAGCAAGCGCGACGGCAAATTCGCCTTCAGGCGCAAGAACGGGGAGCCTTATCCGTGACCCGGCTCGGGCGCGTGGCCAAGGCGCCGCTCATAGGCCTCCTTGCGGCCTACCGTTATGCCGTGTCGCCGCTCCTCGGCGTCAATTGCCGGTATCTTCCCTCGTGCTCGGACTACGCGCGCGAGGCGATTGACCGGAACGGGGCGTGGAAAGGCGGCTGGCTTACGCTTGCAAGACTCTGCCGCTGCCATCCGTGGGGCAATCACGGCTTCGATCCGGTGCCCGACCTCAGCGGCGAACGCCATCCTCTCGCGCCGTGGCGCTATGGCAGGTGGCGCATTTACACCCGTGACGGCGTGGCCAATTCCCGGTAAAAGCGCCGTATCCGACGAGAAACGATCTCTTACCTGCGCCGGTACGCAGGAGTGAGAGGAGCAAGACGATGTCGCAAATCTCCCTGGCATTTCCCGATGGTTCTTCCCGTGCCTTCAAGTCCGGCGTCACCGGGCGCGACGTCGCCGAATCGATCTCGAAGTCTCTCGCCAAGAAGGCGGTGGCGGTCCAGCTCGACGGAGCTGCGCGCGATCTCGCCCAGCCGATCAGCCGTGACGCGCGCATCCGCATCCTCACGCGCGACGACCCCGAAGCGCTCGAACTCATCCGTCACGACGCCGCGCACGTCATGGCCGAGGCCGTGCAGGAGCTCTATCCCGGCACGCAAGTGACGATCGGCCCGGTGATCGAAAATGGCTTCTACTACGACTTTGCGCGTTCGGAGCCATTCACGCCCGACGATCTCCCCAAGATCGAGGCCAAGATGCGCGAGATCATCGCGCGCGACGCGCCCTTCACCTGCGAGGTGATCGACCGCAAGGCCGCCAAGAAGCTGTTCCGCGACAAGGGCGAGACGTTCAAGCTCGAGCTGATCGACGCCATCCCCGAAGGCGACGAGATCAAGATCTATTCGCAAGAGAAGTGGCTCGATCTCTGCCGCGGGCCGCATATGACCTCGACGGGGAAGGTGGGCAAAGGCTTCAAGCTGCTCAAGATCGCGGGCGCGTATTGGCGCGGGGATTCGTCCAAGCCCATGCTCCAGCGCATCTACGGCACGGCATGGGCGAGCGAGGAGGATCTCAAGGCCTATTTGCACCAACTCGAAGAGGCCGAGAAGCGGGACCATCGACGGCTCGGGCGCGAGATGGATCTGTTCCATTTCCAGGAAGAGGCGCCGGGTGCGGTGTTCTGGCACCCGAAAGGCTGGGCGCTGTTCACGGCGTTGATCGCCTATATGCGCCGGCGCCAGGACGACTGGGGCTATGTCGAGGTCAACTCGCCCGACATGATGGAGCGCACGCTGTGGGAGCAGTCCGGCCATTGGGAAAAGTTTGGCGACCTCATGTACGTCACCGAGACGCCCGATGAGCGCATCTATGCGTGCAAGCCGATGAATTGCCCCGGCCATGTGCAGATCTTCAAGCACGGTCTGAAAAGCTATCGCGATCTGCCCTTGCGCATTGCCGAGTTTGGCAAGGTGCACCGCTACGAGCCGTCCGGCGCCCTGCATGGGCTCCTTCGCGTGCGCCATTTCACCCAAGACGACGCGCATATCTTCTGCACCGAGGATCAGATCACCGAGGAATGCGTGCGGCTGAACGAGCAGCTGTTGTCGATCTACCGCGATTTCGGCTTCACCGACGTGCGCATCAAGTTCGCCGACAGGCCGGACAAGCGCGTCGGCGCCGATGTTGTGTGGGACAAGGCCGAGGCGGCGCTCAAGCGGGCGGTCGAGGCGGCCGGCCTCACCTACGACTTCAATCCGGGCGAGGGGGCATTCTATGGGCCGAAGCTCGAATATGTCTTGCGCGACACGATCGGCCGCGAATGGCAATGCGGCACGATCCAGGTCGATCTCAACCTGCCGGGACGTCTCGGCGCCTTCTATATCGGGCCCAACGGCGAGAAGACCCTGCCGGTGATGATCCACCGCGCCATGTTCGGATCGCTCGAACGGTTCACCGGCATTCTCATCGAGCACTATGCCGGCCATCTGCCGCTTTGGCTTGCGCCGATTCAGGCCGTCGTCGCGACCATCGTGTCGGAGGCTGATGGTTACGCCGAAGAGGTGCTCGAAGCGCTCAAGGTGGCGGGCTTGCGCGCCGAGGCCGATCTCCGCAACGAGAAGATCAACTACAAGGTCCGCGAACATTCGCTCGCCAAGGTCCCCGTTTTGCTCGTTGTGGGAAAGCGCGAGGCGGAGGAGCGCACCGTGTCGGTGCGGCGGCTCGGCAGCCAGGAGCAGCAGGTGCTGCCGCTCGATGCCGCCTTCGCCGCGCTCGCGGCCGAAGCGGTGCCGCCCGATCTGCGGGTGCGGCCCGAGAGCAAGGCCGCTTAAGCCCGCGTCGCTCATGATTCCGGCCCGTCCGATCCTGACGATTGGCCATTCGCGCCATTCCTGGGAACGGTTCACAACGCTCCTTGCTGGGGCGGGCGTGGAAACGATTGCCGATATACGCTCGGCGCCCCGCTCGCGCTTCTCGCCCCAGTTCAACAAGGACGCCATGGCGGCGGCGCTTGCCGCGCGAAGCGTCGAATACATCTTTCTCGGCAAGGAGCTCGGCGGAAGGCCGCAAAGTCGGGAGCTCTACACGGATGGGGTAGCCGACTACGAGAAGATGGCCGCCTCACCGGAATTCCGGCTCGGGCTCGAACGGCTGATGGAGACTGCGGCGCGCAGCAACGTGGCGGCAATGTGCTCCGAAGCCGATCCGCTCGAATGCCACCGATGCCTGCTCGTCGGCCGCGCGCTTGCAGCGAAGGGCGCCGATGTCAGGCACATTCTCGCCTCGGCCGAAATCGTGACGCATGCCGAGGTCGAAGACCGGCTCCTTTCGCTTGAGAACCTGGCCGAAGTCGACTTGCTGGCTAGCTCGCGCGAGGAACGCCTCGCCGAGGCCTATCGCGCACGCTCGCGCAGGGCTGGCTATCGCGCTCCCTAGTCCAAACAAATCAAAATTGCTGCCTGAAAATCGGTCGCACAGCACAGGACAAATGCTTAGATTCGGCGCCATGAGCAAAAAACAGTTCGCCGAACGGTCAGACGAATTCTGGCGCGCGTTGCATCGCCGCAACTCGTCCTACGAAGGCATCTTTATCGTCGGGGTCAAGACGACCGGCATCTTCTGCCGGCCGGTCTGCCCGGCGCGAAAGCCCTTGCGAAAAAATGTCGAGTTCTTTCCGGGCAGTAAGGAGGCGCTCTATGCGGGCTACCGTCCTTGCCTGCGCTGCCGGCCGATGACAGCGAACCGAAATGCGCCGGCACTGGTCGAGGAATTGCGTCAGCAGGTCGAACGGTACCCGTCAGAGCCTCTGCGGGATCGTGACCTGACGGAGATGGGAATTGAGCCATCGACCGCCAGGCGTCAGTTTCAACGCTATTTCGGCATGTCGTTTCAGGCCTATCAGCGCTCGCGGCGCATGGGGTCTGCTTTGGCGGCCGTCAGGAATGGGAGCAGCGTGTTGGACACACAAATTGAACACGGATTCGAATCGTCGAGCGGGTTTCGCGAAGCCTTTGCCAAGCTGTTCGGCGCGGCGCCCTCGAAGGCAAGCGGGGTCCATTGCTTGTTGGCCCGCTGGATCGACTCGCCGCTTGGCGCCATCCTCGCATTGGCGGACGAGAGCGGCCTCCACGTCTTCGATTGGGTCGATCGCCGGGGACTTGAGCGGGAGATCCTCCGGCTCCGAAAGAGGACCAAGTTCGCCATCGTGCCCGGCGACCATCCGATGCTCGATCGGGCTGCCGCAGAGATCGCCGAATATTTTGCCGGCACGCGAAAATCGTTCACCTTGCCGCTTGCACCGCGCGGAACCGATTTCCAGAGGCGCGTCTGGGACGCGCTCTTGGCCATACCGCCGGGCGAAACATGCTCTTATGCGGACGTCGCCAGCCGTATCGGCCAACCGGGGGCGGTGCGGGCCGTGGCGCGAGCCATCGGCGACAATTACCGCGGCATCATCATTCCCTGCCATCGGGTGATTGGCAGCGACGGATCGCTCACCGGTTACGGCGGAGGGCTTGCGCGCAAGCAATGGCTGCTTGACCACGAGCGATCGTCCAAAGTCGTGCCAGACGCGCTAGGTTCTCCTCGTCCTCGCCGGGGAGGGGATAGAGTTGCTGCCCGCAGAAGCGTTTAGCGGGTGGGGCCGCCGCGGAGCAGGATGCTCGGATTGATCAGCGGCGCATTGGGATCGGCGGGGACGTTCGGCGAGAAGCCGTCGAAGGCCGCGCCTGCGTTCGGCGAAGGCGCGCCGTCGCCCGCGACCACCCCCGTGCCGCCCGAGGGCGGCGGAGGCGGCGTCTCCGGAGGATCGGTGAGCGCCTTCAGCTCCTCGGGCGAAGTCGGTCCGTCCTCGACCACGACCTCGATCTGCTTGGCTTCGCCCGGCTCGATGCTGAACTTGCGCGTGAAGCTCTCGCCCGAGTGGTCGGCGACCACGGCATAGCTGCCGGGGGCGAGGATGTGGGTGGGCAGCGCCCCGGCATTCTCCTTCACCACGTCGCCGGCCGAGGTGAGCAAGGTCCATTTGGTGTCGGCCAGCGCCTCGCCGCCGAGCGTCTGCACCAGCTTGAAGGTCGTCTTGGCGCCGGTCTGCTTCAGCGTCGCCTCGGTCACCTTGCCGGGCTCGACCGTGATGTCGGCCTTGGCGACGGCGTTGGCGTCGCCGTACAGGCACTCGATGCGATAGGCCCCAGCATTGAGCCTGATCACGATTCCGGGCTTGGCGTCGCGCAGGACCATCTGGCGGTTGCCGAACTGGTCTTCCTCGTCGGAGAGGATGTCGTAGCGCGCCGCGCTCGCAGGGAGCGGGGTGCTGTCGGCGAGGAGCGCCGCGAGCTTCAATCCGCCAGTGTTGAGGACGAAGGTCTCTTCGATCGAGCGGCCGCTTTCCACCTTGATCTTCTTGGTCAGATTCGAAAGACCGTAGGCGGCGTTGACGAGATATTCGCCCGGCAAGAGCGCCGCTGTCGGCATCGGATCGCGGTGGGTGCTGACGAGCTTGTAGCCCGCAGCAGCCGGCGAGGTCTTCGCCTCATAGACGCGCCACGTGATCCCCGCTTGCAGGCGCGGTCCCGTCTCGGCGACGAGAGCCTTGAACGTGACGGGAACCGGGAGCTGGACTTGCGCGGTCGTTTGCGCGGGCGGCTTCGCTGCGGCGGGCGCCGAGGGGAGGGCGCCGTTAAGCTGAGTGGGAGGAAGTGCTGCAATCTGGGGAGGCGACGCCGATTTGTTCACGGCCGTCTCGCTGGCTTGCGGCGCGGGCTGAGGCGCAGGCGCTTCAACCTGCTGCTGCGGCGCGGGCGCGGCGGCGTCGCCCTCGGCCGCGGCGGTTTGCGCCGGCGAGGGGCTCGGGCCGAGGACGGCGTCGAAGACCTTGGCGAGGCCACCCTTCAACGCCTCGGCATCGGACGCGCTTACGAAGGTTCCGCCAGTCGCTCCGGCAAGGCAGGTTAGCGGCTTGAGCTCTTCTTCCTTGCCGCCGAAGCCGATCACGTGGATGCGCAAAGCCGGCGACTTCTCCTTCATGGCGAGCGCCGCCGAACAAATATCGGCATCGCACGTATCGCCGCCGTCGGCGATGAGCAAGATATCGAGCGGGTCTTTCGCGCTCGCGCCCTTGGCCGCGTCGCTGAGCGCCGCCGCGATCGGGGCTTGGCCCTTGGTCTTGATCTTCTCGAAAAGCTTCTCTTGCGTTTCGGCGGTCAGCGCGCCGGGCTTCGCCACGATCTCGCTATCGGCGCAGTTCGACGCCTTGCGATGGCCGAACGCCACGAGCCCGAACGACAAACGGTTGCCATAGGTCGCCACGGCCTCGCCCAAGGCGGCGCGCACGGCTGAGATCTTGGTCGCGCCGCCGAACTTGTCGCCCATGCTCTTCGAGGCATCGAGCACGACGATCGCGGTGGGGAGGCTCTGGTTTGCGGGCGATTGGGGCGCGGTCTCGGCGCCCGCGACGCCGGCCCCCAAAAGAGCGGCGGGCAAGAGCAAGAGCCCAAGTTTGCCGCGGCGCTTCCCCCGCATAAATTCGCTCCGGTCCCGACGGGCTTGGGTTGTTATACCCCGTTTCGGAAGTGGACAATGCGGCCGAAAATCCTTTGTGAATACGGCCGATTTGGGGTACCGGGCGCCGTTCCAGCCTCCGTACCGGCCCCGGCGGCAGCCCCAATTTGGAGACTAAAAGGGGGACGAGGAGAAGCGGCCTGCCGCGGACCACTCCATGCCCATGACCAATCCCGCCCTCGACCTCCTGCTCAGCCGTCGTTCGGTCTCCGCCAACCGCCTCACCGAACCGGGCCCCAATGCGGATGAACTCCAATTGATGTTGAGGGCGGCCGCGCGCGTGCCCGATCACAAGAAGCTCGTGCCCTGGCGCTTTCTCCTGTTTCAAGGCGAAGCGCGGGCCGCCTTCGGCAAGGCGCTCGCTGAAATCTGCCGTGAGGAGCAGAACGAGAGTGGCGCCTTCCGCCTCGAGAACGAGGAGAAGCGCTTCTTGCGCGCGCCTCTCGTCATCGCCGTGATCTCGCGCGTGGTGAAGAACCCGGCCGCGCCCGACTGGGAGCAGATCCTCTCGGTGGGCGCCGCCTGCCAAAATCTCATTCTCGCGGCGACGGCGCTCGGCTATGGCGCGAATTGGATCACCGAGTGGTACGGCTATAGCGAGGGCGTGCGCCGGCTGCTTCGCTTGGCGGAGAACGAGCGTGTCGCGGGCTTCGTCTATGTCGGCACGGCGAAGGAGAAGCCCGCGGAGCGGGAGCGGCCGGAGCTTACGGAAATCGTCGCAGCCTGGACACCTTGAGGTTGCGCAACTTGCGACCTCATGCTGAGGAGAGCGCGCAAGCGCGCGTCTCGAAGCACGCACCGACGCTAACCCACCCTTCGAGACGGGCGCGTTCCGCACCGTCCTCAGGGTGAGGAGGTCAAAGCCACGGAAGGATCAATAGCCGAACTGCTCGGAGAGAATGCGCTCGGCCAGCGTGTGGCCCGGATCGAACATCATGAAAATGTCGATGCCACTCTCCTCGACGACTTCGACCCGCACGACGTCGCGAAACTCGGTGTGGTCGGCCACCGCGCTCACCGGACGCTTGTCGGGCTCGATCACCTCGATCATGACCGTGGCGTCGTTGGGAAGAAGGGCGCCACGCCAGCGCCGCGGGCGGAACGGGCTGATCGGCGTCATCGCGAGAAGCGGCGCATTGATCGGCAGGATCGGGCCGTGCGCCGAGAGATTGTACGCGGTGCTGCCGGCAGGCGTCGAAACCAGCACGCCGTCGCAGATGAGTTCGTCCATGCGCACCTTCCCGTCCACGGCGATCTTGAGCTTGGCCGCCTGATAGATCTGCCGGAACAACGAAACCTCATTGATGGCGAGCGCTTCGTGCGTTGCCTTGCGCCGGTCGTGCGCGGTCATGCGCAGAGGGTGAATGACGGTGGTCTCGGCCGCTTCCAGCCGCTCCACGAGCTTCAGCTCGTCGTAGTCGTTGAGGAGGAAGCCGACCGAGCCCCGGTTCATTCCGTAGATCGGAATGCGGCTGTTGAGGTGACGGTGCATGGTTTGCAACATCATCCCGTCGCCGCCGAGCGCCACGATGACATCGGCCTTGGCCGGCGGCGCCTCGCCGTAGCGCTTGGCGAGCGCCCGCAGCGCCTCTTGCGCCTCTTTGGTCTCGCTGGCAACGAAGGCGATTTTGGCGAAGCGGGGCATGATCTTTTCGAGGCGCTTGGAGCGCGGACTGGAACCGGGCACTATAAATGCGAGCGTGCCAGGCAAAAGCAAGTCCTTAAGAATTGGCGGCGAATGGTGAATTCATGACGAACGAACACCGGCCGGTGCTGATCTATACGACCTTCCCCAGCCTCGAAGACGCAAAACGCGTGGGCGAGGCGCTCGTCGCCGCCCGACTTGCGGCTTGCGTCAATATGTTCCCGGGCATGATCTCGATCTTCACGTGGAAGGGGGCCCGGGAGGAGGCAAGCGAGGTCGCCATGATCATCAAGACGCGGAACACGCTGGTCGAGTCCGTGCTCGCCGAGGTCAAGCGGCTTCATCCTTACGAGGTGCCGGCGCTGCTCGTGCTGCCGACGGAAGGCGGCAGCGCCGAATATTGCGGCTGGATCGTGAGCGAAACTTCGGGCGCCGAGCCAAGATGAGCGGGGAGCGTTTCGTCCTCGCCATCGACCAGGGAACGACGAGCACCCGCGCAATCCTGTTCGACCGGGAGGGAGCCGCGCGCGCGAGCGCGCAAGTGCCGCTCGCACAGATCTATCCGGCGCCGGGCGAGGTCGAGCACGACCCGGAAGAGATCTGGCGATCGGCGCTGCATGTGGGCCGCGCCGTGCTCCGTAGCATCGAGCCCTCCAGCGTCGTGGCTATCGGCATCACCAATCAGCGCGAGACGAGTGTGGTGTGGGAACGGGCGACGGGGAAGCCGCTCGCCAACGCGATCGTTTGGCAGGACCGCCGCACCGCCGGGCTTTGCGGCGAGCTTCTCAGCGAGGGGTGGGGGGATCATGTCGCTGAAACAACCGGACTTGTGATCGATCCTTATTTCTCCGCGACCAAGCTCGCTTGGCTCTTGCAACATGTGCCGGGTCTCGAGGCGCGGGCGCGCGCGGGCGAGGTCTGCTTCGGAACGATCGACAGCTTTCTCCTGTTCAAGATGACCGGCGGCAGGCTGCATGCGACGGACGCGACCAATGCCGCCCGCACCATGCACTACGACATCGGAGCGGGAGCGTGGGACGATAAGCTCATCGGCCGGCTCGGCGTGCCCCGCGCCATGCTGCCGGAGTTGCGCGACACGCAAGGCGATTTCGGCGCGACCGAGCTTGAGCATTTCGGCGCGGCGATCCCGATCAGGGCGATGGCCGGCGACCAGCAGGCCGCCGCCTACGGGCAGGCCTGCTTCACGCCCGGCATGCTCAAGGCGACCTACGGCACCGGCTGTTTCGTGCTCGCCAATACCGGACGCGAGAAGGTCGCATCGGCCACGCGCATGCTTGCGACGATTTTCCATCAGATCGAGGGGCGTCGGACTTATGCGCTCGAAGGTGCGATCTTCATGGCCGGCGCCACGGTGCAGTGGCTCCGGGACAATCTCGGCCTGATCGCAACCGCTGCCGAGAGCGAAGCGTTGGCGCGCGAGGCGGACCGGCACGCGCGTATCTATCTCGTTCCGGCCTTCCAAGGGCTCGGCGCGCCGTTCTGGGATGCCGGCGCGCGGGGAGCCATACTCGGCTTGAGCCGCGCCGCGTCGAAAGCCGATATCGTCGCGGCCGGGCTCGAAGCCGTCGCTTTCCAGACCCGCGATCTTCTTTCCGCCATGCGCAAAGACATGGCGGCGAGCGGCATTGCCGCGCCCTCGGCGTTGCGGGTCGACGGCGGCATGACGGCCAATTCCTGGTTCCTGCAGAGGCTTGCCGATATTCTCGGCGAGACGGTCGAACTCGCGGCGAACCCTGAGACGACGGCGCTCGGAGCCGCCTACCACGCCGGCCAAGCGGCCGGTTTCTTCGGCGATGCGGCAACACTCGCCAAGGCTTGGGCTCCGGCGCGCACATACGAGCCGGTCATGACCGAGGCCGAGCGGGAAGCGCGCTATGGCGGCTGGCTCGATGCGGTCGCGCGCGTGAGGTCCGAAGCGGCGAACCTTGCGTGAGCCTCACACAACTGTCATCAAACCATCATATCTTCGCCGGACGCTTCAGTTGAGGAGGGCAGAGGCATGGCTATCCCGGTAATCGACTATCAGCTTCTCGCCAACGCGGGCTCTCCTCCGGTGAGCTTCAAGGCCGGCGAGCTCATCTTCGCAGCCGGCGATAAGGGCGACAAAATGTATGTGGTGCGCTCCGGCGCGGTTGAGATCGAGCGCGACGGCAAGATTGTCGAGACCGTGACGGCCGGGGGAGTTTTCGGCGAGATGGCCCTGATCGACGGCGCGCCGCGAGCCGCGACAGCGCGCGCCAAGACGGAATGCGAGGTCGCTCCCATCGCTGAAAAGAATTTCCTCTTTCTCGTGCATGAGACGCCTTATTTCGCCATCGCCGTGATGCGCTCGCTTGCCGAAAGGCTACGGCGTTCGCCGCCGCAAAAGCCTTAAGCGTTTCCGGGCGCTCGACCTCGCGCTTGCCATTGATGCAGGCGCCAGCCATGATGGGGGAAGCAACCCCGAGCCCCTGCTAGATCATTGTCGCTGCTCGCGAATCTCGCGCTCCGCCGCCCGCGCAACATCGACGCGTCCACCTTTGGGCGGGACGCGATGGCCGGCGTCATCTCGGCCGTGGTGCAGATCGCCTATTGCATCTCGTTCGCGGCGCTCATCTTCACCGGCGATCTCGCTGGCGGCTTTCCGCTCGGCCTAGCCGGGCTGATCATGGGAACGGTGGTCACGTGCGTGGTGATCGCGGTCACTTCGACCTTCTCGCCGGTCATCGGCGGCCCCGACTCGCCGGCGGTGGCGGTGATGAGCGTGCTTGCCGCCTCGATCGCGACCGCGCTTGCCGCCAAGGGCGCGAGCACCGATCAGATCATCGTCAACGTGCTCGTCGCGCTCTCGGTCAGCACGTTGCTCACCGGAATCCTGCTTTACGGGGTCGGCGCGCTTCGCCTCGGCCAGTGGCTCCGCTTCATTCCGTACCCTGTGGTCGGCGGCTTCCTCGCCGCTTCCGGCATCCTTCTCATCACCGGCGGCATGGAAGTCGTGACGCAAACCGATCTCACGCTTCTGCCGTCAAGTTGGGCGCTGCTCTACTCGAAGCTCTACGGGCCGCAGATTCTCGTCGCAATTCTGTTTGCGGCGGCCATTCCTGTCGCTGCGCGAGGGGTGCCCGCCTACCTTGCGCTCCCGATCGTCTTCTTCGCCTTTCTCGTTGGCCTCAACGCCGGCCTGTTCGGCGCCGTCAGCGACGCAGGCGTCCGCGGCGCGTGGTTCTTGCCGGAACTCGGCGAGCTCAAGCTGTGGTGGCCCCTCAGCGCCATGGTCGGGGACCAGGTCGATTGGCGCGTGATCGCGCAGAGCAGCGCCGAGATCGGGTCCTTCTGCGGCGTCATGGCGATCGCTCTTCTGCTCGACGTCTCAAGCCTCGAAGTCGCGCGCCAGAAATCCGGCGACCTCGATCAGGAGTTCCGCTCAAACGGTCTTGCTAATTTGATCGCCTCGGTGCTCGGCGGCTTCGGCGGATCGTTGTCGATGAATGCCTGTCTTCTGCTCGACGAGTCCGGGGCGACCACACGGTGGGCCGGCGCCATTGTTGGACTGGGCTGCGCGCTGATCCTGTTTTCCGGCGTCGATGTCGGCGCCTACGTGCCGAAGGCAATTCTCGCCGGGATGCTCATCTATCTCGGCGCGGTCATCCTCATCGAATTGTGGAACGCGCCGGCCGACAGTTCATGGATGGAATGGGGCCTGACCGGGGTCATGACGCTCGTCATCATCAATCTCGGTTATTTCATGGGTGTCGTGCTCGGCGTGATCGGCGCCTGCCTCATGTTCGCGCTGAGCTATAGCCGCATCGGCGTCATCCGCCGTCATCTGACGCGCCAGGAATTCTCCAGCAATGTCGAGCGTTCGCCGGAGCAGTCGCGCCTCTTGCGCGAGGAGGGCAAGCGCGTCCACGTCTTCTGGCTCTCGGGCTTCATCTTCTTCGGCTCATCGAACGGCCTATTCGAGCGGATCAAGCGAGTCATCGACGCGCAGCGGGACAAGCCGGTTGGCTACGTGGTGCTCGATTTCGGCGCGGTTCCCGGCCTCGATACCTCCGCGGTCTTGAGCCTGGTCAAGCTTCGCAACTATTGCGAGGAGCACGACGTGACGCTCGGCTTCTCCGGCTTGAGCGACAGCATGCGGGCGAGTTTCGAGCGGGCGGGCTTTTTCGGCGGCAGCGGCGCCCATCAAGTCTTCGCCAGCCGCAACGAGGCGGTCGAGTGGTGCGAGGACATGCTGCTCATGTATCACGAGGTGGGTGAGGCCTCGACCTACAGTTTCGAGAGTTGGCTCGAATCGGAATTCGGCGGCGCGGTCGATTTCCCCCGCATCGCTTCGTTCATGGAGCACCAGGAACTGAAGGAAGGCGAATTCCTGTTCCGCCAGGGAGAGGCCGCCGATTCGGTCGTGTTGCAAGCCTCGGGCAGCGTCGCCATCACCATCATCGACGAGCATGACCGTCCGATCAGGCTCCGGCGCATGGTTGGGCACACGGTCGTGGGCGAGATGGGCTTTTATCGCGGCGTGCCGCGCACGGCGAGCGTGATCGCCGAGGAGCCGACCGTCATCTACCGGCTGACGCGCACGGCTTTCGACCGGATGCAGGAGAAAGACCCGGCCGCGGCCGCTGCCCTGCATAAGCTTATCATCAGGCTCTTGTCGGACCGGCTCGAATTCGCCAACCGGGAAATCTCGGCCCTGCTCTAGGACGCTGCGATCAGCACCGCGACGATGATGAGATAGGTCAGCCCGTGGATGAGCTGATCGGTCCCGAGCGCATGCCAGAAGCCGGAGGTCTGCGTCGTCAGCTCGTTGCGGCGAAGGATCTGCTCCTTAAACCAATCGACATGGTAATGGACGAGGAACTCGCCGAGCGCGATCGAGCCGGCGAGCAACAGAGAGCCGGGAAGGAGCACGAGGTAGACGAACGGCGTCAGCGCCACGTGAATGGCCGCATGAAGCACGCCGCCGGGATGCCCGTAAGTCCCCTTGTTCAAATACTGATAGGGCGTCTGCAGGTAGAAATCGGCAAGCGCATGCTTGACCATGAGCAGCGCAACGGCGGCAAGGGCGAGAAAAGCGAGGTTTTGCATCGGCGCTACTTCGACAGAGCCTCGGCGGCGCCGTCCCAATTCGGCGAAGGCGGGTTCATGCGGAAATACGCGATGCGCTCGCGATAAAGCGCGTAGAGTCTATCGAGACGCGCGGTGTTGGTCTTCTCGCATTCGCGGCTCAGCGCCTCGGCCGCGTCCCAATCCTTAGCGCGGTAGCGGGCGAGAAACTCGCTATGGCGCTTCGCAAGAAGGATGAAGTCCTGCGATTGCTTGACCGCGCTGTCGCCAAAAAGCCCGAAGACCCGCGTCGCCTCGGTCTTGCCTTTCACTTTGAGGAGATCGATTTCGAGAAAGGCGAAGTCGGGAGCTCGCGCCGTGGTGGATTCGCCGACCACGGTGCCGACGTCATAAGTCTTCGACTGTCCTTCGAGCCGCGAGGCGACGTTGACGTTGTCGCCGATCACCGAATAGTCGAAACGCGTTTCCGAGCCGAGATTGCCGACGCAGCAGATGCCGGTGTTCAAGCCGATGCCGATCCGCACCGGCTTGAATTTGCGGCCTTTGGTCTCAGCCTCTTCCCGCCAGTGTTCGTTCAGGCGTTCCATTTCGCTCATGATGCGCAGGGCCGCGTTGCAGGCATGGGTCGGATGCGCGCTGTCATCCAGCGGCGCATTCCAAAAGGCCATCACGGCGTCGCCCATGAACTTGTCGATGGTGCCCTGCTCGTCGAGGATGATGTTGCTCAGAGGCGTAAACAGCGAGTTGAGGAACCGCGTGAGCTCTTCGGCGTCGAGATCTTCCGAGATGGTGGTGAAGCCGCGCACGTCGCTGAAGAGCAGCGTCATGTCGCGCGTTTCGCCGCCAAGCTTGAGCCGCGAGGGGTCGTCGGCAAGCCGCTCGACCAGGGCCGGCGCCATGTAATGGGAGAAGGCGTTGCGCACCCGGTTGCGCTCCCGCTCGGTGCGCAGGAACACGACGAGCGTGCCCACGAGATAAATCGCGGCGAGCGCCAAGGCCGGGTAGATCGGATCGACCAGCCAGCCGAGCTTCGTGAAGGCATACCAGGACACGGCAATCACGGCGGCGATGGCCGTGCCGCAAAGCACCGCGCTTCCGAGCGCGCCGAGGCGATAGATGAGGAAAGCGATGAGCGTGCCGAGCGTGAGGATGTAGAGGAGTTCGGCGGCGGTGGCGAAATCTGGGCGTTGCAGGAAGGCCCCTTGCAGGATTTGCTCGATCGCCTGAGCGTGAAGCGAGACGCCGGGAACGGACGCGTCGAGCGGGGTCGCCCTGAGATCGAGCAGGCCGGCCGCGCTCGTGCCGATAATCAGAATGCGGCCGGCGAGGTCGTCGGCTCCAATCTCGCCATTGAGCACCTTCCAGGCCGGCAGGTACCGCTCCTCGGTCTCAGGGGTGAACTTGATCCACATCTGGCCGTTCGCCTCGGTTGGCACCTCGAAGTCGCCGATACGAACTTTGACGATGCCGGTTTTCTCGCCGAAAGCTTTCTCGCCGCTCGCGCCGGACGCCTTCACCATGTAGGTCGAGGCCCCTTGAGCGAGCCGCAGCATGTCGCCGGCGAAAGAGGGATAGAGCGTGTCGCCCACGCGGATCACCATGGGCATGCGCCGGATGATCTGGTCGTGCTCGGGAATCCAGTTGAGCGACCCCGACCCTTGGGCCTTGTCTTGCAGCTCCTTCAGGCTGGAGGCGGCGCCGGGGTAATAGGGCGCGAACAGCTTTGGGTCGTCGCCGCCATGAGCGAAGCCGGCCTTCGTCTCGGGGAGCGAGGTGCCTTGCGGCGCGGCGATGAAACCGAGCGCAACCGGCGCCTTGCCGATCGCCTCGGCAAAGACCTGGTCGTTTGACGGGAGCTTGTCGATCTCCTCGCGCAAAGTCTCGACGGCCGCCGATTTCGGCCAGAAGCGGAGCGCGTTCGCGGGCGACATGCGGTCGGGTTCGGGAAACACAATGTCGAAGCCGATTGCGGCGGCGCCGCCGGCCGCGAGCTTATCGACGAGATCGGCCAGCACCGTTCGCGGCCAGGGCCACTGGCCGACCGCCTTGAGCGAGGCCTCGTCGATATCGACAACGCGCACCGGCAACGCCGGGTCGAAGGGGCGCGGGTCGAGGCGCTGATAGGTGTCGAAGACGAGCGCCCGCAACCTCGCGACCGGCGTCGGGTCCCAGACGCGAAGGGCAAGCGAGGCGGCGATGATCGCCCCGAGAATGAGGGCATAGAGGAGGCGTGGGCCCAATCCGGTGCTCGACCTTGCCATGTGGATGCGCGCCGGACGGGCGCGAGACGCCAGAACCTAGCCAAAGGCGCCGCAGCGCTCCAGTGCCAAGTTCTGAGCCCTCAGGCTCCTGGCAGGGCCTCGCGGGGCTCCATCTTCACATCCATGTGTCCGGCACCATTTCCCGGTGACGGCCCGGCTCTGGCTCAACTAACGTACCGGCAGAAATGGCCGATTGTGGCCCCGCCGGCTGGATGCCGCTCAAGCGGTTCGAGTGCATTGGCAATGAGGAAGGTCTTGGCAGCAATTGGTCTTGCAGCGCGGACGCTGCGCCTCCCGCTCGTCCTTGCCGCGGCGATGATCGGCGCCGGTCTCCTCGGCGGGCCCGGGGAGGCTGCGCGCATGTGGATGCCCAAGACCACGAATCCTTACTGCGATGTCACCACTTACGTGCTGCGGGATCTCCCCGAGCAGGCGATGTCTCTGCGCGATGCAAACGCGAAGCCCGCAATCGTCGTGAGCGGGTCCACGCTCGCCGACAAGCCGGATTACAGCCGGTTCCTGCTTGCGCATGAGTGCTGTCATCATTCGCTCGGCCATATGGATCGCTTCAAAGACCAGCTCGGCACAGTCGGTCCGCAGCGCTTCTTCTTCATCGCGCCCCAGTTGAAGCAGATGGAGCTCGACGCTGATTGCTGCGCCGTCAAAATGCTGCAATCGAAGAACGACGCCAGCAGCATCCAAGCGGCGGAAGGGGCGATGACGAGCTTCGGTAGCGACCAGACCGGCGCCCATTACCCGACGGGATACGAGCGAGTCGGAAACATGGCCAAATGCGCCGCGGAAAACTGACGCGATCGCGGTTCGCTGCTCTCTGTCAGTGAAGTTAAGGATACGGCAGACTGGCGGCGCCTCGCGCCTATTGCCATATTGTACCCGGAAGCCCGGGACATGACCTCGGCGAGAGTTGTCTCCCGCGCTTCAGGGTCCCAAGATGAGGTCCGACAAGACGCGTCGGAGCAGCACGACGATCATGACGAAGCGGTCCGTTGCCGTCGCTTGCGCCGCGCTCGTGATTTTTTGCGGGGCGGCCGCCGGCGCGCGAGCTGAGCCCGCGGCAAGCGGATTGCTGCGCGTCTGCGCCGATCCCGACAACATGCCGTTCTCGAACGCCGACGGACAAGGCTTCGAGAACAAGCTTGCCGAATTGATCGCCGAGAAGCTCGATGCGCGGCTGGAATATTCGTGGTTTGCCGAGGAGAGCGGCTACGTTCCCAATACGATGGGGCGCGGGGCCTGCGATCTCGTCATGGGCTACGCGCAAGGGACGGGTCTGATCGAGGACACCAATCCCTATTACTACACCTCCTACGTGCTGATTTACCGCGAGAACGATGACACTCTTGCCGGCGTCGAAAGCCTGGCTGACCCGCGCCTCAAGGGCAAGCGGATCGGCTTCTTCGCCCGGACGCCGCCTTCGAGCGTGCTTGCCATCCATGGGCTCGCCGCCAACGCGAAGCCGTTCGACAGCCACGCCGGCGAGAGCGCCACCAAGGCCGCCGTGACGATGCTCGACGAGATCGCCACGGGGGCGCTCGACGCAGGAATTCTGTGGGGACCCGTCGGCGGCTATTACGCGCAGCGCGAAATTGTGCCGCTCAAGCTCATCCCGCTGGTGAAGGAGACTGCTGGTCCGCGCACCATCTACGGCATCACCATGGGCGTGCGCCCGGACGAACCGCAGTGGAAACACACGATCAACGCGTTCATCGCCTCGAACGAAGCCGGGATCAACGCCATCTTGCAGAGCTATAACGTTCCGGTTCTGGACGACCAGGGCAATGTCGTCGCTGCGGCGCCGGCGGAGCGCTGACCGCGCCGCGCGCCGCCCCGCTCACATCTTGCACACGCTTTCGGGTTGATCGATGCCGAGCGTATCGACCTCGATCTCGGGATGGCTCGCGTGCGGAAAGCCGCGCTGCGGCGAGAAGGAGACTGGCACTTTGTCGGTCGCGATGATGATCGGCTGACGGAATTGCCCGTCCCAGGGACGGAATTGCTGCTTGATGCCCTTGAACGGCGCAAGCTGGAGCTCAGGGCCGTGGACGAAAGCCGCGACCGTAGCGAAATCGGAGCCGGGATTGCGGGTCACCGCCTCGCCGATGGTGCGCGTCGCGACATAGGCCTGGTAGTC
Source organism: uncultured Alphaproteobacteria bacterium (assembly GCA_963802845.1). Classification (GTDB taxonomy): domain Bacteria; phylum Pseudomonadota; class Alphaproteobacteria; order Rhizobiales; family Methyloligellaceae; genus Methyloceanibacter. Next base: position 60,142 of record CAWDKA010000002.1, read on the forward strand.
GATCGGCAATATCAGGCGCTTGAAGGCCTTTTCGAAATTGTTGTTGGCTTGGGTCGCGCCCCATTTCTCGTGGCCGGGGCTCCAGGTCGTGGCGATGAGCCCGGTCGTGCCCGCTACGGGCCGCGGATTGGCCCCGCCGCGAAACGGGATATAGGGCCCGAAGACTTGGTCTTCGTCGGCGACGACGATCACCTGATAGTCGGGCTCCGCCGCGAGTGCCTCGCCGGAGCTTGCCTGCTTGCCCGGCGGAACTCCGCCGACATCGTCGCGCCTGCCGCCTGACATGTCCTTGTACTCGCGCGTCTCCACGATGGTTGCGCCGAAGCGGCCGGCCGCGCGCTTCACCGCCTCGACATAGGCGAGGTCGCCCGGGGTCGAGCCGTGCACGATGAGCCAATTGGTCCATTTCATGGTGACGAGATACTGAGCGAGCGCATCGGCAAGCATGTAACGGTCGGGTGCGACATGCATGACATTGGCGCGGCAGTTCTCTTGCCGCAGCGATACGTCGGTGGCGCGGATATTGAAGAAAAGAATATCCTTGCCCTTGGCCCAGTCCGAAAGTTTGAGCAGCGTGTCGGCGGATGCGTCGACGACAATGTAGTTGTGGCCGCTGTCGAGGAATTTCTGCAAGCCCTCGACCGCCTTCTCCGCCGACGAGACGGTGCTGACGTCGAGGCTGTAGTCATGACCGGTGAAGCGGCCCCCGGCGTTGTTCTCCTCGATCGCCATCTTGGCGCCGGCAACGCCTGCGTCTTTCGGCTCGACATCGAGGCGCGAGGCGGGGCGGGGACGCTCCGGGGTCTCGCGGAGATAACCGATTTTGATCGGCGTCAAAGCCGGCGATTGCGGTACCTGAATCATGACGCCGCCGTCCTTCTTCGTGGCGGCGCCGTCCTCCGCGGCAGGCGCGGGCGGATCTTCGGCGCGCAAGGAAGAGGGGAGCGATGCGGCGGAGGCGATCAGCGCGAGCGCCGCGACAAGGACGAGCAAGGGACTGGACCGCTTCAATGCGCGGCAGGGAAACTTGGACGAAAAATGCATAGGTTTTGAACCGGATTACGCGGAACCGTGCCAAGCTAACGCATGGTAACGAGAAGAAAAGCGGCATTGCAAGGCGGAAACCTGGGCGGGATAGTTTGGTGCCACGCGGGGGCTTGGTAGCCCCCTAACCTTGCCCCTCAAGGCCCGAGAAGGCGCTCCGGGCCGCCTGTTAGGGAAGTTGAGGTTGCCGGTTAACTTCGCGTTGCCGTGTGCTATCTTTCGCCGGATGGGATTCTCTCCAAGTTCCGCCCTCCGCTTCGGCTGGGAGACGTTCAAAAAGCGCCCCTGGCTCTTTGTCGGCGCGTTTGTGCTCGTTGCGCTTGCCCAGGTCGTGGTCGAGGGCCTCAGCCGTGCAGTCGATGCGCCGTTCGGCGGCGCCGAGTCGGATCACGCATTTCTCGGGGGTTTGGTCTCTCTCGCGCTCAGCACGCTTATCAGCATGGGCGTCACGGCTTTTGGGCTTGCCGCCCACGACAATCCCGACACAGTCGAGCTTTCCGCGCTTTGGCGTCCGCACCCGTTCTGGAAATATCTCGGTTTGACGATACTCTTTTCACTCATGTTCGTGGCGGCCATCCTGCTCGGCGTTGCCCTCGTTGCCGGCCTCGGCCTTGAGAGCGGTCTCGCGATCGGTATTCCGCTGCTTGTCGTGCTCGGCGTGATCGTCATGCTGATGCTGCTCTTTTCGGGCTTCCTCGTGATCGACCGCGGGCTCGGGCCGATCCAAGCCCTGAAGGAAAGTCATCGCATCACGCGGGGATATAAGTGGACCCTCTTCGTGCTTTCCCTGCTGCTACTCTTGATCAATCTGGCCGGGCTGCTCGCTTTGATCGTCGGTGTTTTCGTATCGGCGCCGGTCTCGTTGCTCGCGCTCACGCACGCCTATCGCGTCTTGAGCGGCGGCGCCGCGACGCCGCGGCCGGCCGATGCCGCGCTTGCGGCCTGACGCGGCAACAAACTCAAGAAAAACTGAACTTTGGGGAGGCGCAGCTATTCCGCGGGCACGAGCGGGCGCTCGGCCTTGGCCGCTTCGGCCGCGTTGCGCGGATTGCGATAGATGAAGGGCGCCGGCGGCCGCGAGGCTTCCTCGCGCGCAAGCCGCACCATCTCGCCGTGATAGGGCGAGAGCGCGCAGGCCGGGTCGGTGTTGCGCGCATCGCCGGTGATGGCCATAGCCTGGCAGCGGCAACCACCGAAATCGACCTCCCTGAAGGCGCAAGAGCGGCACGGCTCCTTCATCCAATCGGTGCCGCGGAAAGCATTGAAGGCCTCGGAGTTGAGCCAGATGTCGAGCAGCGGGCGATCCTGCACATTGTCGAAGCGAAGAGTCTTGATCGTCTCGGCGGCATGGCAGGGCAGCACCTTGCCGGCGGGCGTGATGTTCATAAAGCCCTTGCCCCAGCCGCCCATGCACGGCTTCGGCCGCTTGGCGTAGTAGTCGGGCACGACCATGTCGATGGTGAGCACGCCCTTCAGGCGCTCGCGTTCGCGCTCGACGAACTCGATCGACTTCACCGTCTCCTCGTAGGTCGGGATCAGCGCGGCGCGATTGAGATAGGCCCAGCCGTAATATTGCACATGGGCGATTTCGAGCCGCTGGGCGCCAAGCTTGATGGCAAGCTCGATATAGCGGCCGACATTGTGGATGTTGTGGCGGTGGATCGGCGCGTTGATGGTGAGCGGCAGTCCGAGCTCGGTGACCCAACGGGCGACGTCGAGCTTCTTCTGCGTGGCGCCGGGATAAGCGCCAATGCGCTCGGCGTTCTCGGCATCGACGTCCTGGAACGAGATCTGGACGTGATCGAGCCCGCGCTTGGCGAGGTCCTCGAGACGAGGGCGGTTGAGGGTGACGGCGGCGGTGATGAGGTTGCTGTAGAGGCCCGCTTCGGACGCCGCCGAGACGATCGCTTCGAGGTCCTTGCGCGCGGTCGGCTCGCCGCCCGAGAGATGCACCTGGAGGATGCCCATCTCACCGGCTTGGCGCATCACCGAGCACCACATCTCGGTCGAGAGCTCCTTGTTGACGCGCTCGAGCTCGATGGGATTGGAGCAATAGGAACATTGCAGCGGGCAGCGATGGGTGAGCTCGGCAAGCAGCCCGACCGGCGCCCGGGCGCACAGCGCTGCCGACGCACTGCCGCTCACGCCTTCGGTCGGCTCGTCATCGACGACCAAAGTTTCGCAATGTCCGTTGCCCTTAAGCTCTTCGCTCATCCCTTTATGTATCCCTTGTCAGCCAGGCCTTGGAGCAAGTCGAGCACGTCGGCGCGTATCACCTCCGCGGCCGCCGAATACTCCTCGGCGAGGACCGTCACGATCTCGTCCACGGTCCTGTTGCCGTCGCAGAGCTTGAGCACGGCGACAGCGGTTTGATCGGGCGTCAGCACCCGCTCGGGCGCCAACAAAATCCAGCGGTCCCGCCCCGCATCGTGGCGGAGCTTCAGATAGGTCGGCAAATGCGGCCGCGTCTCCCGTCCGACAATGAGGCGAGCAGGGGACGCCGTTTCGGTCATGACTTGCCCGGAACGAAAGCGCCGGGCGGGACCAGCCCGGGCTCGACATAGGCGTAGTGAAGCGCATCGAGTTGCGCCCACAAAACGTTGCATTTGAATCGCAGCGCATCGAGAGCGGCGGCCTGCGCTTCGGGGGTGCGCGCGTTGCGCTTGACATAGTCCAGCGCGAATTGGGCGTCGTCCGGCGCTTGAGTCAGGCGACGCTTGAAATAGGCCATGACCTCGTCGCTGATGAAATCGTAATTCTCGAGCATGCCCGAGATGCGCTCCTTGTAAATCTTGGGCGCGAACAGCTCGGTGAGCGAGGAGGCGACCGCCTCGACCAGGGTCTTCTCGCGCACGAAATTGACGTAGGCCTCCACCGCGAAACGGGTCTCGGGGAGCGCGCCCTTCATGGAGAGGACGTAGTCGCGGTCGAGCCCGAGCCCGTCGGTAAGGACGAGCCAGCGCTCGATGCCGCCTTGCTCTTCGCCATAGCCGTCATGGTCCATGATGCGGTGGATCCAATCGCGCCTGAGCTGACGGTCGTGGCACCGGCTCATGAGGGCCGCGTCCTTGCGCGGCACGGCCGATTGGTAGCAGTAGCGGTTGAGCGCCCAGGCCTGCACTTGGCCCTTGTTCAGCTTGCCGCCGTGAAGCAGCTTATGGAACGGATGCTTGTCGTGATAGCGCTCGGCGCCGATGGCGCGAAGCTCCTGCTCCAGCTCCTCGGGGCTCATGATCTTGGTCATGGCGTTACCTCTTGCTACCCAGTTTAGATGAAGTCTCCGGGTAGTCCTCCCTGGAATTGGCGCAGCCGGCGCGCCTCAACATGAGCCGGCGGCAGAAAACGCGCAAATCCACGAGCCTAGATATAGGAAGCCCGGCGACGAGTCGCATGATCCGCGCATGAACGCCATGTGGAAACCACATTAAGAAAATCTGAACGGCGGGGCTGGCCGGCTGCGTTCCGCGCAAAAGCGAAACGGCGACCCGGTCAGCTACCGGGTCGCCGTTTGCGTTCTTCCGAGATGAGCGAGGATCTTAAGCGCGATCCAGCTCTGCCGGCAGGTAACTCGTAACCTCCATGCCGGACTCCGTCTCGTCAATCGTCGGCTTTTGCCACTCACGCATTCTAGCTCTCCTTCAACGAATAGGGTCAAGCGCCGGCCAAGCCGTCAGACGTTTGCGAACCAGGACTGAAGGCCTGCCTCGGCGGCTTGGAGTATCCCGGTTCGCTGTGATAATTACAAATCGTATTTTTTTATGAAAGGATAAGTTGACCTTATCGTCATGGTCTCGCTTCGACAGCTCCGTTACCTCGACTCATTGGCGGAAACGCGCCATTTCGGCCACGCCGCCGAGGCCTGCGCCGTGAGCCAGCCCGCCTTGAGCATGCAGATCAAGGAGCTGGAGGACGAGCTCAAGGTGAGCCTGGTCGAACGGCGCAAATCGGGCATCGAACTCACCGAGCAGGGCGAGGAGATCGCGAGGCGCGCCCGCACCATTCTCGCGGCGGTGCGCGACCTCCTCGACTACACCAAGCATCAGGAAGGGGTGTTGGCAGGCGTGTTGAAGCTCGGCGCCATCCCTTCGATCGCGCCTTATCTCTTGCCCGCGGCGCTGCCGCGAGTTGCAACGGCGCTTTCCCGGGCTCAGCCTCCAGCTCCGCGAGACCGTGACAGCAAATCTCGTGCACGAATTGGTGGCCGGCGATCTCGACCTCATTGTCGTGGCGTTGCCGATCGATGACCCCGATGTCGAGACATTCCACTTGTTCGACGACCGCTTCGTTCTCGCCGATGAAGGCCTCGCAAGCCAATCGGCGGCAGAGCCACGCGAAGCACGGCGATGCTCGCGGACGATGCGCCTCCTGCTGCTCGAGGAGGGGCACTGCCTGCGCGACCAGGCGCTATCCTATTGCCGCATGGTGACGCCCGAGGCGCGCGAGAGCTTCGGCGCGTCGAGCCTCACGACCATCGTGCAGATGGTTGCCAACGGCTACGGCGTCACGCTCCTGCCGGAGATGGCCATTGCGAGCGAGATCCACGCCTGCGACGGCATTCGTCTGTTGCCCTTCCACGCGCCGGAACCGAGGCGGGCGATCGGCCTCGCCTGGCGCAAGACCTCGCCGCGGAAGCGCGACTTTATCGAATTCGCCGAGTTGTTGCGCCAAGCCGCGCCGCGGCCGAAATCGCCCCATGCGCGCGATGCGCAGTAGCGCAATCGCGCCCGGGGTCATAAAAGAGAGTGGAGACCGGGGGAGGGGGCCACGCTCACAATCCAACTTGTCGTTCTGATAGCGGCCGCGCTCTACGCCAGAGCCGGGGCGGTGGCGCTCCGGCGTCCGGTCTCCGACTTCTACGTCGCCGGCCGTCTCGTCCCGGCGATGTTCAACGGCGCTGCGATCGCTGCCGGACTGTTCCCGGCGCTCGCCTTTGCCGGGCTGACCGTCGCGCTCGCCGGAGGTTGGGAGGGCGCGTCGCTCTTTGCGCTCGGCGCAGGCGGGGGCTTGGCCGCCATCGCCATTCTGATCGCGCCCTACCTCCGCAATTTCGGCGGCTATACGGTGCCCGACTTTCTTGCCGAGCGGTTCAACCTACCGGGGATCAGGGAGCTTGCGGTGCTCGCGGTCATCCTTGCGGCCTTCCCGGCGCTTGCCCTCACCTTGCTCGGGCTCGGCGCGATCGCCACGCGCATCTTCGCCATCGATCTCGCAACGGGCGTGGCGTTCGCTGCGGCCTTGCTGCTTGCTTGCAGCTTCGTCGCCGGCATGCGCTCGGCAAGCCTGACCCAGATCGTCCAATGCGCGGTCCTCTTCGCCGCCGCCTTGGTGGCGACCGTGCTCTTGCTCGGGCAAGGCGGGACTTTCGTCCCGGCGCGCGGCGATGCGGGGCTTCAGGCGCTCGTTGCGATCGCGTTCGAGACATTCGCGGCCGACGACAAGCTCAACCGTTTCGCCTTGCTGTTCTCTGTTGCCGCCGGACTTGCCGCGATGCCCCATCTTCTCCTTCGCAGCCTGGTCACGCCATCGACCGAAGGCGCGCGCACGTCGTTCCTGTGGGCGATGCTTTTCATCGGGGTGCTTTGCCTCGTGGGGGTGCCTTCTCTGGCGCTGCTCGGACGAAACCCCGGCCGCAACCGGCGCCGCTCTGCCGCTGCTTACATTCGGAATTGCGGCCGTGGGCGCCATTGCCGCTTTGCTTGCGCTCGGCAGCGCGCTGGTCGTGACCCTCGCCAACTCGCTGTCCTACGACCTCTATTACAAGGTCGTGCAACCCGCCGCGTCGACCGAGCGGCGCATCTTCGTTGCGCGGGCGGCGCTCGTCGCCGTCGCCTTGGCTTGCCGCTTGGGCCGCGCTCGCCCGCCCCGAAGCGATCCATGCCATGACGGCGGGCGCCTTTTCGTTTGCGGCGAGCGCGCTCCTCCCTGCGCTCCTTCTCGGCATCTGGTGGAAACGCGCAAGCGGCGAGGGCGCTCTTGCCGGCATGCTGGCCGGGCTTGCCGTGTGTCTCTACTACATGCTCGCGCCGCGCTACTTCCCGTTCGCCTTCTACGAGACGTCGAGCTTCCTCTCCAACGCGACACCAGCTGAGGCCGCGCGCTACAACGAGCTCCGGCAGGCCTTCTACCTTGGCGATGTAGCGACGCGCGCCGCAGCGCTCTCAGCTTGGGAAGAGGCGGCCCGCGCCGTCGCCAACTGGGGCGGCATCAAACGAGACTTCGCCGCAATCTTCGCCGTGCCGGTCGGCCTCTTGACGATGATCGGCGTGAGCCTGTTCACGCCGGCGCCGGCGCGTGACGTTCAGACCCTTGTCGGGGCCTTGCGCAAACCGTCGGCGGGGTAAGCGCTATTGCGGCGGAGGCGTTACGGCCGACTGTGCCGGCGCAGGCTCGGCCCGCGCCGAGCAGGCGGAAGGAATCGCGGAAGCGCGTTGCGTCGTCGTCCGTTGCGTGGCCCTTGGGACCCGCCGTGACCAACATGTAGATGCGGTCGCCCGACGGCACGACGTCTATCAAGTGACTGAGCTTGCCCTTGCGGTCGTCGGAGATCGCTTCGAAGCCCGAATAGCCGGCAACGGTCGCCGCGCCTCTTTTGCGCAAGCGGGTCTCGCTGCCTTTGGCATAGGCGTTCACGAGCTTCACGTAAGTGTCGTTGTCGGGGCTAGGCCCTTTGCCTTGCGGATACTCGAACACCACCACGCTATAGACCGTGTCCTCGCCGAGGCTCACTTGGAAGTCGTATTGGAGCAGCGGGTTTTGACCTTCGACGGGCGCGCTCGCGAATTTGGGCGTGCCGGGGAAGGTCACCGCGAAGCCGCGCTCGGGCGATTGGAACTCGACCCATTGCGGTTCCGGCCGCTTCCGTTGTGCGGGGCGGGCTGATCCTCGGCGAAGGCGGAAGCGGCCATCGCCGCCAGCATGGCCAAGCCCAACGCTGCGCTCCGGATCGACATTGTCGCCTCCCTCGTCCGCGCCTTCTCGAATCGGCATCTTAGCCGATCCGCTACCGCCGTTCATCCGAGAGACCTCGGCGCCCCCGTCAACCTTGCGGCGAGGCTTTCAGCGCCCGCTCATACATGGCCTCGACATCCACTTTCAGAGCGCGGCGCGTCTCGGGGCGAAGATAGAGCATGTGCCCGCCGGCATAGGTCTCGACCTCGATTGGCCTTGCGCCTTCGAGCGGCGCGAGCTGGTTCACGAGATAGACCGGCGCAAGATAGGGCGTGATCAAGTCGGTGTAGCCGGTGGCGATCAACACTTCGAGCGCGCGATTTGAGGCGCGCGCGTCCTGGATATCGTCGAGCACGCCGGCATAGCCTTGGCGCGTGGGGCGCGTTCCGAAATCCCACTTGCCGCGCACCTCGCGGTTGAGCAGGCGGTAGGTCATGTCGGTTTTGAAGCCGAGCTCCTCTTGCGCATATTGAACGAAGGCGCCGGTCCACAGCGGCACGGTCGCGTCGAGCACGGGGTCGGGTCCGTGGGGCCATGCGCTTGCCGGGTTCGGGTCGGGACCGCCGACGCTTCCATCGTAGCGGCTCAAGACCTGGCCGCCGGCGCGATCGAACTCCTTGATGAAGACCGCAGGGGGAATGCGGGCGAAGTTCCGGCGCACGATATCGGTTGGAAGTCCCGTGAGCCTCGCCACATTATCCGTGGCCGCATCGGCGCCTTCCTCGGCGCCAGCGGCGAGCGCCACGAGGTAATCGGTCAGCGCATAGCGCTCGGCCTCTTTGAGCTCCGCCGCGAGCGCTTCGCGTCCCGCGACGCCCTTGCTTTCGAGATTGACGGCGGTCAAAGAGGGTAGGCCGAGCGCCCAGGGCAGCGGGTCGTAGTCCTCCCCGTTCAGAAGCGCGAATTCCAGCGCCGGCGAAATAAGAACAAGCCCGCTCGGCGAGATGGCGCCGGTCTTCTGCAAGCGCGCGCGTTATCGTCGCGATGCGGAAGCCGCCATAGCTTTCGCCGGCGAGAAACACGGGCGATGACAGCCGTCCCGCATCGGTGAGGTAGAGCCGGATGAAATTGGCGAGCGCCTCGGTGTCCGGCTCGACGCCGAAGAAATCGTTCTCGTCCTTGCCATCGCGCGCGCGGCTGTAGCCGGTTCCGACCGGATCGACGAAAACGAGGTCGGTGAAGTCGAGCCAGCTTGAGTCGTTGGTAACGAGGCTGGGGAGGGGGGCCGAGCACTTCGCCCCTTGCGCTCGCGGCCATGACCTTGGGGCCGATGGCGCCGAGATGGAGATAGGCCGACGCGGCGCCCGGGCCGCCATTGAAGACAAAGGTGATCGGCCGTTTGGGATCGAGCGGCTCTCGCACATAGGCGATGTAGAAAATGTCCGCGAGCGTCTTGCCGCGCGCGTCGCGGAGCGCAAGCGTGGCGGCCTTGGCGCTATAGGGGATTTCGACGCCTGCGAGGCGGATGCTGTGCTCGGTGATCGCGGCAGGCGGAAGAATTGAAGCTTGATCCGGCGCGGCCTTCTCGCTCGGGGCCGGTTCTCCCTTGGTCTCGCTCGGCGAACCGGCATCCTCTCCGAGCGCCATCCCGGGCAGAAGAAGAAGGGCCGCGAGCGTTCCGCATGAAAGGAGGCGCAAGAGGCGGTTCAGAGCTAATGGCAAGATGGGCTCCCAATTTGAAGGCGTGCGGCCGTTGGCGGGAACGTAGGCACGAGGAGCGCCGGAAACCAGGGCGGTCCCCATCGTAAAGAGCGGGTGCCCGTTCGCAGTTTGCCGCCGAGCGTTGCAAACGCGCCACGTTGACCGGCCTTCGGCGCGTGGGGCGATAAAGTGATAGGCCGCAACGGGTTTGGGGTCTAATCTAGGCGCTCGCGCGAAGCTGCCCGGCCAGCCCAATTTGGCCGGGACTCCCGGTGTTCCCCGTTCCTTGCGTCTCGCCGGACCAAGCCTTTAGCGACGCGCCTCTTTGCGGACGCAAGGACGGCCAGCGGCAGCCTTGTGCATAAAGGTTTCCCGTTTGGGGAGCGGGGAGCCTTAACCGGTAGCGTGTGCTCCCCTGCGTGGTGCGTGTTTTGAGGCTCGCCACGGGCCGGGCTGATAGGAGCCGCAGCGACATGGCCAGTCCGAAACGCTCTTGGCCCCCCGATCGGGACACCGACGGGGAGACCGCTGCCGCCTTCGAGGCCGCCGTCGCCGTGGTCAAAGCGTCCGTCGCCCGTTCCGGCGAGGTCCTTTCCTCGGCCAAGGAAGATCTGAGCGATCACCAGCGCTGGCTCAAAGCGCAAGCGGCGGCCGTCGAGTTCGGACCGGGAGCGGCTCGCGAAATGGCTGCAGCGGCAACGCGAGCGCCAGGAAGCGCATGAACGCCGCGAGCAGACGCGAGCGCGGCGCAGTGCCAAGCGCCAGGCAGTCATTCACGCTGTCAGGGACAGGATCGCCGGCGCTTTGTTCGCCGTGCGCATGGGCGTCCTCCGATCGGTGGGGACGGTCATCGGAGGCCTCAACGCCATCGATGCCACGGCTGCGAACGGTCTCCGCTGGATCGGCCTTCGGCTGCGCAACGCGACGCTCTACACGGTTGCGACGGTCCAGCACGCCGCGCTGTCGTCGGCAAGCGCGATCCGCGACGCCGTTCTCTTCGTTACTTCCGGGCTTGCGGCCGGTGCCGCGCGCGCCGGGACCAAGATTCACGTGGCCGCACCCGCGGTCAGCAACGCCGCGGCGCGGGGCTATGGCCTTGTCGCGGCCTCGACGCAAAAGGTTTCGGATACGATCGGGCCGCGCGCGCAAGAGAGCTTTCGTTGGCTCTCGGGCCGCGCCGGGACGCTTTCCCGCGCCGCGGCTGAGACGATCGCCCCGGTCCTGTCGTCGGCCGCAGCGAGAGCGCACGCGCTTGCGCCGTCGCTCTCGGGGCGGATGGCGGCCGCCGGAGCGGTTGCCGGCTCGCATTTGCGTAGCGCCGCCGACGGCGCCAGGTCGCTACTGGCGCGCCCCGAGACCTCTGCGGAGGCAGGCGAAAACGCGCTATCCTTGCCGCACCGGATAGGGAGACTCGATCTGAGCCAGATGCTCATCATTGCCGGAGCGCTCCTCCTCGTCAGCGGCGCCTTGATGCTCGGCGGCGGATTCCTCCTCCGTGGCGGCAAGCCCGCCATCGCCGCAGCTTCGGCCACCGAGCCGATCGCGTGGCTGTTCGAGCACAGCAATCTCGCGCTCGACGAACGTTCGGTATTCACCTTTGCAACGACGCTAGAGGGCCCGCGCGTCACGGGGTTCGCGATCGGCGGGGTCAACATGTCGGACCAGAACCTCGAAGCGGTGACAGGCGTCATCAAGCCGGACAATCAGGCCCAGGATGTCAAGCTCGCGTTGCGGCTCATTCCATCGGAGGAACAGCCCGGCGAGATCAAGACCTTCGAGCACGGCGTGCCCGGCGCAGTTCCGTCGCAGGGACAGTTCGCCCTTGTCTTCGCCTTCCCCGAGAATGGCGTCCCGCCCGATCGCGTGCTCTCGGCCATCGGCGGCGTGATGCTCAGGGTCCGTTACGAAGTCGCCGGGACGGAGAGGTCTTTCATCCAATACCTCTCGCCGTCTTTCCTCGAGCAGCAACTCGCGGAGATCGCGGGCGAGGCCAAGGGTTCCTGACCGCGCAATCGTTTCCTCTCGTTCCGCTTAGAAGCAATTGAGCGTGAGCGAGGCGCAGCCCCTGATGCTGAGGCATGCCTTGAACTGGTTGCAGCATCTGAGGCCGCAGCCCGTCGTGTCGAAGGACGGATCCAGCGTCTCCGCGTTGCAGATGCTGTTGCAGGACCTGAAGTCGTCGTTGCAGACGCGGACGCTCTAGCTGCCTACGCCACAAGCCGACTGACTCGGCTTCAGAGATTGCAGCGGCGCGCCCTGGGATTGCGTGTTCGGGGATTGCAGCGACCCGTTCGGGGTCGTCGTGGTCTGCGCGCGGGCATCGCTCACGGCGAGACAGAGCACGAGCCCAAGCAAAAGAAGCGCGAATCTGGCCATACCGACGTCCTGGTCCCCCTAAGCGCGAGGCGCTTTCCCTTGAAAGAACGTCTCCCCTGAGGGCCACGCCCGTCAAGCCCAAGCTTTGCGTTGTCCGCATCACCAAACGGCCTCAAAGGCGCGCCAACGTCGCCGCCGGAGAGTTCAAACCCATGCGTTTCCGCCTCGCCATCGCAATTTGGCTCATTCCGCTTGCGGCGGTCCAAGGCTGCGCCACGCAAAGCGATGCGTCCCGGGCGGCCGAGCAAGCGGTGGCGGAGAGCGAGGACGCCGCGACATGTCGAGAGCGAAGCGGCGAAGACGACAAGGCCTATGAGGCGTGCCGCAAAGCCATGGTCGAGGCGCGGACTGAGAAGGCCGCGATCCAGGAGCAAAAGCGCCGCGATTTCGACCGCGTGCTCGGGGCCGGCACCGACGGCGGGAACAGTTACTAGCGCAGCCGGCAGCGTTTACGATGACGGCCAAAGTTCGTCCGCGCGAAACTCGATTCCACTAAAATTGCCTTGCCTTCGAGGCTCGTTCAAAAGGGGAGACCCATGCGCAAAGCAAAGTTCACCGTCATCGCGGGCGCGATCGGCGCGCTTTCCGCCGTCAGTCTCTCGGGACCGGTCGAGGCCGGAACCTGCCAGCCGGTCGGCGCAAAGGGCAAGGGGAAGGACATCGCGACGGCAACGACGCGGGCGCAAGCCGATCTCGCGGTGAAGGCCGCGGTGCTCGGCGGAAAGGTTACTCAGACCTCGACCAATTGCACGCCGGGGCCTACGAAAGTCGTCTGCAAGATCTCGGCGGTGGTCTGCCCTAGGTAGCGCCGGCCGGGGCGAACCGGCTTGCCGACCGCAGTCTCGCTTGCCGAAGGGGCGATGCGCGAGCGATGCTTGATCGATGACGCTCGATCCGTTCACTCTGGCCGGCATCGCCGGGACCGCGCTCATCATCGTCGCCTATTTCGGCAACCAGCAGGGCTGGCTTAAGAGCGACGACTGGCCGTTTCCGCTCGCCAATCTGCTCGGGTCGCTCATGATCATGCTGTCGCTGGTCACGGCGTGGAACCTTTCGCTGGCCGTGGTCGAGAGTTTCTGGGCGGCGATCAGCGTCTACGGCTTGATCAAAAGCGCCGGACTCTGGAAGCGAAGATGAGGCAAGCGGGCTAGATCATGTCCAGCCACCGCTCGAGCATGGCGCGGCAGTGGCGCTCGAACGGCGGCAACCGCGTCGCGCTCTCGGCGATGATCGTCTCGGCATCGAACCCGTTCGCAGCCATGTAGTCGCGATTGTTGCCGCACATGATCTCGAGCAGAGGGCGGTCGACTTCGGCGTGATACTGGAAGCCGTATGCCGCCGGGCCGTGACGGAACATCTGCCATTCGGTCATGTCCGAATAGGCAAGCCTCTCCGCCCCCGGCACGTCGGCAATCACGTCGCCATGGAAATGGTAGGAGAGGAGCTTGCGCGGATGATCCTCCATGAGGGGATCCTTGGCGCCGGCCTCGGTCAGCATGAGATCGTACCAGCCGATCTCCTTGCGCTTGCCCGCGATCACCTCGCCGCCGAGCGCGGAGGCGAGCAGTTGGGCGCCGAGACAGAAACCCGAAACCGGTTTGCCTTCCGCCATGAAGTCGCGGCAGAGCTGCATTTCGCCGGATAGATAAGGATATCGATCCGTCTCGTAGGCGCTTTGCGCGCCGCCGAGCACAACGAGGCTCGAGAACGCGCTGCTCGGAAGCTTGGCGTAATCCGCTTCCCAGCCGAGCACGCTTCTCTGCGCAAGACCGCGTTCGGCGATCAAGTTCGCCAAGACGCCGGCGCCTTCGTGCTGATCGTTCTGTATGACGAGAATGGGTTTCATGATCGGTTCGCAGAAACGTCGGAACTCTGTGTTCATCCCTTGCTGCACTTTAACTAACTTTGCCGTCTGCCGAGAAGTTCGTCTCGATGACGGAACGATATCCAGCCAAATTCGTTATTTCATCAGACGTGCCTATTGGATTGGTAGTCAAGAAGGAGGTCTGTATGAACCGCTTTCTCATGACGACGGCTGTTGCTTTGCTTATCGGCACGGCGCCGGCCATCGCGGCGGAAGAATCACTGCCGGCGGGCAACCCGCCAGAGGCAGGGGCGCTTCCAACACAACCGGGCGTGTCGGAGGATGTGGCGAAGCAGGCCACGGAACCGTCCGACGGCACCGCCGATAAATCAGGTGGCGCCCAGGAGCGCAGCTCCGCGCCGCCGGCATCTGGCGCGGCGACAGCCGACGAAGATGCTTCGAAGGCAGCCCAATCGTCGGATACCTCCGGCGGAGCCAAGGAGCAGAGTTCTGCGCCTGAGGGTTCCTCGGCAGCCGACAAATCGAAGCCGAACCCCACGATCGGGTCTGAGTCTTCGTCTTCCAAGGACTCTCAGTCGTCCAAGGAGTAGGGCTGTTTGAATAGGAGTGGGGACCGCTACGCAAGCGGTCCCCACTTTTTTTGCGACTATGCTCGCGAATCCCGGGACTGCCCCATCTAACTCGAGCGCTCTTTCATGATCGCGTCATAGGCGTCGCTGAGAGCGGCGCGCTTCTCAATGGCGATGATGGCAAATTCCTTCGGCACGCCGCGCGCAACGAGTTGTTCCGCATCATCGTCCTCGAGACGCTTGCGGTAGTGACGCTCCAGCTCCTCGTCGCTGACGGAAGGCTTCAGGCCAAGCACGTCGTAAGGATTGCGCTTGGCGGCGGAGATGTGCCGAGCTTTGATCGAGTCGAACTCGCTCGTGCTAAAGCCGAAGCGCTTGGCGACCTCGGCGAGGAATTGTTCCTCTTGCGGGCCTATTTCGTCGTCGGCCTTCGCGATGTGGAACAGACCGTCGAGCACGTCCTCGAGCAATTTGCGGTTGCCCCCAAAGACCGTCACGAGCCGCTCGGCCTGGTCCTCGAAGTTTGCCGCGTCGCGCTTGGCCGAATTGAAGATAGGCGCGACCTGCTTCATCTCGGCAGCTGAGACCTTGAACGCCTCCTTGAAGGCCTTGATCTCGTAGGTGGCGACGGTGCCATCGGCCTTGGCCATCTTGGCGCTCAGCACGATCACGCCCACGGTGAAGGGCACTTCATTGTCGGACTCAGCCTCAGGTGGGGCCGGTTCGCTCGCAGGCTCGAAGCCGAACAGGGAGCTGATCTGGCCCCCGAGCGAAAGTTCACGGGTCGCGGCAGAGAGCCTTCCCCAAATCGACATGGCAAAACACCTCCCGCAAGTCCTTTACGGCGACCACATTACCGGACGAAGCGGGACTGGACTATCCCCCGGCGCAGCAAGTTTGCCTCGGCGCGGGCGGGATGTTCTGGGCGCGAAGATCCGCTAAGTGCCAGAAGCAAACCTCTTTGGGCTATACGGTCATTAGCGCTTTCAATCGCAGCGCTTCTCGCTGGCACAAAACGCGACCACACGCGTTTTACCCGTGGGCACTTACCGATAAGGACACGGTGAACCCATGGCCCATGATGAACGCGAAACGCCGCCACCCAATCAGCTCGAAAGCCGAACATGAGCGAACGTCGATATCCAAACGAAAGCAAAGAGTATCGTGCTGCGCGCGATTCATTGCTCAAGGACGAGCAAGAGCTCGTCGACAAAGTAAAGTCCGTGGCAGCGCAGCGCCGCAAGCTCCCTGCCGGGGGTCAGTTGAAAGAGGATTATGTTTTCCAATGGGCCAACGACGGGAAGGTGGGCAAGCCCGTCAAATTCTCCGAGCTGTTCGGCGATAAAGACACTCTGCTGCTCTATTCATGGATGTTCGGTCCGAACTGGGACCACCCGTGTCCATCCTGCACGTCGCTGATGGATGGGTTCGATCGCGCTTGGTATTCGGTTTCAAAAGATGCCGCCTTCGTGGGAATTGCCAAAGCTCCGGCGGAGAAAATTGATGCGTGGGCCAAGCGGCGCGGTTGGTCGCAAATTCCGCTGGTATCCGGCTATGACTCTCCATTTCAGGCCGACTACAAATGCCAGGGAGACTCCGATGATATGCAATGGCCAGTGATGCATGTGTTTCGGAAGCAGGGTGGGAAAATCTTTCATTTCTGGGCAACCGAGCGGCAGGAAAATCATGTCGACACGGTGTGGCCGTATTGGAACCTCATGGACTTCACGCCGGAGGGGCGCCCAGACGTAATCACCCCGCCACAAAATTTCAGATCCCAATTCTTGGAAGAACACTATCTGAACAAGGAGTAGCTCGCCGCCAAGGCATGACGGTTGCCTCGGGCGCGATGTCGGGCTCGAAGGCAACTCATCGTCTGACAAGGCTTTCGAAGCGCCCGCCGAAGCGAGCGCGCGCGGCAACAGCTTCAAGCCTTATTTTTCGCTTGGGCGAAAGTTCTTTTCGGTCCAGCCATCCTTCACAAATTGGCCGTCGATCTTGATCTCGGTTCCGGGAACGATTTCCGCGCCGAGTTGCTTGATCTTCTTCTTCGTGGCCATGCGGCTCGACGTTACGTAGTCGTCCTGCGTTGGGGCGTACTTTCTAAACTTGAATACCTTCGGCATTAACTATCCTCCCGGTGAGCAGTCGCGGATGCTGCCCGGTCCACCCCGCATCTCCCGGGCAGCTCTACTGCGTTCTGATTGCGTACGACCCAACTCGGCTATTTGATCTTATTGTCACAATCAACTGCCGACTGACGCCGATCTGTCACGGAGGTAAAGAGCTCCGAAAAGGGTCCCCGCTACCTTCCGTACACCCCGAAAAAGGGGCACGATAAGGCTGCTGCGCTTGAGCCTTGCTCAGGAGTGCGCCGACTGCCAGCTTTGCACGAACAAGGGCGACTGTTACCCCGCGGGTCCTCCCAACGAGTGCGAGCAGCGCAAGGCGGCCGCGATAAAAGGAACCGTGGTTCCGTTTTTGACGTGGAATTGCGTCTGCAAGTAGCGCCGATAATTGGTGCCGGGTGAGGGATTTGAACCCCCGACCTTCGGTTTACAAAACCGCTGCACTACCACTGTGCTAACCCGGCTTCCAATCTGTACGGGCTGACGGAGGGCGAGACCACCAGCAGGCCCTAGATCATCCGCGTGGATGATGGTGTGAGATTCTTAAACCCGTTGCCCGCGCATTTCCACTGCCGCGCGAGCGGATCGTCGCAAGCTTCAATAGGGGACGGCTTATTTGCGCCGGCTCAGCAGAGCGCCGGCGATAAAGGCGATGGCGAGCAACCCCACGGGACCGATCTGCTGCATCGCCCTGTTGACGCTCTGATCGAGCGCGCCGACGCCTTCGTTCACCGCAGCGAGAGGGCTCGGCGCCGGCGGCTTCGGCTTACGCGCCGCAAGCAAGAACACAGCGAGCAAAATGACGCCGAGCACGGCGAGCGCTCCGGCGATGATGCCGGCGGCCTCGGGCGGGGTGTAGCCGTGCGAAAGGACGAGCGTGTGGTAGGCGGCGATGAGGCCGAAGGAAGCGGCCGCGATCAGAAACAGGGCCGCGACGGCGACGAGGCCCGCGAGCTTGAGCGAGCGCTCGACCAACTCGCGAATGCGCATGCCGATCTGGAACGTGGAAAGGAGCGCGAGCGCCGAACGGAGCATGGAGGCTTCGACCTAGCGCCGGGTTAGGACACCGAAGAGAAAGCCAACGCCCACGGCGATCGCCACGGACTGGAGCGGATTGCGCCTGATCGCCTCTTCGGCTTCGCTCGCGGTCGCCATCGCCTTGTCCTGGGCGCGGTTCAGCTGCTTGTTGGCGATGCGGCCGACGGTCGAGGTCAGGTTCTGAAGGTCTTCGCGAATCGCGTCGATCTGATCCGCGATCTCGTCGGCATCCTGTTTGCCTGGCCCGCGCCTGCCTGCGCCGGGACGGTCGGTGTCGGTTGATGACATGGGGTGGTTCCTTCCGTGTTGGGGGAGCGATTAGGGGGACAACTCCTTCGGGCGGCCCGCGTTCCGGGGGTGTCGCCGCGTCGGGGCTGGGCTCCGTCCGTCCGACTTGATCGGCCGCAGCCCCTTCCTGTCAAGGACCGTGACATTGGCGCAACGCTCGTTGGGGGTCATGGTTGCCGAAGCCTTGCGCGAGAGACATCGGCCTCCTAGACTTTGAGTCCGCCAAAGGGACCGCTCAGGGGGGATGAGCATGGGTTTTCGCGGGCTTGGCCTTGCCACCATTGCGGCCTTCAGCCTCTTCGCCGTCGCGAACTCGGAGCCTCTGCACGCTGCGAGCGCGGCGCTCTCGGCCGTTCGGGCCGAGCCGTCATTCAGCGCGGGCGCCGAGGCGATCAGCGAGCCCGTTCTGCTGCATCATCGCCGCCGCGTGCAATCCTTCTACTGCTACCCGCGCAATTATTGGTGGTTCTACCGGCCGTACACGACCGGGCTCGACGGTCATGCCCGCTGCATGCCGTACTTTAATTATCTTGGGCCTTACGAAGGCCGCGCGAGACCCGACGGCTACGTCAAATAAATTCCAAAGCATCTAGCGCGCGTTGCGGTTCGCCCAATGCAGCGCGATCGCGGCCGCGTTCGAGACGTTGAGGCTCGCGAACCGGCTCGCCGTCGAGATGCGGCAGATGAGGTCGCAATGCTCGCGCGTGAGATGGCGCAAGCCCTTGCCTTCGGCGCCGAGCACGAGCGCGAGCGGGCGCGTGAGGTGCGCGTTCTCAAGTGCCATACTCGCCTCTTCGGCGAGGCCCACGCGGAGAAAGCCGCGGTTTCCGAGCTCCGCCAGGCTTTGCGCGAGATTCTTGACGAGGATCACGGGCACGAGGTCGAGCGCCCCGCTTGCGGCCTTGGCAAGCGCGCCTGAAAGCGGCGGGCTGTGTCGCTCGGTCATGAGGAGACCCGAGGCGCCGAACGCCGCGGCCGAGCGCAAGGCCGCGCCGACATTCTGCGGATCCGTCACCTGATCGAGCACGAGAAGGAGGCCCCCGGCATCGACGTCCTCGAGCGCGAGCGGGGGGAGCGGCTCGACATCGAGGACGACGCCTTGATGGACCGTGTCGGCGCCGAGGAGCCGGTCGAGATCCTTGGGGCTAGCGGGCTCAGGCGTAAGCCCGCGCTTGGCAAGAAGGCTTGCGAGCTTCTGCGCCGCGTTCTCGGTGGCGAGGAGCCGCGCCACCTTCCGCCGCGGATTGGCGAGCGCCGCCTCTGCCGCGTGGAGGCCGAACAGCCTTAACCGCTCGGGGCAGTCCTGCCGGGGCCTCGGATTTCCCGACCGGTTGGCCCGTCTTGCCGACTTGTTTGGCCTTGACCTCTGCCGCCGCATCTTCGCGCCACAACGTCCTGATGACGGGGTCCGAACCCCCGGGGAAGCGGCGGAAATTCGCCCTAAACCCCTGATTTACAGTTGACAGCGCCCCGAGCGCTACCCATAAACCCGTCAATGGCGGACCCTGCCGGCCGACGGCGGGGCGTTTTTGCTTGGTTAAAAATCACCAGTCAATCCATCTTCGCTTCAAGGAGGGGTGCCCGAGTGGCTAAAGGGGACGGGCTGTAAACCCGTTGGCTATGCCTACGTAGGTTCGAATCCTACCCCCTCCACCAACCGCTCTTCGCTTAAGGCGAGATGGAACATGCGGGTGTAGCTCAATGGTAGAGCAGCAGCCTTCCAAGCTGAGGACGAGGGTTCAATTCCCTTCACCCGCTCCAGCAGGTTAGGCCGCCCAAGCCTCTGTTAGGGAAGTGGAATTGGCGGTTCGGTTCGAGGATGGAGCAGGCGTAGGAGTGTAGCTCAACTGGCTAGAGCACCGGTCTCCAAAACCGGGGGTTGGGGGTTCGAAGTCCCTCCACTCCTGCCACCAACCGAGGAAGCTCGAAGGTGCGAGGCGAGGCGGGGCTCCGCGGCAAGGATCGATGCGGCAAAGATTAGGAATGGAAGTGATTAATCCCTTCGAGTTTCTACAGCAGGTGCGGACCGAGGTCTCCAAGGTCACCTGGCCGACGCGCAAGGAGACGGTAGTCACGACGGCCGCCGTCCTCATGATGTCGATCGCCGCCGCGCTGTTCTTTCTCGCCGCCGATTGGGTGTTGAGCAACGTCGTGACCATCATCTTGGGTTTTGGCCGTTAGGGGTCTTCGTTCGTCCGATGGCAAATCGCTGGTACATCGTCCACGCCTATTCGAACTTCGAGCGCAAGGTCGCCGAGTTCGATCAAGGAGCGTGCCGTCGCGGCCGGGCTCTCCGACATGTTCGAAGAGGTGCTCGTGCCGATGGAGGAGGTCGTGGAAATGCGCCGCGGCCGCAAAGTCAGCTCCGAGCGCAAGTTCTTTCCCGGCTACGTGCTCGTGAAGATGGAGCTCAACGACCAGACCTACCACTTGATCAAGGCAACGCCGAAAGTGACCGGCTTTCTCGGCACCGAGAACAAGCCCATTCCGATCACCGACGAGGAAGCCGGGCGCATCCTTCAGCAGGTGCAGGAAGGCGTCGAGCGGCCGAAGCCGTCCGTTACCTTCGAGATCGGCGAGCAGGTGCGCGTGGCCGACGGCCCGTTCGCCTCGTTCAACGGCCTGGTCGAGGAAGTGGACGAGGAGCGCGCGCGGTTGAAAGTGGCGGTGTCGATTTTCGGCCGGCCGACTCCGGTCGAGCTCGAATATGCGCAGGTCGAGAAGCTTTAGGCTGAGATGGTGAAAGGCGCGGGACGAGTGCAAAAATGAAAAAGATCGAAGGGTACATCAAACTCCAGGTGCCGGCAGGGCAGGCCAATCCCTCGCCGCCGATCGGGCCTGCGCTCGGCCAGCGCGGCGTCAACATTCCGGAGTTCTGCAAGCAGTTCAACGCGGCGACGCAGAAGCTCGAAGCGGGCTCGCCGATCCCGACCGTCATCACCGTCTATGCCGACCGCTCCTTCACCTTCGAGATGCGGACGCCGCCAGCGTCTTATCTCCTGAAGAAGGCGGCCAAGATCGGCAAGGGATCGAAGGAGCCCGGCCGCGCCGGCGCTGGCACCGTCACGCAGGCGCAGCTCCGCGAGATCGCCGAGATCAAGATGAAGGATTTAAACGCAAGCTCGATCGAGCAGGCGATGAAGATCATCGCCGGCTCCGCCCGCTCGATGGGCCTACAGGTGCAGGAGTAGACCATGAGCAAGCCCGGCAAACGGTTCCGCGAGGCGGTGGCGAAGGTCAATCGCGAGAAGCTCTACACGCTCGAGGACGCGGTGAAGCTGATCAAAGGCGGCGCCAAGGCGAAGTTCGACGAGACGATCGAGGTCGCGATGAATCTCGGCGTCGATCCGCGTCACGCCGACCAGATGGTGCGCGGCGTCTGCCAGTTGCCGCACGGCTCCGGGCGCAAGCTCAGAGTTGCCGTGTTCGCCAAGGGCGCGAAGGCCGAAGACGCCAAGAAAGCCGGCGCGGACGTGGTCGGCGCCGAGGATCTGGTCGAGCAGGTGCAGAAGGGCGTGATCGATTTCGACCGCTGCATCGCCACGCCCGACATGATGCCGCTCGTCGGCCGTCTCGGTAAGGTGCTGGGGCCGCGCGGGCTGATGCCAAATCCCAAGGTCGGAACGGTGACCGCCGATATCGCGCCTGCCGTGCGCGCGGCGAAAGGCGGGGCGGTCGAGTTTCGCGTCGAGAAGGCGGGCCTCATCCATGCCGGCGTCGGCAAAGCGAGTTTCAGCGAGCAGGCGCTCGTCGAGAACATCCGCGCCTTCGCCGACGCGGTGATGAAGGCGAAGCCCTCGGGCGCCAAGGGCACATTCTTGAAGCGGGTCGCGGTCACTTCGACCATGGGCCCGGGCGTGAAGATCGAGCCAGCGAGCCTCACCGGAGGCGGCGCGGGCTAGTTCAATGAGTTTCGGGGCCGAGCGATCGGTCCCGAAGGATCGCTTGCACTTCGCAGGCGGTCCGAACCTGTCCGAGATTGCAGGTGCGGGCGACCGCTTAAGCCTTTCGGGCCTGCATGAGACGGGAGACGAAACGGTTCTCAGGTGGCGATGACACGCAACCTGGATATCGGTTTGAACCTCGTAAGGGGCTCTTGCGCTTGCTTGGCGCGTGGGCAGGACAGGCTAGAAGCGCCGCTTGAAGACGCGGGCAGGTTTTAGCCTTGCCCTCTCATTCTCGCGGCACGGTGTAGCCGAAGGGGCGGGAGCCTTTCGCGCCTCTCGCCCGCAACAGACGGAGTGAGCATTGGAGAGAGCAGAGAAGCGCGAAGTCGTGACGGCGCTTCACGACGTCTTCGCCAAGACTGGCGTGGTCGTCGTCGCTCACTATGCGGGCCTGACCGTCGCCCAGATGACCAAGCTGCGGAGCGAGATGAGAAGCGCCGGCGGCAAAGTCAAAGTGGCGAAGAACAGGCTCGTCAAGCTCGCGCTCGAAGGCACCGATGCCAAGGGCATCGCGGATTTGCTCAAAGGGCCGACGTGCCTGGCATTTTCCGCGGACCCGATCGCGGCACCGAAAATCGCCGTCAAATTCGCCAAGGCGAACGAGAAGTTCGTGATCCTCGGCGGAACGATGGGGACAACGGTGCTCGATGCCAAGGGCGTGAACTCGCTTGCCGACTTGCCTTCGCTCGATGAGCTCAGGGGCAAGCTGATCGGTCTCCTTCAGGCGCCCGCGAGCAAGATCGCGCGCACCCTGAACGAGCCCGGTGCGCAGCTTGCACGAGTTTTCGGCGCCTATGGCAATTCGCAAGCGGCGTGACGGCGGCCTTGAACCCTAACGAGAGAGTTCAAACCTACGAGGATAAGTTGATGGCAGATTTGCAGAAAATAGTGGACACGCTGTCGGGCCTGACCGTGCTCGAAGCCGCAGAGCTTGCGAAATTGCTCGAAGAGAAATGGGGCGTTTCCGCCGCAGCGCCGGTTGCCATGATGGCCGCCGCCGCCGGTGGGGCCGCCGCCGCTCCGGCCGAGGAGAAGACCGAGTTTACCGTGGTTCTCGCTGCGGCAGGCGCCCAAAAGATCAATGTGATCAAAGAGGTACGGGCGGTCACCAATCTCGGCCTGAAAGAGGCCAAAGACCTGGTCGAAGGTGCGCCGAAGCCCGTCAAGGAAGGCGTCTCCAAGGACGAGGCCGAGAAGATCAAGAAGCAGCTCGAGAGCGCCGGCGCGACCGTCGAGCTGAAGTAGAAGGTGGGTTGAAATGCGCCCGGGCGGGCACAATATATAGGTGTTCGCCCGGGCCAAAAACCCACCACACAACGCGTGATCCGACGTTTCGCCAGACTCCCCTTCGACGAGAAGCGGGGGGTCCGG
This sequence comes from uncultured Alphaproteobacteria bacterium, assembly GCA_963802845.1. Taxonomy (GTDB): domain Bacteria; phylum Pseudomonadota; class Alphaproteobacteria; order Rhizobiales; family Methyloligellaceae; genus Methyloceanibacter. Next base: position 83,318 of record CAWDKA010000002.1, read on the forward strand.
CGAGCCGTCTTGACGAGCCTAAGAGGACCAAATGGCGCAGCAGACTTCGAATGGCCGTAAGCGTTTGCGGAAAATGTTCGGCAAGATCCACGAAGTGGCGGAGATGCCGAACCTCATCGAGGTTCAGAAGCAGTCCTACGATCAATTCCTCATGGTGGAGGAGCCCGAAGGCGGCCGCGGCGACGAGGGCCTCCAGGCGGTGTTCCGCTCGGTGTTTCCCATCAAGGATTTCGGCGAGCGCTCGCAGCTCGAATTCGTGCGCTACGCCTTCGAGCCGCCGAAATACGACGTCGATGAGTGCCAGCAGCGGGGCATGACCTTTGCCGCGCCGCTCAAAGTGACGCTCAGGCTGATCGTGTTCGATGTCAACGAAGAGACCGGCGCCCGCTCGGTCAAGGACATCAAGGAGCAGGACGTCTACATGGGCGACATGCCGCTCATGACGTCGAACGGCACCTTCGTCATCAACGGCACCGAGCGCGTCATCGTCTCGCAGATGCATCGCTCGCCCGGCGTGTTCTTCGACCACGACCGCGGCAAGACCCACTCCTCGGGCAAGCTCCTGTTCGCGGCGCGCATCATTCCCTATCGCGGCTCGTGGCTCGATTTCGAGTTCGACGCGAAAGACATCGTCTACGTCCGCATCGACCGACGCCGCAAGCTGCCGGTGACGACGCTGCTCTATGCGCTCGGCCTCGAGGACGAGGAGATCCTCTCCACCTTCTACGATCGCGTCACGCTGAAGGCGACCAAGGAAGGCTGGCGCATGCCGTTCCGCCCCGATCGCCTGCGCGGCATCAAGCCGACGAGCGACCTGATCGACGCCAAGACCGGCAAGGTCGCGATCGAAGCCGGCCGCAAGGTCACGGCGCGGCTCGCCAAGAAGCTCGCCGATGAGGGCTTGAAAGAGCTGCTCGTCAGCGACGAGGACCTTCATGGCCGCTACCTCGCCCAGGACATCATCAACATGGAGACGGGCGAGATCTATGGCGAGGCGGGCGAAGAGCTCGACGCCAAGCTGCTCGCGACGCTGAAGCAACTCAACCTCAAGGAAATCCCGATCCTCGACATCGATCATGTCAATATCGGCGCGTTCATCCGCAACACGCTCGCCGTTGACAAGAACTCGAACCCCGAGGAGGCGCTGCTCGACATTTACCGGGTGATGCGTCCGGGCGAGCCGCCGACGCCGGAAGCCGCCGCGACGCTGTTCAACGGCATCTTCTTCGATTCCGAGCGCTACGACCTCTCGGCGGTCGGCCGCGTCAAGATGAACATGCGGCTCGATCTCGATGCGCCCGACACGATGCGCACGCTGCGCAAGGAAGACATCCTCGCCGTGATTAAGACGCTGGTCGGTCTCCGCGACGGCAAGGGCGAGATCGACGACATCGACCATCTCGGCAATCGCCGGGTACGCTCGGTCGGCGAGCTGATGGAGAATCAGTACCGCGTGGGCCTGTTGCGCATGGAGCGCGCGATCAAGGAGCGCATGAGCTCGGTCGATATCGACACGGTCATGCCGCAGGACCTGATCAACGCGAAGCCGGCCGCCGCCGCGGTGCGCGAGTTCTTCGGCTCCTCGCAGCTGTCGCAGTTCATGGACCAGACCAATCCGCTGTCGGAGATCACGCATAAGCGGCGTCTGTCGGCGCTTGGACCGGGCGGGCTGACGCGCGAGCGCGCGGGCTTCGAGGTGCGCGACGTGCACCCGACCCATTACGGCCGCATCTGCCCGATCGAGACGCCCGAGGGACCGAATATCGGCCTCATCAACTCGCTCGCGACCTACGCAAGGGTGAACAAATACGGCTTCATCGAGAGCCCGTATCGCCGCGTGGTCAAAGCCAAGGTGACCGACGAGGTGGTCTATCTCTCGGCCATGGAGGAGGCGCGCTACATCATCGCCCAGGCCAACGCCAAGCTCGCGCCGAACGGCACCTTCACCGAGGACCTGATCGTCTGCCGCCATGCCGGCGACGTCGAGCTGATGCCGCCGGAGAAGGTCGATCTCATCGACGTGTCGCCGAAGCAGCTTGTGTCGGTCGCGGCCGCGCTCATTCCGTTCCTCGAGAATGACGACGCCAACCGCGCTCTGATGGGCTCGAACATGCAGCGTCAGGCGGTGCCGCTCATCACCGCCGAGGCGCCGCTGGTCGGCACCGGCATGGAGGAAGTGGTGGCGCGCGATTCCGGCGCGGCCATCGGCGCTCGCCGCACCGGCGTGGTTGATCAGGTGGACGCGACCCGTATCGTCATCCGCGCGACCGAAGAGACTGATCCGTCGAAATCGGGCGTGGACATCTACAATCTGCGCAAGTTCCAGCGCTCGAACCAGAACACCTGCATCAACCAGCGGCCGCTCGTGCGCGTCGGCGATCAGGTTCAGGCCGGCGAGATCATCGCCGACGGTCCCTCGACCGATCTCGGCGAGCTTGCGCTCGGCCGCAACGTGCTCGTCGCCTTCATGCCGTGGATGGGCTACAACTTCGAGGATTCCATCCTCATCTCCGAGCGCGTCGTCCGCGACGACGTGTTCACCTCGATCCATATCGAGGAATTCGAGGTGATGGCGCGCGACACCAAGCTCGGCCCGGAGGAAATCACCCGCGACATTCCCAACGTCTCGGAAGAGGCGCTCAAGAATCTCGACGAGGCCGGCATCGTTTATATCGGTGCCGAGGTCAATCCGGGCGACATCCTCGTGGGCAAGATCACGCCCAAGGGCGAGAGCCCGATGACGCCGGAGGAGAAGCTGCTTCGCGCCATCTTCGGCGAGAAGGCCTCCGACGTGCGCGACACCTCGCTCAAATTGCCGCCGGGCGTCTCCGGCACTGTGGTCGAGGTGCGCGTGTTCAACCGGCACGGCGTGGAGAAGGACGAGCGCGCCATGGCGATCGAGCGCGAGGAGATCGAGCGGCTCGCCAAGGACCGCGACGACGAGCTCGCCATTCTCGACCGCAACGTCTATGGCCGCCTGAAAGACGTGCTGATGCACAAGGTCGTGGCCAAGGGACCCAAGGGCATCAAGAAGGACGCGAAGATCACCGAGGCGCTGCTTGAGGACGTGGTGCGCAGCCATTGGTGGGAGATCGCGCTCAAGAATGACAAGGCCATGGCCGAGGTCGAGGCGATCCGCCGCCAATACGAAGAGGCCAAGAAGCGGCTCGAGCAGCGCTTCGTCGACAAGGTGGACAAGCTCCAGCGTGGCGACGAGCTGCCGCCCGGCGTGATGAAGATGGTCAAGGTCTTCGTCGCGGTGAAGCGCAAGATCCAGCCCGGCGACAAGATGGCCGGCCGTCACGGCAACAAGGGCGTGATCAGCCAGATCGTTCCGATCGAGGACATGCCCTACCTTGAGGACGGCACCTCGATCGACATCGTGCTCAATCCGCTCGGCGTGCCGAGCCGCATGAACGTGGGCCAGATTCTCGAGACCCATCTCGGCTGGGCCTGCCGCGGCTTGGGCCGCAAGATCGGCGAGGCGCTCGAGGCCTATCGTCAGAGCCATAAGGCCAAGCCGCTCAAGGAGATGCTCAAGGGCATCTATGGCGACGACAAGGCCGTCGCGGCGCTGAAAGAGGACGATGTCATCGAGGCGAGCGAGAGCCTCAAGACCGGCGTTCCGGTCGCCACGCCCGTGTTCGACGGCGCGCATGAGGGCGATGTCACGCAGCTGCTCGAAGCCGCGGGCCTCGACTCATCGGGACAGGTCACGCTCTATGACGGCCGCACCGGCGAAGAGTTCGAACGCAAGGTGACGGTGGGCTACATCTATATGCTGAAGCTCCACCACCTCGTGGACGACAAGATCCACGCGCGCTCGATCGGCCCCTACAGCCTTGTCACCCAGCAGCCGCTCGGCGGCAAGGCGCAGTTCGGCGGCCAGCGTTTCGGCGAAATGGAGGTGTGGGCGCTCGAAGCGTATGGCGCGGCCTATACGCTGCAGGAGATGCTCACCGTCAAATCGGACGACGTGGCCGGCCGCACCAAGGTGTACGAAGCCATCGTGCGCGGCGATGACACGTTCGAGGCCGGCATCCCCGAGTCGTTCAACGTTCTCGTCAAGGAAATGCGGGCGCTCGGCTTGAATGTCGAGCTGGTGCAACCGCGTCCCGAGGATCAGCCGCCGCGGGCGCGATTGCCGCGTCCGGAAGCGGCGGAGTGATTGCGGCCTCAAGCAGGCCGTTCGACTAACGAAGGCCACCAACCGAAAGGCGGCATAGCGCCCCGGTAGGAGACAAGAGAATGAATCAGGAAATCGTCAACCTCTTCAGCCCCCAGGTCCAGCAGCAGAATTTCGATCAGATCCGGATCGGCATCGCCAGCCCGGATAAAATTCTGTCCTGGTCGTTTGGGGAGATTAAGAAGCCCGAGACGATCAACTACCGCACCTTCAAGCCGGAGCGCGACGGACTGTTCTGCGCGCGCATCTTCGGCCCGGTGAAGGATTACGAGTGCTTGTGCGGCAAGTACAAGCGCATGAAGTACAAGGGCGTCATCTGCGAGAAATGCGGCGTCGAGGTCACGCTCGCCAAGGTTCGGCGCGAGCGTATGGGCCATATCGAGCTTGCCGCGCCGGTGGCGCATATCTGGTTCCTGAAGTCGCTGCCGTCGCGCATCGGGCTTCTGCTCGACATGACGCTCAAGGACCTTGAGCGCGTGCTCTATTTCGAGAATTACATCGTGCTCGAGCCGGGGCTGACGGCGCTGAAGCCGCTCCAGCTCCTGAGCGAGGAGGACTATCTCAAGGCGCAGGAAGAGTACGGCGAGGATTCATTCACCGCCGCGATCGGCGCCGAAGCGATCCGCGAGCTGCTCAAGGGGCTCGATCTCGAGAAGATCGCCGCCGATCTCCGCGTCGAGATCGCCGAGTTGACCTCCGAGCTCAAGCCCAAGAAGCTCGCCAAGCGCCTCAAAGTGGTCGAGGCCTTCATTCAGTCGGGCAACCGTCCCGAGTGGATGATCCTGACCGTGGTTCCGGTCATTCCGCCGGAGCTCCGGCCGCTCGTTCCGCTCGATGGCGGCCGCTTCGCCACCTCGGACCTGAACGACCTCTACCGCCGCGTCATCAATCGCAACAACCGTTTGAAGCGGCTGATGGAGCTCCGCGCGCCCGACATTATTATCCGCAACGAGAAGCGCATGCTTCAGGAAGCGGTCGATGCACTGTTCGACAACGGCCGGCGCGGCCGGGTCATCACCGGCGCCAATAAGCGGCCGCTCAAGTCGCTCGCCGACATGCTGAAGGGCAAGCAGGGGCGCTTCCGCCAGAACCTGCTCGGCAAGCGCGTCGATTACTCCGGCCGTTCGGTCATCGTGGTTGGTCCCGAACTCAAGCTGCATCAATGCGGCCTGCCCAAGAAGATGGCGCTCGAGCTGTTCAAGCCCTTCATCTATGCGCGGCTCGACGCCAAGGGCCACGCCGCCACGGTGAAGCAGGCGAAGAAGCTGGTCGAGAAGGAGAAGCCGGAGGTCTGGGACATCCTCGATGAGGTGATCCGCGAGCACCCCGTGCTGCTCAACCGCGCGCCGACGCTGCATCGCCTCGGCATTCAGGCGTTCGAGCCGGTCTTGATCGAGGGCAAGGCGATCCAGCTGCATCCGCTCGTCTGCGCCGCCTTCAACGCCGATTTCGACGGCGACCAGATGGCGGTGCACGTGCCGCTGTCGCTTGAGGCGCAGCTCGAGGCCCGCGTGCTGATGATGTCCACCAACAACATCCTGCATCCGGCCAACGGATCGCCGATCATCGTGCCGAGCCAGGACATCGTGCTTGGCCTCTACTACCTGTCGCTCGCCATGGACGGCGAGCCGGGCGAGGGGATGATGTTCGGCAACGTGGCCGAGATCCATCATGCGCTCGACTCCAAGGCCGTGACCTTGCACGCCAAGATCAAAGGCCGCTTCATCGGCGTGGACGCCAAGGGCAAGCCGGTGTCGCAAATCTACGAGACGACGCCCGGCCGCATGCTTCTCGGCGAGCTTCTGCCGCGCAACGTGAATGTGAGCTTCGACCTGGTCAACCGTCTGCTCACGAAGAAGGACATCTCCAACATGATCGACGTGGTCTATCGCCACTGCGGTCAGAAGGAGACGGTCATCTTCTGCGACCGCATCATGGGGCTTGGCTTCGTCTATGCCTGCCGCGCCGGAATTTCCTTTGGCAAGGACGACATGGTGATCCCCGATTCCAAGGACGCCATCGTGCAGAAGACGTCGGAGCTCGTGCGCGAGTACGAGCAGCAGTACAACGACGGCCTCATCACCCGCGGCGAGAAGTACAACAAGGTGGTGGACACCTGGACCGACTGCACCGAGCAGGTCGCCAAGGAGATGATGAAGCGCATCTCGGCGGTCGAGCGCGATGCAAAGACCGGCCGGGCGAAGCCGATCAACTCCATTTATATGATGTCGCATTCCGGCGCGCGCGGTTCGCCCGCCCAGATGAAGCAGCTCGCCGGCATGCGCGGCCTGATGACGAAGCCTTCGGGCGAGATCATCGAGACGCCGATCATCTCCAACTTCAAGGAGGGGCTGTCGGTGCTCGAGTACTTCAACTCGACCCACGGCGCCCGCAAGGGTCTGGCAGATACGGCGTTGAAGACCGCGAACTCAGGCTATCTCACAAGGCGCCTGGTTGACGTGGCGCAGGACTGCATCGTCACCGAAGAGGATTGCGGCACCAAGAACGGCATCATGGCGCGCGCCATTCTCGAAGCGGGCGAGGTCACGGTGTCGCTCGGCCAGCGCGTTCTCGGCCGCACCGCCGCCGAGAACATCAAGAATCCCTCGACCGGCAAGGTGGTCATCAAGGGCGGCGAGCTGATCGAGGAGGAAGAGGTCGATGCGCTGGAAGAGGCGCGCGTGCAGGAGGTCCGCATCCGCTCGGTGCTGACCTGCGAAACTCGCAACGGCGTCTGCGGTAAGTGCTACGGGCGCGATCTCGCTCGCGGCACGCCGGTCAATCTCGGCGAGGCTGTCGGCGTCATCGCCGCGCAGTCGATCGGCGAGCCCGGCACCCAGCTCACCATGCGCACGTTCCACCTCGGCGGCGTGGCTTCGGCCAAGGTCGTCGATCAGTCGTCGTTGGAGTCGAATTTCGACGGCACGGTGAAGATCAAGCAGCGCAACGTGGTCACGGATTCGCAAGGCCGCCTCATGGTCATGGGACGCAACACGGCCGTCGTCGTGCTCGACGAGGACGGAACCGAGCGCGCCGTGCATCGCCTGCTCTACGGCACGCATCTTCGCGTCGATGACGGCGTGAGGGTCAAGCGCGGCGACAGGCTCGCCGAGTGGGATCCCTATACTCGTCCGGTGCTTACGGAAATCGTGGGCACGGTCGACTTCGAGGATCTGGTCGAGGGCGTGTCGGTCAGCGAGCGGCGCGACGAATCGACCGGCATCACCAACAGCGTGATCATCGACTGGCGCGCATCGCCGCGCGGCGCCGATCTCAGGCCCGCGATGGTGATCAAGGACAAGAAGGGCAAGGTCGCCAAGCTCGCGCGCGGCGCCGAGGCCCGCTACCTCTTGCCCGTCGATGCCATCCTGTCGGTGGAGCCCGGCCATCAGGTCATGGCCGGCGACGTGCTCGCCCGTATCCCGACCGAGAGCGCCAAGACCCGCGACATCACCGGCGGTCTGCCGCGCGTCGCCGAGCTGTTCGAGGCGCGGCGGCCTAAGGACCATGCCATCATCGCCGAGATCTCGGGCACGGTGCAGCTTGGCCGCGACTACAAGAACAAGCGGCGCATCACCATCGTGCCGGAGGACGGCCAGGAGCCGGTCGAGTATCTGATCCCAAAGGGCAGGCATCTCGCCGTGCAGGATGGCGACCGCATCGAGAAGGGCGAGTATCTGCTCGACGGCCATCCCGCGCCGCACGACATCCTTGCCATCAAGGGCGTGGAGGAGCTGGCCAACTACCTCGTGAACGAGATCCAGGAGGTGTACCGGCTGCAGGGCGTCACCATCAACGACAAGCATATCGAGGTGATCGTCCGGCAGATGTTGCAGAAGATCGAGGTTGACGATTCCGGCACCACCGAGTTCCTTAAAGGCGAGCAGGTGGACCGGATCGACTTCGAGGACGCCAATGCGGCGATCGAGGCGGCGGGCGGCAAGCCCGCCACCGGCCAGCCCGTGCTGCTCGGCATCACCAAGGCCTCGCTCCAGACCCGCTCGTTCATCTCCGCCGCCTCGTTCCAGGAGACGACCCGCGTGCTCACCGATGCCGCCGTCAACGGCAAGTCCGATGCGCTCGAGGGCCTCAAGGAGAACGTGATCGTCGGGCGGCTCATTCCGGCCGGAACCGGCGGCACGCTGAGCCGCTTGAACCGGATCGCGAGCCACCGCGACGAGCTGATCCTGGAGGAACGGAAACGGGCCGCAGGCGAAGCCCACATCGAGGACTCGGCCGAGCAGCAGGACGCTGCCGGCTAGCATTGCAAGGTCCCCGGTTGGCCGAGCGCCCGCCGGGGACCGAAGGTGCCGCCAGGTGGAATTCGGCGCGCTCGTCATCTCGCTCGATTTCGAGCTCTATTGGGGGGTACGCGACAAGCGTTCGCTTGCCCAATACGGGCGCAACATCCTCGGCGGCCGCAAGGCCATTCCCAAAATGCTCGATCTGTTCGCCGAGCGCGACGTGGGCGCGACCTGGGCAACGGTCGGATTCGTCTTTTGCGGTTCCAAGGACGAGTTGATGGAAGCGCGACCGCTTCTTCTGCCGCACTATGCCGAGCCTCGCCTATCGCCTTATGACTTTTCCGCCATCGGCAAGGATGAGAGCGCGGATCCTTACTCCTTCGGGCGGTCGCTGGTGCAGAAGATCAAGCAATACGACCGGCAGGAGATCGGCACGCACACGCTCTCGCACTTCTACTGCCTGGAGGAGGGGGGCACGCGGGAAGCCTTCGCCGCTGACCTCGACGGAGCGAAGGCGATGGCGGCGCGCAATGGCGTGACGCTGAAGAGCATCGTCTTCCCGCGCAACCAGGTCTGCCGCGATGGACTTCGCATCGCGCGCGAACGCGGACTGATCGCGTTTCGCGGCAACCCCCGCGTCTGGTTCAATCGCGCCTGTCCCGACGCCGAGCAGACCTTGCCGAAGCGGGCGGTCCGCCTCGCCGATACGTTTCTGCCGGTGGCCGGCAGCCAACTGGCCAAGCCGGAAGAGGTCGAGGGCATGATCGATGTCCCGGCGAGCCGCTTCTTGCGGCCGGTTCGCGGTGCGTGGCACGAGCGCTTCCAGTTCGATCGCATCGTGGGGCAGATGACGGCGGCGGCCAAGACCAACACGCTCTTTCATCTCTGGTGGCATCCGCACAATTTCGGCGCCGACCCTGAAGCCAACCTCTTGTTCCTGCGGCAAATTCTTGATCGGTACGCGATCCTCCGCGATCGCTTCGGCATGCGATCCTTGAACATGTCGGAAGTCGCCGAACGCGTTCTTCAATGAGCCGGGAATGAGCCGCGCCATCCTTCTCACTTGCGAGGGCGAATTCGGCCGGATCGCCGCAAACTATCTTGCGCCGCGCTTTCCGGGGCTTGTCACCGTCATCGATGCGCCGCTGTCGCGCTTGAGCCTGTTGCGGGGGCGGGCCAGGCGGAAGGGCGCGACCGTCGCGGCAGGTCAGGCGGCGTTCATGGCCTTCCAGCGCCTCCAGCGCCTTTACTCGGGCGCCCGGATCGAGGCGATCAAGCGCGCGTTCGGACTCGATAGCGGCGCCATCGCGACCGAGGTCAAGCGGCTGGGCGATGTGAATGGCGAAGCCTGCCGCTCCTTCCTGAGCGAGCAGAGGCCTTCAGTCGTCCTCGTGATGGGAACGCGCCTCATCGAGGAGGCGACGCGCCGCGCGGCGAACGCGCCCTTCGTCAACTATCATGCTGGAATCACTCCGAAATACCGAGGCGTGCATGGCGCCTATTGGGCTCGCGCCACGGGCGATGCGGCAAATTGCGGGGTCACCGTCCACCTTATCGATAGCGGCATCGACACGGGCGCGATCCTCTATCAGGCGAGGATCGTGCCTGAGAGCCCAGACAATTTTTCGACCTATCCCTACCTGCAACTGGCGGCCGGGCTCCCGCTCCTTGCCCGCGCGGGCGAGGACGCAGCTTCGGGCAAGCTTGCGCCGATCAACGTCGATTTACCCTCCAAACTTTGGTCGCATCCCACCCTCTGGTCCTATCTCGCTGCAGGACTTGGACGCGGCGCATGGTAGGGCCGCCGCTCGGGGCAAAATTGGCGAAAAGCTGCGCGTTTCACCCTTGACGATGGAAGAATCGGCCTGTTACAACGCGCGCACTTTCGCGGCAGGCGGTAGCCCAAGTTCAGGTTGCCTTCGGGCGCGGGTTAGACGCTGCCGGACTAACCGAGATCATATCGGGGTCACGATCTTGGGGGTTTTAGCCTCCAAGGTCCTCTGCGCTGACTGGCCGAAGGTGAAGGGACTTTGTCCCCGCGCTTGGGCTTTGAAATTACATGGGCTTTTGCCCGCGCTTGGGATGGTTTCGGGCGAACGCCCGGAATTTTAGATGATGCGGGCTCCGCCCGCTTGGATGATCGGACGAAGGCTCTTAGATGCCGACGATACAACAGCTGATCCGCAAGCCGCGCCGAATGCCGGTCAAGCGGAACAAGGTGCCGGCCATGCAGGCCTGCCCGCAAAAGCGGGGGGTCTGTACGCGCGTTTACACCACGACGCCGAAGAAGCCGAACTCGGCGCTTCGGAAGGTGGCGCGGGTGCGCCTCACCAATCAGCTTGAAGTGACCAGTTACATTCCGGGCGAGGGCCACAATCTCCAAGAGCACTCGGTCGTGCTGATCAGGGGCGGACGCGTGAAAGACCTTCCCGGTGTGCGCTACCACATCATTCGCGGCGTGCTCGACACCCAAGGCGTCGCCGACCGCCGGCAGAGGCGCTCGAAATACGGAGCCAAACGACCCAAATAACGGGTCGTTTTGCATTTAGGAAACGGACCAGACGAAATGTCGAGGCGGCGTAGAGCAGATAAGCGCGAGGTGATCCCCGATCCCAAATTCGGGGACATCGTCATAACCAAATTCATGAACAGCATCATGAAGGAGGGCAAGAAGTCCGCGGCCGAACGGATCGTCTATGGCGCGCTGAGCCAGATGGAGAAGAAGGCCAAGCAGAACCCGGTCGAGCTGTTCCACGAGGCGCTTCGCAACGTCATGCCCGCGCTCGAGGTGAGGTCGCGGCGCGTCGGCGGCGCCACCTATCAGGTCCCGGTCGAGGTACGCACCGACCGGCGGCAGGCTCTCGCCATCCGCTGGATCATCTCCGCCGCGCGCGACCGCAACGAGAACACGATGGTTGAGCGGCTCTCGGGCGAGCTGCTCGATGCCGCCAACAACCGCGGAACCGCGGTAAAGAAGCGCGAAGACACGCACCGCATGGCGGACGCCAACCGCGCCTTCTCACATTACCGCTGGTAACGGAGCAGACGATGCCGCGAGCTACCCCCCTCGAGGACTACCGCAATATCGGAATCATGGCGCATATCGACGCCGGCAAGACCACGACCACAGAGCGGATCCTCTACTACACGGGCAAGAGCCACAAGATCGGCGAGGTGCACGACGGCGCTGCCACCATGGACTGGATGGAGCAGGAGCAGGAGCGCGGCATCACCATCACCTCGGCCGCGACGACGGCCTATTGGAACGACAAGCGCATCAACATCATCGATACGCCGGGCCACGTCGATTTCACCATCGAAGTCGAGCGCTCCTTGCGCGTGCTCGACGGCGCGGTTGCGTTGCTCGACGCCAACCAGGGCGTTGAGCCGCAAACCGAGACGGTGTGGCGTCAGGCCGACAAATACGGCGTGCCGCGCATGATCTTCGTCAACAAGATGGATAAGATCGGCGCCGATTTCTTCATTTCGGTGCAGATGGTGCGGGAGCGCCTCGGAGCCAATCCGATCGTGCTTCAGCTCCCGCTCGGCGTCGAGTTCGAGCTTCACCGGCATCATCGACTTGATCCGCATGAAGGCGGTGAGGTGGGACGACGAGTCCCTCGGCGCCAAGTTCCACGAAGAAGAGGTTCCCGCCGATCTGCTCGATCAGGCGAAGAAATATCGCGAGATGCTGGTCGAGCAGGCGGTCGAGGTCGACGAGGCCGCGACCGAAGCCTATCTCGAAGGCAAGGAGCCGGCCGAAGCCGAGCTCAAGGCGTTGATCCGCAAGGGCACGGTGAGCAGCCGCTTCGTGCCGATCCTGTGCGGCTCGGCCTTCAAGAACAAGGGCGTGCAGCCGCTGCTCGATGCGGTGGTCGATTATCTGCCGTCCCCGCTCGACGTGCCGCCGGTCGGCGGCATCGACGTCAAGACCGGCGAGGAAGCGAGCCGCGAACCGCGCGACGACGCGCCGCTCTCGATGCTCGCCTTCAAGATCATGAACGACCCATTCGTGGGCTCGCTCACCTTCGCCCGCATCTATTCCGGCAAGGTCGAGTCCGGTTCGACACTGCTCAATACGGTGAAAGACAAGAAAGAGCGCATCGGGCGCATGCTTCTCATGCATGCCAACCACCGCGAGGACATCAAGGAGGCTTACACCGGCGATATCGTCGCGCTCGCCGGGCTGAAGGACGTGACCACGGGCGATACGCTGTGCGAGTTGACCAAGCCGATCATTCTCGAGCGCATGGAGTTTCCCGAGCCCGTCATCGAGGTCGCGGTCGAGCCGAAGACCAAGGGCGACCAGGAGAAGCTCGGCGTTGCGCTCAACCGCCTCGCCCAGGAGGATCCTTCATTCCGCGTCGCGGTCGATCATGAATCCGGCCAGACCATCATCAAGGGCATGGGCGAGCTTCATCTCGACATCATCGTCGACCGCATGCGGCGCGAGTTCAAGGTCGAGGCCAATGTCGGCGCGCCGCAAGTGGCGTTCCGCGAGACCGTGTCGAAGCGCGCCGACGTCGATTACACCCACAAGAAGCAGACCGGCGGCTCGGGCCAGTTCGCGCGCGTCAAGATGACGATCGAGCCGAACGAGCAAGGCAAGGGCTACGAGTTCGTGAACAAGGTCGTCGGCGGCAACGTGCCGAAGGAATATATCCCGGGCGTGTCGAAGGGCGTGCAGAGCGTCGTCGAAGCGGGCGTGCTCGCCGGCTTCCCCATGCTCGACGTCAAGGTGACGCTGACGGACGGCGCCTATCACGACGTCGATTCGAGCGTGATGGCGTTCGAGATCGCCTCCCGCGCCGCCTTCCGCGAAGGCGCGCTGAAGGCGGGACCGAAGCTGCTCGAGCCGATTATGAAGGTTGAGGTGGTGACGCCGGATGATTATGTCGGCGGCATTATCGGCGACTTGACCAGCCGGCGCGGGCAGGTGCGCGGCCAGGAGACGCGCGGCAACGCCTCGGTGATCAACGCCATGGTGCCGCTCGCCAATATGTTCGGCTACGTGAACAACCTGCGATCGATGAGCCAGGGCCGCGCCCAGTTCACGATGCAGTTCGATCATTACGCGCAGGCGCCGCAAGGCGTCGCCGAGGAGGTCAAGGCGAAATTCGCCTAAACGGTCTTTGCGCCTAAGGAGGCGCCCGGATGAGTTCGACTTTGTGTTGAAGGATGGAGAGCCAGCATGGCTAAGGAAAAATTCCAGCGGACGAAGCCGCATTGCAACATCGGGACCATCGGTCACGTCGATCACGGCAAGACGACATTGACGGCCGCGATCACCAAGGTGTTGGCCGAAAAGGGCGGCGCGAAATTCACCGCCTATGACGAAATCGACAAGGCGCCGGAAGAGAAGGCGCGCGGCATCACCATTTCGACCGCGCATGTCGAGTACGAGACCGACAAGCGGCACTATGCCCATGTCGACTGTCCGGGCCACGCCGACTACGTCAAGAACATGATAACGGGCGCTGCTCAGATGGACGGCGCCATTCTCGTGGTCTCAGCGGCCGACGGGCCGATGCCGCAGACCCGCGAGCATATTCTGCTCGCCCGTCAGGTCGGCGTGCCGGCTCTCGTCGTCTATCTCAACAAGGTCGATATGGTCGACGATCCCGAGCTGCTCGACCTCGTCGAGCTCGAGGTGCGCGAGCTACTCTCGAAGTACGAGTTTCCCGGCGACGAGATCCCGATCGTCAAGGGTTCGGCGTTGGCGGCGCTCGAAGGCAAGGACGACGCGGTCGGCAAGAACTCCATCGCCGAGCTGATGAAGGCCGTGGACGAGTACATCCCGCAGCCCGATCGGCCCAAGGACAAGCCGTTCCTCATGCCGATCGAAGACGTGTTCTCGATCTCCGGCCGCGGCACCGTGGTCACGGGCCGCATCGAGCGCGGCATCGTCAAGGTCGGCGAAGAGGTGGAGATTGTCGGCATCAAGCCGACCACCAAGACCACCGTCACCGGCGTCGAGATGTTCCGCAAGTTGCTCGATCAGGGCGAGGCGGGCGACAATGTCGGCTGCCTGCTGCGCGGCATCGACCGCGAGGCGGTCGAGCGCGGCCAGGTGCTGGCGAAGCCGGGTTCGGTAACGCCGCACACCAAGTTCAAGGCCGAGGCCTATATCCTCACCAAGGAGGAGGGCGGGCGCCACACGCCGTTCTTCGGCAACTACCGGCCCCAGTTCTACTTCCGCACCACCGACGTGACCGGCGTCGTGCAACTGCCGGAAGGCACCGAGATGGTGATGCCGGGCGACAACATCGCCATGACGGTCGAGCTGATCGTGCCGATCGCCATGGAGGAGAAGCTCCGCTTCGCCATTCGCGAGGGCGGCCGCACCGTCGGTGCGGGCGTCGTGGCGTCGATCATCGAGTAGAGAATTGAGGAGCGCGCCGCCCAAAGCGGCGCGCTCCCGACTTAGAGGCCGTCGAGATGCAAAGTCAGAACATAAGAATCAGGCTCAAAGCCTTCGACCATCGCATTCTCGATGCGTCGACCAAGGAGATTGTCAACACGGCTAAGCGCACTGGTGCGGAAGTGCGGGGACCGATTCCGCTTCCGACCCGGATCGAGAAATTCACCGTGAACCGCTCGCCGCATATCGACAAGAAGAGCCGCGAGCAGTTCGAGATGCGCACCCACAAGCGGCTGCTCGATATCGTCGATCCGACGCCGCAGACGGTTGACGCGCTGATGAAGCTCGACCTCGCCGCCGGCGTCGATGTCGAGATCAAGCTGTAACGGGCGCGCGACGAGGCAAGGGACGTTATACCAATGCGATCAGGTGTCATCGCGCAGAAGGTCGGCATGACCAGGATCTTCACCGATGCCGGGGAGCATATCCCGGTGACGGTGCTGCGCCTCGAACATTGTCAGGTGGTGGGCCACCGGACCTCGGAGAAGAACGGCTATACCGCGCTTCAGCTCGGCGCCGGACGCCCGAAGGTGAAGCGCCTGAGCCGCGCCGCGCGCGGCCATTTCGCCGTCGCCAATGTCGAGCCGAAGCGCAAGCTCGCCGAATTCCGCGTGAGTCCCGACAATCTGATCGAGGTGGGCACGGAGATCACGGCCGACCATTTCGTCGAGGGCCAGTATGTGGATGTGTCCGGCACCTCGATCGGCAAGGGTTTTGCCGGCGCGATGAAGCGCCACGGCTTCGGCGGCTTGCGCGCGAGCCATGGCGTGTCGGTGAGCCATCGCAGCCACGGTTCGACCGGACAACGCCAGGACCCCGGCAAGGTGTTCAAGGGCAAGAAGATGGCCGGCCATATGGGCGACGTGAACGTCACCACCCAGAATTTGCGCGTAGTGAAGACCGATCCGGAGCGCGGGCTGATCATGATCCGCGGCGCGGTGCCGGGAGCCAAGGGCGGTTGGGTGCTGTTGCGCGACGCCGTCAAGCGCTCCTTGCCAGAGGCGGCGCCGAAGCCCGGCGCGTTCCGCAAGGGCGAGCAGCCCCAAGAGGCGAAGAAGGTCAAGTCCGAAAAGGCCGAGGCCGCCGAACCCGCCGCGACGAGTGCTGCCGAGGCTGGGAGCCAAGAGTGATGAAAGCCGACATCACCACTCTCGACGCCAAGAAGGCGGGCACCGTGGAGTTGCCCGACGACGTCTTCGGTCTTGAGCCGCGCGCCGACATCTTGCAACGCATGGTACGCTACCAGCTCGCCAAGCGCCGGGCCGGCACCGCTCACGTCAAGGACCGCTCGGAGATCAACGCGACGACCGCCAAGCTCTATCGCCAGAAGGGCACGGGGCGGGCGCGTCACGGCAGCAAGAAGGCGCCGATCTTCCGCGGCGGCGGCAAGGCGTTCGGGCCGAAGCCCCGCAGCTTTGCTATCGGCTTGCCGAAAAAGGTGAGGGCGCTTGCGCTCAAGCATGCGCTGTCGGCCAAGGCCAAATCCGACACGCTCATCGTCATCGACAAATGCGAGTTGAAAGACGGCAAGACCAAGGAGCTCAAATCGCGCTTCGCCAAGCTCGGCTTCGGCTCGGTGCTGATTGTCGACGGCGCCTCGGTCCAGGAGGCCTTCGCCAAGGCGGCGCGCAATCTGCCCGAGGTCGACGTGCTTCCGGTGCAGGGCATCAACGTCTACGACATTCTCCGGCACGAGAAGCTCGTGCTGACCAAGGCCGCGGTCGAGGCGCTGGAGGCGCGATTCAAATGAGCGCGCACGCAGCCTGTGACGTCATCCTCGCGCCGGTCATCACCGAGAAGGCGACCGCCGTCTCGGAATCCAATCAGGTCGTGTTCAAGGTCCGCCGCGACGCGACCAAGCCCGAAATCAAGGCCGCCGTCGAGGCGCTGTTCAAGGTCAAGGTGCTGTCGGTGAACACGCTGACCCGCAAAGGCAAGAGCAAGAATTTCCGCGGCGTCAGGGGCAGGCAGCAGGACGTCAAGAAAGCCATCGTCAGGCTCGCCGAAGGCCAGACGATCGACGTGACGACGAGGATCTGACGAGATGGCGCTCAAGACCTATAAGCCGACCACGCCGTCGCAGCGGCAGCTCGTCCTGATCGACCGCAGCAATCTGTGGAAGGGCAAGCCCGTCAAGGTGCTGACCGAGGGGCTGACCAAGACCGGCGGACGCAACAATCACGGCCGCGTGTCGATGTGGCACCGGGGCGGCGGGCACAAGCGCGCCTACCGCAAGGTGGATTTCAAGCGCAGCAAGCTCGGCGTACCTGCGACGGTCGAGCGGCTGGAATACGATCCCAACCGCACCGCCTTCATCGCCCTCATCAAGTATGAGGATGGCGAGCTGTCCTACATCCTCGCGCCGCAGCGGCTCGGCGTCGGCGATACCGTCATTGCCGACCTCCGCGCCGACGTGAAGCCCGGCAACGCCATGCCGCTCGCCAACATGCCGATCGGCACCATCGTCCACAATGTCGAGATGAAGAAGGGCAAGGGCGGGCAGATCGCGCGCGCCGCTGGCACCTATGTTCAGCTTGTCGGCCGCGACGCGGGCTATGCGATCCTGAAATTGAATTCGGGCGAGACGCGCATGGTGCCGTCCGAGTGCATGGCGACCGTCGGCGCCGTCTCCAATCCCGACAATTCCAACGTCTCGATCGGCAAGGCGGGACGCATGCGCTGGAAGGGCCGCAAGCCTGTGGTGCGTGGCGTGGCCATGAACCCGGTCGACCATCCGCATGGCGGCGGCGAAGGCCGCACGTCGGGCGGCCGCCATCCGGTCACGCCCTGGGGCAAGTCCACCAAGGGCAAGAAGACCCGCTCGAACAAGTCGAGCAGCAAGTTCATCCTGCGCAGCCGCCACCAGAAGAAGGGATAGTTCACGTGGGACGTTCGATCTGGAAAGGCCCGTTCGTCGACGGTTATCTGCTCAAGAAGGCCGAGAAGGCGCGCGGCTCGGGCTCCAATGCCGTGATCAAGATCTGGTCGCGCCGCTCGACCATCCTGCCGCAATTCGTCGGGCTGACGTTCGGCGTGCATAACGGACACAAGCATATCCCAGTGCTCGTGACCGAGGACATGATCGGTCACAAATTCGGGGAGTTTGCGCCGACGCGGACCTTCCACGGCCACGCCGCGGACCGTAAGGCGAAGAGAACGACAACGCCGACGGCGACGAAGGAAGCGTAATGGGCAAGCCGCAGCGCCCGCGCGCGCTCAAAGACAACGAAGCGAGAGCCGTTACGCGGCTGATGCGCGTAAGCCCGCAGAAGCTCAACCTGCTTGCCCAGCTGATCCGCGGCAAGAAGGTCGATCGCGCGCTCGCCGACCTTACCTTCTCGCGCAAGCGCGTCGCCAAGGACGTGAAAAAGACGCTGCAATCGGCCATTGCCAACGCCGAGAACAATCACGATCTCGATGTGGATGCTCTCATCGTTGCCGAGGCCTATGTCGGCAAGAACCTGGTGATGAAGCGCATGCGCGCCCGGGCGCGCGGCCGCGCCGCCCGCATCGAGAAGCCATTCGCGCAGATCACCGTCGTGCTGCGTCAAGTCGAGGAGCCCGCTTAATGGGACAGAAGGTCAATCCGATCGGGCTTAGGCTCGGCGTCAACCGCACCTGGGATTCGCGCTGGTACGCCTCGCGCGGCGAATATGCGCGCCTTCTCCACGAGGACCTGAAGATGCGCGAGCATATTCTCGAGTCGCGCAAGCAGGCGGGCATCTCCAAGGTCGTGATCGAGCGCCCGCACAAGAAATGCCGCGTGACCGTGCACACGGCGCGGCCGGGCATCCTCATCGGCAAGAAGGGCGCCGACATCGAGAAGCTCAGGCGCGAGCTCGCCAACCTGACCGACTCCGAGGTCCACCTCAACATCGTTGAGGTGCGCAAGCCCGAGATCGACGCGACGCTCGTGGCCGAAGGCATCGCGCAGCAGCTCGAACGGCGGGTCGCGTTTCGCCGCGCCATGAAGCGCGCGGTGCAGTCGGCGATGCGCATGGGCGCGCTCGGCATTCGCATCAATTGCGGCGGCCGGCTCGGCGGGGCCGAAATTGCCCGCATGGAGTGGTACCGCGAGGGCCGCGTGCCGTTGCATACGCTCCGCGCCAATATCGATTACGGCACGGCGTTGGGCCGCACGGCCTACGGCATCATCGGCGTCAAGGTGTGGATCTTCAAGGGCGAGATCATGGAGCACGATCCCATGGCCCAGGAGAACCGGGCGCTCGAGGCGCAGGAAGGCGGACGCTCCACCGGACGCCGCGAAACAGCGCAGCCGCAAGGTTAGGACTTAGATCATGCTGCAACCGAAGCGGACCAAATACCGCAAGGCTCACAAGGGGCGCATCAAAGGCGCCGCGACGAGCGCGGCCACGCTCAATTTCGGCACTTACGGGCTGAAAGCCCAGCAGCCTGCGCGCGTGACGGCGCGGCAGATCGAGGCCGCGCGCCGCGCCATGACACGGCAGATGAAGCGCGCCGGCCGGGTGTGGATCAGGCTCTTCCCGGACTTGCCGGTGTCGAAGAAGCCGACCGAAGTTCGCATGGGCAAGGGCAAGGGCACGCCGGAATTCTGGGTCGCGCGGGTGAAGCCCGGGCGCATCTTGTTCGAGATCGATGGCGTCACCGAGCAGGTCGCGCGCGAGTCGCTTCGGCTCGGGGCCGCAAAGCTTCCGATCAAGACGCGCTTCGTTGCCCGCATCGAGGCCAAGACATGAAGGCGCACGAGGTCCGCAGCATGACGCCCGATCAGCGCGCCGACGAGCTCGTCAAGCTGAAGAAGGAGCAGTTCAACCTGCGCTTCCAGGCGGCGTCGGGCCAGCTTGAGAACACCGCGCGGGTGCGGCAGATCAGGCGCGACATCGCCCGGATCAGGACGATTGCGCAGCAGTCGCCTCAGGCCGAGGCGAGCGCCAAGCCGGCGCCGGCGCCCAAGCCCGAGAAGGCTGCGAAGCCCAAGGAAGCGGCACCGAAGGCCGCAGCCAAGGCCGCGCTCAAGGCCAAGACCGCGGCCAAGGCCAAGGCCAAGCCGAAGACAAGAGCGAAGAAGAAGAGTTAGGACGAAAACGATGCCGAAACGCGTGCTGCAAGGAGTCGTGGTGAGCGACAAGAACGACAAGACCGTGGTGGTCCGCGTCGAGCGGCGCTTCACCCATCCCGTGCTGCAAAAGACCGTGCGCCGGAGCAAGAACTATCACGCCCATGACGAGAAGAACGAGTTCAAGGTGGGCGAAATGGTGTGGATCGAGGAGTGTCCGCCGGTCTCCAAGCAGAAGCGGTGGACGGTGTTGCCGCGCGAGCAGGCGACGTCGTAGCGGCAATCGAGGTTAAGGGCGAAAGCCATGATACAGATGCAAACCAATCTCGACGTCGCCGACAATTCGGGGGCACGGCGCGTCCAGTGCATCAAGGTGCTCGGCGGCTCGAAGCGCAAATATGCCTCGATCGGCGACACGATCGTGGTTTCGGTCAAGGACGCGATCCCGCGCGGCCGCGTCAAGAAGGGCCAGGTGATGAAGGCCGTGGTGGTCCGCACCGCCACGGGCGTGCGCCGGCCCGACGGGTCGATCATCCGGTTCGATCGCAACGCCGCGGTTCTCATCAACCCGCAAGGCGAGCCGATCGGCACGCGCATCTTCGGCCCAGTCACCCGCGAGCTCAGAGCGAAGAAGCACATGAAGATCGTTTCGCTCGCGCCGGAGGTCTTGTGATGGCGAAGCTCAAGATCAAGAAGGGCGACCACGTCGTGGTCATCACCGGCAAGGACAAGGGCAAGAAGGGCGAAGTCCTCAAGGTGATGCCGGAGGAGAACCGCGCCATCGTCAAGGGCGTCGCCATGGTTCGCCGCCATCAACGCCAGACGCCGTCGCAAGAGGGCGGGATCATCGCCAAGGAGGCGCCGATCCATATCTCCAATCTCGCGATCGAGGACCCCAAGGACGGGAAGCCGACGCGGGCTGGATACAAGTTTCTGAAGGACGGGCGCAAGGTGCGGTTCGCCAGGCGCTCGGGCGAGGTCATCGATGGCTGAGAACGCTTACATCCCCCGGCTCAAGCAACACTACACCGAGGTGCTCAAGCCCGCCTTGGCCAAGGAGTTCGGCTACGCCAACACCATGCAAGTGCCGCGGCTCGAAAAGGTGGTGCTGAACATGGGCGTGGGCGAGGGCGTCAACGACGCCAAGAAGGTCACCGCCGCCGCCGCCGATCTCAGCCGAATCGCCGGGCAGAAGCCGGTGATCACGCGGGCGCGCAAATCGATCGCCACGTACAAGCTGCGCGAGGGCATGCCGATCGGCGCCAAGGTCACCTTGCGCCAGAATCGCATGTACGAGTTCATCGACCGGCTGGTGAATATCGCGCTGCCGCGCGTGCGCGACTTCCGCGGGCTCAATCCCAAGAGCTTCGACGGGCGCGGCAACTTCGCCATCGGGCTCAAAGAGCACATCATTTTCCCCGAGATCGACTACGACAAGGTGGAAGACGTGCTCGGCATGGACATCATCGTTTGCACGACGGCGCGCACCGACGACGAGGCGCGCGCGCTGCTCAAAGGTTTGAACTTTCCGTTCCGCAGCTAGACGAAGCGGGCCGCGACAGGAGGACTTGAATGGCAAAGACGAGCATGATCGAGCGGAACAAGAAGCGCCGCCGCCTCGCCCAGAAATACAAGGCACGGCGGACGCGGCTCAAGGCGATCGCCGCCGACCGGTCCCTGCCGGCCGAGGAACGGTTCGCCGCCCGGCTCAAGCTCGCCGAACTGCCGCGTAATTCGTCGCCCACGCGGATCCGCAACCGTTGCGATCTCTCCGGGCGCCCCCGCGGTTATTACCGCAAGCTGCGCATGTCGCGAATCGCGCTGCGCGACCTCGGAAGCCAGGGTCTCATCCCCGGCATGATCAAGTCGAGCTGGTAGGACGAGCGCATGAGCATCAACGACCCACTAGGCGATATGCTGGCCCGCATCCGCAACGCGCAGTTGCGGCACAAGGCCAAGGTGACGACGCCGGCCTCCAAGCTCAGAGAGCGCGTGCTCGATGTGCTGGCCGAGGAGGGCTATATCCGCGGCTATGCCCGCGTCGACTATAGCGGCGGCCGGTCCGAGTTCGAGATCGAGCTCAAATATTTCGACGGCGAGCCCGTGATCAAGGATATCGAAAGAGTGTCGACGCCTGGACGCCGCGTCTATTCCTCGGTCAAGGACTTGCCGACCGTCGCCAACGGTCTTGGCGTGGCCATCCTGTCGACGCCGAAGGGCGTGATGTCGGATGCGCGCGCCCGGACCGAGAATGTCGGCGGCGAAATCCTCTGTAACGTGTTCTAGGACTGCAAGCTCCGGCGAAGGTTGATCGATGTCGCGCATTGGCAAAAAATCCGTTTCGGTTCCCGGCGGCGTCACCGCCGCGGTGAACGGCCAGGAGGTCAAGATCAAGGGCCCCAAGGGCGAGCTCAAACACGTGCTCGCCGACGCCATGGTCGCCAAGCTCGACAAGGACAAGATCGCGATCGAGATGCGCGAGGACACGAAAGAAGCCCGCGCCATGTGGGGCATGTCGCGCACGCTTGTCGCCAATCTGATCGCTGGCGTGACGCAAGGCTTCTCCAAGCGGCTCGAGATCACGGGCGTCGGCTACCGCGCCGCGGTGCAGGGTTCAAATCTCCAGCTTCAGCTCGGCTTCAGCCACGATGTTGCCTATCCGATCCCGCAAGGTATCCAGATTGTCTGCCCGAAGCCGACGGAGATCGTGATTACGGGCATCGACAAGCAGCAAGTTGGCCAGGTTGCCGCGGAGATCAGGCGGTTCAGGCCGCCGGAGCCCTACAAGGGCAAAGGCATCAAATATGCGGGCGAGTTCATCCTCCGCAAGGAAGGCAAGAAGAAGTAGCAGGACGATTGGCAATGGGCGCGTTGAACGAAAACTTTGTGCGGCGGTCACGCCGGGTGCGCGGCACGCTCAAGCGTGCGGCGAACGGGCGCGCGCGCCTGTCGGTGTTCCGCTCCTCGCGGCATATCTACGCGCAAGTGATCGACGATAGAGCAGGCAAGACGCTCGCCGCGGCCTCGACGCTCGACAAGGACCTCAAGGGCTCGCTGCCGAAGGGAAGCGACCTTGCCGCCGCTCAGGCCGTCGGCAAGCTCGTGGCCGAGAGGGCGATCAAGGCGGGGGTCAAGGACGTCGTGTTCGACCGCGGCGGCTATCTCTATCATGGGCGGGTGAAGGCGCTCGCCGACGCCGCGCGCGAAGCGGGCCTGAACTTCTAGTTTCGACCTAAGAAAGGATCGACCGTGGCACGAGGCCAGCAAGCAAGAGACCGTGAAGAGCGCGAGCGCGACAGCGAATTTATCGACAAGCTCGTGCACATCAATCGCGTCGCCAAGGTGGTCAAGGGCGGACGGCGTTTCGGTTTTGCCGCGCTGGTCGTGGTCGGCGATCAGAAGGGACGGGTCGGTTTCGGTCATGGCAAGGCGCGCGAGGTGCCCGAGGCCATCCGCAAGGCGACCGAGTCCGCCAAGCGCAATCTGGTGAAAGTTCCCTTGCGCGAGGGACGCACGCTGCATCACGACGTGACCGGCCAGCACGGCGCGGGCCGGGTCGTACTCCGGGCGGCGCCTCCCGGCACCGGCATCATCGCCGGCGGGCCGATGCGCGCCGTATTTGAGACGCTCGGCATTCAAGACGTGGTCGCCAAATCGCTCGGAAGCTCGAATCCCTACAACATGGTGCGCGCGACCTTCGATGCGCTGCGCCACGAGGACAGCCCGCGCGGGGTTGCGGCGCGGCGCGGCAAGAAGGTGAGCGAGATCGTTTCGCGGCGGAGAGACGGCGCGGGCGACGCTGCCGGCACGGAGGCGTAAGCCTTAAGGCCCGCGAGCAAGAGAAGGTTTGGCACATGGCCGAGAAGAGAAAGACCATCGTCGTCGAGCAGATCGGCAGCCCGATCCGGCGCCCTTCGACCCAGCGCGCAACGCTGATCGGGCTCGGCCTCAACAAGATGCATAAGCGGCGGACGCTTATCGACAGCCCGCAGGTGCGTGGCATGGTGGCGAAGGTCGCCCATCTCGTGCGGATCGTCGAGGACGAGCCCAAGGCCTAAGGAAGAGACGTCATGCGACTGAATGCAATCAGCGACCGTCCGGGCGCGACCAAGGCCAAGAAGCGGCTCGGCCGCGGCATCGGTTCAGGGCTCGGCAAGACGGCGGGCAAGGGCACCAAGGGTCAGAAGGCCCGCGCCGGCGTCGCCATCAAGGGCTTCGAAGGCGGCCAGATGCCTCTGCACCGGCGCCTGCCCAAGCGCGGCTTCAACAACATCTTCGCCAAGAAGTTGAACGAGATTAATCTCGGCCGCATTCAGCAGGCGGTCGATGCAGGCGTGCTCGACGGCAAGAAGCCGATCACCGTTGCGGCGCTGAAGGAGGCAGGCCTCATCCGGCGCGAGAAGGACGGCGTGCGCCTCCTCGGCAACGGCGAACTCAAGGCGAAGCTCGCCTTCGAGGTCACCGGCGCCTCGCAGAGCGCGATCAAGGCGGTCGAAGCCAAAGGCGGCACGGTGACGCTCAAATCGATCACCGGACGCGAGCGGCCCGCAGCCGACAAGATCAAGGCCGAACGCAGGGCGGCGAAACGCGCGGCGAAAGCGGCGCCTAAGGGCCGCAAAGCCAAGGGGGAAGAGGCCGAAGGCGGCGATGAAGAGGCCTCCGCCAAAGCCAAACCCGCGCCGGAGAAGCCGGCCGAGGGCGAGGCCAAGGCGCCCAAGGCCAAGCCCGCAAAGAAAGAATCCGAGTGAGGCGAGGCGGCGATAGACCGCCGTCTCCGCGCTAAGGAAAGAAGGTTTCGATGGTTTCTGCGGCCGAACAGCTCGTTTCCAACCTCAATCTGGCGGCCTTCGCCAAAGCCGACGAGCTCAAGAAGCGCATCTGGTTCACGCTCGGCGCGCTCCTAATCTACCGGCTCGGAACGTATATCCCCATCCCCGGCGTCAATCCCGAGGCGCTCGCCGACATCTTCCGGCAGCAGCAGTCGGGCATCCTCGGCATGTTCAACATGTTGTCGGGCGGCGCGATCGGGCGCATGGCGATCTTCGCCCTCAACATCATGCCGTATATCTCGGCGTCGATCATCATCCAGCTTCTCACCACCGTCTCGCCGCATCTGGAACAGTTGAAGAAGGAGGGCGAGCAGGGACGCCGGCAGATCAACCAATATACGCGCTACGGCACCGTGCTGCTTGCCACGCTGCAGGGTTACGGCATTGCCATCGGCTTGGAGGGCGCCGGCAATGTCGTGGTCGATCCCGGCTGGTTCTTCCGCATCACCACCGTCATCACCTTGGTTGGCGGAACGGTGTTCCTGATGTGGCTCGGAGAGCAGATTACGGCGCGCGGCGTCGGCAATGGAATTTCGCTCATCATCTTCGCCGGCATCATCGCCGAATTGCCCTCGGCGCTCGTCGGCACGCTCGAACTCGGCCGTCAGGGCGCATTGTCGACGGCGCTGATCATCGGTCTGCTGGTCATGGCGGTGCTCGTGATCGCCTTTATCGTCTTTATGGAACGGGCGCAGCGGCGGCTGCTGGTGCAGTATCCGAAGCGCCAGATCGGCAACCGCATGTTCCAGGGCGATTCTTCTCACCTGCCGCTAAAGCTCAATAGCGCTGGCGTGATTCCGCCGATCTTCGCCTCGTCGCTTCTGCTCCTGCCGATCACCATGGCGAATTTCTCGTCCGGCCAGGGACCGGATTGGCTCAACAGCATCACCGCCATGCTCGGAATGGGCCAGCCGCTCCACATCATCCTCTATGTGGCGATGATCATCTTCTTCGCCTTCTTCTATACGGCCGTCGTGTTCAATCCGAAGGACACCGCGGACAATCTGAAGAAGTACGGCGGGTTCCTGCCCGGCATCAGGCCCGGCGAGCGGACGGCGGAATATATCGACTATGTGCTCACCCGGATCACCGTGGTCGGCGCGCTCTACCTTGCGGCTGTCTGCGTGCTGCCGGAGCTGCTGATTTCTTATACGGGCGTGCCGTTCTATTTCGGCGGCACCTCGCTCCTCATCGTGGTGAGCGTCACCATGGACACGGTCGCGCAAATCCACAGCCATCTGCTCGCCCATCAATATGAGGGCCTGATCAAGCGGGCGCGGCTCAAAGGGGCAAGGCGGCGATGAATCTCGTCCTGCTCGGCCCTCCCGGCGCGGGCAAGGGGACGCAGGCCAAGCTCCTGGAAGAGTCCCGGTCGCTCGTCAAGCTATCGACCGGCGACATGCTCCGCGCCGCCGTTGCCGCCGGCACCGCGCTTGGCCGCGAGGCGGGCGAAATCATGAAGCGCGGAGAACTCGTGCCCGACGCGCTCGTCATCAATCTGATTGCCGAGCGTCTGGATGAGGACGGAGGGGCGCGCGGCTTCGTCCTCGACGGCTTCCCCCGCACCATCGCCCAGGCCGAGGCGCTCGACCGGCTGTTCAAGGAGCGCGGCAAGGCGGTCGACCGGGTCATCGTCATGGAGGTGGACGACGAGGCTCTGGTTGCGCGCATTGCCGGACGTTTTGCCTGCGCAAGTTGCGGCGAGACCTACCACGACATCAATAAGAGACCGCGCGTGGCGGGCGTTTGCGATCGCTGCGGCGGCACCGAATTCACGCGGCGCCCCGACGACAACGAGGCGGTCGTGCGGGCGCGGCTCGAGGCGTATCACGCCCAGACCGAGCCCCTGATTCACTATTATGCGGATCAAGGCAAGGTCAGGACGGTGGACGGGATGGTCGATATTGAGACAGTCGCCCGGGATATCGGCTGGGCGCTCGACGGGAAGTGATGAAAAACGGGGAAAAACGGCCGGTTGACCTTGTCAAGAGGAATCGCTACATAAGCCCCGCTACATGGAAAGATGAACCGACCGGTCCCCGGGGGGCAATGCCTGTCCGCGGTCGGACTTGTGCGTTTAAGATTGACTATTCAGGCTTAAATTTAAGCACGTTAGCCGTGCACGAGGAGACGACTACGTGGCCCGAATTGCAGGCGTGAACATCCCGACCAACAAGCGGGTCGAGGTGGCTCTGACGTATATCCATGGCATCGGCGACACCTTCGCCAAAGAGATTTGCACCAAGGTCGCCATCCCTCCGGAGCGGCGCGTCAGCCAGTTGACCGAATCGGAGATCATCCAGATCCGCGAGGTCATCGATCACGACTACGTCGTGGAAGGCGATCTCCGCCGCGACGTTGCCATGAACATCAAGCGGTTGATGGATCTAGGCTGCTACCGAGGCTTGCGTCATCGCCGCGGGCTACCCGTCCACGGCCAACGTACGCATACCAATGCGCGCACGCGCAAGGGCCCGGCCAAGCCGATCGCCGGCAAGAAGAAGTAGGTTTCAGCTTAAAGCGCGGGCGCGAGGTTCGCTCGCGTGCGGCGCAAATTCGTAAATGCGGGATTAGAGCATGGCAGCCAAAGACAAAACGCGCGTTCGCCGCCGCGAGAAAAAGAACATCACCTCCGGCGTCGCCCATGTGCATGCAAGCTTCAACAACACTATGATCACCATCACCGATGCGCAAGGCAACGCCATCTCGTGGTCGTCGGCCGGCACGATGGGCTTCAAGGGGTCGCGCAAATCCACCCCCTACGCCGCCCAGGTCGCCGCCGAAGACGCCGGCAAGAAGGCGATGGAACACGGCATGAAGAATCTCGAGATCGAGGTCAGGGGGCCTGGCTCGGGGCGCGAGTCGGCGCTGCGGGCGCTTCAGGCCGCAGGCTTCAATATCATCTCGATCCGCGACGTCACGCCGATCCCGCATAACGGGTGCCGGCCGCGCAAGCGCCGTCGCGTCTAAACGGAAAGGCAGGCTAGGCCGCAAATGTTGCACGAGGATTTTCGGACGCTGGGGCAGGCCGCCCCGCTCAAGGACCAAGAAAGGGCTTCACCGGTGCTGCAGAAGAACTGGCAAGATCTCATCAAGCCCACCAAGCTCAACGTCGTTCCCGGCCGCGACCCGGCGCGCTTGGCGACCGTCGTGGCCGATCCGCTTGAGCGCGGGTTCGGGCTCACGCTCGGCAACGCGCTCCGCCGCGTGCTGCTGTCGTCGCTGCAAGGCGCCGCCATCACTTCGGTGCATATCGACGGCGTGCTGCACGAATTCTCGTCGATCCCGGGCGTGCGCGAGGACGTCACCGATATCGTGCTCAACATCAAGGAAATCGCGCTCAGGCAGCATGCCGAGGGCGTGAAGCGCATGGTGCTCAAGAAGGAGGGTCCCGGGGTCGCCCGCGCCGGCGACATCGAAACCGGCGCCGATATCGAGATCCTCAATCCCGATCACGTCATTTGCACGCTCGACCAGGGCGCCGCGATCCGCATGGAGTTCACCGCTGCGACCGGCAAGGGATATGTGCCGGCGGAGCGCAACCGTCCCGACGACGCGCCGATTGGCTTCATCCCGGTCGATGCGCTCTACAGCCCGGTGCGCAAGGTGTCGTATCGCGTGGAGAACACTCGCGAGGGCCAGATCCTCGACTACGACAAGCTTACCATGGAGATCGAGACCGACGGCTCGGTCAGGCCTGAGGACACCGTCGCGCTCGCCGCTCGCATCGTGCAGGACCAGCTTTCGGTGTTCGTCAATTTCGAGGAGCCGAAGAAGGAAACGACCTTCGAGCGCCAGCCCGAGCTTGTGTTCAACGCCGCCCTGCTCAAGAAGGTGGACGAGCTCGAATTGTCGGTCCGCTCGGCCAACTGTCTCAAGAACGACAACATCGTCTATATCGGCGATCTCATCCAGAAGACCGAAGCCGAAATGCTGCGCACGCCGAATTTCGGCCGCAAGTCGCTGAACGAGATCAAGGAAGTGCTGGCCTCGATGGGGCTCCATCTCGGCATGGAAGTCCCGGACTGGCCGCCGGAGAATATCGAAGAGCTGGCCAAGCGCTTCGAGGATCACTACTAACAGCGGTCGAAAACCGAAGGTTCTTGCCTATGCGTCACCGTAACCAAGGCCGCAAGCTCAACCGCACCCCGACCCACCGGGCCGCGCTGCTTTCAAGTCTTGCCTCGGCGCTGATCAAGCACGAGCAGATCGCGACGACCCTGCCCAAGGCCAAGGAGCTCCGGCGTGTAGCCGACCGGCTGATTACGCTTGCCAAGCGCGGCGATCTGCATGCGCGGCGCCTTGCCTTCGCTCGCATCAGGGACGAGGCGATGGTGGCGAAGCTGTTCGATACGCTTGGACCACGCTACGCGGACCGGCCCGGCGGCTATACGCGCGTGCTGAAGGCAGGTTTCCGCTACGGCGACGCCGCGCCCATGGCCGTCATCGAGCTGGTCGATCGCGACACGGCCGCCAAGGGCCTCGACTCCGGACCGCCGCAGAACGAACCTGAAGGCGACAGGGCCGCAGCCTAGGCGTCTCGAGCGGTCAAAACGAATTTCGCTGTTCTTGCCGGAAAAGATGAAGGCGCGCCGTTTTGCCGGCGCGCCTGTCTCAATTCTAGTTTTGTCGTCTAGTTTTTGTCGTCGTCGTCGTCGCCGTCTTGCGGCGCGTCTTCGGGATGCGCCTTGTCCCAGGCGGCAAGCGCGTTCTTCTTGATGCCCTTGACGCCGTCACCGAGGATCCCCGTGACGATCTTCTTGGCATCTTCCTCGCTCGTTCCATCGGCGGCCTCGAACTCAGACTGCCAATAGATCACCGAACGGTCCTCTTCGTCGTCAGCCTCGACCCAGAGCTTCGACGAGTAGTTCTTGATGGGGAGGGGGCTTTCGGTGATTTCGTAGCTATAGGAGAGGTCCTCAGTGCCGGTGAGCTTTTCCTTGATCTTGCCGCCATCCTTCAGCGTGAGCGTGCGGTAGGTCACGTCGCCGTCCTTGGTCTCCTCGCATTCGGCCACCGCCGGATGCCACGTCTTGATCGTGCAGAAGGTCTCGCCGGCGACGGCCCAGACTTCGGCAGGCTGGCCGGGCGCTTCGATTCTCTTCTTCACGGTGATGGCGTAGGCCGGACCGCTGCAAATCGCGACCGCAATGCCGGTGGCCAAGGCAAATTTCATCATACGCATGCGTTTGTCTCCACTTTTGGCTTGTTAAATGGTCGCAGGGCACGCCGGGCGCATCTTATTGAAAAGACAGGGGCGAGCAAGCCCCGCGGGGCTCTATTCGGTCGTATTCGAGGCCGGTTTCATGCGTTATAGGAAACGCGCGTTCCCATGTTAGGGCATGAGCGAAGATGGCAGTCGTGGCAAAATGCTTGGGTAATCTTCCAACGCTGACGCTCCTCGCCTTGGCGGTGCTCCTTGCCTTGATCGTCCCGGTCCAGGCTCAGCGCACAGTGCCGGAGAGCGCGGTCACGCTGAAGCAATCGTTTGCTCCAGTGGTGAAGAAGGCGGCGCCAGCGGTGGTCAATGTCTATGTGCGCCACCGCGTCGAACAGATGGTCTCCCCGTTTTTCAACGATCCGTTTTTCGGCCGGCTGTTCGGCGAGCGGTTCGGCATCCCGCGCGAGCGCATTGAGAATTCGCTCGGCTCCGGCGTGCTCGTCAGCGCCGACGGCGTCGTCGTCACCAACAATCACGTTATCCAGGGGAGCGGCGATGCGGACATCACCATTGCCTTGTCCGACGGGCGGGAGTTTCCGGCGAAGACGATCCTCAAGGACGAACAGACCGACCTTGCGGTGCTTCGCCTCGAGGCCGAGGGCGTGGAGTTTCCGTCGATCGGCTTCAGCGATTCCGACAGCCTCGAAGTCGGCGACATCGTGCTCGCCATCGGCGATCCGTTCGGCGTCGGGCAAACGGTGACGAGTGGCATCGTCTCGGCGCTTGCCCGCACGCAAGTCGGCATCTCCGACTATCAGTTCTTCATTCAGACCGATGCCGCCATCAATCCCGGCAATTCGGGCGGCGCCCTCGTCGACATGGACGGACTCCTGGTCGGGATCAATACCGCAATCTTCTCCAAGAGCGGCGGCTCGCACGGCATCGGCTTTGCGATTCCATCCAACATGGTGCGACTCGTGGTCGAGTCGGCGCTGAAAGGCGGCAAGGTCCAGCGACCCTGGCTTGGCGCCGCGCTGCAAAAGCTCACGCCCGATATTGCCGACTCGCTTGGGCTTCAGGCGCCTTCGGGCGCGCTCGTCGCCAAGGTTCACGCCAAAGGTCCGGCGGCGAAAGCGGGCTTGCGCGCCGGCGACGTCGTAGTGAGCGTGGACGAAAAACCGGTTCAGAACCCGGAAGGCTTCGAATACCGCTTCGTGACCAAAGGCATCGGCGGCTCGGCCGAGCTCGGCGTCGTGCGCAAGGGCCAGAAGGTCAAAGCCAATATCGTTCTCGTCGCGCCGGTCGAGGATCCGCCGCGGGACGCGCGCGGGTTGACCGGGCGCCATCCGCTTGCGGGCTGCAAAGTCGCAAACCTCTCGCCTGCGGTCGCCCAAGAAGTCGGCATGGACGACGACACCCGCGAAGGGGTCGTGGTTCTCGAGGTCGAGCAACGGACGCCCGGGGCTCGGCTCGGCGTCAGGCGCGGCGACATCGTCGTGGCCGTCAACGACGAGAAGGTGACATCGGTGGCGCAACTCGATCAGGTTCTTGCCGGTTCGGGCGGCGGGTGGCGCCTCTCGGTCGAGCGGGGCGGCAAGCTGTTCAATATTGCGATTCAGGGCTGAGCGATGAAGAAGGCTGCGGCAACGCTATTCGAGGCCGCCGGACTCGCCGAGACCGCACCGCGCCCGCTCGCCGATCGCTTACGGCCCGGCGCGCTCGCCGAGGTGATCGGCCAGGATCATCTCCTTGGTGAGCAGGGCATGCTGTCGCGCATGGTCAAGGCCGGGCGGCTCGCCTCGGTGATCTTCTGGGGACCGCCGGGCACCGGCAAGACCACCGTGGCGCGTCTCCTTGCCGAGGTCACAGACCTCCATTTCGAGCAGCTCTCGGCCATTCATTCCGGCGTGCAGGACCTGCGCAAAGTCTTCGACGCGGCGAAAGCGCGCCGCGAGGAAGGACGCGGAACGCTGCTCTTCGTCGACGAGATCCACCGCTTCAACCGCTCCCAGCAGGACGCCTTCCTGCCGCATATGGAAGATGGCACGATCGTGCTCGTCGGCGCCACCACCGAGAACCCGTCCTTCGAGCTCAATTCGGCGCTCCTGTCGCGGGCGAGCGTGCTCACCTTCAAGCGCCTCGACGGTGCGGCGGTCGAGACGCTGCTTGCCCGCGCCGAAGCCCATACGGGACGCAAGCTGCCCTTGACGCCCGACGCGCGCGAAGCGCTCGTCAACATGGCGGACGGTGACGGACGCGGTGCCATCAATCTTGCCGAGGATGTGTTCTTGGCCGAGGACGCCGGCGCACGGGTGCCGCTCGACCGCGAAGCGCTCATCGCGCTGGTGCAGCGGCGGGCGCCGATCTACGACAAGAGCCAGGACGGCCATTACAATCTCATCAGCGCGCTCCACAAATCGGTGCGCGGGTCCGACCCCGACGCCGCGCTCTATTGGCTCGCGCGCATGCTCGCGGGCGGCGAGGACCCGCTCTACATCGCGCGGCGGCTGGTGCGGATGGCGGTCGAGGATATCGGGCTCGCTGATCCGAACGCGCTCCTGCAAGCGATCGCGGCCAAGGACACTTACGATTTTCTCGGCAGCCCCGAAGGCGAGCTCGCGCTGGCGCAAACCGCGATCTATCTCGCGCTCGCGCCGAAATCGAACTCCGCTTACGTCGCCTTCGGCGGGGCGCGGCGTGCGGCCGAGGAGGGCGGTTCGCTTCTGCCGCCGAAGCATATTCTCAACGCTCCGACGCGGCTGATGAAAGAGGAGGGTTACGGCAAGGGCTACGCCTACGATCACGACGCTGACGAGGCGTTCTCGGGCCAGAACTACTTCCCCGACGGCGTGGCGCGGCAGAGTTTCTATGCGCCGACGCCCTACGGCTTCGAGGCGGAGCTGAAGGCGCGCCTCGACCGCTTCGCCGCGTTGCGCAAGAAGAGGCAAGCCTAATCGTGAGAACGCTGCTCGTCGTCGCATCGGGGGGCGCGATCGGCGCCGCCGCGCGCTATCTCGTCGGCATCGGCTCGGGTCGGCTGTTGGGCTATGGCTTTCCTTACGGCACCCTTGCCGTCAACGTCTTCGGCTGCCTCGCGATGGGCCTCCTGATTGAGGCCATGGCGTTGCGCTGGAACGTTCACAACGATCTTCGCGCGTTTCTCACCGTGGGCATACTGGGCGGGTTCACGACGTTTTCCGCGTTCTCGGCCGAGTTCGCCCTCCTCATCGAACGGCACGATTATCTCGCCGCCGCCATTTACCTGATCGCCTCGGTTGGGCTCTCGATCGGCGCGCTGTTCGCGGGGCTTGCCATCGTGCGGGCGCTCTGACCATGGCGGGCGTCGAGACGAAGGACGTCGCCCCCGGTGAAGACGGGATGCGCCTGGACCGCTGGTTCAAGTCCCATTACCCGGAGCTTCCCCATAGCCGGCTCGAGAAGCTGTTGCGGACAGGGCAGGTGAGGGTCGACGGCTCGCGCGCCAAGTCGAGCACGCGGCTTGCTCCCGGCCAAAGAGTCCGCGTGCCGCCTCTGCCCGATGCCCCGCCGCCGCCATCGCCCGGGCGCCGCCTGTCGAAATCCGACCGCGATTTTCTCGCTTCGATCACCCTCTACGAGGACGACGACCTGCTCATCCTCAACAAGCCGCCGGGCATCGCCGTGCAAGGCGGGACCAAGACGCCGCATCATATCGACCGCCTGCTCGAGGGCTTGGGCGACGGGCCCGAGACGCGGCCCCGGCTCGTGCACCGGCTCGACCGCGACACCTCGGGCGTGCTGGTTGTGGCCAAGCGCCGCGCGGTCGCGGCGAAGCTCGGCCGCGCCTTCCAGACCCGCTCGGTGCGGAAGATCTATTGGGCCCTCGTGCGCGGCGTGCCCAAGCCGCACCAGGGCAAGATCGAGGCGGCGCTAGTCAAGGCGCAAGGGCCAGAGGGCGACCGGGTGCGGAAGGCGCGCCCCGGCGAGCAGGAGGTGGCGCAATCGGCGGTGACGCATTACGCCGTGGTGGACCGGGCCGGGCAGCACGTCGCCTTCGTCTCGCTCAAGCCCGTCACCGGCCGGCAGCACCAGCTTCGCGCCCATATGGACATCATCGGCAATCCGATCCTGGGCGACACGAAATATCCAAGCGGCGCCGAACTCCCCGAAGGCGTCGAGAACCAGCTCCACCTCCATGCGCGGCGCATCAGCTTTCCCCATCCAGCCCGAGAGGGGGTGGTCGATGTCACCGCGCCGCTCCCGGAGCATATGAAGAAGAGCTTTGCCCTTTTTGGCTTTCAGGACGGCGCGGACGCTGATCCGTCGCCCTGACGCGTTATGATGGAGGCGGCTCTACCCGGCATATCAAGGAGCGAGACCTCAATGCATTCAAGACCAAGCTGGTTTGCGCGCTTCGCGCAGAAAGTCTCCCATGTCACGGGACGTCCCAACACCTTCATCCTCGCGGTTGCGACGATCCTCGTTTGGGCTATCACGGGACCGTTCTTCGGCTTCAGCGACACTTGGCAGCTCGTCATCAACACGGCGACCACGATCATCACCTTCCTCATGGTATTCGTGATCCAGAACACGCAGATCCGCGACACCATCGCCATGCAGATCAAGCTCGACGAGCTCATTCGCGTGACGCGCACGGCAAGCAACAAGCTGCTCGATTTGGAGGAGCTCGACGACCGCGAGCTCGAGGCGTTGCGGCAGACCTACGAGAAGCTCGCGCAGGAAATGCCGCATCACGGAGTGCGGACCGACCGGACGCCGTCGCCGCGGCGCTAGCGCATGGACAATCCCGGCAAGATGCCCGCCGCTGCGCTACCCAAGCGGTTTTACCAACGCGTCGATGTGGCGGATCGTGACGGGGGTTTCGCGCTCCTGCTCGACGAGAAGCCCGTGCGCACGCCGGGCAAAAAACTGTTTCTGTTGCCGTCGCGCGCCCTTGCCGAGGCGGTTGCCGAGGAGTGGCGCGCGCAAAAGGAGCGCATCGACCCCGCCACCATGCCGCTGACCAAACTCGCCAATAGCGCGATCGACGGCGTGCCGGGGCGCGAAGACGACGTGATCGGCGATATCCTCAACTATGCCGGCTCCGATCTCCTGTGCTACCGGGCGGAGGGTCCGCGCGGGCTGGTCGAGGCGCAGCGGGCGCATTGGGACTCGGTGCTCGCCTGGGCCAAATCCGCGCTCGGCGCGCCGTTCGTCCTTGCCGAGGGCGTCGTCCATGTGGCCCAGCCGCAAGCTTCGCTCGACCGCTTGAGAGAAGCGCTCAAGGCTCATGACCCATTTGGCCTTGCCGCGCTCCACGTGATGACGGGGCTGACCGGCTCCGCGCTGCTTGCCCTTGGCGTGGCGCTTGAACGCATGACCCCGGAAGAGGCGTGGAAAGCGGCCCATGTCGATGAGGATTGGCAGATCGCCCAATGGGGCGAGGATGCGGAAGCCGCTTCGCGGCGCTCGGCGCGCCGGCGCGATTTTGATGCCGCCGCCCGCGCGCTCGCTCTGCTCAAGGAGTGATCTTAACGTCCCCACAAGGGGGAGGTTTTGAGAGAAGCATGGATGCCCGGATCAAGTCCGGGCATGACGGGGGAGGAATAGAGGACCGGCATTTGCGGGACTCAAGGCCCATGCTATGCACCGTCAGCGGAGTCGTCACCCCGAGGCGCTGGCCATGAAGGAAGTCCTTGAAGAACTTGAGATTCGCCGCGACAAGGCGCGGGTCGGCGGCGGCGCCGCCCGCATCGAGGCGCAGCATGCCCGCGGCAAGCTCACCGCGCGCGAGCGGCTCGATCTCCTGCTCGACGAGGGCTCCTTCGAGGAGTTCGACATGTATGTCGAGCACCGCTGCATCGATTTCGGTATGGAGAAGACGCGCGTGCCCGGCGACGGCGTGGTCACCGGCTGGGGCACCATCAACGGCCGCGTCACCTACGTCTTCGCCAAGGACTTCACCGTGTTCGGCGGCTCGCTGTCGGAATCCCACGCCGAAAAGATGGTTAAGATCCAAGACATGGCGCTCCGGAACCGCGCGCCGATCATCGGCCTGTTCGACGCCGGCGGCGCGCGCATCCAGGAGGGCGTGGCGGCGCTCGGTGGCTATGGCGAAGTGTTCTTGCGCAACGTGCTCGCCTCGGGCGTGATTCCGCAGATCTCGCTCATCATGGGCCCTTGCGCCGGCGGCGACGTCTATTCACCCGCCATGACCGACTTCATCTTCATGGTCAAAGACACCTCCTACATGTTCGTCACTGGCCCCGACGTGGTGAAGACGGTGACGAAGGAAGAGGTCACGGCCGAAGAGCTCGGCGGGGCGGTGGTGCATACCACCAAATCCTCGATCGCCGACGGTGCTTACGAGAACGACGTCGAGGCGCTCCTGCAGATGCGGCGGCTGATGGATTTCCTCCCCTCGAGCAATCTCTCCGGCGTGCCCGAGCTTCCCAGCCGCGACCCGTGGGACCGGATGGAGAAGTCGCTCGACACGCTGATCCCCGACAATCCGAACAAGCCTTACGACATGAAGGAGCTGATCCATAAGGTGGTTGACGAGGGCGACTTCTTCGAGATTCAGGAGAGCTTCGCCCGCAACATCGTCGTGGGCTTCGCCCGCATGGAGGGGCGCACCATCGGCATCGTCGCCAACCAGCCGATGGTGCTCGCCGGCGTGCTCGATTCGGACGCCTCGCGCAAAGCCGCGCGCTTCGTGCGCTTCTGCGATTGTTTCAACATTCCGCTCGTCACCTTCGTCGATGTGCCCGGCTTCCTGCCCGGCACCGCCCAGGAATATGGCGGCCTCATCAAGCACGGCGCCAAGCTCCTGTTCGCCTTCACCGAGGCGACCGTGCCGAAAGTCACCGTCATCACCCGCAAGGCCTATGGCGGCGCCTACGACGTCATGTCGTCGAAGCATATCAGGGGCGACGTGAACTACGCCTGGCCGTCGGCCGAGATCGCGGTGATGGGGGCCAAGGGCGCGGTCGAGATTCTTTACCGCGCCGAGCTCGGCGATCCGGCCAAGATCAAGAAGCGCATCGACGAGTATCAGGCGCGCTTCGCCAATCCGTTCGTCGCGGCCGAGCGCGGCTATATCGACGAGGTGATCCTGCCGCACGGCACGCGCAAGCGCATCGCCCGCGCGCTGCAGATGCTGCGCAACAAGCGCGTCGAAAATCCCTGGAAGAAGCACGACAACATTCCGCTCTAATTTCCCCTCTCCCCTCGTGGGAGAGGGTGCCCCGGCGAAAGCCGGGGCGGGTGAGGGGCGGTGGTGACGGCTCATTCCGCGCCTAGGGCGAGCGGCGGCGAGCCCCCTACGGGTTCGTTTTCACCGGCCCGTTATTCGGCTTGAGGCGGTGGGCGAGCGCGATCAGGTTCGCCTCGTCTTGCGGCGTAGAGGAGGCCGCCTGGTTGTCCACGATCGCTTCGCGGGTGACGCGGTCGAACTGTTCCAGTTGCGCCAGAATCCGGCTGCCGAGCTCCAAATATTGCTGACGGATCAGGCCGAGCCGGCAGCGAAGCTCTTCATTCGACTCGCTCAAGGCCACCAACTCGCGCTGCTGGGCGTTGACGCGGTCGCGAAGAGAGTCGCGGTCGGCGATGAGGTGCTGGATCGCCGCCGCCCCGGCAAGAGCGACGCTCTCGATGGTGTCCTCGGAGCCGCCCTCGGCG
Organism: uncultured Alphaproteobacteria bacterium; assembly: GCA_963802845.1. Taxonomy (GTDB): domain Bacteria; phylum Pseudomonadota; class Alphaproteobacteria; order Rhizobiales; family Methyloligellaceae; genus Methyloceanibacter. The sequence goes on from CAWDKA010000002.1 coordinate 120,856, forward strand.
AGCTGGGCTTGCGGCTTCGGCGTTATGATCTGTCGCAGGGTTTCAATCATTGCAACCAACTCCGTGTCGTCGGCGGGACGGGGCGATTTGGTGCGGAGCATTGGGATCAACATTCGCGCAAAATTGTGAAGTTGCCCGCCGCTCCTCGAGCTTTTCTCTCCTCATGATGAATCTGGACATTAACCGCATCGTACCGCGTCGGAGGGTCCCGCCGGGAGGGGCAATCGGGGGTGGCCGTGGCCCCGGTCTCGGGCTAATTTCTTAGGCTCGCGAGGGTACGGGGATGCGCATAAGCGCCCTGGCAACGGTCCTATTGGGATTGGCGGCTGCCATGCCAATGGCGGGCGGCCTTGCGCGCGCTCAAAGCCAGGACCAGGCCAAGTCGCCGCCTGAGCAGACTGAGGCCACACAAGCCGCTCCCGACGCGTCTCCACAGGCCACGCCCGAAGCCGCTCCTTCTATTGTACCCGAAGCGCCCCAAGCAGTGGCACAAGAGCCCGCGCCGGCTGCCGCAACCGAGGCGAGCCCTTCGGCCTTGCCGGAAGCTACGCCGGCGCCTGCCGCAATCGAGGCGCCGCTTGCGCCGGCCGTTGCGACCCCGGCCGCCGCTTCGCCGCCTGCAGCCTTGAGCGACCCCGTCATCGCGGCGATCAAGGCGAAGCTCGGAGACCCAGTCGCCACCAAGGACGCGCATCCCGCCGACCTCGCGGCGCTCACCGAATTCTACGCATCGCGAGACGGGCCGCCGCTTTGGGTCACCGAGATGGGCTTTTCGGCCAAGGGTCAGCAGGTCCTGTTCGAGATCGAAAAGGCCGACGCCTGGGGTCTCGACGCAGCCTCCTTCAGCCTGCCGCGATCAGATGCGCTCACCGCGACGCCCGAAGTGCAAGCCGAAGCCGAAATCGCGCTCGACCTCGCCATTCTGAAATATGCGCGCTATGCCCGGGGCGGTCGCTTCACGCCGACGAAGGTCAGCTCCCTGTTCGACCAGGTGCCGCCGTTGCGCGACCCCAAGGCCGTGCTCGCCGACATCGCGGCGGCCGAGACGCCGGATGTTTATCTGCGCTCGCTCCATCCGAAGCACGAGCAGTTCCAGCGCTTGCGCGAGGCGCTGCTGAAAGCGCGCGGTGACGGAGGCGAGGAGGGGGAGAAGCCGGCCGCCGACGGCAAGGACATCAAGCGCATCCTCATCAACATGGAGCGCTGGCGCTGGATGCCGGAGGAACTCGGCAGCACCTACGTCTTGGAAAACTCGGCCGCGTTCATGCTCTACGTGGTCAAGGACAACAAGACGATCTACATCGACAAGACGCTCGTCGGCACCATCGGCTACGCCACGCCAATCTTCACTTCGCCGATGACGACCATCGTGTTCAATCCCGATTGGAACGCGCCTGAAACGGTGGTGAAGGAGAACATCCTGCCGGCGCTGCAGAGCAAGAAATACTCGATCCTGAAAACCCACAAACTCTTCGTCAGCTATAACGGACAGCCGGTCGATGCGACCAGGGTCGATTGGAACCGCGTCAACGGACTCGCTTACACCTTCTCGCAGAAGGCCGGTCCGCACAACAATCTCGGCAAGATCAAGTTCCTCTATCCCAACCGCCACACGGTTTACATGCACGACACGCTTCCCGTGCGAAAGAAATACTTCAAGCAGTCGGTGCGCTTGATCGGGCATGAATGCGTGCGCATGGAGAAGCCGGAAAAATTCGCGGCGGTTCTGCTTGCCGAGAGCAACGGGGTCAGCGAGGCCCGCGTCAAGGAATTGTGGAACGGGGGCAACAACGCCTCGGTCGCGCTCGAGCGGAAATTCCCGGTGCATATGGTTTACTTCACCGCCGTGGTCGGTGACGACGGCAAGGTCGACACGTTCGCCGATGTTTATGGGCTCGACCGCAAGCTCGCCGTCGCGATGTTCGGCGATGCGACCGGATTTCCGGAGCCGCCGCCGCAAAAGAAAGAGCCGCCGCTCGGTGGGTCCGAAGCTTCCGCGCCGGCCGCGAGGCGCACGACGGCCGACAACGACATCGCGCGGGCGATGCAAGGTTTCCTCGGAGAGTGATGCGATGCGTAACGTCGTTCTGCCGGTTTTCCTCGGGCTCGGGGCTTGCGCCTTGAGCCTTCTCGCCGCGGCGCCCGCGCGCGCCAATTGCTACGAGCTCATCGGCTGCTCGAACAAGGACCGTTACAAGGTTTCCGACCTGATGCAGCTCGGCTGCCAGCCGCTGTGGGAGGTCCGCAACTGGATCTACAAGGAGAACGGCTATTGCTTCCGCACCCCGAAGGCGATCGAAGCCTTCGGCAATGCCGGCTGCCGCTACGACGATGTCGCGCAGGTCCCGCTCAACGACATCGAGCGCCACAATATGGCGACGATCAAGAGCGTCGAGATCAAGAAGGGATGCTAGGCCGTGGCCCAATAGGGCTTGGCGGCGAGGCGCGCGAGCCAGGCGGCAATGTTGCGGTAAGGCGCGACATCGAATTTGAGAAAGTCCGGGTCGCGCTCGAGCCGCGGGGCGATGGCGAAATCGGCGATGCTCAACGGGCCGATCACATAGTCGCGGGCCTCGAGCTGCTGGTCGAGCACCGGGAGGAAACGCGAGAGGCGGGCCGTGGCATCGGCGAGGATCGCGGGGTCGTTGCCGGGCCGGTTCAGCACTTTCGGCTTGATGATGCGCTCCCAAAGAAGCGCATCGATGGCGGCCTCCGGTCCTCCGGTCCACCAGAACAGCCACTGATTGACCAAGCCCTCGCTCTTGGCGTCACCACCGCCGAGCCCGCGCTCGGGCCGCTTGGCGGCGAGGTAGCGGAGGATCGCGAGCGATTCCCATAGCACGAAGCCGTCTTCCTCCAGGACCGGCACCCTGCCGTTCGGGTTCTTGGCGAGATAGTCGGGCGAGCGCGTCTCGCCTTTGCGCGGATCGCGTGCGATCGTCTTGAGCGGGATGCCGAGCTCGGCGGCAAGGAGGCGCACTTTGCGCGCGTGCGGGAAGTCGCTGCATGTCGTAAAGCGTGATGGTCATGGGGCTGGAGCCTACCAGATTGAAGCTCCGCGGGGCTCGGCCAGGTGGGCGCCGAAAATAGCATCAAAGGCCTAATTTTAGCCGCGAATCCGCATCATGCACTCTCGCCCGTCAGCGGCCCTCTAGCCGCGCCCTATTCGCCTTGCGGAAGGCCCAAAGGCTGCTTAGGGTTCGACGGCTGCGCGGGACGCCAAGGGGCGCAATTTGGCCTTCTCCAATCGTTAGGGTGGAAGCCGTCGCCTTGGCCGGGGGCCAGCAAGAAATCGCATCATGATCAAGCGCTTTGTCATCGCCGCAACCATCGTCGGCTTGTTCCTCGGCGGACTGGCCTACTTCAACCTCGTCTTCAAGCCGAAGATGATCGGCGAGTTCATGTCGAAGATGGTGCCGCCGCCGGCGACGGTGACCTCCGAGGTTGCCCGGATCGAGAGCTGGACCGACCGGATGCACGCCATCGGCACGCTTGTCGCGATGGAAGGGGTGGAGGTCGCGCCTCAGGTTGCCGGCCTCGTGACCCAGTATTTCTTCGACAGCGGCGACGACGTCGAGAAGGGCGCAAAGCTCGTGAAGCTCGATACCTCCGTCGAGGAGGCCGAGCTCGCCGATAACAAGGCGACGCTCACGCAGGCGAATCTCGACTACGAGCGGCAAAAAAATCTCGTCGAGAAGGGCGCCGTTTCGCAAGCCACGCTCGATCAGACCGTCGCCAAGCGGGACTCGGCGCTGGCCGACGTGCAGCGGGTCGAGGCCATCATCGCCCAGAAGAACATCACGGCGCCCTTCGCCGGGCGGCTCGGCTTGCGCTACGTGGAGAAGGGACAATACGTCCCGGCCGGACAGCGTCTCGTCTTGCTGCAGGCGCTCGATCCGATCTGGGTCGATTTTCCCGTGCCCGAAACCAACGTCGGCAAGTTCGGTATCGGCAACACGGTCGAGCTTGCGGCCGACGCTTTTCCGGATCGTTCGTTCAAGGGCGAAGTAGAAGCCTTCGACGCCCGCCTGAACCAAGACGCGCGCACATTGATGGTGCGGGCGAAGGTGCCCAATCCGGATCGCACGCTGATGCCCGGCATGTTCGCCAACGTCGCCGTGCTCGCGGGCGGAGAGAAGGAATTCGTCACCGTGCCGCGCACGGCCGTGACCTACGGTCTTTATGGCGACAGCGTGTGGGTGGTGAAATCCGGCGCGCCCGAGCCCGCCACGACGCCGACGCCGACCGTGTCGAGCGAGCCGGTGGCCGCGGCCGTGGCCGCCGACGCCACGCCGACCGGCGCCATTCCTCCTGCGCCCAAACTCACCGTGGAGCGCCGCTTCGTGCGGGTGGGGCCGACCCAAGGCGACCGGGCCGCCATCCTCGAGGGCGTCAAGGACGGCGAGGAGGTGGTCACCAGCGGCCAGCTCAAGCTGCAACCCGGCGCCACCGTCAAGATCGACAATTCTGGCGCGTTGAAGCCGCCGGCGGAGCTGCCCAAGCAATAGCCCCATGCGCTTCACCGACATCTTCATCAAGCGACCGGTGCTCGCCACGGTCGTGAGCCTGCTGATCCTCCTCATCGGGGCGCAAGCCGGATTCAAGCTGCCGATCCGGCAGTATCCGGAGCTCTACAACACCACGATCACGGTCATCACGACCTACCCCGGCGCCAACGCCGACTTGATCCAGGGCTTCATCACCGTGCCAATCCAGCAGGCGGTGGCGAGCGCGGAAGGCATCGACACGCTGACGGCGTCGTCGGCGCAGAATGTGAGCACGGTCACGCTCAATCTGAAGCTCGACGCCGATCCCGACCGGGCCATGACCGACGTGCTGTCGAAGATCGCCCAGGTGAAGAGCATCCTGCCGCGCGAGGCGAACAACTCCGTCGTCACCAAGCAGACCGGAGAGGGCTACGCGCTGATGTACCTCTCCTTCAACTCCAAGGTGATGAACGCCTCGCAGATCACCGACTACCTGACCCGCGTGGTGCAGCCGCGGCTGCAGACCGTCGAAGGCGTGGCCAATGCCGAAATCCTCGGCGGCCAGGTCTTCGCCATGCGCATCTGGCTCGATCCCGACCGCATGGCTTCGCTCGGGGTCACGCCGCTCGACGTGCGGGCGGCGCTTGCCACCAACAACTTCACCTCGGCCCCGGGTCAGGTGAAGGGCGACTTCGTGCAGACCAATATCGATGCCAAGACCGCGCTCGAAACGCCCGAGGCCTTCGGCCAGCTCGTGGTGATGGGGCGGGGCGACTCGCTCGTCAGGCTCGGCGACATCGCCGACATCGATCTCGGGCCGCAGAGCGCCGATTCCTCCTCCGCCTTCGACGGCCTCAAGGCCGTGTTCATCGGCGTCTACGCCACGCCGACCGCGAACCCGCTGACGGTCATCACCGACGTGCGCAAGGCTTTTCCGAGCATCCAGCGCGAGCTGCCGCCGGGGCTCGAAGCGGCCATCGCCTACGACGCCACCAACTTCATCCGCGCCTCGATCTGGGAAGTGGTGAAGACCTTGGGCGAGGCGGCGATCATCGTCATCGTGGTGATCTTCCTGTTCCTCGGCAATCTCAGGTCCACGATCATCCCGATCGTCACCATCCCGCTGTCGCTCGTCGGCGTGCTCGCGCTGCTGGCCGCGCTCGGCTACTCGATCAATCTGATGACGCTGCTCGCGCTCGTGCTCGCCATCGGGCTCGTGGTGGACGACGCCATCGTCGTGGTCGAGAACATCCACCGCCATATCGAGCAGGGCATGAAGCCGTTCGACGCGGCCCTTCTCGGCGCGCGGGAGATTTTCTTTCCCATCATCGCCATGACCATCACGCTCGCGGCGGTCTATGCGCCGATCGCCTTCGTGTCGGGGTTGACGGGCACGCTGTTCCGCGAGTTCGCGCTCACCCTTGCCGGCGCCGTGCTGGTGTCGGGCATCATCGCCGTGACGCTCTCGCCGATGATGTGCTCGCGATTGTTGCAGGCCGAGGACGAGCACCACCGCCAGGGCTGGCTCACGCGGTTTCTCGACCGCATGTTCGAGGGCCTGAAGCGGCGCTATCAGCGGCGCCTCAACCGCACCCTGAACTGGCGGCCGGTCACGCTGTTCGTCCTCGCCGGGCTCATCGCCGGAACCGGCCTCATGTACATGACCACGCAGCGCGAGCTTGCGCCGGAGGAGGACCAGGGCATCCTCTTCACGATGGTCAAGACGCCGCAATACGCCAATCTCGATTATCTCGAGGCGGCGACCGACCAGCTCTATCGCGTCTTCAGCACCGTGCCGGAGAAGGAGCACGTCTTCGCCATCAACGGCATGGGCGACGTGCATCAGGGCTTTGCCGGCATCCTGCTCAAGCCCTGGGCCGAGCGGACGCGCAAGCACCAGGCCGTGCTCCAGGAGCTGCAGCCGAAGATCGCAGGCATCGCGCCCGCGCTCGCGCTCTCGTTCTCGCCGCCGCCTCTGCCGGGCTCGGTGGGCGGACCGCCGGTGCAATTCGTCATCACGACCACGCGCGATTTCCGCGAGCTGGCCGACGTTCTCGCCGATGTCGAGAAGGCGGCGCGCGAAAGCGGCATGTTCATCTTTTCCGATTCCGATCTCCGCTTCGAAACCCCGCAGATCGAGTTCCACATCGAACACGACAAGGCGAACCGGCTCGGCATCACCATGGCCGATATCGGCAATTCGCTCGCGACGCTGCTCGGCGGCAACTACGTCAATCTGTTCGACCTCTACGGACGGAGCTATCAGGTCATCCCGCAGGTGCCGCGCGAGTTCCGGCTGAACGAGGGTTGGCTGACCCGCTATCAGATCCGCACGAGTTCGGGCGCGCTGGTGCCGCTCTCGAACGTGGCGAGAGTCACCAAAGTGGTGCAGCCGAACGCGCTCACCAATTTCCAGCAGCTCAACTCGGCGACGCTCTCGGCCGTGCCGTTCCCGGGCCGGACCGTGGGCGAGGCGATCGACTTCCTGAAGAAGAAGGCCGAGAACTTCCCCGAAGGCTTTACCTACGATTTCCAGGGCGAGAGCCGTCAGTTCGTGCAAGAGGGGAACGCGCTCGTCTATACCTTCGTGTTCGCGCTGGTGATCATCTTCCTGGTGCTCGCCGCGCAATACGAGAGCTTCCGCGACCCGTTCATCATCCTGATCGCGCTGCCGACCTCGATCTTCGGCGCGCTCATCCCGCTCAATGCCGGCCTCGGCACCATCAATATCTACACCCAGATCGGGCTCGTGACGCTGATCGGGCTGATCGCCAAGCACGGTATCTTGATGGTCGATTTCGCCAACAAGCTCCAGGAGGAGAAGGGCTACAGCCGTCGCGAGGCGATCGAAGAGGCGGCGGCCTTGCGTCTGCGGCCGATCCTGATGACGACGGCGGCAACGGTTGTCGCCATGATCCCGCTCCTGATCGCGGGCGGGGCGGGCGCCGCCAGCCGCTTCGCCATCGGTGTCGTCATCGCCGCGGGCATGACCATCGGCACGCTGTTTACCCTGTTCATCACGCCCGCGGTCTATACCTATCTCGCCAGGGATCACCAGAAGGCCGCCCGAGCGGCGCGCGCGGTGTCGGCGGACGCCGGCGTTTCGGCGGAGCAGCCCCGCGAGGAGGCCGCCCCCAACGCCCCGGCGTCGGAGGCTCACGCCTTCGCCCACGCGCCTGCTCCCGCATCGAGCGAGCCTCGGGCGGCGAAGCGCCCCGGACGGCGGCGGCGGCTTCCCGAAGCGGCGGAATAGGCCGTCACAGGCCGCCATCTGGTTTACTCGGTCCCGGCGAACCTCTAGAAATCGGCCTAGCAGTAGGGGGCCGAGGCCGCATGTTCTCCAAGCTTCTCATCGCCAACCGGGGCGAAATCGCCTGCCGCATCATCAGGACGGCGCGCCGGCTCGGCATCAAGACCGTCGCGGTTTATTCCGAGGCCGACCGCGACGCGATCCATGTCGAGGCGGCCGACGAGGCCGTCCCGATCGGCCCGGCGCCCGCGGCGCAGTCCTATCTCGTGATCGACAAGATCGTGGCGGCGGCCAAGGCGACTGGCGCCGACGCCGTCCATCCGGGCTACGGGTTCCTGTCCGAGAATGCGGCGTTTGCGCGCGCGCTGGAAAGGGCCGGCATCGCTTTCGTCGGGCCGAACGTGAAAGCCATCGAGGCGATGGGCGACAAGATCGAGTTCGAAGAAGCTCGCCGCCAAGGCCAAGGTCTCGACCGTTCCCGGCCATCTCGGCGTGATCGAAGACGCCAAGGAGGCGACCAAGATCGCCGGTCAGATCGGCTATCCGGTCATGATCAAGGCCTCGGCCGGCGGCGGCGGCAAGGGCATGCGCATCGCCTATAACGCCAAGGAAGTCGCCGAGGGCTTCGCCTCGTCGCGGAGCGAAGCGAAGTCGAGCTTCGGCGACGATCGCGTCTTCATCGAGAAATATATCGAGGAGCCGCGCCATATCGAGATCCAGGTGCTCGGCGACAAGCACGGCAACGTCATTCATCTCGGCGAGCGCGAGTGCTCGATCCAGCGCCGCAATCAAAAGGTCGTTGAGGAGGCGCCGAGCCCGTTCCTCGATGCCAAGACGCGCGAGGCGATGGGGGCGGAGGCCGTCGCGCTCGCCAAGGCCGTCGGCTACGACTCGGCCGGCACCGTCGAGTTCATCGTCGACAAGAAGCGCAATTTCTACTTCCTCGAGATGAACACGCGGCTTCAAGTCGAGCACCCCGTCACCGAGCTCGTCACCGGGCTCGATCTGGTCGAGGAGATGTTGAACGTCGCCGCGGGCAAGAAGCTCTCCCTCAAGCAGAAGGACGTAAGCCTCAAGGGTTCGGCCGTCGAGGTGCGGATCTACGCCGAGGACCCCGAGCGGAACTTCCTGCCCTCGACCGGGCGGCTCGTGCGCTACCGGCCGCCCAAGCTCGGGACGGAACGCGGCGTCACCACGCGGCTCGATACCGGCGTGGAGGAGGGGGGCGAGATTTCGGTCTATTACGACCCGATGATCGCCAAGCTCGTCACCCATGCGCCGAAGCGGCTGCAAGCGATCGAGCACATGGGAAACGCGCTCGACGCTTTCGCCATCGACGGGTTCCGCCACAATATCCCGTTCCTGTCCGTGCTGATGCGGAACGAGCGCTGGAAGGAGGGACGGCTTTCCACCAAGTTCATCGCCGAGGAGTTTCCGGACGGGTTCAAGCCGCCGCAAGCCGCGAGGCGCCGTTCGCGACACGCTGGTCGCGGTCGCCGCCGCCATCGATCATCTGAGCAATCAGCGCCGCCGCGGCATCACTCAGCAGATGCAGGGCGAGGCCGTGCGCTTCGCCGAGACGCGCATCGTCGAGCTCGGCGCGGAGCGCGTGCACGTCACCGTGGGCGGCTCGCTCGAAGGCCCCATCACCGTGACGCTCGGCGGCAAGGGCACGGGCGAGAAAGCGCGTAAGATCGAAGTTGCATCGTCCTGGTGGTTCGGCGAGCCGGTTTGGGAGGGCACCGTCAACGGCGAGAAGGCCGCCGTGCAGGTGCGCCCGATCCTGAACGGCGCGACGCTGACCTATGAGGGCATCGAGGTTCCGGCGCGGGTCTTTACCATGCGCGAGAGCGAGCTTGCCGCGCTGATGCCGGAGAAGGAGCGGCCCGATACGTCGAAATTCCTGCTCTGCCCGATGCCGGGGCTCATGGTCTCGCTTGCCGTGACCGAAGGCCAGGACGTTGCGGCGGGCGAGCCGCTCTGCGTGGTCGAGGCGATGAAGATGGAGAACGTGCTGAAAGCGGAGCGCGACGTGAAAGTCGCCAAGATCCTGGCCAAGCCCGGCGACAGCCTCAATGTCGATGCGGTGATCCTCGAATTCGCCTAAGACCCGGATATCCCTTGTCATTGCCCGGCTTGACCGGGCAATCCAGGAGCTTAAGCCCATTATCGGTTGTCGAGACCGGCGCCGACTGGATGCCCGCTTTCGCGGGCATGACAATTGGAGTCTCTATCAGGAGCGGAATGACTGAGAAAGCCGACATCAGGGCCGTTACCGTCAAGATCGAAGGCCGCGTGCAGGGTGTCTTCTTCCGCGCCTGGACCGAGCAGACCGCGCGCTCCCTCGGCCTCGACGGCACGGTCTGCAACATGGGCGACGGCAGCGTGGAGGCCGTGTTCTCGGGTCCCGCCGCGGTCGTCGCCGACATGCTGCGGCGCTGCGCCGATGGTCCCAGGGACGCGCACGTGACCAAGGTGACGGTGGTGCAGGAAGGCGGCACAGTCGCACCGGGCTTCAAGGTGACCAAGACGAAGTGGCGCTGAGGCGGTTTTAGCGCAACACCGCGGCGAAGGCGGCGCGGAGCGCGTCGTCGACCGCGTTCATGTTCGCTTCCGCGCTAAGCGCGGCAAGGCTGGTCGCAGGCGTGTCGGATAGCCCGCAAGGCACGATTCCCGAGAAATGCTCGAGCTCGGGCGCAACATTCAGGCTTGCGCCATGCAGCGTGACCCAGCGGCGCACGCGCAATCCGATGCTCGCGATCTTCGCCCCTTGCACGAAAACGCCGATCTGGCAGGGGCGCCGCTCGCCTTCGACGCCGAGGAGCGCCAAGCGCCGCGATCAGCCAGTCTTCGAGAAAGGCGACGAAGGCACGGACGTCGCGGCCGCGCGGGGCGAGGTCGAACATCACATAGATCACGCGCTGGCCGGGACCGTGATAGGTGAAGCGCCCGCCGCGCCCGGTCCTGAACACGGGAAAGCGGGTGGGCGATAGCAGCTCGCCGGGCGCGGCACTGGTGCCGGCCGTATAGAGCGGCGGATGCTCCAGCAGCCAGACGCAGTCCTGCGCTTCGCCCTGGGCGATCGCCGCGGCGCGCCGCTCCATCACGGCGACGGCCTCTTCGTAAGGAACGGGGCGCTCGCTCCTCAGCCATTCCACCCCGGGCGGGGAAGGGGCGGGGCGCGGGCCGGAATATGCCGAAAGCGCTGCCATAAGCCCCGGTTGTGACGGCCAAAACCTGAGCTGGCAAGCCTCTCCTTGCGCCCCCAAGTCAGGTTTGCTAAGGCAGCCGTCTTGCTTGCAGCAAGGCCAGCCTAAAGCCATATGCCGGTAACGCGCTTAGCGCCGGAACTCCTTGCGGTCGTGGCGGAAATGGTAGACGCGCAGCGTTGAGGTCGCTGTGGGCTATGCCCGTGGAGGTTCGATTCCTCTCGACCGCACCACTCTCATGAAATGGCGTTGGTTTCATTTGCTTTTTTCTCCTACGGCCCGCACCGGATTGAAGGGTGCGGGAATAGATGTTCTCTCCGCGTTCAGCTTTTGCATGGCCTGAGCGGCGAGACGCTTTCTGTTAGCCGTCTTGACGTAGTGCGCCGCCATCTTCGGGTCGGTCCAGCCGAAGATTGCCATTAGTTGGAACTCGGTCGCGCCGTTGTCTGCCGCCGTAGTCGCGGCTATTTTTCTGACACCGTGCGCGGAACCGGGGACGCCAGCCTCCTTGCATGCCGCCTTGAACTCATTGCCGAAACTCTCTTTTGTGAGCGGCCGGTCATTTGCTCCGGCAATGAAGGTGAGATCGCCGCAAGGTCCGGCGTCGAGTGTCGTCTGCAATACGGCCAGAATTGGCAGATTGACCTCGACGGTGAAGCGGCTCTTTTCCGTTTTGAGCGTAGCAACACCGGCGCGCACATGCTGACGACCAAGACGCACCGCATCGCCACGCCTCAGTCCGGTGTATAGCAACACGTCGAGCCACACTCGTTGTCGCGTGCCAATAAGCCAACGGGCCTGGTACTTGGCGACATGATCCTCGGTCCAAGCGACGAAGCCATCCGTACTGTTGCGCTTCGGGTTTAGCACTCCAGCGGTGGGGTCGTGCTTGATCAGTCCCTTCTTGTGTGCCCAACGGAATAGGCCACGCATGGCGTCAAGAAAGTTTCTAGCCTGTGCTGGCGTGTTTGCGCGGCGTTCTTTACCGGCCTCGATGGTTGCAGTCGTGATCTGTGCGTAGGGCTCGTGTCCTACTATCGCGTCAGCACCGACAAGCAAGGCAAGAGCGGCTTGGGCCTCGAAGCACAGAAGGAGGCCGTGCAGCAGCGTCTCAATGGTGGGCGCTGGCAGATTGTCGGAGAGTTCGTGGAAATTGAGAGCGGCAAGCGCGTTTCTCGCCCTCAACTGGATGCGGCTCTGGCGGCCTGCAAGAAGCAAAAGGCGAAGCTCATCGTTGCGAAGCTTGATCGTCTCTCTCGCAATGTGGCGTTCCTCTTGAAGCTAATCGACGCGGGCGTGGTGGTGCTCTTTGGCGATCTCCCTGAGCTGAACGGTGCGATGGGCAAGTTCGTGCTGATCACCATGGCGAACGTGGCCGAACTTGAGGTCGGACTAATTAGCGAGCGAACCAAGGCGGCGCTGAAAGCTGCCAAGGCAAGAGGTGTAAAATTAGGCCGTCACGGTGCCGAGGTGCTCGCTGCTAAGTATCGCGACGAGGCAAAACAACGCGCGGAGGTTCTTGCGCCGCTTATGCGTGAAATGCAGGACAACGGTTTTTCGATGCGCCGCATGGCAACCGAGCTCACCAAGCGGAAGGTAAAAACGCCGCGTGGTGGTACGTGGCATCCCCAAACGGTGAAAATGGTGATGCAGCGTCTAACGGCCACCGTGGCTTAAGTCCTTCAGTTGCATTACGTGCTGCCGAACGTGTCTGTCCGACGTTCAATCCTTGTAGTAGCCGACACCACAGATCTGGTCACCGACCTTTGTGTAGAGGAGGGTCTTCTCGAGCACCTCGCCTGTAGGATGGCGCGGCCACCAGTAGGTGGTCTCTTTTATCGTTCCCTCGGTGGCATTCTGCATAATCGTTTCACCCAACGGAGCACCGCGCATACCCTCAATGTTTCTCAGCTGTTTGCCCTTTTCCCCGTAAGGATGCGCCGTGACAATGCCGTCTCCCGCGTTGGCGCAGGACACATAAAGGTCACGATCCTTGAAGCCGCCCTCGCCCTTGTTGAACATATCAAGCGCCTTCGCCTTGTCCTCTTTCACCGCCGCCACTGCCCTCTCAAGCATAGCTTTGGCTTCTTCTGCAGTGCCGAACTCAGTTGCCCAGACTAAGGTTGTGAAAAGGACCTGGATTACGGCATAACCGACGAATGTGAGCTTGTGTGACATGGTTGACCTCTATAAAGCAGCAACTACTCCGGTTGTGTCGGGCATGGGGGTCATGGGAGCCACTGAGGTCGCGGGCATCACTTCTTGTATCCTACGAAGTAGGCGCCGATTGTTTCACCCGATGCGTCTTTGATCGGCTCGTAGTCGGTAATATATCGGGCGCCAAGAACCTCGACTTCGCCATGGTAGGGTTGGCCTGCTTTTATCGACTCGAGCGCCGGTGACCCCATTGCAGTTCCGACCCCTCGCCTACCGTCAGGGAGCAGGACGGTTGTCGCAACACGGATGAATTCTTCGCCAGCAGTCCCAATACGTTGTTGAACGACCACCTTCACGAACAGTGTGGCGACAGTTCCTGGGTCTTCCTTGGTGACCTCATCGACTAAAGTGAAATCATTGTTCGCCTTAGTCGAGCCGAAGTACAATACGGGGACAATTTTGCCACCAACTTCCTCCTCTCCCTGAATCCTTGGCGCTCCCAGTTTAGCAGCCCTATCTTTAAAGGCCTGCATCGACCTCGCGGTTCTTGCTTCCTGAGCGTTGGCAGCGCTTGACACCAGCATTACGCCTACAGGGAAGCCAATTGCAATTACTAGAATCACTAGCGCTTTGTTGGCAAAAAGCTTCACTGCACGGAACGCAATTCCTTTTCCGGCGCGTAACATAATTACCTCCAGAGGGCGGCAAGTGCTAATGTTTCGCCCGCAACTACTCCTCGATGAGACGCTTAAGTTGGCATAGTTCGGTCAAGGTAAAAAGTTCTCAACCCCCTGGCAAACCGCTCCGCGGTTGTCTTAGTCATTAGGGCTGTTCTTCGTGTAGTGCCAAGCACGACCTGTCAGGGAGGCCACCCCAGGTTCATGCAGCAGCAGCGGAGGTTAAGATAGCGCCTCATTTTACTTCTTCATCAGGAAAGGTCGACAATGGGTGACTGGTTTCTCAATCTTTCTTTGCCCTGGATGGCCCTGGCTATTTTCTTGGCCACTTATCTCATCGCAGGCAGCATTTATTTGGTTGTGACCAGACTCGCGGTAAACGAACGAGCGGAGGCTTTCAAGGCGGTTTCGCCTGGAATGCTACCTCCATTGGGTATCCTTTTCGCCCTGTTGGTCGGCTTCATCGCCGTCGAAGTCTGGGGCAATTTCGACAAAGCAAAGGCTGCAGTTGCGACCGAGGCGAGCGCGCTTCGTGCTGTCATTCTCCTGGCTGGAGCTTTTCCCGAGGACCGAAAGCGGATTTATCCGCTGATCAACAGTCACATAAATGAATCCGTGAACAAAGAATGGCCGGCAATGGCGCAACAGCGAATGACCCTCGCTACTTTGCCAACGGCTCTGATCGAGGCATTGCACGAAACGCTCGCCCTAAAGCCTGCCGATGACAGCCAGCGAGCGGCACAGTCTGAGATGGTGAAAGAGCTTCATAGCGCGTTGGATGCCAGGCGTCAGCGCATTGTTATCAGTGAGTTTGCCTTAGGCACGGTTAAATGGCTGGCGATTTTGCTTCAGGGATTTTGCACCATGGTCGCCATTGCCCTGGTTCATAGCGACAACCGCCTCGCCAGCGTCATTTCATTGACACTCTTTGCAACAGGCGTTGCGCTATCCTTGCTACTGATCGCCGCATATAGTCGTCCTTTCACCTCTATCGGACCGGGATTGCTCAAGCAAGTTAGCACAAGCGAGGTCCCTTTCGGGGGGTGACTGCGATTGGCGCATCGACCTGTACGTCCGCTTTGCGCCCTATGCGGCAGACGGACACTGGCTCAAAGGAAGGCACGATACATCCGCTGACCTCACGGATGAGATCTGTTTCGGTCGAAATATTCTTGGAAGGAGAGTCAGAGATCGCGCTAAGAACAACAACCGAGGCCTCTATCGGCTTTTTGAAGCCGTTGTTAGTTGAGGTCCGGTGGGTATCGACGACCCAAACCCGGTGCATTTCATGACAATCTCCTTGGACTTTGCTGAGGGTTGAACGTTCGTCTCCTGCGGCTGTTCCATCAGGAACAATTCCGCCTGCAGCAACCAAGGCAGCCGTGCAAAGTTGGACGTCAACCTCCCCGGCCTCGACGCAGTATAAGCGTCATGGGGCGCATTCCGCCAACTCGACCATCGATGACTCGGCCTTCGGTGGGGCGATGTGTTCACGAGGGATCTCAATCCTTATGGACAAGCCGCTCGGCTTCCATTCATTGAAGAACCGGCCGCGAAACTGGTTTTCGACGATTTTGCGCGCAAGGCTCCCGCCGAATCCTTCCCGGTCCGGAGGACCGTTGACAGGCGGTCCGCCACGCTCCTCCCAAGTGATTGCAATCCAGGATTCCTTCGAAGAACAGTCGATGTGAACCACGCCCGCCGACGCCGACAGGGCGCCGTATTTGGTGGCGTTGGTCGCGAGTTCATGCAGCAGAAGGGCGGCGCTCGTGACGGCTCGATCGTCGATTTCCTCATCGCAACCTGTGACGAGGATGCGCTCTGGGCCCTTCAAACCGGCAGCCGCATAAGGTGCGAAGATTGCCGTGATGAGGCTCTTCAGCGTGGCCTGCTCTCTGATTTCAAGTTCTTTCGCGATAAGACCAGGTCGCGTGAGCTGCTGAGCGCGCGACAAAGCCGCCAGTCTCTCCTTGATTGCCATTTCCATTTGCTTCGGCGTCTTCGACGAGCGAGCGCTGAGCGTCACCAGCGAATTTGTCACCGCGAATAGGTTGTTTATGCGGTGGCGCATCTCACCGAGAAGGAGCGCCTGCATTTCTTGCGCGTTCCGACTGACGGTAATGTCTCGCGCGATTTTCGAGGCGCCGACGATCTTGCCCTTCTCGTCCGCAAGCGGCGATACGCTGAGGGAGATGTCGATGAGCTCGCCGCTTTTGCGCCGCCTCACGGTTTCGTAGTGTTCGATGCGTTCTCCGCGTCTGATCCGCTGCAAGATCGAAGGCTCCTCATCGGGCCGATCTGCCGGTATCAGGAGGCTCACCGGCTTTCCGAGCATCTCGTCGGCGGTATAGCCGAAGATTCGTTCCGCACCCCCGTTCCAACTGGTGATGATGCCGTTGAGATCCTTGGTGATGATGGCGTCCGCCGAAGTCTCCACCAACGAGCCAAGTTGCCCAATTGCGAGATGCGCTTTTCGTCGCTGATCGATTTCAACCAGCAGAAGATCGACCGCGGCCTTCAGCGTGGTGACAACCCCGACCAGCAGGAGGCAGACAAGGATGAAGGTAATAAGCGAGGCGATCTCTGGTCGATCGAGTGCGAAGCCAAAGGCCGGTGGCAAAAAAAGCCACCACGCCAGGACTGCCGAGAGGATGGTGGCAAGCGTTCCTAGCCAAAAGCCGCCAATCAACGTCGCCACCACGATCGCCGGGTAGTAGGTGGTAAACGGGATAAGATCCTGGACGAGCCCGCCGATGGCCCATCGGGCGAGCGTGGCGAGAAGCACGCTGCCGAGGACGGCGCCCCAGACGACCAAAGGGTTTTTTTGCAGGCGGTGAAGCTGCGTCGCCCAGCGATGGACTCGCTCAGAATTAGACATAGCTTACAGACCTACCCATTCGGAGGAGACTCGCCTTCGCCAAACGACCCCTGGAACAAGCAACTGGCACGGGGGTTTGCCCTGAGTGGCTCAAATCAATCAACGAGATGTCGCCCGATCTTGCCATCCATGTCTTGGTTGTTGAAGACGATTTTTTTAACCGATCGCACGCAGTGAACCTGGTCGAAGACGCCGGCTTCACGGCAATTGAAGCATCGAATGCCGATGAAGCAATCGCGATCTTGGAACGGCGCAAAGATATACGCATTGTGTTTACCGACATCGACATGCCGGGCTCAATGGATGGCCTCAGACTGGCTCATGCCATCCGCAAACGCTGGCCGCCGATCGAACTTATTGTCACTTCCGGGTATTTCAATCCTCGTGACGCCGACTTGCCTGAGCGGGCGAGATTTTTCCCGAAGCCCTATTCCGATCAAGAAGTCGTTTCGACACTACAACATTTTGTCGCTTAGCGCCGCCCGCGCGCCCCCGGTGACAAAACGGCCCCAGGTCTAGGCGCTTTTTTGGTGGCAATTCCGCCATAACAAGGGTCTAGTGACGCCCAAGCCGCGCCTGTGATCGCAGGCCCGGAAGCGGGAATTCGTCTCTTCCGGCGCGACCCCGCTCCCGCGGAATCCGCGGCCCTCCCGCTTGACGTTGGAACGATGAAACGGACAGGCCATGCAGGATGAAGCGGGCGAGGTCGATTTGCGTGACGAGGAGGGCGAAATCCGCCCCGAGTTCCTCCACGCCGTCGTTGCCGCGCTCGATACGGGCGAGGCGGCGAAACTGCGCGACCTCGCTCTTCCGCTGCACGAGGCCGATCTTGCCGATCTTATCGAGCTGCTCCGGCCCGAGCAACGCACCATGCTCATCGCAACGCTCGGCGAGGATTTCGACGCCGCGACGCTGCCCGAACTCGACGAGGCGGTGCGCGACCAGGTGCTCGAGACCATGCCGAGCGAGCAGGTGGCCGAGGCGCTGCAACAGCTCGATTCCGACGACGCCGTCTACGTCATCGAGGACCTCGACAAGGAAGATCAGACCGACATCCTCGCCAAGCTTCCGCATTTCGAGCGGCTCGCGCTCGAGCGCAGCCTGGAATACCCGGAGGATTCGGCCGGCCGCATCATGCAGACCGATCTTATCGCCGTGCCGCCGTTCTGGTCGGTGGGGCAGACGATCGACTACATGCGCGAGGCGGAAGACCTGCCCGACCGCTTCTATGAACTCTTCGTGGTCGATCCCGCCTATCACCTGCTCGGCTCGGTCGCGCTCAACAGTCTGCTCCGGGCTAAGCGGCCGACCTCGATCGACGCGGTCACCGAACGGGACATTCACCCGATCCCGGTCGAGGCCGATCAGGAGGCGGTGGCGCGCCAGTTCGAGCGCTACAACCTCACCTCCGCGCCCGTGGTCGACGGCGGCGGCAGGCTGGTCGGGGTGATTACCGCCGACGACATCGTCGAGGTCGTGCAGGAAGAAGCCTCGGAAGATATCTTGCGCATGGGCGGCGTCGCGGGCGAGCGGGTCTCCGACTCGGTGTGGCGGACCGCGAGCCACCGCTTTACCTGGCTCTTCGCCAATCTCATCACCGCCATTCTCGCCTCCTTCGTCATCAGCCTATTCGAGGCGACGATCGAGCAGATGGTGGCGCTCGCCGTGCTGATGCCGATCGTGGCCTCGATGGGGGGGAACGCCGGCACGCAGACCATGACCGTGGCGGTGCGTGCGCTCGCCACCCAGGATATCGGTCCGGCCAACGTGCTTCGGGTCATCTGGCGCGAATCGGCCGTCGGCCTCCTCAACGGACTGCTCTTCGCCGTCATCATGGCGGCCATCGCCTTCTTCTGGTTCGGCAGCGACAAGCTTGGCCTCGTGATCGGGGTCGCGATGATCGTCAACCTGCTCGCAGCCGCGCTCGCCGGGATCCTCATCCCGCTCGGGCTTGACGCGCTGGGGCTCGATCCGGCAATCGCTTCGGGCGTGTTCGTCACCACGGTGACCGACGTGGTCGGCTTCTTCGCCTTTCTCGGGCTTGCCGCTCTGTGGCTGGTGTAGGGACCCACATGTTTTTTTATCTCGCCAAAGTGATCGGGTTCCTGATCCAACCCTCGACGCTGATCGCGCTCCTGATCGGCTACGGCTCGATCCTGATCTGGACCGGATGGGCGCGCTGGGGACGGCGCTTCGCCAGCTTCGGCGCGATCCTGCTCCTCATCGCCGGTCTCTCGCCGCTCGGCAATGCCTTGATCCTGCCGCTCGAGGACCGGTTCCCGCGCGCCGATCTCGACGCGCCGCCGCCGCCAACGGGTTTTATTGTTCTCGGCGGCGCGGAGGACAGGCTTGTGGGCAGCGCGCGGGGGACGCCGGCATTGAACGAGGCTTCGGAGCGGATGGTCGAGGGCGCAATCCTGTCCCGCCGCTACCCGGAAGCGAAAATCGCCTTCTCCGGCGGCGATGCCGGCATTCTCTATCCGGCTGGAAGCGAGGCCGAGGGGGCCGAGACGCTGCTCACCGCGCTCGGCGTGCCGCCGGACCGGCTCATCCTCGAGGCGAAGTCGCGCGACACCTACGAGAACGCCGCCTTCCTCAAGGAGGAGCTCACCCGGAGCGGCGAGCTTGGCCCGGGCAAGCGCTGGCTCCTCATCACCTCGGCCTATCACATGCCGCGCGCGATCGGCGCCTTCCGCAAGGCCGGTTTCGAGGTCGAGGCCTGGCCGGTCGATTACCGCACGCGCGGGCGCGCCGACTTGACGCGGCCCTTCGACAAGGTCTCTGAGGGCTTGCGCCGGGTCGATGTCGCCGCCCGCGAATGGTTCGGACTTGTCGCCTATTGGCTCAGAGGACGGAGCGATACGCTGTTTCCGGGTCCGCGTCCGGCCGTTGTCGCGGGCTGCGACTTGGCGCGCCCGGGCGCTACGCCGTCCGGCAGCCCGCCAGCATCCCCATGTCGACCCACCCCTTGAGGTAGGTGGCGGCGCGAAGCTCGGCCTCGTCTTCGCCGGCGAAGGTTGCGACCATCTCGCACAGGACGCCAAAACGGACGCCCTTTGCCGCCTCGTCCCACATCATCGCCTCCTCGGTCGAAAGCAGCCGGAAGCGCGACATGAAATCCTGACGCCAGACGAGGATCGCTTGAGGCTCGGGCAGATGAAGCGGCTTCGGCGGAGCGGCCTCGCTTTTCAGCGCCGACCAGATATCGGCGGCGTTGGTCGCGAAGGTGAGGCGGATCGCGGTCGGCTGCGGCACGAAGACGAGACGCGGCCAATCCTCTTCCGCGATCGCGGCGAGAGCATCGATGCGAAGCGGCTCGGCGTCGGGGCCGTCGAAGGCGTCGGTGAGGGCCTTCTCCAGCTCGGCGATTTCGACAACCTCGCGGTGCTTGGCGAAGGTTGCGTCGTTTCGCACGAAAGCGGGGAGATGGCGTCCGAACCAGCGCGCGCTCCGCTGATCGGACGGATTGGCGGCGATATAAGCTTTCACCAGTCTGGCGAAGGCCTGATCGCCGAGATAGGCGTGAAGCTGCTCGTGATCCTCGCCGACGATCTCGGCGAGCCGGGCGGTATAAGCGTTGCGATAGACGCCGAACAGCACCTTGCGCTGTTCCTTGTCGCTGTCCTTGACCTCGCCAAGGATGGCGTCATCGCCTGCGAGGATGCCGCGCTGGAAGCTGTCCTGGATCTCGCGAAGGGTCTTCATTCCGCGGCTTCGAGCCGCTTGCCTTCCCGCACCGCGCCTGCGATCGCGCGCGCATGGTTGAGCTCATCGACAAGCTCGGCGAGCGGCGGGATGTTGTCGTCGCGCTCGATCATGGTCGAGACCGGGCCGAAATGCGTGACGGTCTCGCGATAGAAGTCCCACACCTCGTCGCACACGGGATGGTCGTGGGTGTCGATAATGTGGCTCTCTTCGTGGCTGTGGCCGGCGACATGGAACTGGACGACTCGGTCGCGCGGTACGCCGTGCAGGAAGTCGTTGGTGGAGAAGCCGTGGTTGAAGGCGCTGACATAGACGTTGTTGACGTCGAACAGGAGCCAGCAATCGGCGCGCCGCGCCACTTCGCTCACGAACTCCCACTCGGTCATCTCCGATTGGCCGAAGGTGACGTAACTCGAGACGTTCTCGAGCGTGAGCCGGCGTCCAAGAATGTCCTGAACCTGGCCGACACGATCGACGACGTGGTCAAGTGCCTCCTCGGTGTAAGGGATGGGCAGGAGGTCGTGCAGGTTGACCCCGTGCACGCCGGTCCAGCAGAGATGATCGGAAATCCATTTCGGATCGACGCGCGCGGCTAGCTTTTTCAGCGCGCCGAGATAGTCGAGGTCGAGCGGCGCGGTTGAGGCAATCGAGAGCGAGACGCCGTGCATCACCAGGGGATAACGCTCGCGGATGCGGTCGAGCATGTAGAGCGGCTGGCCGCCCTCGATCAGGTAGTTCTCGGAGATGATTTCGAACCAATCGATGGCGGGGGAGCCGTCGAGCACTTCTTGATAGTGCTGAGGCCTGAGCCCCAAGCCGAAGCCGAGATAGGGGGGCTTTTCGCTGATCATGGCCGCAGCTCCCGAAATCAGGAAATGCGACCGGCCGCGAACGCCGCGGCCGGCCGCATTCGCTCAGTCTTAGCTATTCTCGAAATGACCGCCGGCCGTCTTGCACTCGTCCTGGAGCATCTGGACCCAGCCTTGCCCCTTGCAAGCGTTCTTGCCCTTGCAGTCGTTCTTCGTGGTCTTGCAAGCGCCCTTGCCGGCGCAGCCGTTGACGCCAAAGCAGCGTCCCGGAACCGCCTCGGCATAGGCAGTCGCAATCAGAGCCGTGCCGGAGACAACGAGGGCCGCGGCGGTCATGGCGATCTTTGCGCCGGACTTCTTATTGAGCGTCATTTTCCACTCCTGTGCATGAGTTCTAGGCATTCGTGGCGGAGAGCCGCCAACCGAGCTATAGCCTCGAATTCGGCCAAGCTGCCGTCACTCCTGTTCAAAGCTCCGTGACTCTCAATCCTAGATACCCAGGCACGGTAAACTGTTCGTGATCGGAAGGTCGCCCAGATGATAGCGAGGATCGAGCTTGGCCCTCAAGACTATTCGCCGTTTGGAACTGCAAGCCTCCGGCTTGGTAAAGTTGTCGAGGCTCCCGGGCCTGGGCGAAATCACGTCAATTTTATGACTTCTGATAACGGACCATGACGCTGCATCTTATCAAGCTTTGCGTCGGCGTCGAAACGCCGCGCGAACTCGCCGAGTGGCAGGACGAGCACTTGAAGCGCCTCGCGCGGGGCAGGAAAAAGCCCGAGCATTGCCATCGCACCCTCCAGACCCCGCGGCGGCGCGATGAAATCCTCGATGGCGGCTCGCTCTACTGGGTGATCAAGGGCTTCGTGCTGGTACGGCAGCGCGTGCTCGATCTCCGCGAGGATGCGAGGGACGACGGCACGCGATGCTGCGGCATCGTGCTCGACACGGAACTCGTCCCCACGCGGCCGCAACCCCGCCGGGCCTTTCAGGGCTGGCGCTATCTCGAAGCGGCCGACGCGCCGCCTGACGGCAAGAGTTTCGACGACAGGGCCGACGCGATGCCACGGGCGATGCGCGAAGAGCTGCGCGCGCTGAGGCTTATCGATTGGTAGGGGCCGGGACGGCGACGTTGTCGATCAGCCGCGTGCTCCCCAAACGGACGGCGGCGAGAACCCGCGCGCGCTCAACCGGACCCGACAGCGGCTTCAGCGTCTCCGGGTCGCGCACAGCGACATAATCGACGCTGAAGCCCGCGGCTTCGAGCTTGAGGCGTCCGGCCGCCGCCGCATCGTCGGCGCCGCGCCCTTGGCTCAGATCGTTCGCGACTGCGACAATCGTTTGGTAAAGGAGCGGCGCAGCCTTCCGCTCCGAGGGCGACAGGTAGGCGTTCCGCGACGAGAGCGCGAGGCCGTCCTTCTCGCGCACGATCGGACCGCCGAGGATCTCGACCGGAATGTTGAGGTCCCGCACGAGGCGCTTGATCACGAGCAACTGCTGATAGTCCTTCTCGCCGAAGATCGCGACGTCGGGGGCGCATTGCAGCAGAAGCTTGGTCACGACCGTGGCGACGCCATCAAAATGGTTGGGCCGGGAAGCTCCGCACAAATCTTCGGTGAGGTCCGAAACGCTCACCTTCGTGCTGAAGCCATGCGGATACATCTCCGCGGTGTCAGGCGCGAAGACGAGGTTTGCGCCGGCCTTCTCGAGCTTGTCGAGATCGCCCGCTTCGTCGCGAGGGTAGCGGTGGAAATCCTCGCTCGGCCCGAACTGAGTGGGATTGACGAAGACCGAGACGACCACGCGATCGGCGTTGCTCTTGGCGAGCGCGACGAGCGAGAGGTGGCCGTCATGCAGCGCGCCCATGGTGGGCACGAGCGCGATCCTTTCACCCGCCTTCCGCCACGGGGCAAGGCTCTGCCTCAAGTCGCTTACGCTGCGGGCGATGGTGCTCATCGGGGCTTCTCCGGCGGCGACCATAAAGGCGGTTCCTTTCGCGTCAACTGCCCGGCAAGCCAAGCGCGGCTCCCCGTCCGCGATACGGCATTGTGCGCAACCGATGGAGGGTCCATCTATATTGGGTTTATCGCCTGACGGAGTTTTGAGAAGAAATGGCCGAGCCCAAAACCCCAGCGAAGCCCGCTCGCGGCGAGATCGCGCCGGAGCGCTCGACCCGAGCCGAGATCGACGCCTTCCTCAAGGACGTGCGAAGCCTGAAGCCAGTGGGGGAGGGAAGCGGGCGGCTGATCTTTGCCATGGACGCGACCATGAGCCGGCAGCCCTCCTGGGACCTCGCGCTCGAGCTCCAGGCCGACATGTTCAGGGCCGTCAAGTCGGTTGGCGGGCTCGACGTGCAGCTCGTCTATTTCCGTGGCTTCAACGAATGCCAGGCGTCGAAATGGGTCGGCGACCCGGATGCCCTGGCAGCCCTGATGCGCAAAGTCGCTTGCGCCGGCGGCTTCACCCAGATCGGCAGAGTCCTGGCCCACGCCAAGCGCGAGGGCGCGGCGAAGAAGGTCAGCGCGCTCGTCTATGTCGGCGACTGCATGGAGGAGGATATCGACCGGCTCGCCAATCTCGCGGGCGAGCTCGGTTTGAGCGGCGTGCCGGTATTCCTGTTCCAGGAGGGATCGGAGCCCAAGGCCGAGCGCGCCTTCAGGGAGATCGCGAGGCTCTCGCGCGGCGCCTATTGCCGGTTCGATGCGGGTTCGGCCCGGCAGCTCCGCGAGCTTCTCGCCGCGGTCGCGGTCTATGCCACCGGCGGCCGCAAAGCGCTGCAGAATTTCAGCGACGAGACCAAGAGCACGGCCGCGCTCCGCCTGCTTGAACAGCTCGGATAACGAGCAAAATCGATGGTCTATTTCCTTGTCGGATGCGCGTTCCTCGTGCTCCTTCTACTCGCCGGGCGAATGATCGCCGCGGCCAACCCCGGCAGTCTCGCCGTTGCTGTCCGCAGGATCGGCGGCGTCGCGGCGATCGCCGCCGCAGGGTTCCTTATCTTGCGCGGCGCGCTCCCGATCGCTATCCCGCTCGCGGTGTTCGGCTTCTCGCTGCTCAAACGGGGAAGCGGGTTTGGCTTCGGCGATCCGTTCGGTTCGGCGCGCAAGGCGCCCGGACAAAAATCGCGGGTCAAGACCGATCGGCTCGAAGTCGCGCTCGACCACGACACCGGGGAGATGGAGGGCATGTGCCTCACGGGCCGCTTTGAGGGCCGCGCGCTTTCTTCGCTCAGCGATCGCGAGGCAATGGAGCTTCTTGCCGAGCTCTACCAGGAGGGCGCGCCGGAAGCCGCCGTCATGGAAGCCTATCTCGACTGGCGCCTACCCGACTGGCGCGAGCGGCGCTCGACGGCGGGCGAGGGGGCCAAGTCCGGCAGGCGGCGCGCCAACGGGTCAAAGCGCATGAGCGCCGAGGAGGCCTACGCCGTGCTCGGCTTGGGTCCCAATGCGAGCGAAGAGGAGATCAGGCAGGCGCATCGCCGCCTGATGATGAAGATGCACCCGGACCAAGGGGGGTCGAACTACCTCGCGGCGCGGATCAATGAGGCGAAGGACGTGCTGCTCGGCCGCGCGTGAGCCAGGTGGGCGCGCTCAGTACCGGCGCCCTACTCGGCGAGCATGATCGCGCAGTCGAGGGACAGCTTCTTCAGCGCGGCGCAAGCGGCCTCGGCGTCGTCTTGCGAGAAGCCGGCAAAGCGTGCCCGGTACCATTCCTGGTCGCCCTTCATGAACGAGGCGGTGAAGGGCAGGTGCCCTTTCAGAACATCGAGGGCGCGCTGCTGGACCATGCCGAGCCTGTTCTCGGCCTCGGCCTGGGACGTGAAAGCGCCGACCTGAACGTTATAGGCGCCGTCAACGCGAGCGGACTCTGTCGCAGGCTTCGCCGCGGGGCTCGGGCTGGTCAAGGATGCAAGAACGGGCGTAGGCGCCGGAGCGGGCGCAGGCGCGGGCGCGGCCACCGGGGCGGGATCGATGTCGCCTTCGGCGGGCGAAGCGGCGGGCGAGGGGACGGGCGCCATTGACGCGAGCGTGAGATCAGGCTTCTTGATCGCCGGCAGCGGCGGAGGCGGCGCTCCGACGAACGATGCCACGCGCTGCTCTTCGGTAGGCTTGGTCTCGGAGGCTTTCGCGAAGTGCTTGTCGAGGAGGGCGCGGGTGGCGGCGTCGCGTTGGCTCCCGGTCCTGCCGCCGAGCACGACCGCAAGCAGGTGCTTGTTGCCGCGATGCGCCGAAGCGGCGAGGTTGAAGCCGCTTGCTCTCGTATAGCCGGTCTTGATGCCGTCGGTGCCCTTATAGCCGAACAAGAGCTTGTTGTGATTGCGGTACTTGCGGCCCTTGAAGGTGAAATAGCGCGTCTCGAACACGGTGTAGAATTCCGGATAGTCGTGGATCAGATGCGCGGACAGAATGGCCATGTCGCGCGCCGTTGACATCTGCTCCTCGTTCGGCAGGCCTGAGGCGTTGCGAAAGACCGTGTTGGTCATGCCGATGCGCCGCCCGGTCTCGGTCATCAGCCGGGCGAAGTTCTCTTCGGTGCCGCCCAAATTTTCGGCAATGGTTGCGGCGGCGTCGTTGGCCGACTGGGTCACCAGCGCCTTGGCGGCATCGGTGACCTTGATCTTCGCGCCGGGCTTGAGGCCAAGCTTGGTCGGGGCCTGGCTCGCGGCGTGAGAAGTCACGACGAGTTCGGTGTCGGGCGTGATCTTGCCAGCGCGCAGATAGCCGAACAGCACGTAGAGCGTCATCATTTTCGTGAGAGAGGCCGGAGGACGCGGCTGCTCGGCGGCCTCGGAATGGAGAATCGTGCCCGTGTTCATGTCGACGACGATCGAGGCCGCGATCTTCGGGGTCCCCGATTTCGACCGCCGCGACGCCGCTTCGGCGCTCGGCGCCGCCAGGGCCGCGAGCACAAGCGCGAGCGCGAGCGCAAGACGCGCCCCGCGCTGCAGGTTCATTTGAAGGTGAGGACGAAAACGTCCCGCTTTGCCCCGTAAGGCCAAGACTTCCCCCGTCTGACCGAAACTCTGTCCCTCCCGGCGCCTTTCGGCATCGGCGCCGCGGAGGGGGTCTTCCCCAATACACCGTACCCCGTGGCAAGAAGAAGGCTAAAATTCGTCGCTTGCCAAAGCGTTAAGCAGCCCAAATTCGAATTCATTGTGCAGTGCAAAAAAATGTGGTTGATTTTTGTTGTGCGACGCATATATGTGGGCCGTTCCTAGTAGATCGCGTCAACCGTGTCGAGAGAGGGCCCCCCATGCTCAAAGGTTTCGAGGAGTTTCAGAAAGTAGGCAAAGACGGCTTCGATGCGGCCGTCCGTTCGTTCGGTGAGGTGAACAAGGGTTTCCAGGCCATCGCCGCCGAGGTCACCGACTATTCCAAGAAGGCGTTCGAGGATTCGACCCGCGCTTTCGAGCAGCTGATCGGCGCCAAGACGATCGAGCAGGCAATCGAGATTCAGTCCCAGTATGCCAAGAAGGCTTACGACGGATATGTCGCCGAGATGTCCAAGCTCGGTGAAATGTATGTCGGCCTCGCCAAGGACGCGTACAAGCCGGTCGAGGCGGCGTTCTCCAAGAAGCTGGTCTGACCGCGAACAGCCGCGAATCGGTCTCAGAAAACGACCCGGGCCTCGCGCCCGGGTCTTTTTTTTTGCCGTTTTCCCGTCAGCAACTCGCACTATGTTATGGGAGGCGCGCCGGGATTTGCCGTGGCGCGCCTTGAAGGTAGAATGGAGCATCAATCGCGAGCGGCCGCTCGCCTTGGCAGATGACCAACGAGACGCCACATAGGGACTGAACGATGGCGCGGAACGGCGATCCTCGCCGGGGCGACGACACCGGCACGCAAATCATCACCAAGACCCGGCCGAAGACCAAGCGGCCTAGTCTCTATAAGGTGTTGCTGCTCAACGACGACTACACGCCGATGGATTTCGTCGTGTACGTGCTCGAGCGCTTCTTCAACAAGCCGCCGGAGGAGGCGACCCGCATCATGCTGCATGTGCATCAAAAGGGCGTCGGCATCTGCGGGGTCTACACTTACGAGGTCGCGGAGACTAAAGTAGCGCAGGTCACGAGCTTCGCCCGGCAGCACGAGCATCCGCTACAATGCACCATGGAAAAGGAGTGAGGATCTAAGTGGCTTCGTTTTCGACCAGCCTCGAGCAGGCCCTCCGGCGCGCGCTGCAATATGCCAATGAGCGCAGCCACGAATACGCCACGCTCGAGCATCTGCTCCTCTCGCTGCTTGACGACCGCGACGCGGCGGCGGTGATGCGCGCCTGCGATGTCGATATCGATGCCTTGCGCGACAAGATCACCGGCTATGTCGACAACGAGCTGTCGTCGATGGTGCTCGATTCGCGCGGCGACGCGCAGCCGACGGCCGCGTTCCAGCGCGTCATTCACCGCGCCGTGGCTCATGTGCAATCCTCGGGCCGCGAGGAGGTGACCGGGGCCAACGTGCTCGTCGCCATCTTCGCCGAGAGGGAGAGCCACGCCGCCTTCTTCCTGCAAGAGCAGCACATGACCCGCTTCGATGCGGTCAACTATATCAGCCACGGCATCGCCAAGCGGGCCGGGATGTCGGAGACGCGCACCGTGCGCGGGGTGGACGACGACGCGGCGACGGTCGAGGGCAGCGACGAAAAGAAGCGCGGCGCCGATGCGCTCGAAGTCTACTGCATCAATCTCAACCAGAAAGCCCGCGCGGGCCGCATCGATCCCCTGATCGGACGCGGGCCTGAGATCCAGCGCACCATCCAGGTCCTGTGCCGGCGCCAGAAGAACAACCCGCTCTTCGTCGGCGATCCCGGCGTCGGCAAGACGGCGATCGCCGAGGGCCTCGCGCGCCGCATCGTCATGGGCGACGTGCCGGAAGTGCTGGCCGATTCCACCATCTTCCAGCTCGACATGGGCGCGCTGCTCGCCGGCACGCGTTATCGCGGCGATTTCGAGGAGCGGCTCAAGGCGGTGATGCGCGAGATCGAGGCTTATCCCGGTGCCATCATGTTCATCGACGAGATCCATACGGTGATCGGGGCCGGGGCCACCTCGGGCGGCGCCATGGATGCGTCGAACCTGCTCAAGCCCGCGCTTCAGTCGGGCACGCTCCGCTGCATCGGCTCGACCACCTATAAGGAATACCGCCAGCATTTCGAGAAGGATCGGGCGCTTGTGCGTCGGTTCCAAAAGATCGACGTGAACGAGCCGTCGGTGCCCGACGCGATCGAGATCTTGAAGGGGCTCAAGCCCTATTTCGAGGACTTCCACCGCGTGCGCTACACGAGCCAAGCGATCAAGTCGGCGGTCGAGCTGTCGGCGAAGTACATTCACGACCGCAAGCTGCCCGACAAGGCGATCGACGTGATCGACGAGACCGGCGCCTCGCAAATGCTGGTGCCCGAGCGGCAGCGGCGCAAGATCATCGGCGTTAAGGAGGTCGAGTCCACCATCGCCACCATGGCTCGCATTCCGCCCAAGACGGTGTCGAAATCCGACGCCGAGGTGTTGCGGGCGATCGACCAAGATTTGAAGCGGGTGGTGTTCGGACAGAACCAGGCGATCGAGGCTCTGGCCGCTGCGATCAAGCTGTCGCGGGCCGGCTTGCGCGAGCCCGGAAAGCCGATTGGCTGCTACATGTTCTCGGGCCCGACCGGCGTCGGCAAGACCGAGGTCGCGCGCCAGCTCGCGCTGCTCCTCGGCGTCGAGCTGCTCCGCTTCGACATGAGCGAATATATGGAGCGCCACACCGTTTCGCGGCTAATCGGCGCGCCGCCCGGCTATGTCGGCTTCGATCAGGGCGGGCTTCTCACCGACGGCGTCGATCAGCACCCGCATTGCGTGCTCCTGCTCGACGAGATCGAGAAGGCGCATCCCGACCTGTTCAACATCCTGTTGCAGGTGATGGATCACGGCAAGCTCACCGACCACAACGGCAAGCGCGTCGACTTCCAGAACGTCATCCTCATCATGACCACCAACGCCGGCGCGAGCGAACTCGCCAAGGCCGCGATCGGCTTCAACCGGTCCAAGCGCGAGGGCGACGACGAGGAGGCGATCAACCGCATGTTCACGCCGGAGTTCCGCAACCGGCTCGACGCGGTCATCGCCTTCGCCAGCCTCACGCCCGAGGTGATCGCCCAGGTAGTGGAGAAGTTCGTGTTCCAGCTTGAAGCGCAGCTCGGCGATCGCAACATCACCATCGAGCTGACGCCGGAGGCCAATACGTGGCTGGCCGAGCGGGGCTACGACGACAAGTTCGGCGCGCGGCCGCTCGCCCGCGTCATCCAGGAGCAGATCAAGAAGCCGCTCGCCGAAGAGATCCTGTTCGGCGCGCTGAAGGATGGCGGCATCGTCCGCGTCCTGGTCGAGGAGAAGGGGACCGAGAAGGTCCTCGGCTTCGAGTATCTGAAGCCCGACGCGCCGGTGAGGCCCCGCGATCCCGAGGAGAGCGAGGACGAAGCTCAAGGCGATGGCACGCCCGAGGGACCGCCGAAGTCGGGCGGCCCGAAGCCGCGCGCCAAACGCGGGCCCCGCAAGCCCAAGCCCGCGCGCGACCGGAATGTCGGCGCGAGCCTCGTGCCCAAGGTTCCCCTCGGATCGAAGTAGCGCAACCTTCTCTAGCTCGGATCCTTGTTTTCCCCTCCCTTGGGAGAGGGCTTCCGCCGCGATCTTGCGGCGCAAGCTCGCAAGTCGCGTGGCGGGAAGGGTAGGGGAATCGACGCGGGCTTCGCCCGCTGACCCCTCACCGCTCGCGCTTGAGCTCAAGCAACGGAGCGGTGGCGCATCAGTCACGCGCTCGCGTGCTCTCCCTCAAGGAGAGCAGACGAGGCGATTCAGGCAGACCATTTCTTCCGGATTTTCTCGGCGGTGGCGGCGAGCACGGCCTGGTCTTCCATCTTTCCCGCGTGCGGCTTCAACGCCTCGCCCTCTTTGCGCGGAATGATGTGGACGTGAAGGTGGAACACGGTCTGGCCGGCCGCGGCGCCGTTGAATTGCTGGATGAGGATACCTTCCGCGCCCATGGCCTCCTTGATCTTCGGCGCGAGCTTCTGCACCACGGCCATCAGCTTGGCGAGACCTCCCGGCGAAATGTCAAAGAAATCGCGCGCCTTCTCCTTGGTGACGACGAGAGCATGGCCCTGGGCGCGCGGCATGATGTCGAGGAAGGCGAGCGTGTCGGCATCCTCGTAAATCTTGTGGCAGGGGATCTCGCCCCTCAGCACCTTGGCGAAGACGTTGTTCTCATCGTAGGCCATGTGCGCTTCCTCGCTTCGATTCCCTGAATCATTTCGAATCTTTAGCGGCGTATCGTCAATCGGCAAGTGAAGGGCCGCCTGACTTGCGGTAAGGCGATTCCGCGCAAAGAAGCGCGATCTCGCGCGAGACCGCCAAGCGCTCCCGCTTCAGATAGTCGGCGACGGCGCGGCGCAGGCCCGGATCGGCGATGTAATGCGCGCTATAGGTCTCGACCGGCAGATAACCGCGCGCGAGCTTGTGCGCGCCTTGCGCGCCCGCTTCCACCCGCGCGAGCTTTCGCGCAATGGCGAGTTCGATCGCCTGGTAGTAGCAGACCTCGAAATGGAGGAAGGGATGATGCTCGATGCCGCCCCAATAGCGGCCGTAGAGCGCGTGCTCGCCGATGAAGTTGAGAGCGCCCGCGACATAGCGCCCGGAGCACTTGGCGAGAATGAGCGCCATGCGCTCGGCCATGCTCGCCGCGAGCAGGCTGAAGCACTCTCGCGTCAGATAGGGGGAGCCCCATTTGCGCGAACCCGTGTCGATGTAGAAAGCGAAGAAGGCGTCGAGATGCGCCTCGGTTATGTCGCTGCCCGTCAGCCATTCGATGGCGACGTCGTCTTGAAGCGCCTCGCGGCGCTCTCTCCTGATGGCCTTCCGCTTGCGCGAGGCGAGCGCCTCAAGGAAATCGTCAAAGGTCGAATAGCCTTCATTCCGCCAGTGAAATTGCTGGTCGGTCCGCTTGAGGCAGCCGATCTCGCCTGCAAGCGCCCATTCCTCGCGAGTGGGAAAGGTGATGTGCAGCGAGGAAAGGCCGAGCCGGTCGGTTAGCTCGATCGCGGCCTGCAACAGAAGCGCTTCGTGCTCTTTGTGGTTTGCGCTCGCGCGAACGAGGAGGCGCCTGCCGGTGACGGGCGTGAAGGGAACCGAGGCCTGAAGCTTCGGATAGTAGCGTCCGCCAGCGCGCTCATAGGCCTCGGCCCAGCCGTGATCGAACACGTATTCCCCGAGCGAGTGCGATTTGACGTAGCAGGGCATGCAGCCGAGGAGTCTCCCCCGGCGGTCTTCAAGCAGGAGGTGATGCGGTAGCCAGCCGGTCGCCCAGGTGGCCGAGCCGCTGGCCTCCAAAGCCATCAGAAAAGCGTGTGAAATAAATGGGTTAGCGGGATCGAATGACCCTTGCGCGCAGGCGTCCCAATCCGCCGCGGCGACGTCGCGCATGCGTGATGCGACACGGAGTGAAAATCTCTCCGATCCAGTTTCGCCCTCGGCAAGGTCCCGGTTCTGTTCGATATCGCCCACGGCTAAGGTTTGATCCCTTCGAAGATCATGGCGTCGGCATAGCGAAGCGCGCGTTCGCGCTCTTCATCGGTTCGCACCGTCCAGGTGAGAAGCGGCAACCCGAACAGGTTTCGCGCGATCAGAGGCGCGAGCGCCGGCAGCGCCCTGATATCGTAGGCGATGAACTGGGGCCAAGCGATGGCGGCGCTCAAGAGATGACGCATGGCGAAGCGCTCGCCCGCGGTGAGCCAGGTCCAACCGTCGCGCCGGTTGAACCGCTCGGCGACCAGTCCGCGCGGCAGGCTTTCGGCGGCCTTGCGAAAGGCGGCGAGGGCATGGGGGTCGAACGACATCACCGCGACCGGTCCTTTGTACGTCGCGAGCATGGCGGCAATGTTGGCCTCGAACTTGCCCTCGCGCGTCCAAGTGCTCTTCACCTCGAGTAGGAGCGGTACGCGGCCGTCGACGAGGCTGAGCAGGGCGGGCAGGGTGAGGATGCGGTCATTGCTATTGCGCAAAGCAATGCCGGAAAGCGCCTCGGCGCTCCGCTTGGCAACGGGGCCCTTTTCCACCGTGAGCCGATCGAGCCTCGCGTCGTGAAAGACAATCGGCACGTGGCCGGCGGCGCATTGCACGTCAACTTCGACGGCGAGGCCCTTGCCCATGGCGGCGCTCACCGCCGAGACGCTGTTCTCGACGATGCCCTTGGCGGCATCGTGCAAGCCGCGATGGGCGATCGGCCGCTTCAGCCAATAGAGTTCGGCCATGGGAGACGCTCAAAGCCGGTGGGGCTCAGTCTATCGCAAAAATCGCATCGACCTCGACCGCGGCGTCGAGCGGCAGGCTCGCGCAGCCGACCGCGATCCGCGTGTGAATGCCCTTGTTGCCGAGGATCTCGACCATCAGGTCCGACGCGCCGTTGAGCACCTTGGGGTGGTCGGTGAAGCCGGGCGCGGAATTGACGAAGCCGTTGAGGCGCACGAGCTGGACGATGCGGTCGAGATCGCGCAGTGCCGCCTTTGCTTGCGCTAGGATGTTGAGGGCGCAAAGCCGCGCCGCCTCGCACCCCTTGGCGAGGTCGAGGTCAGTGCCGACCTTGCCGGCAATTGCGACCTTGCCGTCAACGAGCGGCAACTGGCCGGAAATGATGAGTTGACGGTCGAGGTGAAGGAAGGGGGCATAGCTGCCGATCGCAGCCCTTGCCTCGGGAAGAACGAGGTCAAGCGCCTTCAGCCGTGCTTCGATCTCTCCCACCATGGGGCCTCCCTTCAGCCTTGAGCGCAGTCGCTAAAGGCCTTAGACCATTGAGCATATCCGATCCCCACGCAAGAAGCCCCGAACGGCCGCCTCTTGTCCGACTGTGCCGTTGGTGCGAAAAAACGCGTTCCCCGGCGATCCGTCCGGGGGTGCAGGACCTGACGATGGAACGCATAGACCGTCTTTGCCGTGGGCTTTTATTGGCGCTGCCAGTGGCGTTGCCGCTCGCCGCGGCCCCGTCCGGCCCCGCTCAGGCGCTCGCCGGGAGCGAGCCAAACAAGCTCGTGGCGCACCGGGCCATCTATGAGATGACGCTCGACGATGCCCATTCGGTCTCGGGCGTCACCGGCATCACCGGCATCGACGGCCGCATGGTGTTCGAGTTTACCGGCTCAGAATGCGACGGCTATTCGCTCAATATGCGTCTCGTCACGCAGATGACCGACTCCCAGGATCAGACCAACATGACCGATCTCAGGTCCTCGACCTGGGAGCAGGGCAACGGCCGGACGTTCCGGTTTCAATCGTCGCAGTTCGTGAACGAAAAGCCCACCGATGTGACCACCGGCCGCGCGGTGCGCGAGACCCCGAACGAGGCGGTCAAGGTGAGGCTGAGCCAGCCCGCGCAGGCGGAGCTCAAGCTCTCGGGGCCGGTGCTGTTCCCGACGCAACATAGTCTTGCCCTGATCGAGAAGGCGCGCGCCGGCCAGACGCTGTTCCAGGCGCGAATCTACGACGGCTCCGAGAAGGGACAAAAAGTCTTCGACACGACGGCCATCATCGGGACGGTCGTGCCGCCGGGCGCCGATCGGGCGCTCGAGCCCGTGGCCAAGGATAAGGGGCTCGGCGAGCTCGCCTCGTGGCCGGTGTCGATCGGCTATTTCGAGGAACAAGGCGGCGATCTCACGCCGAGCTACCAGATCGACTTCCGGCTCTACGATAACGGCGTCAGCCGCGAGCTCCTGATCGACTACGGCACCTTCTCGGTCCACGGGACGCTCACCGCGCTCGAATATCTCAAGACGCCCGAGTGCCGCTGATCGTGCCTCCGAGCCCGTGCAGGCGCCCTCATCGGCCCTTTGGGCGGGGGGTGGCCTTCCATCGCAAGAAATTCGTTAGGGGTTTCGGGCAAAACTCGCGTTGCTCTGAAGGGATGGGGAGCACGCGACCATGTTTTGGAGGCTCAAATCCGCTCCGGGCGCCATGGCGCGCCTCAACGAGATTGCCCATCATGGAGCGACCAATTCGCCGGCCCGTCACTGCCCCATGACTAAGACCATTCTGATCGTCGAAGACAATGAGCTGAACATGAAGCTGTTTCATGATCTGCTCGATGCGCATGGCTACAAGACGCTCCAGACGCGAAACGGCATGGAGGCGCTCGCGCTTGCCCGCGAGCATCGTCCCGATCTCATTTTGATGGATATTCAGCTCCCTGAGGTTTCCGGGCTCGAAGTCACCAAATGGCTGAAAGAGGACGACCAGCTCCGCAAGATTCCGGTCGTTGCGGTCACGGCCTTCGCCATGAAGGGCGACGAGGAGCGAATCCGCGAAGGCGGTTGCGAGGCCTATATCTCGAAGCCGATCTCGGTCTCGACCTTTCTCGACACGATCAGGCAGTTCATCGGCGAGTCGCGATAGGGGCGGAAATGCCCGATTCCCTCGCTGCGGGGCCGCAATTATGGTTTATGCGGCGCCTCAAGTCTTTACCTTAAAGCTTTACAAAACTTGAGATTTTATCGTATCAAGGCACGAACAGGATTGATTTTGTCCCGTTTTTGCTTGTTTTATTATCCAGACTCGCAATCAAACGCGACGGGAGGCAAATGGGGGCGTTCGATCGCTAAGCGCGGCTTTCGATTATCTCCATCCTCTATTTCCCTCGTCAGCGACGATAACCCTGCGGAATGCTCAGGTCCGCCGCATCTCCTGGGTCCGTAGGGTTCGGCCGGCCGGAGCGCGGTTGAGTGGCCTCCTCGTTAGCGCCGCGTTTCGGCCGGCCACCCATTTCAAAGACAAAGGGTAGGCCGGTCCGCCGGAAGCGGCCGTGCCGCATCGCCCGCTGAGGCGGAGCTTGCGCTGCCGATCGGAGGGTTTGCCTCCAGTCGCGCTACTTGATCTTGCTTTCCTTGAACTCCACGTGCTTGCGCGCCACCGGATCGTATTTCTTGAAGACGATCTTCTCGGTCTGATTGCGCGGGTTCTTCTTGGTCACGTAGAAATAGCCCGTCCCGGCTGTACTCACGAGCTTGATCTTCTGGGTGACAGGCTTGGCCATGTGGTCCTCAACGAGATTTGCGTCAAATTTGCCGCGACCCTACTCGCTCAGGGCCGGAAGTCAAGGCGGCGCGGCCGCGCCGGATCGCCGCCGGCAAGATCCATCTCCTCGTCGCTGTCGGGATCGAACCCGTGCATGTAGAGCGCCCATTGCAGCGCCACGATCGTTCCCTTCACCGAAGGCAAGAGGAGCAGCGTGAGGATCAGGGTCAGCGGCACCCAGAGCGCGCCGTGCAGCCAAAGCGGAGGCCGGTAAGCCATTTCGACCGCGAGCATGAGGCCGACGACGATGTGGCCGACGATCGCGATGGTGAAATAGGGCGGCGCGTCGTCGGCGCGCTGATGATGAAGCGCCTCGCCGCAACGCGGGCAGTGATCGGCAACTTTGAGGTAGCGGCGGAACATGGCGCCGACGCCGCAGGCCGGACATTTGAGCGTGGCGCCCCGCAGCAAAGCGGTGGCAACCGGCCGCGGGGGCGGCGAACCGTGAAAGGCGTTGCGCGACGTTCGGGTTCGCTCCGGCATGCGTGCTCCTGAAGTCCCGGCGGACGGCTAACGGCGTTTGCGGGCCGGACCGCGTCCGTGCCGGCGGGGCTTACCCTTGTAGCGGTGCGCCTTTCCCCTGTCACTTTGCTTGCGTGCGCCCTTCGGTCGCGCGCCGATGGAGCGCCCCTCGCTCAGCATCTCGAAGCGGAGCGCGCCAGCGCTGGGGATGGCCTCGACGAGGCGAACGTCAACCGGGTCGCCGAGCCGGTAGGCGAGGCCCGTCTCCTCGCCGACAAGGGCGTGGCGGACCTCGTCGTGGACGAAATATTCGTGTCCGATGGAGGAGGCCGGGACGAACCCGTCGGCGCCGGTCTCGATCAGCTTGACGAACAGGCCCGTCCGCACCAGGCCTGAGACCCGGGCCCTGAACGTCGCGCCGATCCGGTCGGCGAGATAGGCGGCGATCAGGCGGTCGGCCGTCTCGCGCTCAGCCGCCATGGCCGTCCGCTCCGTCTGGGAGATATGGCCCGCGATCTCGTCGAGCTCAACCATCTCGGCGTCGGTCAGGCCGTCATTTCCCATGCCCAGCGCGCGCATCAGCGCCCGGTGGACGATGAGATCGGCATAGCGGCGGATCGGCGAGGTAAAATGGGCGTAGCGGCGCAGATTGAGGCCGAAATGGCCGAAATTGCCCACGGCATATTCGGCTTGGGCCTGGCTCCGCAGAACGACCTCGGCGACGAGTTCGGCGGTCGGCGTCGCGCGCGTGTCGGCGAGAACGCGATTGAAATGGGTTGGTCTCAGCGTGCCTGCTTTCGGCAGCCTGATGCCGATGGTCGCAAGAAACTCGCCGAGCGACGCAAGTTTTTCCTTCGAGGGATTGTCATGGACGCGGTAGACGAGCGGCGACCGCTTCGCCTCCAAGGTCTCGGCCGCGGCGACATTGGCGGCGATCATGAACTCTTCGATCAGGCGGTGGGCGTCGAGCCGGGGAGGGGTGGCGACGCCGCGCACGCGGCCGCGATCGTCGAGCAGGATCTTCCGCTCCGGCAGATCGAGGTCGAGCGGTCCGCGCTCGGTGCGGGCAAGGTTGAGGCTGGCATAAGCACCCCAAAGCGGGCGGAGCACGGTGTCGAGCAGGGGCGCGGTCGTCTCGCCGGTGCGCCCGTCGATCGCGGCTTGCGCCTGCTCGTAGGTTAGGCTCGCGGCCGACCGCATCACGGCGCGGAAGAAGCGGTGGCCGAGCTTACTTCCATGCTTGTCGAACACCATGCGCACGGCGAGGCAAGGCCTCGGCTCATTGGCGACGAGCGAACAGAGATCGTTGGAAATCCGTTCGGGCAGCATCGGCACGACGCGATCGGGGAAATAGATCGAGTTGCCGCGCTTTCGCGCTTCCTTGTCGAGCGCGCTCCCCGGCCGCACATAGGAGGCGACATCGGCGATGGCGACGATCACCACCCAGCCGCCGCGGTTCTTGGGGTCCGGGTCGGCTTCGGCGAAAACTGCGTCGTCATGGTCGCGCGCGTCCGACGGATCGATGGTGACGAGCGGCACATGCCGCAAGTCCTCCCGGCGCTTCAAGTCCGGCTCCTGGGCCGAAGCGGCCTCGGCCAGCACCGTCTCGGGAAAGCGGTCGGGAAGACCGTGGGCATGGACGGCGATGAGGCTCGTCATCTGCTCCGCTTCGGGATTGCCGAGCCTCTCGGTCACGCGGGCGGTCTGCACGCCCATGCGCGAAGCGCGCGCGATCTCGAAACGCACCAATTCGCCATGCTCGGCCTCGCCGGTGGCGCCGCGCGGCACCGGCCATTCCCTTAATTGCTTGCGGTCGATGGGGTCGACGACGCCGGCGCCGCCGGGAAGCGCGCGAAAGATGCCGAGCACACTTCGCGCCGCGCGCGCGAGCCGCTTGATGGTTCGCGCCTGGTAGGGGTAATCGGCGTCGCCCGGGCGCTGCGTGATGCGCGCTAGCACCCGGTCGCCGATGCCCGCGACGGGGTCGGACTCGCGCTTGCCTTCGACCATGAGGATGCGGGGCGCGGGACCGTGGGCCTCATCCCAGTTGGCGGGCCGCGCGACGAACTCCCCGTCGGTATCGCGGGCCGTCACCTCGATCACGGTGACAGGCGGCAGCACGCCGGGCCGGGTTAGCTTGCGGCGCGAGCCCGCGATCAGGCCCTCGTCGGCCATCTCGCGCAGCATGTCCTTCAATGCGATCCGGTCGCCGCCTTTGACGCCGAAGGCGCGCGCGATCTCGCGCTTGCCGGCCTCGCTGCTCGCCGTCGCCAAAAAGTCGAGAATGTCCTGCCGCGAGGGAAGCTTGCTGACCGCCTTCTTGCGCGGGGCCCCCTTGTGTTTCGCCACCTTGCCGCTCAGCCTGCCGTCTCCTCGACGGCCTCCTTATTGCTCTTTGCCGCCTTGCGGGCCGGCTTCTTGGCCGCTGCCTTCTTTGGCGCCTTCTTGGCCGGGCCCTTGGCGCTCTTCGCCGCGATGAGCACGACGGCCTCATCGAGCGTGACCTGCTCCGGCTCGCGATCCCGCGGCAGCGTGGCATTGACCTTGCCGTGCTTGACGTAAGGTCCGTAGCGGCCGGTCAGAACCTGCACCTTGCCGCCAAGCTCCGGGTGCTCGCCAAGCTCCTTGATGACGTTGGCGCTGCGGCGTCCGCGCGAGGAGGCCGCCTTCTCGGCGAGAAGGCTCACCGCGCGGTTCAGGCCGATCTCGAACACCTCTTCGGGGGCGCCGAGGCTCGCATATTTGCCGTCGTGCTGGATATACGGTCCGAAGCGGCCGAAGCCCGCCGTGATCGGCTTACCCGACTCAGGATGCAATCCCACCTCGCGGGGGAGAGAGAGGAGCGCGAGCGCCCGGGCGAGATCGACCCCTTGCGGATCGTTGCCCTTGGGGATCGAGGCGCGCTTCGGCTTCTCGGCGCCATCCTGCTCGCCGAGTTGAACGTAGGGTCCGAACCGTCCGGTGCGGAGCGTGATGTCGAGCCCGGTTTCGGGATCGGCGCCGAGCACCTTGCCTTCGGCAAGCGACGCCATCTCGCCATTGGTGTCGGCGAGCTGGCGCGTGTAGCGGCAGTCCGGATAGTTGGAGCAGCCGATGAAGGCGCCGAACTTGCCCACCTTGAGGCTGAGACGGCCGGCGGCGCATGAGGGACAGGCGCGCGGATCGGTGCCGGCGCCCTGGTCGGGGAAGATATGCGGGCCGAGCAGGTCGTTCAGCGCATCGAGCACCTCGGTGATGCGCAGATCGCCGATGTCGTTGACCGCGGCGATGAACTCGCGCCAGAAATCGCGCAGCACGTCCTTCCATTCGAGCTGGCCCGCGGAGATGAGGTCGAGCTTCTCCTCGAGATCGGCAGTGAAGTCGTATTCCACGTAGCGGCTGAAGAAGCTTTCGAGGAAGGCCGTGACCAGCCGCCCCTTGTCCTCGGGGTAGAGCCGCTTCTTGTCGATGCGGACATATTCGCGATCGCGGAGCACGTTGAGCGTGGAGGCGTAGGTCGAGGGCCTGCCGATGCCGAGCTCTTCCATCTTCTTGATGAGGGTGGCTTCGCTATAGCGGGGCGGCGGCTCGGTGAAGTGCTGCTTCGCCTCGATCTTGCGGGGATCGAGCTTGTCGCCCGTGGCGAGTGCGGGCAAAGCGCCGTCCTCGCCCACGACATCGTCGATCCCTTCCTCGTAGATCTTGAGGAAGCCGTCGAAGCGGATCACCGAGCCCGTGGCTCTCACGCCGTAGTTCTTGCCGTCGGTGCCCGCGACGTCGATCTCGGCGGTGGTGCGCTCGATTTCGGCGCTGGCGGCCTGGCTCCCGAGCGTGCGCTGCCAGATCAGCCGGTAGAGCTTGGCGGCCTCGGCATCGAGATAGCGCGAAACCGAGTCGGGATCCTTGCTGAAGTCGGTCGGCCTGATGGCCTCGTGCGCCTCTTGCGCGTTCTTCGCCTTGGTCTCGTATTGGCGCGGGGAGGGGGTCACGTAACGATCGCCGTAGCGCTTCGACACCAGCTTGCGGATCGCGGCGACCGCCTCGGGTACGATCTGCACGCCGTCGGTTCGCATATAGGTGATGAGGCCTTCGGCCTCGCCGCCGAGATCGATGCCTTCGTAGAGCCGCTGCGCGAGCTGCATGGTATGGCGCGGCGAGAAGCCGAGCTTGCGCGACGCCTCCTGCTGAAGGGTCGAGGTGGTGAAGGGCGCTGCCGGGTTACGGCGCTGCGACTTGCTTTCGACACTGGCAACGAGATACCGCCCACCCTCGAGCGCTGCCTTGAGGCGAAGAGCGGAAGCCTCATCGCCGATATCGAACTTCTCGAGCTTCTTGCCGCCGGCCGAGACGAGCCGCGCCTGGAACGTCTCGTTCTTCGCCGTGGCAAGCTCGGCCAGGATCGACCAGTATTCCTGCGCCTTGAATTGCTCGATCTCGAGTTCGCGATCGCAAACGAGCCTGAGCGCCACCGATTGCACGCGGCCGGCGGAGCGCGCGCCCGGCAATTTCCGCCACAGGACCGGGGACAGGGTGAAGCCGACGAGATAGTCGAGCGCGCGGCGGGCGAGATAAGCATTGACGAGAGGCCGGTCGATCGCGCGCGGATTGCGCATGGCGTCGAGCACGGCCTCCTTGGTCACCGCATTGAAGACGACGCGCTCGACCGGCACGCCGGCCAAGGCCTTCTTGCGGTCGAGCACTTGCAGCACATGCCAGGAGATGGCTTCGCCCTCGCGGTCGGGGTCGGTCGCGAGGATCAGCTTCTTGGCGCCCTTCACGGCCTTGGCGATTTCGTCGAGCCGCTTGGCGGCCTTGGGCTCGACGTCCCAATGCATCTCGAAATCCTTGTCGGGGAGGACCGAGCCGTTTTTCGACGGCAGATCGCGCACATGGCCGTAGGAGGCGAGCACGCGGTAATCGGGCCCGAGGTACTTGTTGACGGTCTTTGCCTTGGCTGGCGATTCTACGATGACGATGTTCATTGAGACTTTCCTAGCCGCGCAAAGGCGTCGGGCTGAGGGTAGGAGGGTCCGGCGGGACCCCGGCTGTTGGCCGGAAAATGGTGTTTTGCAACGCGACTGTCAAATCGACCCGCGACGGATTGACAACTTACACGTGTATGGACTAGCTACGGCAACTCTAAGATATTCCAGGAATGGTTGCTTTTTCGCCACTCGCCCCAGCCTCAGCCCAGGCGGCGGGGCAGGGGGGTTGAACGTCAATCGGCGCGAAAATAAGGCGGTAGGACATGACGCTGACGGCGGTTGAGCCGGGGGCCGGGGTCGGCCGCCGATGAGGCCTTAGCGCTTTTCGCCAATTCGCGTCTCCTCGCCGCGCGCAAGGCGGCCGATATTTTCGGCATGGCGAACATAGAGAAGGCCGCCGAGCAGCAGGAACAGTGCCGCAAGCCGCCACTCGCCCATCGCCGCAAGCATGAGCACGCTTGCCACGACCGCCGTTAGAGCCGCAAGCGAGGAGTAGCGCGTGACATAGGCGACCGCGAGCCACGTCGCCGCGAAGAGCAATGCGGCCGGCCAATAGAGCCCGATCAGCACGCCGAGATAGGTGGCGACGCCCTTGCCGCCCTTGAAGCCGAGCCACACCGGAAAAACATGCCCGAGGAAGGCGCCAAGCCCCGCCGCGAGAGCGGCGGTTTCGCCGAAGCGCCCCGCGAGCAGCACGGCTGCCGTCCCCTTGGCGGCATCGAGAATGAGCGTGAGCGCGGCAACGCCCTTGCCGCCGGCGCGCAGCACGTTCGTCGCACCGATATTGCCGGAGCCGATCTGGCGCAGATCGCCGAGACCGGCAAGCTTCGCCAGAACGAGACCGAACGGTATCGACCCGAGGAGATAGCCTCCGGCAAGGGCGAGGACGTTGACGAGGACGCCACTCCAATCGGCGGGAGACATGGTCACCGTCCCAAAGGCGCCGCTACGGATTTAAGCCTAAGCCTTCGGCGTAATCATAGACGACGCGCCCGGCAACGATGGTCAGCATGGCGTGGCCCTGGAGCCGCGCGCCGTCAAACGGCGTGTTCTTGGACTTGGAGCGCAGGCGCTCGGGCTCGACCGTCCAGGGCTTGTCGAGATCGATCAGTACGAGGTCGGCGGGCGCGCCGCGCGCGAGCCTGCCGCTGCCGAGCCCGAGCAACCGGGCCGGGTTTTCGCTAAGAACCCTAAGTAGCTGCGGCAGATCGACATGGCCGTTGTGATAGAGGCCGAGAGCGGCGCCGAGCAAGGTTTCGAGGCCGACGGCGCCGTCGGCCGCCTCGGCGAAGGGACGCCGCTTGCCCTCGGCGCCGCGCGGATCGTGGGCCGAAACGATCACGTCGATGTCGCCGCTCGCGACGCCCTCTACCATGGCGCGGCGATCCGCTTCGGATCGCAGCGGCGGCTTCATCTTGAAGAAGGTGCGGTAGGAGCCGATGTCGTTCTCGTTGAGCGCGAGGTGGTTGATCGACACGCCGCAGGTGACCGGAAGTCCCATCAGCTTCGCCGTGCGGATCACGTCGAGGGACGCCCGGCACGAAATCTGCGCGGCGTGATAGCGGCCGCCCGTAAGCTCGACCAAGCGGATATCGCGCTCGAGCATGATGGTCTCGGCGGCGGCCGGAATGCCGCGCAAGCCCAGTCGCGTCGCGACCTCGCCCTCGTTCATCACGCCGTCCTTGGCGAGCCACGGATCTTCGAGGTGATGCACGATCAGCGCGCCGAAGTCCTTGGCGTAGGCGAGCGCGTTGCGCATGACCTTGGCGTTGGCGACGCTGGTCTTGCCGTTGGAAAAGGCGATGGCGCCCGCCTCGCGGAGCAGCCCGATCTCGGTCATCTCCTCGCCGAGCAGACCCTTGGTCGTGGCGGCCATGGGATGGACGTTGACGAGCGCCGTGTCGCGGGCGCGCCGCAGGATGAAATCGACGAGCGCGACGTCATCGATGACGGGATCGGTATTGGGCATGCAGGCGATCGTGGTGACGCCGCCTGCGGATGCGGCGCTGCTCGCCGTCGCAAGCGTCTCCCGATGCTCGTGACCGGGTTCGCCGGCAAAGACCATCATGTCAACGAGCCCCGGCGCAAGAACGAGGCCCGCGCAATCGATGATCCGGGCATCGCCCGCGGCGCCCGCGTCGATATACGGCCCGAAATCGGCGATGAGGCCGTCCCGGATCAGAACGCCGCCGCGTTGATCCAGACGCGAGGCGGGATCGACCAACCGCGCATTGATGAGCGCCAGGGCTTCGGAGCTTGGGTGTGGGTTCCGGTCGCGCATCGTCGCCTACTGATTGGGCAGATGGCGGGCGAGCGCCTGGAGCACCGCCATGCGCACGGCCACGCCCATCTCCACTTGCTCGCGAATGACGCTGCGGGTGTCGTCGGCGACGTTGGAGTCGATCTCGACGCCCCGGTTCATCGGCCCCGGATGCATGATGAGCGCGTCGGGCTTGGCGCGCGCGAGCTTGTCGTAGTCGAGGCCGAAGAAGTGGAAGTACTCGCGTTGGCTCGGGATCAGGCTCGACGTCATGCGCTCGCGCTGAAGCCGGAGCATCATGACGATGTCGGCATCGACCAGGGCCTCGCGCATCGAGGTGTACACCTCGACGCCGAGCCGCTCCATGCCGGCTGCCATCAAGGTGGAGGGCGCCACGACACGAACACGCGCGCCGAGCGCGTTGAGCAGAAGGATGTTCGAGCGCGCAACCCGCGAGTGAAGAATGTCGCCGCAGATCGCGACGATGAGCCCCTCGATGCGGCCTTTGTGGCGGCGGATGGTCAGCGCGTCGAGCAGGGCCTGGGTCGGGTGCTCGTGGCTTCCGTCGCCGGCATTAATGACGGAGCAATCGACCTTCTGCGCCAGAAGCTCGACGGCGCCGGCGGCGTAATGGCGCACCACGAGGATGTCGGGGCGCATGGCGTTCAGCGTTACCGCCGTGTCGATCAGCGTCTCGCCCTTTTGCACCGAGGACGTGCCGACCGACATGTTCATCACATCGGCGCCGAGGCGCTTGCCGGCAAGCTCGAACGAGCTCTGGGTCCTGGTCGAGGCTTCGAAGAAGAGATTGATCAGC
Source organism: uncultured Alphaproteobacteria bacterium (assembly GCA_963802845.1). Classification (GTDB taxonomy): domain Bacteria; phylum Pseudomonadota; class Alphaproteobacteria; order Rhizobiales; family Methyloligellaceae; genus Methyloceanibacter. Next base: position 164,626 of record CAWDKA010000002.1, read on the forward strand.
GTGCGGCCGCGCAGGTCGTCGCGTTTCTTGTCGATTTGCCGACTAAGCGTGACGGCCTGTTCGGACAGGTCGAGCAGCGTCACGATCTCGGCAGGCGAAAGCCCTTCGATTCCAAGAAGATGGCGGTGAGGGAAGGAGGTGTTAGAGCCTGGCGCGGCGAAGGTCATCAAAGGCGACTGTATAAACCCCGTCGGATGAGGCGGCAAGTGCGGCGGCGCGAACACTTCGGGCCTCAATACGGCCAACGCAAACGTTTGGTAAAGGCTGCGGCGGACCAGGATTCCGCTGGCGTTGCGGACCGTGGCGCTGCGCGTGCAGGCCCTGCTAGGCCGCCGGTTTCCCCGGCGGCCTCGTCCGTTTCGGGCGGCTTAGGCCGCGCCTTTCGCGCTTGCCATCGCCGCCGAATTCCTTGAGTCTCGCGCCAGACTGGGCGCGAATCACGGCGAACCCGGGCCTTCAGCACGGCACGGGTTTGTCGTCTCATTGGAGAAGCCGCTCATGATGAGCCTGCCCTTTGTTCTCTTCGCTTGCGGACTCGGCGCGGCTTGGCTCAGGCAGCGCGAAGTGGCGCTCGGGTTTTGGACCGCGGGGCTCGTGGTCCTGCTCGCGCTGTTCCGCGCTCATTACGGCGACGCTCTCAACATCGCGCTTTGACGCCGGGGGACGATCGTGCCGAGTGACCTGTCGCGGCTTCTGAACGCCTTGGGGCTCGTCGCCATCGACACGCTGCTCGCTCTTGCCTTCATCGACCAGCTCTGGTTTCGCGACTTGCCGTGCCCGGTCTGCATCCTGCAACGGGCCGCCTTCATTGCCGCGGGCCTCGGCATCGCCCTCAATCTGGTGCTGGGGCCGCGGCCGAGCCATTACGGCGTGACGATCCTGGGTGCGGTTGCCGGAGGCGCCATCGCCTTGCGCCAGATGCTGCTCTACATCGTGCCGGGCAGCGGTTCATACGGCAACGAGGTCTTTGGCATGCACCTCTATAGCTGGGCGTTTATCGGCTTCGTCGTGATCGTTGTCGGCGCCGCAATCATGCTGTTCTACAACCGGCAATTCGGCCGCGGCGAGCCGTTGTCGAGCCGCCTCGATGCTCTCACGCTGACGGTGCTCGTCACCTTCGCCGTTCTCGTGGTCGGCAATATCTTTTCGACGCTCTTTCTTTGCGGGCTCGGCTTCTGCCCCGAAGCACCTGTGGGGTACGTGCTCTAGACTTGCGTACCGAGGCGCTTCAACCGGTCGAGCGCTCCTTGCAGGATGTAGGCTGCCGCCATGCGGTCGATCACTTGCGCGCGACGCTTGCGCGAGGCGCCGGCCTCGATGAGATGACGCTCGACGGCCTGAGTGGACAATCGCTCGTCCCAAAGAAGAATGGGCACGGCGATGCGCCCGCCGAGGTTGCGAGCGAATGCGCGCGTCGATTGCGCCCGGGGCCCCTCCGACCCGTCGAGGTTGATGGGAAGGCCGAGCACGATGGCGCCGACGCCGTGTTCGACGATTGCTGCCGCGATGGCCTTGGCATCGTTCGCGAACTTGGTCCGTTGCAGCGTTCGGTAGGGTGTTGCGACCGAGCGCGTCACGTCCGACAACGCCATGCCGATGGTCTTGGTGCCGAGGTCGAGGCCAAGAAGCCGCGCCTCGGGGCCGAGCCGCCCGGGCAGGTCTTCGATCGCGACGAGAGGTGCTACACTCACGAGAGACAATTCTGAGGATTGAAGCGCATGCAGATTACCTGGTTCGGCCATTCCTGCTTCCGGATCGATGCCGGCTCAAGCCGCATCCTGATTGATCCGTTTCTCTCCGGCAACGCCACGTTCGAGAAGGCGGGGATTCCCTTCCACGAGGTGATCCACGGCGTCACCCATGTCGCGCTCACCCACGGGCACGAGGACCATACCGGGGATACGTTGCGCATCTGTAAGGAGACGGACGCTGAGCTCATCGCCGTGCACGAGCTTGCGACCTATCTCGCTGGCCAGGGCTTGGACAAGGTCGATGGCGGCAATACCGGTGGCACGCTCCATCACGGCGATTTCGACCTCACCTTCGTCCCGGCCTGGCATTCCTCCTCGCATATGGTCGATGGCCGCCCGGTCTATCTCGGCGCCTGTTGCGGCCTTGTCATCGCCCCGAAAGGGGAAACGACGGTCTATCACATGGGCGATACGGCGATCTTCTCCGACATGGCGCTGATCGGCGAAGTCTACGCGCCGAAGATCGGCTTCGTGCCCATCGGCGACCGCTTCACCATGGGTGCGAAGACCGCGGCGCTCGCCTGTCAGCGCTTCTTCAAGTTCGACACGGTCGTTCCCTGCCATTACGGGACCTTCCCGGTGCTGGACCAGACCGCCGACGAATTCGTCGCCGCCTTAGGCAAGGAAAAGGTGCTCGTGCCGGAAGTGGGCGTCGCCTTCAAGGCCTGATCCCCCGAAGTTGCCGCTTGCCCGGCGCGGTGCTAGACGAGCGCTCAAGCAACCAACGCCCCTTCGTCCCATGTCTGTCGATCGCGCTACCGTTCGCCGCATTGCCCGCCTCGCCCGGCTTGCCGTCACCGAGGCGGAGGAGGCCAGGCTCGAGAAGGAGGTCTCCGGTATCCTCGACTGGGTGGCCCAGCTCGACGAGATCGATACGAGCGCGGCGCCGCCGATGACGCGGGTCGCGTCCATGACCATGAAGATGCGCAAAGACGAAGTCACCGACGGCTTCTGCGCCGCCGACATCTTGAAGAACGCTCCCGAGGTCGATGACGGCTATTTCGTCGTGCCCAAGATCGTCGAATAGGACAGAGCAGGGGTTCCGTGAGCAAGCTGATCGAACTCACCATCGCCGAAGCGCGGGAAGGATTACGCAAGAAGTCGTTCTCCTCGCGCGAATTGGCCGAGGCCCATATCGCCGCGATCGAGGAGGGCAACGCCGCGCTCAACGCTTACGTGCTGCCGACGCCCGAGCGCGCGCTCAAGATGGCGGAGACGAGCGACGCACGCCTTGCCAAGGGCGAAGCGGGCACGCTCGAAGGCATCCCGCTCGGCATCAAGGATCTGTTCTGCACCAAGGGGGTTCGGACCACGGCCTGCTCGCACATTCTTGACGGCTTCACACCGACCTACGAGTCGACAGTGACGGCAAATCTTTGGGCGCAAGGCGCGGTGATGCTCGGCAAGCTCAACAATGACGAGTTCGCCATGGGCTCTTCCAACGAGACGAGCTATTACGGCCCGGTGGTCAACCCTTGGCGGCGCAAGGGATCGAACGCGAAGCTCGTGCCCGGCGGCTCCTCGGGCGGGTCGTCCGCGGCGGTCGCAGCCCGGCTCTGCATGGGCGCGACGGCGACCGACACGGGCGGCTCGATCCGTCAACCGGCCGCCATGACCGGCACGGTCGGCATCAAGCCGACTTACGGCCGCTGCTCGCGCTGGGGGATCGTCGCGTTCGCGTCCTCGCTCGACCAGGCTGGGCCCATCGCCCGCACGGTTGAGGACGCCGCCATTCTGCTCAGCGCCATGGCGAGCCACGACCCCAAGGATACGACGAGCGTCGATCTCCCCGTGCCCGATTTCGCGGCGGCGGTCGGCAAAGGGGTGAGGGGCCTCACCATCGGCATCCCCAGGGAGTATCGCGCGCCGGGCATGGCGCCCGAGATCGAGGCGCTGTGGCAGCACGGCGTGGAATGGCTGAAATCGGCGGGCGCCAACATCAAGGAGGTGAGCCTACCGCATACGAAATATGCGCTCCCGTCTTATTATATCGTGGCGCCGGCGGAGGCGTCTTCGAACCTCGCCCGCTATGACGGCGTGCGCTACGGCCTGCGCGAGAAGGGCGCCGACGTGATCGCGATGTACGAGAAGACGCGCGCGGCGGGGTTCGGCGCGGAGGTCAAGCGCCGCATTCTGATCGGGACCTATGTGCTTTCGGCGGGCTACTACGACGCCTATTATCTCAAGGCGCAGAAGGTGCGGACCTTGATCAAGCGCGATTTCGATGCTGCGTTTGAGACGGTCGATGCGATCCTGACGCCGACGACGCCGGGGCCGGCCTTCGCGCTCGGCGAGAAATCGGGCGATCCGCTCGAGATGTATCTCAACGACATTTTCACCGTGACGGTGAATATGGCCGGCCTGCCGGGCATAAGCATTCCGGCCGGGCTATCCTCCGAAGGAACGCCGCTCGGGCTCCAGCTCATCGGCAAGGCTTTCGACGAGGAGACGCTGTTTCGCGTAGGCCGCGTGATCGAAGAGGCGGCGGGCCCGCTCGCCAAGCCGCACGACTGGTGGAGCAAAGCCGCATGAACGAGACGATGAGCAAGCGCCGCTTGGTATCTTCGGGCAGCCCGTACGAGCCGGTCATCGGCTTTTCGCGGGCCGTGCGCGCAGGAAGCATCGTTGCGGTCGGCGGCACGACGGCGGGATCGGGCGGCAAGCCGGTCGCAATCGGCGACCCTGCGGCGCAGAGGAAAGCGATCCTCGAAATCATCGCCAAGGCGCTCGAAGATGCGGGCGCTGGGCTCAAGGACGTGATCCGCACCAGAATCTACCTGGTCGATATCGCCCATTGGGAAGCAGTCGGGCGCGTGCATGGCGAATTCTTCGGCGCGATCCGGCCGGCTTCGAGCATCTTGCAGGTGACGCGTTTCATCAACCCGGATTGGCTGGTCGAGATCGAGGCCGACGCCGTTCTGCCGGCCGAGTAGGCCTAGAGGATTTTTGCCATGGCGCCGCGAAAAGCTGAAGATTGCAAGACGATGGAAGAGGTGAGGGCGGAGATCGACCGCATCGATACCGCGCTCGTGGACCATATCGGCGAGCGCTTCACCTATGTCGAACGGGCGTGGCAGCTCAAGAACTCTCCCGCCGAGGCGCGCATCCCCTGGCGGATTTCAGCAGGTGATCGACCGGGTGCGGAAGCGGGCAGCCGAGAACGGCTTGCCGCCCGAGCTCATCGAGGCGCTGTGGCGGCAGATGATCGGCTGGTTCATCCAGTACGAGGAAGAGAAGCTCCGCCAGCAGTTCGAAAACGAGAGATAGAGGACGCGCGTCTTGCCATGGACCAGAAAGCGGACAAGTCCAATCTCATCGAAGGGACGACCGGCCCGTGGGAGGTCGTGATCGGCATGGAGGTGCACGCCCAAGTCACCTCCAACGCCAAGCTGTTCTCGGGCGCCTCGACCGAGTTCGGCGGCGAGCCGAATTCGCATGTGAGCCTGGTCGATGCCGCCATGCCGGGCATGCTGCCCGTCATCAACCAAGGTTGCGTCGCCCAGGCGATCCGGACCGGGCTCGGGCTGAAAGCCAAGATCAATCTCGCCTCGGTGTTCGACCGCAAGAACTACTTCTACCCGGACCTGCCGCAAGGCTATCAGATCAGCCAGTACAAGAACCCCATCGTCGGCGAGGGCGAGGTCAATGTCGATCCCCTCGGCGGCGACCGCGTGACGGTCGGCATCGAGCGGCTGCATCTTGAGCAGGACGCGGGCAAGAGCCTGCACGACCAGCACCCGCGCCATTCCTATGTCGATCTCAACCGCTCGGGCGTCGCGCTGATGGAGATCGTATCGAAGCCCGACCTGCGCTCGGCGGACCAGGCCAAGGCCTATGTCGGCAAGCTCCGCACTATCATGCGCTATCTCGGCACATGCGACGGCAACATGGAGGAGGGCTCGCTCCGCGCCGACGTGAATGTGTCGGTGCGCCGCCCGGGCGAGCCTTTCGGCACGCGCTGCGAGATCAAGAACGTCAACTCGATTCGCTTCATCGGCCAAGCCATCGAGCACGAGGCAAGACGTCAGATCGAGATCCTGGAAGACGGCGGCGTCATTCACCAGGAGACGCGGCTATTCGATGCCAAGACCGGCGAAACGCGCTCGATGCGCTCGAAGGAGGAGGCGCACGACTATCGCTATTTCCCCGATCCCGACTTGCTGCCGCTGGAATTGAAGCAGGATTTCGTCGATCGGCTTGCAGGCGACCTGCCCGAGCTTCCCGATCAGAAGCGGGCGCGTTTCATCGCCGATTATGGGCTGAGCCCCTACGACGCCGACGTGCTCATCGCCGAGAAGGAATCGGCCGACTATTTCGAGGCGGTCGGCAATGGACGCGACGCGAAGCAGGCGGCGAACTGGGTCATCAACGAGCTGTTCGGGCGCCTCAACAAGGAAGGACGAAGCATCGCTGACAGTCCGGTCACGGCCGAGCAGCTCGGCAGCATCATCGACTTGATCAAGTCCGGCACCATTTCCGGCAAGATCGCCAAGGACGTGTTCGACATCGTCTGGACCGAAGGCGGGGAGCCAGCAGCGATCGTCGCTTCGCGCGGTCTCACCCAAGTCACTGACGTGGGCGCGATCGAGCAGGCCGTGGCTCAGGTCATCGCCGCTAACCCCGAGAAGGCCGAACAGGCGAAGGCGAAGCCCGCGCTCGCGGGATGGTTCGTCGGCCAAGTGATGAAGGCGACGGGTGGCAAGGCGAGCCCCCAAGCCGTCAACGAGCTCGTCAAGAAGAAGCTTGGGCTTTGATGAGTCACGCGATCCGTGTTCACGAATATGGCGGCCCCGAAGTCCTCAAATGGGAGAAGGTCGCGGTCGGAGCGCCCGGTCCCGGCGAGGTCAAGATCAAGCAGACGGGGATCGGCCTCAACTATATAGACGTTTACACGCGCACGGGTTTTTACCCGCAAAGCTCGCTGCCGTTCGTGCCGGGAATGGAAGGTGCCGGCGTCGTCACCGAAGTCGGCGAGGGGGTGAGGGACCTGAAGGTGGGGCGTCGCGTCGCCTATGCCGGACCGAGCGGCGCTTACGCCGAGGAGCGGCTAATCGCCGCCGATCGCGTGGTGAAGATTCCCGCAAATATCACCGACCGGATCGCCGCCGCCATCATGCTCAAGGGCATGACGGCGCAATATCTGCTGCGCCGCACCTACAAGGTCGGGCCAGAGACCACGCTTCTGTTCCATGCCGCCGCCGGCGGCGTCGGCCTCATCGCCTGCCAGTGGGCCGCTTCGCTCGGCGCAACCGTGATCGGCACCGTCGGCTCGGCCGGCAAGGCGCTCATCGCGCGCGCCCACGGTTGCACGCACGTCATCAACATTCGCGAAGAGGATCTGGTCACGAAGGTCAAGGAGTGCACGAAAGGCAAAGGCGTCGATGTCGTCTACAACTCGATTGGCAAGGACACATTCCCGGCCTCGCTCGATTGCCTGAAGCCGCTCGGCATGTGGGTGAGTTTCGGTCAGGCCTCGGGACCGGTGCCGCCCTTCAACATCACGCTCCTATCACAGAAGGGATCGCTCTTCGCCACGCGGCCCTCGCTGAACGCCTATATCGAGACGCGGAAGGACCTTGTCGCCACGGCGAACGAGCTGTTCGACGTCGTCGCCAAGGGCACGGTCAAGATCGCGGTCAACCAGACCTATCCCTTGGCCGAAGCCGCGCAAGCGCAGAGCGATCTCGAAGCCCGGCTCACGACCGGCTCGACGGTGCTGCTTGCCTGACCGGAGCGGTCGAACTCAGTTTCCCAAATGCGTTTCTGGTTAACCGCCGCTGACTGCGAGTGGTCAAGGAATCGTTGCCGGAGCCAAAGCTTAACGCAGCATGCGCGCAGGCGCGTGCGTCGTAAATCAATGTTACCGCGTCTTAGAATTTTGGTGAGCTCGCGTTAAGCATCCGATTTTAGACGTTGTTGAAAATCCTGTCCGATTATCTTCGCGTGGATGGTTCGAAATAACGGGCTGATGGCGCCGAGATAATCGCAAAGATACTCGGTCATCTCTCGGAGACTTCAACAGGGGGACAAGAATCGTGGCACGGTTGGCGATTTCGGCGGACATTGGTTTCGGCGCGCAAGTGGGCACGCCGGACGCGCTGTTCGAACTGGGAATGCTTTACGCGACGGGTCGCGACGTGGTCGCCGATCTCGTGGCCGCTCATAAATGGTTCAACATCGCCGCGGCGCGGGGCAATGTTGCCGCCCTGACGCGGCGCGTGGAAATTGCCCGCGAGATGTCCGGCGGTGAGATCGCCGAGGCGCAGAGACAAGCTCGCGAGTGGTTGCAAACCAATTGAGCTGGGGCCACCGCGCAGCCCGCGCGGCCTATTGGACCGCGCCTTCCGCTTGGCCGCGGCAATTGCGGAAGAGGGACATCACGCAGCGATAGCTTCGCCGTGCCAAGCCGGGCTGATCGCCGGCGTTGGCCTCCGGCGTAGGCGCCGCGGCCGTGCTCGCGCCGCTGTCTTGAAGCGCCTCGGTCTCGCTTGGCGGCAACGATCGATCGGGCGACGCTTCCGGCCCCGTCAGCGACCCGCGCGCGTTGCGCCAACGCTCTCGCGCGCGACCCGTCAATTCGACGAGCGTGTCCGGAGCGTCGGTCTTCGGCTTCTCGAAGGCCTTCTGCTCGTGCTCGATTTTTTCCTTGAACTTCTTGACCTTGATGCGCGCATCGGAGGCGAAGTCCTCGGGCATCGGACCGTCATAGCTGTAGACCTTCTCGATGCCGTTGCAGTTCGCGCCGCTGACCGCCGAGCAGGAGGCGTGGTTGCCCTCCTTGGCGGTGCGGATGACGCAATAGAGTTTGAGCGCGTCACTCGCTTTCGTGCCCCCGGCGCTTACCCGGCATAGATAAGTCTGGTCGGGGTTTTTGCAGGTGACGCAATAGGTTGCATCGGCCGACATAGCGGGACCGGCTGCTCCGGCGAGGAGCCAGGCAGCAGCCGCGGCAAAATAGGTCGGATAGCTCGGCCGATACATTGGCGCTGGGATTCCCTCCCCCGTTGCCCAAAATACTAGCACGGACAGAGCTCTAGGGTTGGGCCGAAAAGGGGAATTATTTTGTCACTGATAGCGGCGCCCGGGGGCGCCTGAAGCGCTGCCCCCGTCGATCGAGGCGAAAAGGGGCGCGGTTTTTAAGTGTTCGCCTTGACCTCGGGAGTTAGACCCTAGCGACACCGGAACCACGGCCACGGTCTCGGCATTAGGTTTCAGGACGATCGAGAATGGAAACACGATGCCAAGCGAAGCTGAAATCGAGAAGAAATTTTGGAAAGCGCTTAAGTCAGACCGCACCGTGATGCTCGGTCTCGACGGCGTCGAGAGGGCGCATCCCCGTCCGATGGCGGCGCAGTTCGACGACGACCGGGCACCGATTTGGTTTTTCACCTCAAACCACAGCGAGTTGGTCAGGGCACTGGGCGCCGGCTCACGCGCCGTCGCAACATTTGCAGCCAAAGATCACAGCCTGTTTGCGACCATGCATGGCAATCTTAGTCTCGACAATGCGCGAGCGAACATTGACCGATTTTGGAATCGATTTGTCGCGGCGTGGTTTCCCGGTGGCAAGGAAGATCCGAAACTCGCCTTGCTGCGGTTCGATGCCGAAGGCGCGGAAATCTGGCTCGATGATTCGAGCCTTCTCGCGGGCATCAAACTCTTGCTCGGAGCTGACCCCAAGGAAGAGTACAAAGACAAAGTTGCCGAAGTGAGTTTGCGCTAGCTCAGTCTGAGCCAGACCATGACGCGGCATATTGGTCCCTCTCGCCTTTTTTGTTTGGAACTTTTTTGTTTGGAACTTATTGGCTGCGTCCGTCGTTGGAATATTTGGCGCGGCTGGCATTCCGAGTTGGTCGCGCTTGCCATAGTGCCCGGCCCCCACCTGCGAGCCGGGCTTCTTTTTGCGCACGCAGCTAGCGGGCGAAGGTATCCAAGGATATGCCGGACAAAGCCAAGCCCCGGGTATTGGTTGTGGTCAACCCAAACGCTTCTCGGGCCGAAGCCGCATTGCCGGGCCTGTCGTCCTGGTTCACCGAGAATTGCCATGCACGCATTGTAGTGGCCAAGTCCAAGACGGAACGCATGCGCGAGTTAGAGACGCACGGGAAGGCTGTGGACCTGATCGTCATCGGTGGTGGGGACGGGACCATATCGACAGCGGTATCCCAACTCTTGAAGCTCAAACGACCATTCGCCGTGATACCGCTTGGAACGGCCAATGACTTTGCGCGAACCCTGGGCCTGCCGTCTGATCCGCTAGAGGCAGCCGAGATCGCACTCAATGGCCGCGAACACCGCATCGATATCGGGCTGGTCAACGACCGGCCCTATCTGAATGTCGCCAGCGTAGGCGTCGCGTCCAAGGTGACTGAGCTGCAGTCCAAAAAGCTGAAGCGTCGGTGGCGCGTCGTCGCCTATGCAATTGGATTGATGAAGGCGGTGCGCAACCTGCAGCCATTCTTCGTTCGGCTAGACCTTGACGGAAGACTCGCCTGGTCGGGGTTGGTGTACCAAGTGAGCGTCGCCAATGGGCGCTTCCATGGAGGCGGTCTAATAGTTGCGGATGATGCGGCCATCGACGATGGGAGGCTCGACCTCTATCTCATCTATCCGGGGCGCTTCTGGCAGCTCGTCGCTGCACTCATGCATCTTAGGTTCGGTTTGGCTAGGCCGGATGCTTTGAAGCGACTTAGGGCGGTCAACGTGGCCTTACGCGCCGATAGGCCGCGATCTGTCGATGCCGATGGCGAGCTAGCAACGGACACCCCGGCAAAGTTCGAATTGCGCCCAGCGGCGCTTACCGTGATTGTGCCAAGCGTGCTGCCTTCTGATCACCGCGGCTTGTCGCGATCGCCGTCGTGACCCAAGAAAGCACACGCCGGAGGCGAACTGCGAAGACGGGGTGCCCCAAGCGGTTGTTACTTGGCTCAGCCAGGAACGAAGATGGCGGTCGAGGAGTTTGCGATGGAGCGGCGAAAGCGCGCTTACCGCGTCAGCATTGAGCCGCCGCTAGAAAGGGCGTCTGGAGGACTTCTCCTCCAACGCCCTCTTATGGGAGACGATGAAGGTGAGCCGGCAAACAAGCATGTCATACCCCGGCCAGGGGCGCCCGGTCGACGCGCTAGGTTCAAGCGAGAACAAGGCGAAACCTGACGACCAAAATCCAGGGCGCTCAAAGCCGAGTACCCAAGAAAATATTCATCCAAAGAGGAAGCAGACCGTCGGCCGTCAACCGAAGAAGGGTCGCTCGAGCCAGACCGCGATGGCGGAAAGATTTAACTGATGACCCTTCATGAACAAACGACCGAGGAGCTAAAACGGCAGGTCGCCGACGGCACGTTGTCACCAAAGAAGGAAGCCAGGGCCGAAGCGGTTCTCCGTCACCGCCGCATCGAGCGCATCCGCGATTGGCTGGGTCGGCATGCGTGGCTGGGAGCTCTGGTCGCGCTTTTCGGTTTGTCGCGTTTTTTGCCGCCACAAGACTAACTTAGGCTCACAAGAGCGGTGATCACACGCTTGCCCCCCGCTATCGGCTCGGCGAAAAACTATTTGTCGGATGCCGCGCGATCGCGAGGGAACGGCGCGCGCGATTAGGGGATCGATCTCTAGGAGTACTGGTTTCGTCCCTCGCTTTCTGGTTGCTCGGAACGATACTCTAGCGTGTCCGGCAGGGCTCGGTTGCAATCCGGTTGCAGTTCCTATGTTGTCAGGCGTGCGGCAAGCAACCGATTGAAATCTTTAGGCTCCCTAACCCTCTCTGAATCCAACTCGTGGGCCGCACTCTTTGAGATAGATGACAACTTCATTATAAGTTTATGAAGACCCTTTAAAGCGGCGAGCCGTTGCTTAGGTTTTGGCGGTTTGAACGAGGCTATGCGAGGCCGCCAGAAATGCTCCAGAAGCTGGGTGACCATATTGCAGAGTGTCGTCGACGAGCTTCCGAGTGCGAAGCCTTAGCGAAAGACGGCTTGGATGAAGCCGTCGCGGCTCAGTATCGCGCGATGGCAAAGCATTGGACGCGGCTGGCTGATAGCTACGAGTTCAATGTAACGTTGGAACGTTTTCTTCACGACATGCACGAGGCTGGGCGCCCGTTCCATGTTGAAGATATCCCGAAGCCGCCCAGTCACGACGATTGGCCCGACCGAGGCTAGGGAGCTTGTCATGGCCCCTTTCCGACAGCATCACGACAGCTTCAATCCCGAGACTTTGGCGCTGCTTGAAGCCGCGCTTAACGACACCTGGGCCGCACTTCAGTCTAACGGAAGCACGTTCGACGAAGTTGAAACGCGAACCGCGATTGCGGATCTCATTGTAAAGTTTGCCCAACAAGGCGAGCGTGATCCGCAAAAGCTTAAGGCGCTAGCTTTGGCGGCTTTGCCCTCCTACGCCCAAGAGCAATAGCTATCGTGGCGATGACTTGCTGTGTGGAATCGAGTGCGATGGACCGAGAAATGATTGTAGAGCACCTGGCGCTTGCGGAGCAGCATGTGAAAGAAGGTGAGGCTATAGTCGAGCGCCAACGCGATCTAGTTGCACAACTAACAGCCGATGGTCACGACACCGTAAAGGCCAAAGCATTGCTCGCGCAGTTCATCGATACCCTGCGGGCTCAGAACGAAGATAGGGACCGGCTGCAACGCGAACTTGCGGAGCACGATGCGCAAGAGGTCGAGCAGTAGGATAAGTGAGCCTCGCGCGCGCCGATTGAACCACCACGTTTCGCCGTGACGAAGCAAACAATGCGTGGCAAGTCCTTGGGGGAAGATCGCTTCCACCATTCTCGTCGCCACTACGGCCACTTGTTCGCGGACAAGGAAGGCCGCCGAGGCTATCGAGGCGGTGTTAGGGAAGGGGAAGCCCTGAGGAAGGGTCCGCCGGTGCCATTGGCTGCCAGTTTCGCCTTTTGTTTGCCGAGGGGGTAAACTAAGTAATTGAACTGCCTAGACGGAGACGTGGCCGAGAGGCTGAAGGCGGCGGTTTGCTAATGCGCGAGTATTTGTTTTTCCCGTCACTTCGCTAACCCAGCCGTGCCCTGCACTCCTTATATTTTGAGTGCTTTGCGGTCGAGGCCCCGAAACCCTTAGCTTATTTTCGGTGGCAATTTCGGTGGCAAGATTCTGGCGATGGCCTTCGCTGCTGCCGCGTCAGCGCCCTCGATTAGATGCCCATAGGTGTCCAGCGTAACCGATGCCTTGCTGTGGCCGAGGCGGCGGCTAATCGTGAGGATGTCAACGCCCGCCCGGATAAGCACCGAGGCGTGGGTGTGACGCAGCGCGTGAAAGCACACCCTTGGAAGCTTCCTTGCGGCGCTTACCCTTCGCCAATCACGGCTAAGGTTATCAGGCGAGAGCAGGTTGCCATCGACGGTGCTGAATATAAGCGTTTGTTCGCTGATGTTGCCCATGCCGAGCGCAAAGCGCAGTTCGAGTTGCTTGAGCTTGTAGGCACGAAGCATTGAGACGGCTTCTGCCGGAAGGCTGATGTTACGCCGTCCGCGTTTTGTCTTCGGAGACTTGAGCCGCAACCCGGAACGCGTTTCCTCGACCGATCTCTCGACTCGCAGCGCTGCCGCATCGAGGTTCACGTCACCCCACTGAAGGCCAAGCAGCTCCCCCCGGCGCAAACCGGTCGCAAGCGCGAGTGCCCGCCAAGCACCATCAGCTGATCATTAGCGAGATTGAGGCGTTTCTAGAAGGCGATGACGACGTGTTGCTGCTCTTTGCACCGCCAGGTTCGGCCAAGAGCACTTATGTTTCAATCCTGTTGCCCTCGTGGTATCTCGCCAACAATCCGACCCACAGCATCCTGGCGGCAACGCACTCGGTAGAATTTGCGGAACGGTGGGGCAGGCGCGTTCGCAACGACATTGCTGCCGAAGAGAACGTGCTCGGCATCAAACTATCGGAAGACAGCAAGGCTGCAGCACGCTGGGAACTCGAGAGCGGGGGCGAATATTACGGTGTAGGAGCAGGGACCGGTATCTCAGGCTTTCGCGCCAATCTCGGCGTCGGCGACGACCTGTTTGGGTCGCGTGAAGATGCCTATAGCGACACCGTCAGGCAAAAGCGTTGGGATTGGTATCAGGATGACTTTAGCGCCCGGTTAAAGCCTGGCGCCAAGCGCATTCTGATGAACACGCGCTGGCATGAGGAAGATGTGGCAGGCCGAGTGCTCGAGCAGATCGAGCGGAAAGAGATCAAGGGCCGGGTCATCTCCATCCCTGCAATTGCAGAAGCGAATGATCCGTTAGGCCGTCAGCCGGGCGAATATCTTTGGGATGAGCCTGAGGGCTACGACTACGCGGCTTTCTTGAGAGCGCGGCAGCGCGAGACCAGCCCGATGATGTGGGCTGCTCTCTATCAGCAGCGGCCAGCGCCTGAGGAAGGCGACTACTTCAAAGCGGCTTGGCTCAAGCCCTATGAAACACTGCCGCCACGGGAGACGTTGAGGGTGTATGGAGGATCAGACTATGCCGTTACGGTTGACGGTGGCGATTACACTGTGCATTTGGTCGTGGGACTCGATCCTGAAGGACGGATGTATCTTCTCGACCGCTGGCGCAAGCAATCAGCCTCAGACGAATGGATAGAGTCGTTCTGTGACCTGGTGAACGAATGGAAGCCGGTTGGCTGGGCTGAGGAGAAGGGTCAGATCAGTGCTGGCGTTGGCCCTGCTCTCGACCGGAGGCAACGTGAGCGCAAAGCCTATTGCTACCGACAGCAATTCCCAGCGCGAGGCGACAAGGCGGTCAGAGCTCAATCCATTCGCGGCAGAATGGCGTTAGAAGGTCTCTTCGTGCCCGCCAATGCGAGCTGGTATTCGGCGTTTCGATCTGAGTTGCTTAGCTTTCCCGCCGGGAAGCATGACGATCAAGTAGATGCGCTCGGATTGGTCGGACAGCTCTTAGACCAGATGGTTGCTGGCCAAGCCCCTAAGAAGCCGACACCGCCCAAGATCGATAGTGGCTATAAGACTTACTCGTTTTCCCGTCCGTTGGACGATTGGATCATGTACTAGGCGACGGAGGAGAATTCATGAGGCGCAGTAACAGGCCCGGAGCATGGCATCTGTACGAATGGGTGATGACCGGTTTGCTGACTGTTTGCGCCGGGTTGTTGGGTATATCTGCAGCTCTGATGTGGTCCTATTTTCCAGTCATGGCGTCCGGCAGCAATAGCACTGTCGTGACCAAATACGAGAGCCGCATCGAAGCTGCTCTCTCAGCCCTCCAACAGCAGCAGGCAGCCTCCAACTCAGCGCTGGACGCAATAAGAAGTGAATTGCGCGCTCTGAATGAGAAAGCGGGTAAAGCTGCGGACGTTACTCCGCCCGGTCCACCTCTCATTGGCGGTGCTTCGAACGCAGCCCCGCATTGATTCTGCAGGCTGTCGCTTTAGGCCACCCCCTAGTTCAAACCGTTAGATGAGCGCCGCTCGAATGGCTGCTGTCTTGATTGAGTCACC
Organism: uncultured Alphaproteobacteria bacterium; assembly: GCA_963802845.1. Classification (GTDB taxonomy): domain Bacteria; phylum Pseudomonadota; class Alphaproteobacteria; order Rhizobiales; family Methyloligellaceae; genus Methyloceanibacter. Next base: position 179,843 of record CAWDKA010000002.1, read on the forward strand.
GACTGCAGAACGAAAACCAAGCTCGAACGCACGCCCAACTGTTCGCCGGTGTCGGTCTTAATTTCTCGACACACTCTTGGCTAAGGTTCAAGCCTAGCGCTCCCATTGGGAGATCCATTCCCATTGGGCTGAAGTTTTAGCGGGAGTCCGTTGCCATCGAATTGCGGCTTCGGCTCAGCGCTTCCATCAATGGAGTCAGGTCTACCGGTCATGGCCGCTCGCATTGCGCTGTCGAAGTGTTGCATACCCGCAACCACCTTTTTTGCAACTTCAACATACTGCTGGTGCAGCAACGCGAGCCGTCGTTTTAACTCGGACTGTGCAGCAAGAGAGGCAGTTAGCTGTTCGCGAAGGTTGTTACGGTCAGCAATTAACTTTTGGACTGCGACTGCACCAGCGACAGCCGTAGATTTGAGTTCTTGATCGAAGTCCATGTGCTCAAGGTGGTTGGATCCCTCTGTCATTGGCTTGCTCCGATTACGCAATACTATTGTTTCCCGCCGCACCGCATTCTTTATGTGTCATCAGTGCAGAATTAAGGCTGATTTTCGCGCATCGCCTCCGGACTCGACGACGCGGCCAACTAATTGGACGCTCGATGTTCCACAACCTGAAACGATACCTTGACGCGTTCCAATAGTCAGTATCAGATTGGCTTCTCTGGTTCTCTAAGAAGAGGAGAGGCGAATAATGACGACGGTGGGCTATGCTCGCGTGAGCAGTCTGGGTCAAGATCTGGCCATCCAGCTCGATAAGCTCAAAGCCTGCAACAAAGTTTTCAAGGAGAAACGGTCGGGGGTTGATGCCGGCAGGCCGGAGTTGAAGACTTGCCTCGAATATCTACGAGAAGGTGACACGTTGATCGTGACCAAGCTCGACCGTTTAGCGCGCTCGACGGCCGATCTCTACCGCATCGTCTCCCAACTCACTGAAAGAGGGATCGCCTTCAAGGTCGTTGATGATCCCAGCATCGACACGACTTCCCGCACCGGCAAGCTGATCATGGGCATTCTTGCCCTGATCGCCGAGTTCGAGAACGACATTCGGCGCGAGCGTCAGCAGGATGGCATCAACAAGGCCAAGGCAGATGGCGTGAGATTTGGTCCGAAGCCGCTTCTGACCACCGAGGTAGTGAAAAAGATCAAGGAGCTACGGAACGACGGTCGGACCGTGCCGGAAATCATGCGCCGGATAAAACTCAGCAAGGCCTCCGTCTACCGAGCGCTCGCGTGATCGCGTACTGGCAGCAAACCAAGCAGGCCCCGTTCGAGGGGCCTTTTATTTTGGCGAATTGAATGACGAACTGGCGGAATGAAACTCGGACCTGTGCTTGTGGAATGACGTTCGTTCCGAAGCGGCAACAGCAACGGTATTGCTCCACGAAGTGCGGAACGAGGGTCAGGGTAACGCATCATAGAACCCGTTACAGGGAGTCCGACCTTACCGCGATACCTGAGAAGCCGTTACAGGCCCCACAGATTCAAACTAGGGGCTTGGGGAATGGTCCCACGATGGTTTGGGCTGAAAGGAACCTGCACGTCGATCCGACATGCGGCGGCGATGATGTTGGACTCGAATATTACGAGGACGGTTATCCCAAGTTGCCCGCGTGTCTCGACCGACGGAGCAAGCCCGAGCCAATTGCGGAGGCCGCCTAATGAAGCGGCCCAGCGCCCCCGTGTTGCCTCAGCGACGATGACGCTGGGCCTGACCAGCGCTGGGAATCCCCCCGCACTGATGTCCCTCGGTCAACACGCTGCCAACGGAAAGGGGCTTAAGAAGGGCGGCCCGGCACCTGGATATCCGAACTTCTTCGCAGGGGAAGAACTCCTTCACACACACCAAGCGCCGGGCCTAACCAGCCGGGGGACTGACATCCTGGGCTGGCCATCCAGCACAAGCATGAATCAAACTCCCCAAAGCTCGCCCCAGGATGCGCTAGGAGCGGCGTTAAGCGGCTCGGCTCTAGTCCTCACACTTTAGTTTCCATTTGCCGTTCTTCTTGGGCTTCCAGTAGCACCACGCCGGCCTTCTCGACTAACGAGTAGGCTCTCGCTTGACTAAGTGAGGGCGTCACAACTATGGCGTGGGCGTTGCGGGTGTAAGTCGATGACCCTCCTTCTTCGCCAAAAAGAAACATAAGGCGGCCCGGCACCAGGCATTTCCGAGGATGAGCAGGTGCCGGGCCCTCTTGAAACTGCCAAGGAGGCGAGACGCTGGCGGCTTGCGAGGTCTTGGGCACGTTCAGATAGCCTCAAGTAGCGCGCCGCGTATAAGCGACACTGTGCTGGATCACCCGGCATGTGACCTCCTACGTCACACACCCCCCGCAATGAAATTGATCTCAGACTTGCGTGTCAGCTTCAAGACGGTCGCTGTGCGGCGCAACAACGCGGGTGCTTTAGGAAACGCTAGTTACGCCCGCCGAAGCGAGCGCCCCTATCGCTGATTGCTATGGAGTGTGCCTCAGTAGCTGCTGCCTTTTTTCTCTGTGCATACATTAGCGGTGGCATCCCAGATGCCGCCAGCCTTGTCGCAACTAGCTTTGTCGGTTGCCTTGGTCACATCTCCGGCAAAGGCAGGGCCAGTAAAGGCGAGTGCCAAAACCAACGTAAACGCAGAAACGAGCGTCTTCATGAACGTTACTCCTTACGCTTGTTGGGGATGCCGAAATAACCCCGGCTTGCCGCAAGGGTTCCGCGTTGAGTGCGAAGGCGATGTCGAATGCGAGTTGTCCCTGGGGGGTCCACTTGGCCATTTATGCCTCCCGGGTCGCAAACGCCGACAACCGGCGGCTTGACACCCGAGCCGCGTGTGGCGAAACACAGTTTCGGATGCCCGTGATGGAACTGACCTCGGTCTTCGTTGCCCGTGAGGGGGGGTCGAAAGGAGCGGCGCGGTATGGCGGAGATACACTCAATAAAAGACGTCTTTAGAGACCCCCTGATAATTACCCTGGTCCTGGTCGGTATCGCTGGCGTCCTGGCGGGAGCCGTCGGTTCTGTTCGTTCCCACTACCAAAACACCCAGGAAGCCCGCGCAACCAATCAGCCGTCCGCCGACGATAAACCCCAATCCACGCAGTCGGACACTCAAGCACCGGCTATCACGGAGCCAAGCATCGAAGCACCGGCAACAGGCGAAACAACGGAACCCGCTGCACCCGCAGCGCCTGCTGCCGAGGAGCCGGCGGCACGGAAGCACCGGCAGCCGGGACCGCTGCACGAGGCCACCGCCACGGCACCGGAAGCACCGGCAGCCGAGGAACCCGCTGCACCCGCAGCGCCACCGCCTGCCGAGGAGCCGGCGGCACCGGAAGCACCGGCAGCCGAGGAACCCGCTGCACCCGCAGCGCCACCGCCTGCCGAGGAGCCTGCGGCGGAAACGCCAGCTGCACCGGAAGCAGCGCCTCCGGCCGAGACGCCGCCCGCGGCTGAAGCGGAGCCCGCGCCATCAGAGCCTTCGATGGGCGAGCCGCCTTCGCCATCGCAGCCGCAGCCGGTTTATCCCGACGGGCCGCCGCCAACGCCATAACCCATCAGCCTTTCGCCCAGGACGCGCCAGGGCGGCGGTGAGGCATTGGAACCTGGAGGGTGGGGATTGGTTGTGCATGCGTCTAGGGGGGAACTGGAGACGATCATGCTTCATAGATATCTGTCTCACGACACCCACGAACAGCGCCCCCTCTCTGACACGAGCATAATCTTGGGTATCGTGGGCGTATGTGTGTTTTTGGCCCTCATTCTATTGGGCGCGGGGATACTCGATAAAAAGAGCCTCACGCAGCCAAGCATTGAAGCACCGGCCACCACGCAGCCAAGCACTCAAGCACCAGCCAACCCATGAAAATACGGCGGGCGTACTCAAATAGCCGGCGCCGATTACCCGTCTTCGTGGCTGAACCTCTTTGTAAGAGGTCAGTGCTGCCCACCTTTGACCTCGGCGGCCAAAATGATGCGAGGAAGCTAGAGCGCAATCTCGAGTGCGCACGTAAGACCTGAGGGATTGAATAGAAGTTGGCCGCCGAATGCGCGCTCTATTAAGTGCGATCCGAAGCCCTTTTGTTTCGGCGGATTAACCTCTGGCCCACCGTTCTCCTGCCAAACGAGTTTGAGTAGGGGTTGCGCAGGCCGATCCCAAGTTAGCCTGACTTGTCCGCTGCCATTCGACAGGGCACCATGTTTGACGGCATTAGTGGCAAGCTCGTGGACGACCATCGCAACCATGACGCCCTTGGTCGAGTCCAACCACAAATGGTCGGGACCGTCGGTTATGATGCGTTCTGAATGTTGTTGTTGGAAAGGCTCCAGCGCGCAATTGACGACAGCACTTAGCGGAGCGCTGTCCCAAGTTTCAGAGGTCAGCAGGTCATGTGCCCTGTCCAGGGCGTGCAAGCGAGCGATAAAGGCATCGCGTTCCTCAGGGCGGTTCAAGGTTTGGGTTGCAATAGCTTGAACCGTGGCCAGGGAGTTCTTGATGCGGTGTTTCATCTCACTCACGACCAACTGCTGGCGCTCCTGCGCACGTTTTCGCTCCGTGATGTCTCTAGCGATCTTGGATGCACCCACAATCTTGCCATTAGCCGCCATTAGCGGCGACACGGTCAGCGATATGTCGAGCAAACCTCCGTCCTTGCGACGACGAACAGTTTCGTAATGATCAACGCGCTCCCCGCGCCGAATGCGATCAAGGATTTGTGGCTCCTCGTCGATAAGCTCAGGCGGGATCAAAATCGTCACTGGTTTGCCGACGACCTCGGCGCCGGTGTAGCCGAACAACCGCTCGGCGCCGCAATTCCAACTTGTGATAATGCCATTAAGGTCTTTGCTAACAATGGCGTCGTCTGATGTTTCGACAATTGATGCGAGGTGTTGGGCGTGAATATCCGCACGCTTGCTATCGCTGATGTCGACTAGCATGTTTACGGCGCCGATGAGAACGCCGGTGCTATCGAATAGGGGCGTGGGATGCGGCATGAACTGAACAAGACTACCGTCCGGGCGCTCCGCCATCGCCTCTATGCCGCGTATCTCGCGCTTTTCTCTCAATGCTAAGGCCATTGGACATTGGTGGTGAGCCATTGGCCTCCCGTCTGGCCAATAAAGCTTCCAAGAGCCGCAGAACTCGCTTCGTCCTAATTCGGGGCGGCAACCCCACAGCTTCGCGGCAGCGTCGTTGTAGAATGTGATGCGACCGAGGGCGTCCGTCGCGTAGATCGCAGCGGGTAACGCTTGAAGAAGCCTCTCAAGAGGGTAATTGGCGCGCTCGACGGCATCACCGAAGGCGCGGCCCATCCATTCCAAAAGGCTCGTGCCGATCTGTTCACGAGGAGTACGCAAGGTCGTCTTCAGGGTTTGTACAACCCCGTTTGTCTCGAACACGGATTCACTCGCAGGGCCCGAATAGGCAGTCTCCGTGCCAGAGTCTCTAGAGACGACGCTTGAAGACGCCATCGGGTTTCGGCTCATGCCGCAACGCGAGGCAAACTGTCAGTAAGCCACGCCTCATCAGGCCACCAAGCGTGCTCAATCCCGCAATGGGGGCAGCGCGTATAGACCACGACGTCAGGGAGGTTATGGAAACTTTCGTCGTCGGTCTCAATCCCGGTAGAAACGTCTTGGCCGGTTCGCGGGCATCGAATCATAACGATCAACATCTCTCACTCCGCCTGCCCTCCGTCAGCCCAAGGTTAAAAAGTCCTCCGGGGAAAAGATGGTCAAAATTGCTCTACTGGGGAAATTTAGGCGAGGTATTAGGCTCCTCTGATCTTAGCCTTGGCCGGAAGCCTTTTGAGGAACGTACTTATAGCCGATTAGTTAGATCCTTTTGCCCCTCTCTACGCGAGGGGCGAGGTGCCGTAGTGCAAAAAACGACCGAATGCATCCTTGTCGTCGAAGATGAACCAATCTTGAGGGTTTTCATTGCGGATCAGCTTCGCGACCAGGGTTACGTCGTTGTCGAGGTGGAGACGGGCGAAAAGGCAATTGCCCTATTGAGCGAAGCAGCTCGCGCCCCAATCAGAGCAGTGTTCACTGACATTGAACTACCTGGAAGGCTCAGCGGATGGGATGTGGCGGATGCTTTTCGCCAAGCGTGTCCCCAAATACAGATCATTTACACCTCCGGGCATGCTCAGAGTAAGCAAAGACGAGTTTCACGAAGCACGTTTCTGTCCAAACCGTATAGACCTAGTGATCTCTTCGACGCCCTGAGCCACTGAGGGTTCTTTTGCGGGGCACCCTCGCCTAAGGGACGCAGCAAAGGTAACAATGGTTGTTGCCTGATTTCGCGCCGCCCCCGCTAACGAGCTATTGGAAATACGACCCGCGCGAAGCCGCTGCATGGCCTCCGTGGGAACAGGCGGTTGCACGGCGCTTTCTTTGAACAGCCGGTCGAAATGGCAAGGTGATCTTGCCCGCCATTTAGGCTTGGTGCCTGTCCGTGTACCCCCGAGTTTTAATCGCCTCAGGAGGTCTATCTTGATCGACGAGTAACCTGCTTAATCGGGTCGGCCACTCTGCGGGCCAGTCCTAGGTATAACTCACCGACTCTTGAGGCTTCAGACGCGTAAGCCTCGTATGCGTTTTGCATGTACCGGGTCTGAATCTCGACAAGTCGCCCAAACGGTCTAGCGTCAAGGAGGCGCTGCCAAGCTCGCACCACTTCCTCAAGCGACTGCTTTGAATAATCAGTCATCTCATCGGCGATCTCTTGCAGCCCTCTGTTAAACTCACTTACCGAGCGCCTGCTAACCTCTAATCCTGTTATCGCCGCATTTTGGTACTCCTGACCGATCTTCCGGGCTTGCCCCTGAGCCGCCCGAGCCAAGTTTTTAGGTTGCTGATTGGTACTCTTTCTTTTGCGATGGTTACGCTGTCTCTGCGCCATGATACTACTCCTACTTTTTGCTTCCTTTATCCTCAACGTAAAGGCAGGACAAAGGATCCCAGCCCTTGATTCATCAAGGCCAAGAAAGTGCTTCACGGGGGCTGTGGCCGCCTTTCCGCTCAGCTACTTGTACGTCGCTGGCGCCGAAGCGACAGAAAGATTAGAGCATCTGTGTTGCGGCTCGAGATGTTCTTATCGTTGAGAGGAAACGGTGATGGTCGTATCAAACCTACATGTGCGAGACGCTGAGCGAGGGCGCGCGCTGCCGCTGAAAAGTGGTCGGAGCGGTAAGAAAGTAACCAGTCGCAAACAGGCGATCGCCATCGGCCTTTCCGAAGCCGCAAGATGACAAACTCCGCGTCGCTTGCGGTTCTGCTATGCCAGGCAAAAGTACAACCGACTATCCAGGCCAGCCATCACGGTCTGACAGAATATGATCGATGCGTTGCTTGGCATCGGCCAATGCTTCGTCCTTCTGCGGCGTCAAACTTTGTAAAGTTGAGTGCGACAAGATGGGTAGGTCGGAGCGCGTGGGATAGATACTGACGCACCAATTTGACCACTCACGCCGGGGTTCAATCTGGTATCCGCGATAACGGTAGTATTCCATTGTCGGGCCCTTTAAGAGCTCCCGTCCTTAACCTAACTCGCGCGAAGAAACATTGTTCGCGCTTTCGCTGCTAAAAGACGAAGCCCGATCGGAGGGGGGACGCGGGGCTTCTTCGGAACTTAATGTGACCGCGGGGTTTCGCCGGCCTTGATGCTTTAGAGCGCGCTTGGTTTCACCACGCTCGCCGCTCCAGCCTCGGTCAGCAGGTCATTCAGCTCTGTGAGGCGTGCTTTCGCGCGTTCTATAAATTCATCGGTGGTATCGATCCAACCGGCCCCGATATCCTGCCCCGTTCGCACCTTGCCCGCTTGCAAGAGCTCAAGTTGCTGTTCAATGCTTGCTTGCTCTTGTTTGCACCACGCTATGAAACGATCAGGTGCGCCCACGGCGTGCTCCTGAATTTGCTTCTGTTATCAGAGTCAACGCTTATCTCGACAAAGGAGTTGCCTTTCGACGCCGCTGACTGTCGGCCATTGGCACGTCGTTTCGCGACGTGCGGTCGAGGTGGACGCGGGGAACCTACCGAAGCGATCGTAGTTGGTAGGTAATTAGGTGGCCTCGCGTTCGAGGCTTAAGGCTCCCGCTTCAGAGCCCTTGGTAAAGCGTTCCTCAACCAAGGCGACCAATGAGAAGGAGGCGTACCATGCGCATCCTCGCTGGTGGCCGCGCCTTGTTCACCGGACGAAACCAATGCCCAGAGTTTGACCGTCCCCAAGGGCCGCTGCCTGGGGAACTTGAGGTTCTGCTTTCCTTGATTGATGGAGCTGAACGGCGACGGCAGATTCAAAGACAACTCAACCATACTCAACCGCGCACTGGACTGCAGACCCTGATGAAATGCGCGTTGCTCGCACTTTGGGTCATGGCTGCCATCGTTCACACAATCGACAATGCTAAGGCTCAATCGTTAGAAGCCGTGCTCATTAAATCCGTGCAGGCCGAGGTCCACTCGGTGGTAGTGGATATGCCTGAAGTCATATCGCTTCCGCCAGTATCCCCAAAAGCGTGGAACACTTTCCGGGATAATTTACCGTCGTCGATTGAGTTGGACGAGCAAGGTCCAACTCCTTGCCAATCAGCCCAAACCAGACGTGACCCCAATAGGTTTGAGTTTCTAAAAGTCAATTCAACGGCCAACATACTTAGCGGCCCCTCGGCCTCGGCCGACATAATCGGAATTGCCTACGCCGGTGCGGAAGTGCAGGTGGAGACGCGTCCACTCTGGATGGGTGAAAATCATCGATCCATGGTCATGGGGGACAGGATGGATGCACTCGAAATTCCTGGCTCCTTTAGAGATGATACCGCCGGCTGCCGCCGCAAACTCCCGACGAAGCGCTTCGTAGATCGCTGCCGTCACAGCAACAACTCGCTATGATGTATCTTTCGAGAGTCAGAGGCACAGCCCTCCAAACTGGGTGACCCTAAGACAGCATTGCGCCCAATATGTCGAATTATGGCACATAGCGGACGTGCCACTCGTGCTGACGAATGTCTGCTTTGGGGGGCAGAACAGACATGACGCGGGCGTGACACCATTTCCGCTTATGACCCAAAGCGGACATGGTCACTGCCGGAGTGCCGGAAGGGGACTGTCTGGATTTCATTTGCACCTTGACCAAGGGCACGCCTGCGAACTTTTAGGCGAGCAATTAACTAAATGGGCCTCGGAGCCAGCAGCTTTAGTCAGAAAAGGGCGGCAGAGCTTTCCCCGCGTGCAAGGAAAGGAAGTACCCAATGGCAAGAGATTATGACGCCGCGCCAGGTGGCTGAGGCTTATTTGGCGGCTTGGAACGCCCACGACGCCGACGCCGCGGCTGCACTCATGGCCGATGATGTCACCTATTTCGACGTCATCGTCGGCAAGCCGCAGAAAGGGCGTGATGCAGCCCGTGACAAGGTCATCAAGCTTTTCGTGACGGCAGCGCCTGATCTCACTTTTAAGATGACGGGCGAGCCGATCGAAAGCGCGAATGGCATCGCGTATGAATTTACCTTCGCCGGCACCAATACGGGCGCCTGGGGGTGCCGCCGCCTCGCCAGAAGATTTGCGAGTGCTACTCCGACCGTACGATGAAAAGCTGATGGAAGCCTACGCGGTCAGTCGCAAAGTCAATAGCGTGAAGAATGACACCGAGGAATGTATTGAAGCCATCGACGACAATCAGCCATGACCCATCGTCCCGCCCCTATTACCTGCGCGCGACGAGGCCAGGCTACTTCTGATCCGCCGCTCTTAGCAACCCATCTGGAGGAGTTCGCCAAGATCATCCGGTCTTATCGCTGCACCAAGGTCTACGGTGATCGGTATGGCGGCGAGTGGCCGCGAGAGCAGTTCCGCAAGCATGGGGTCAACTACGAGCCCTCCGAGAAAACCAAGTCGGACCTTTACCGAGACCTGCTGCCGCTCATCAATAGCGGCGCCGTTGATCTGCTCGAGCACGATCGACTGGTGACGCAGCTCACCTCGTTAGAGCGAAGGACAGCACGCGGTGGAAGAGACTCAATCGCCCATGCGCCCGGTGCCCATGATGATATTGCAAACGCGGTTGCTGGTGCGCTGGTCACGGCTTATAAGGAGCCGGGCGTGGCGAACTTTAGGAACGTGATTGTATTTCCGAAAGTGGGGGTTGCGTGATGATCCGCAAGATCGAACGCTATTGGTCGGAGTTGGTCGAGGAAATTCTTGCAGACCCAAAACTCACTAACGCCGAGGCGGAATTTCTTGAGACCGTTCCGGACGTGTTTAAGGCAACCGAAGATGAGTTCTTGATGGCCACCGAAATCGTGGAGCGGTCGTTACTCCGCCGGGGTCGGGCTCAGCCGATGAGGATTCGGCCGCCGACTTATCACTGAAGGCAACACACTAATTGGGATTTGAGGGGATTGAAGCGGAATTGGTGGGCGGAAGATCCTTGAGATACACCGTATGGTACCCGCTATCTGTTTTGTAGAGTTGAAATGAATGAATGTCGCCAGATGTTATGCCGAGGGTCAGTCGGAAAAAATTCCGCACTTTGGTCCAGAGCCTATCCGCCTGCGCTTCTACAGGATTGTCGTCCACGCGTGAATTTCGCACGGATTTGCGTTTGCGCTCATCGGCTCTGGGACGTTTTCCCACCGTCTTTTTTTTCGTCATATCATTCCGAACGTGATCGCAGGAAAGTCACCGTCCCAGCAAAAAAAGGCAAAAGCTTGTGCGGCCATTGACAGTGTTCTTGGTTTGTTCTCACACTGGTGATGATCGGACGGGACGACGATCTGCCCTTTCGTATCGAACTTTGGGACGACAAAGATCGCCACGTCGAGGAGCTTATCGCTCTCGCTTCCGACTATGCGACGGGGTGTGCCGCTTACGAAGAGGCGGTGAAGCGCCAGCCGGGTAAGCTCATCACGCTTCGCCAGAAGGCGAGGGTAATTAAGAAGAGTCGCTGATGCTTTGCGACTGCGGGGAACCCCTTATCGAGATCGACCGTTATGGCGAGCGGCTTACCGGATGCATCGAATGCAATCGGTGGCGTAGCAGTCACAGCGCGTTTATTGTCGAATTGTCCATCGAGGACTTTGAGGCTCTTCGGCAGCTTGAGATCAATGGTCGGCAAGCGCGTTCAGTTCGATGAAGAGACCTGGCAGGCCATCCAAGCGGTCACGCGTCAAACAGGTAAGAGCTTTCAGGAATTGGCGCGTACCGCATTTGCCGAGATGCTCAAGAAGCACAATCAGCCTATCGGCTTCAAAGCAGCGCTAGAAGCGAGCGTGACTTCGCGCAGCAAAGTTAAAAGAGCAAAGGCCGCCAAACGATCCCTACAAGGCGCAGGTGACGTACTCAGCGGCCCGTCGAAGCGAGCCGTGATATTGGTGCGGGGCGCTGGACTCGAACCAGCAACTCCACCATCAGGGGCGGTGCGTTCCCCGTTTACGCTAGCCCCGCACTTCTTGAAGTGAGCTAAGATTCGAGTCAGTTAACAAGTCGTAAAAGCACAAACGGAGAGGGCATCAATGCGACCGTTGCGGGGAACGTCTCATTGAGATTGACCGCCTACAAGGGCAGCGAGAGGCACCAGTAGGTCAGTTCAGCCGTAGCTACCGCAGTAAAGAGAATGGTGAGGTAGAAGTCACCGGTTTCGGATCTGAACCACACGGGTAGATAGCGCTTGAGCGATAAGTTGATCATGGCAATTCCCTCAGAAAGGCCACTCCGTTGCTGAAACAACGTGGCCAGGGCCTTCCGGTTCCCGGACAAACTTAACTCACCAATTCTCTCACAGTCGCGTGGCGGAGGGTCTTGCTTCCAGCCAAGTGCTTCACTCGCACCGTCAGCTTTGGCTGGCACCACTTAACATCGGTCAGCCACGACGACTAAAGCCGTGCTTGACGCACTCAGGGCGAACGGGGTCGAGGTTCTAGAGGATGGCTTGCGGCCAACAAAAAAAGCACGGTGAGGGGAGGTCCCCGGTGGCAATCCGGTGGCAGTTCTGGCAATGTTGCCATGGGGCAGGGGACTAACTACTTGAAACATTTATGCGGAGACGTGGCCGAGAGGCTGAAGGCGGCGGTTTGCTAACGCGGCCGCTATTGTCTTTCTGGTGTTTCGCTGCACTCTCCAGTCACCGCTAATCCTTAGTTTCCATACCCTTTGACCAGCGCCGCTTGAAAAGCCTCGCAGCGTTTGGGTTACAATTTGGGTTACAAGTTTCGCGGTGGCCGACGCCTAGGCTCGTAACCTGAAAATCAGAGGTTCAAAATCTCTCCCCGCCAGGCTCACAAGAGCGGTGATCTCGTCGTCAAAGACCCCATTCGCATGCGCTACGCGAGCAGCGCTCCGGTCGTCGCCGCGTCGATAACAGGCCCCTCTCCTATCTCCTGTAACTGTTCCAGGAGCAAATGAGCGCGTCGCTCAACGGCCTGTCGAGTCTGGTTCAGAATTGGGTGTTTACCCGCTGGCATGCCGGCTACCTCGCATTCAGCCGCGCCTGCTTCCGCGATAGCCGATCCTGCCAACGTGCTGACGCGCTCGAGAACTTGCCTGGGATTGAGGCCACACTCTCGGGCGAACAGTTGCCAGTCCCTCCCCTTGAGGTAGTCACCCCGATTTTTGCCGGCGATCTTATGGGCGAGATCTTCGAGACGTTCTCCCACACTTCGCCGCACATGACGTCGTACATCGGCGCGAGCGAGACGCCGTTGCCTCGAATAATGATCGAGTAATTCTTGGCATGAGCGTCAGTGTTGCAGGCCAAAATATTGAACACGACCATATCGAGCAAACGCACGATGTCGGTCGGGGGCATGTGCCGTCGCGTTACATCAAACATGTCATTTAATGTAGGTCCGGGAACACCAGTCTGATAGGATTCGTACTTGGCCGATGGCGGTTTCCCGAGTGCCTGGCAATAGTCTTCCTGGTGCAGGCGGCGCCAACGACTGGCAACAACAGTTCGGTCATATCGCTGCAGGAGCAAATAGGTTCGCTTGCCGGCCCGCCCCGTCGTGATATTCGGCGTGGGGATTTGCAAACGTCTGGCCAAGGTCAGGCAAAACGCTTCGTTTTGAACGCTGCCCCGAAGGCGTGCCGAGTCCGGCTTGAGAATGTGCGTCGATGGAGAGCCGTTCATGGGGATACAGATGCGGCCCGTATCATCGACGGCGACCGCAAGTTTCGTCTGAACGCCCGCGAGTGACATCGACACGCCTTCATCACCGACAAGGAAAGGCTTGTTCGGCAATTCGTTCTGAGTCTCTCAAGATCATCCGACTTACCAATCGGCCGCCAGTGAACCGAAGCAGTTCTCCCCGGCTGACCAATCGAAAGTGCGCCCGCAGTATCGCCGCCGATCGCGGAGAGCAGACCGATGACATCGCTCCGCGCCATCCCGAGAATTTGTCCGAGAGTGCGCAACTGCTCGCTCTCTGGCAGTAAGTTCGCTGCCCAGGGCAGGAAGATATCGGAAGCAATGCGCCCGGACCTGAACGGCATTGTTACCGAGATCGGAAACGCGCCCCGCAAAGCGATCCAATCGGGATCATACGAGAAACTTGGTCCGTTCTTATCGACATCGATCGCGCCAACGCGGCGTTGCTCAAAGTACACTGGTAGGTTGGCCATCCGGCTCCTCTTGGGGCAGATCGGGCAGTTCAGGGGTGGTCGCGGTTTTAGGGGAACCACCGAGCACCGGACCACCGGCCGACCTGAGCCCCAAGGCTTCAGCCACCAGGAGGCTTCGTCCGAGCTGGCAGGAAGGCTTGCCGGCTTCTAAATCGATTAAAAACCTGCGGCCGACACCCGTTGCCAGCGCAAGTTGATCCTGTCGCATCTTCAGCACTTTCCGGCGGCTGCGGATCAGGGCCCCAAAGGCGAAAGCTGCCTCCGAAGCCCGACGGTTGACCGCACTGTCCTTGCTGTCCATGGCGGAAGCTCACCAATGTTCCCGAACGGGAATGTTGGTCTGGAAAACTCAAAATTCTATGAAGATGTACCCGCTCGGGGACATTTGATGTCGCGCGCCGCCACAGGGAGTTGCCCTAAGAGTAGCTTTGCCGCTTCGCCCGACGATACGACCGAGAAGACCATTCCGCAGGGACAGGATCCACCCGGAGCAGATGAGGAGGGGCAGACAACTCAACCTTCAGCCGAGCGTCAGGGCGTGCTCAAGCCCCCTCCGGTCTGGGGATGAGGACGTTTTGACGGAAGCCCCAAACCCAGATGCGGGCCATAAAGAGGAGGTGATCCCCGCTCCTGGAAGTCCAGGCGGAGATCCGAACATCGAGCCCCGCTAAGCGGCCAGTGTCTAGTTGAGATGGTTCAGCGCCGATAATCGCAGAGTGTGGGAGAAGGAATGTCCGCTTATGGCACTTAGCGGACCTTAGTTCGATTGAGACTGTTGAGCGAGCGTCGCTCTTACCTGATAGGCAAACCCTTCTTGGGCATAGTCAAAACGAGGTGGCCCCGCGGTGGCCACGGCCGTTTCGTTTTGAAGTGGCTCGGGATTTTGCGACCGATGTGCATGCCGTGCCGTCGTATGAACGTTGCCTTGAACAATGACATTGCCTCACAATCACAAAGGACCCCATCATGTCGGACAAGTCTGCAAAAGGCATCGATCGCCGTGATCTGATAATGGCATCCATTGCCACGGTCGGCGCCGCCGCCGTCGCCGTCAAAGCTGGTGCTGCGAATGCCCAGGACGCAACGACGCCCCCTGCCAATCCGGCATCAGGAACGGTCTATACCGGCGATGTTATCGAAGGCAAAAAGGTCGTCAGCGCGCTCGACGTCAACGACCTGGAGCCCGGCAAGAAGCACCTTTTGTATTTTCAGGGCGTTAAGATGCCGACCGGACAGCACTGGTATGTGTCTGTGACGGTCGCCAAGGGAGCAAAGCCGGGCAAGCGCGGCGTCCTGACCAGTGGCGTGCATGGCGACGAGATGAGTTCTGTGCATACAGTCCAGACCGTGATGAACCAGCTCGACCCGGCGCAGATGTCGGGCACGGTGACGGCGGTCACGGACGTGTCCCGCCCGGCCCTGGAAAGCATGCAGCGCAGATGGCCCAACCAGGGCAGAGGCATCGATCTGATCGATATGAATCGGGAGTGGCCCGGGAACGAGAACGGCGCTACCGCACCCAGCCGACACGCCGGGCTTCTGTTCAACCGGCTGCTGCGGCCGAACGCCGACTTCGCGATCGACTTCCACACAGGGACAACCGGATTCGAAGTCACCGCATTCAATATTGGCGGTATGGATGTGCCCGAGGTCAAGGCGATGGTGGAGCTCTATCCCGTCGGCCAGATCTTCGACAATCATGTATATCCCGGTGTCCTGCACAACGCGTTTATGGACGTGGGCATCCCGTCCTTCACGCCGGAAATCGGCGCTGCGCGCGTCCTGGACCCCGAGATGATCTCGCTCTTCGTGGAAGGCACAATGAACGTCCTCAAGCATCACGGCATCGTTGCCGGGCCAATGGGACGTACAGGCAAGGACGTGACTGTCTTTGTCGGTAACAGCGCGTTCCCGATCCTGGCCACCGCGGGCGGTCTCGTTGAGCATCTGGTCAAACTCAACGACAAGGTCGAAGCCGGACAGAAGGTTGCCATCCAGCGCGATAGCTTCGGCGAGATGGTTGCGGAGTATACAAGCGGCGTGGCCGGAGAGATAACGGGCCAGCGCAGCGATGCAATGTCCGAGCCCGGCAACCCCTTGGTATTCATCCTTTTCAACAAGCCGGGGCCGGAGGACGTTCAGGTCTATCCCGAGTAGTTGCCGCATCGACCTCAGGGCCGGTGACGCGTCTTGCCCTTTTCCAGGTCTGTGAGGGTTTCGCTGCCCGCTCTAGGCCAACACCTCATCAGTCAGACGCCAGGCATGTCCGCTACAAACAGAGATCGATTTCGATGCTGAGCATGTCCGCTATTGGCACTTAGCGACAGCCGAAGCGACGCCTAACATCCGCTTTTTGACCCGTAGCACACGTTCCCGAGCCGGGGCTTTTTTATCCACCGCGCTTCAATGATGATCCATTGTCATCTTACCGTCATGTTCTAAGCTATCGGCCCTCGCAGTGGCAAACGGGGGGGGACCATGTTGCTGCTACGTGCTGAATATGACGCGAAAACCAAGCGCGCCTATGTTGAATTCCGGGGGCGAGATAGTGACGTCATAGCGACAACCATCTTCTCATACCGGACAACCCAACCCTTGACGAAAAGGCAACTCCAAGGAGAGGTTGTACGATTGGCCCGTCATGTTCTAAAAAAGGCTGCCGCAGCTACTGACTAAGCGTCAACTGTCATGCCCGATTTGTCTGTCGAAGTGCGGGGCCAAGACATCATCGTCACCAAGCCCAGCCTGGGACTGGCTGTGACGTACAGAAAAGAGGGGCCAATGCTGGTTGCCCTCGAGCCGGTGCGCGACCACCTCAACCCCGACGAAACGGCCTTTCTCGTACGGGCGTGGCGAGCAGTATTCGACCAAGCCAAAACTCTGGGGTGGTTAGAACAGCGTCCGCTGTCCTGACATCGAAGAACCACCCAAAAACGGTCGCGCTGACCTATGGCGTCGATCCGGCAGCGACGCTCCCCAAGTTCATGAACATCACGGTGGAGAGCACCGATCAGACCCACATCTTCAGAGCTCTTAGTTGCCTCTATCTCGGCATGGTGACATTCTGCATCATCGCCGCGTTCACGCCGGGGTGGCGGCGGGTGGCAGTGATCTGGGCGGTGTTTTTCGCTTTATCGCTGGCCATCGGGCGGATCATCAGCATCATCGTCGACGGCATGCCAAGCGGCATCCTCCTCTTCTCGTGGCCGTCGAGCTTATCGTGGGCACGCTTGGGCTTCTGCTGCTTAACCGCGAGGGTCAATCGGCCTAAGTCTAGCGATTAGACCCGGTTGCGCCCCCATTCCGCGATAAGATTGGGCTCTCAAAGACCAGACTCGCTTCCGCATAATGGTAGGACGAGAGCAGGACCGCTCGAGGAGGAGCCTCGATGGTCTTCAAGATCAAGGTCAATGGCGTCGACCACGAGGTGGATGTCGACGGCGATATTCCCTTGCTGTGGGTCTTGCGCGACGTGCTCGGCATGACGGGCACGAAGTTTGGGCTGTGGCAAGGCCCTTTGCGGGGCCTGCACGGTGCATCTGAATGGGATGCCCTTGCGCTCTTGCGTCATGCCGGTCGAAGACGTGGGTGACTCTGCCATCACCACGATCGAAGCGATTGGCGAGACACCAATAGGTCAAAGCCTTCAGAAGGCATGGCTCGATCTCGAGGTGGTCCAATGCGGCTATTGTCTGTCGGGGCAAATCATGTCCGCGGCTACGTTCTCGCCGCCAATTCCCAGCCCAACGACACTGACATCGATACAGCGATGGCCGGCAACATCTGTCGCTGCGGCACCTATATCCGCATCCGCGAGGCGATCAAGCAAGCTGCGCGACTT
>CAWDKA010000003.1:0-41928 GCA_963802845.1 uncultured Alphaproteobacteria bacterium
GTTCTCGACGTCGAAATACTTGCGCGTGTTGTTGTGCAATTCGCGCTTGCCCGAGACGCCGTCGAGCGACGGCGCGTCGAAGGGACGGGCGAGAATGTCGTCGACGGAGTCGGCAGGGAAGCAGTTCTTCAGGATCCAGAAGCGATAGGGCTGATCGGCCCGTTTGGCGCTGTCGAGGCTCGCGATGAAGTCGCGCACGGCCTCGTTCGCCGCACTTCTGCCTTCACGCCCGGCCGGATGCTGTACGGCGACGCTGTCCTCATGAGTGGATCATCTCCCTCTGAAAAATCGCAAGAATGCTGGCCATCCAGCGCCCAGGCGGGCCCATCTTCGGCTCAAATAGCACCCGCGACCCGGCGGTGCAAATAGGAAGGACCCGTTGACGCGCACGGCATGAAAAGGCGCCCAGTATGAAGCTCTTACGGTGCGGCACGGTCGCGGTCAGTTGAAATCCCCCCAACGAATGCGCGTTTGCACGCTATCGAGCGCGACCTCGTCCCCCTCGTCGTCCAAGGTGTCGGAACGCAAGCATTTCGCGATCATCTCGAGCAGCGAAGCATGGAGTTCGCGCTCGGCGGCGAATTGAGGTGGGTTCGCGGCGAGGAACTCAAGGATCTCCCCGTAATCCGCCATGTTCATCCCCCACGCTTACAGAACGGAAGAAACCGTGCCGGGGCCGTGTGTCAAAACTGAGGCTCGAACCTGCCGTGGGCCGCGGGCACGCTTTTCGACTTACGCTCCGAGGCGATAGCGGCCGATCGCGCGCATCGGCGCGCGCCCGCCGCCGTCGCCGAAGAGCGAGAGCGCATCGACGGTGACGCCCGAGGCACAAATCTCTTCGAGCACGGGCCAGAGCGCCTGCGTCACGCGTTCGAGGTGGGCCGACTCAAGCGGACCGGTGAGCGTGATCGAGAAGCGGTTTGCGCTATCGGCGTCGTCCGGGAACGCCACGAAGTCCTCGAAAGACGCCACGCATTGCGCGGCGAGCCAATCGAGCCCGGCCGCTGCCTCGACGGGACGCAGCACGAGAAAGCGGCCCGCACGCGCGAGCGTCAAGGGGCCGGTCGCCAATGGCTTCCGCCGCTGCGCGAAATTGGTGAGGCGTGTCTTGATCGCGTCCAGCCCGATGCCGCTGCGCGGGGAAAAGGGCGCTTTGATGAGAGCATGCAAACCGCTGTAGCGGCGCGGCACCGGAGCGAACCGCGCAAACCCCATGGCGCCAAGACCGGCTTCGGAGAAAGCCTGCAACGTGACGCCGTCATTGGCGCGTCCGAACCAGGACCGCCCGAACGCGGCGAGCGCCGTGCCGGGCTGCGGCGTATAGAAAATGGCATAGCGCGCGAAGCTCGTTTGGGGGGCCGCGTCGTATGGGCGCGAACGGTCGCGGCGAGCGGAATGAGGCATCGGTTTCCTCCTCGGTGCGGCGCGCTAGGGATCACGCCGCAAGCTTATTGTCCGAGCCCGTAGCATTTCCCTGTGGCGTGGGCGCGACGGGTTCTTGGCGATAGAGAGGCCGAGGAATGAAGCATCGATAAATCAATTTTGCCGAATTGATTTCGCAACTGCGAAGCCGATCTGGCGCGCCCCTTTGACAGAAGCGCTTTTCACGGGCATCCGTCGTTGCCGCATCGCAAGAAGAGGGGACCATGATCGAGCTCTACACCTGGACGACGCCGAACGGCCTGAAAGTGTCGATCATGTTGGAGGAAGTCGGGCTCCCTTACCGCGTCCATCCCATCGACCTCGGCAAGGACGAGCAGTTTCAGGCCGCCTTCCTCAAGATTTCTTCCAACAACAAGATCCCCGCGATCGTCGATACCGACAACGGCCTGCATCTGATGGAGTCCGGCGCGATCCTGCTCTATCTCGCCGAGAAGACAGGCCAGCTTTGGCCGCAGGAGTTTCCGGCAAAGTGGCGCGTGGTGGAGTGGCTGATGTGGCAGATGGGAGGGCCGGGACCCTTTCTCGGCCAAGTGCATCATTTCTTGAAGTTCAACCCGGGCAAGGCCCCCTATGCCGAGGAGCGCTACACCAAAGAGGCCAGGCGACTGTGGCGGGTGCTCGACCGGCGTCTCGGCGAAGCCGCGTATGTGGCGGGCGAGTACTCGATCGCCGATATCGCCATCTGGCCGTGGATCGCGCGCTTCGGCTGGCAGCCGGTGGACTTCGCCGATCACCCCAATGTGAAGCGCTGGTATCTGGCGATCGCGGAGCGGCCCGCGGTTGAGCGCGGCTATGACGTGCTGAAGCAGGGTCGCGCCATTCCCTTGCCATGAACGCCGGTCAGCCTGTCTTTCGGGTTCAACACTGCTTGTGGCAGAATGGCGAATGCGAAGCGCCTGACGGGGGTCGGGATGGAGCGCTTGCCGCAAGCTTCCCGATGCGAGAGGAGACCCAGCATGAAAAGCAATGCCGTGCGCGCGACCGGGCTTGGCGCGATGTTTGCCGCCGCGTTGGCGATTAGCCAGGTGACGGCGCCGAACCCAGCCTCGGCGCAAGTGATCGAGCGCGGAGTCCAGGGCGGTATCGCGGGCGCGATCATCGGAGGCATTATCGGCGGCGGCAAGGGAGCGGGCCGCGGCGCGGCGATCGGCGCCGGCGTCGGCGTCGTTACCGGCGCGATCGAGCGGGACAACATACAACGTGCCTATGCTTACGGCGGGGAACCGTACGGCGGACCGAATCTCGTCCACGACACGCAGGTCGCGCTCTACCGCCTCGGCTACGACCCAGGCCCACCCGACGGCGTTTATGGCCGGCGCACCGCCGACGCGATCGCGCAATATCAATATTCCAATCGCCTGCCGGTCACGGGACGTCCGTCGCCGGCCCTGCTCGACTACATGATGCGGTACGGGGGCTGAGCGCCCGCGCGCCGCACGAGCGGTCCAAAGGGGAGGGGCATTGCGTAGGGCGCTTCTGGCTTTTCTCGTGCTCGGCGCCGCCGGTGTCCTTGCCTTCTACCTTGCCACAATGCCGGTCACGGTGCCGGCGTCGGCGCTTCCGGCCCACACGCCCGATCTCGCCAATGGCGAATACATGTTCACCGCGGCCGGCTGCGCGGAATGTCATGCGGTGCCGCGCGAGGGTTGCGGCGATCTCAAGATCAAGGCTGCGGAGATCCTCGCGGGTGGGCGTTGCCTCAAGACACCGTTTGGCACGTTCAACGTGCCCAATATCTCTCCCGACAAGGACACCGGCATTGGCAATTGGACCACGCTCGATTTCGTCAACGCGATGAAACACGGGGTCGCGCCCGACGGCACCTATCTCTATCCGGCCTTTCCCTATCCGTCTTACCAGCGCATGACCTATGAGGACCTGATCGACCTCAAGGCCTATCTCGACACGCTTCCTGCCGTGAACAACAAGGTGCCGCCGGCCGCGGTGCGCTTTCCCTACAACATCCGGCGCGCGCTCGGCCTGTGGGATCATATCTATGTCGACGGCAAGAGCTTCACGCCCGATCCAAACGCGAGCGCTGAGATCAATCGCGGCGCCTATCTCGTGCGAGGCCCCGGTCATTGTTCGGAATGCCATTCCTCACGCAATCTCCTCGGCGGCATCGTCAAGGACACCGAATTCGCGGGCGCCCCGGGTCTCGAAGGCAAGGGGCATGTGCCGAACATCACCCCGAGCGAAGACGGCATCGGCGATTGGAGCGAGGAGGACATCGCCTATCTGCTCGAGACCGGGACCAAGCCCGACTACGACACGATCGGCGAGGCCATGGCCCCGGTGCAGAGGAACATGGCGAAGCTCACGCCCGCGGACCGCGAAGCCATCGCCGCCTATATCAAGTCGCTGCCGCCCCGGCCCGACGCCGATCCCGAGCCGGAGAAATCGGCGGGCGAAAACGAGGGCGGTTCGGATGAGGATAAGCGGTAAGCCCGGAAGCAAGCCGTGCTAGTATTTCCCCATTCGAAGAAGGGGCTTGCGGCGGGGCTTTGAGGGTTCTTGATGGCGGAGAAATTTCCAGCGGGACGGGGCCTGATCCTTGGGCTCCTGGTTATGGCTTTGGGAATCGCGCTGGTCGCGGACGTGTCGGAGGCCGGCCGGAAGGAGCGGCGTTCGCGGAAGGCGCCAGAGGCTCCCGCCGCCACGCAAGAGCAGGATCGGCCGCAGGCCGAGCAGCCGCCGCCCAAGCCCGAGCCGGAGCGGCCGCGGCCGGACGTCGCGCGCACCGATTCCAGCTCCGCCGAAGCGCCGTCGCCTGAGCAGGTCGCGGCGATCGCCCGCGCGCAGCGCTGCTGGGCGGAACTCGGCTACTACAAGGCCGAAGTCGACGGAAAGCGGGGCCGCGCGACATGGTCGGCCTTCTGGCAGTTCAAGCGCGAGCATGGGCTTGGGAACCAGAGCGATATCCTTGCCGAGCCGGTGCAGCAGAAGATCGCCGAGCTGTGCAAGACGCAAACAGACGACGCGCCGCTCGATGCGGCGAACGATCCCCTCGCGCCGCAGCAGGAGGCGGAAACCGCCGAGCCTCAGACTCCGGGTGAGGACGAAGCGACACTCGCGTCACCCGAGACCGGCGCGGGCGAAGCAGAACTCTTCTGGCGATGACGTCGCGTATGCTGCGGACGGGGAAGGGGCCGAGCAGCAAGCGGCCGAGGCCGGGCCTCGCCTCGATCTCGATTGTCTTGGCGAAGACCTCCTCGCCGTGCTCCGGCGCGCCCATGGTCTCGGGGTCGAGGTCCCAACCTGCGGGCGCGCCTGCGTCATGCCGCCGGCAGGGTTGCCCCAGACCCAGATCGATGCGATGCAGGCCGCAGGCTCGGTGGCGTGGTGCCGCACCTGCGTGCCCATCTCGGGCCAGCTTGCGTTGACCGACGTCAGGCGCATCGAGCGCGCCGGCAATGTCGCGCTCTGCCCGATCCCGCCGCGACAGCTGGCAAAATATGGCGAGGGCGTCACCGACGGGTTGCGATCCTATTTGCGCGTGCGCGAGCTTTATCGCGCCCTGCCGCCGATGCCCGAAGACCCCGGTCAGTACGCGGTCATCATTGGCAATCGGAGTTACGACCGCCTGCCGCGCAGCGTCACCTCCTACAACGACGCCGATGCCGTCTACGCCTTTCTGACCGAGCGTCTCGGCTTCAGACCCGACAACATCATCGATTTGCGGGATGCAAAGAAGGCCGACTTCGAACGCGTGTTCGGCGCGGAACCCGGCATCGACGGGGAGCTTGCCCGTCGCGTCGAAGCCAAGCCCGACACGAAGATCGTGGTCTACTACTCGGGGCATGGCGCGACCGACGAGACGCAGACCGAAACCTATCTCCTTCCTGTGGACGCCGAGCCTTACCGGGAGGCCGTTGGTGGCTACAAGCTCGCAACGCTCTACGCCAATCTCGCCAAGCTCAAGGCGAACTCGGTGCTGGTCTTGCTCGAGACCGAGTACGGGCCGGATCACGGCGCCTACGTGCTGCCGCCCAATTTGCCCGAGACCGTGAAGAGCGCCTTGCCGCAAGAACTCGCTGCCGGTTCTGACGGTGCTTGCCGCCACCGATCGCGGGCAGCGAAGTCTCCCCGACGTCACCTACGATATCGGCCTCTTCACCCGCTACGTGATCGAAGGACTTGCCGGCGCCGCCGATCTGCCGCCCGTCGGCAACGGCAACGGGAGGCTCGATACCGCCGAGATCTATGTCTTCACCGCCGCCTTCGTCGATCTTGCCGCGCGGAAGACTTACGGCGTGCTCCAGCGACCGGTCTATTCCGGCGCGGCCACCAACGTGCTGACAAGCGCGACCTCGGCGCCCGCCGGGTCCAACTGAGAGGGACGTCATCGGCGGCAAGACCCCATCGTCGCGGTCTCGCGCGTGACCATCGGCGGGTGCGATATCTTGGCAGCCAGCGCGAAAATCGCTTTACAAGGGCGCACGGATTTCATACGGGACCAACGGCTCGGGGGCGATTCCGCTCGAAGGGCAGCAACTGATATCGGCAATCTCGTGTGGGAGTAGACATGGGATGGACGTTTTCACTTCTGCCGTGGAATTCTTGCGTCGCCGCCGTCCGGAGCGGCCGGTCCTCGCATTAAGGCCGCACGCCGCGCAACGCGCGGCACGCTGGTTCATCGACAACTTCCCCGGCCGCGTGCTCTACGCCGCGAAAGCCAACGACGCGCGCCCGATCATCGACGCTCTCGTTGAGGCCGGCATCCGCGCCTTCGACGTCGCTTCCCTGGTCGAGATCGAACGCGTGGCCGGGATTCCCGGCACCGAGCTGTTCTTTATGAATCCGGTCAAGTCGCGCGGCGCTATCGCGCGCGCCTATGGCGAGTTCGGCATCAGGAGCTTCGCCTTCGACAGCGAAGAGGAGCTCGACAAGATCGTGGCCGAGACCGGCGGGGCCAAGGACCTGACGCTCTACCTGCGCGTCGCCTGTCCCAATACGCACAGCCTCATCCCGCTCGAAGGCAAGTTCGGCGCATCGGGCGAAGAGGCGCCGGCGCTCCTCTTGCGCGCACGCCAGATCGCCGAGCGGCTCGGTCTCACCTTCCATGTCGGGTCGCAAGCGGTCGTTCCGGCCGCCTTCGGCGAGGCCATCCGGCAGATCGGTCAACTGATCGTCGCCTCCGGCGTACTGGTCGACGCCGTCGATATCGGCGGCGGATTCCCGAGCCGCTATCCCCATTCCGACCCGCCCGAGCTTTCAACCTTCATGGACGAGGTGGTGCGCGCGGCCGACGAGCTTGCGGTCAAACACTCCTGCGAGCTTCTGTGCGAGCCGGGACGGGCGCTCGTGGCCGAGGCCGAGTCGGCGATCGTTCGCGTCGATGCCCGCCGCGGCAACGCGCTCTATGTCAATGACGGCGCCTTCGGCACGTTGTTCGATGCGGCCAATTCAGGTTTCCGCTTTCCGGCGCGGCTGGTCGCAACCTCGCGCCGCAAGGCAAGACCGGTCGCCGAATTCGCCCTCTACGGACCGACCTGCGACAGTTCCGATTTCCTGCCCGGGCCTTTTGAGCTGCCCGATAGCGTGCGCGAGGGGGACTATATCGAGATCGGCCAGATCGGCGCTTACGGCCGGGTCTTCGCGAGTTGTTTCAACGGGTTCGGCGAATACGATGAAGTGACGCTTCGCGACGAGCCGATGCTTACGATGTACGCCGATGCCGAGCCGGCCGCGACCGAGGAAGCCGCGCCCGTCACGCTCAAAACCGCGCGGGCGTGAGGCCGGCGCGCGCGCGGGCCTTTACGCGATCTCGGCGTGGCGGCGCAGGGAGTCTCGTCCTACATTTCCGCCATGAGCATGACAGAGCCCGTCGCGGGCATCCTGCTCGCCGGCGGCAGATCGAGCCGCATGGGCGGCGGCGACAAATGTTTGCGGATGCTTGGGGGGAGGACGATCCTCGCCCGCATCATCGAGCGGCTTGAGCCTCAGGTCGCCGCCATGGTCGTCAGCGCCAATGGCGATCCGTCGCGCTTCGCCCCGTTCGGTCTCGCGGTCGTCGCCGACGGCGTTCCCGGTTTCGCCGGGCCGCTCGCCGGCATCCACTCCGGCCTCAAGTGGGTCGAGGCGAACCATCCCGGCATCCGCTATGCCGTGACGGTCGCGACCGATACCCCGTTCTTTCCGCCGGACTTGGTGCAGCGATTCTGCGCCGCGCTGAAGCGTGCGCCGTCGCTTCTCGTGGCGCGGTCGGGGCAGGGGGTGCACCCGGTAATCGGGTTATGGCGGGTGAGCCTCGCTGACGCGCTCGAAGCCTCGCTCCGGGAGGGCATGCGCAAGACCGGCGCCTGGGCCGCGCAGCATGACGCGGTCGAGGTGACGTTCCCTGACGTGACCGCCGGGGAAAGGCGGATCGATCCCTTCTTCAACATCAACGATGCGGACCAGCTTGCCGAAGCCGACGCTCTGCTCAAAGCGGAGGCGCGAGCCCGCTAGTGCGGTTCATTGCCCCTGCGGCGTTCGGGCGTCGTCTCGTGCAGACATGGGAAAGAGCGGCAGTTCGACGATCGCGCGCGTGCCGCCGCTTGGCGCCTCGGCAAGGGTGAGGCTGCCGCCGTGGGCTTCGGCCACTTTGCGGGCGATCGCGAGCCCCAACCCGGCCCCGCCGGTGTTGCGGTTCCGCGATTCCTCGAGCCGCACGAAGGGCTCGAAAACCCTCTCTCGAAGCGCCTTGTCGATGCCGCCACCGCGATCGTCGATGGTGACGACGATGCGCTCGCCGCGCGTCGCCGCGACGATCTTCGCCTCGCCGCCATAGGCGATGGCGTTGTCGGTGAGATTGGCGAAGAGGCGGCGGAGCGACACGGGATCGCCGAGGAGTTCGGCGGTTCGCGCCTTGCCTTCGAAGGCGAGCGTGACTGGGGCTCCGGCGAGACGGCGGTCCGAGACTTCCCGCTCGAGCAGGTCGGCAATCGCGATCAACTCTTCATGGTGATCGGGCTTGCCCGTCTCGATGGCAAGAAGGGAATCGTCGAGGAGCCGGCGCATGTCGTCGAGATCCTGCACGGCCTTGGCCCGCTCACCCTCATCGGCGATGAACTCGGTGCGAAGCCTAAGCCGCGTCGCGTAAGTGCGGAGATCGTGGGAGATGCCGCCGATCAGCGCCATGCGCGCTTTTAGCAGATCGGCGACCCGCTCCCTGAGCCGATTGAACGCGGCGATGAGCGCGCGGATCTCCGGCGCGCTTCCCGGCGCATCCTGGATGGCATGATCGCCACGCGCGGGGTCGATCCGGTCCACGGATTCGGCTAGGTCGCGCAGCGGGCGTGCCTCCCGCCGCAGCATCAACACGGTCGCCGCCGCGATAAGAAGAGCGAGCACCGCCGCCCAGAAGCCGGGCGGTATCCCGAAGATGCTCAAGCCGAGGCCGCCGCTCGCCATGACCGCGAGCCGGTCGCCGCCGGCAAGCCCAATCTCGATCTCGACGGCGCCCGGCGACAGCCAGGAGAACGCGCGCAAGGGACCCGAGAACAGCTCCGAGGAGGGATCGACATGCACACGAACGTCGCGCTCGCCGAGCGCTCCGCTATAGCGCTGGCGCACGAGCTCGGCGACGGGCGCTTCGTACCATTCCTGCGCACGCGCGGCCTCTTTTTCATCCAGGATGCGGACGCGCAAATTCGTGCTGTTGGCCGCGCGGAGCACGAGCGGCCAGCTTTCCTTCGGCGTTCGTTCGAGCAACGCGACCAAAGCCGCCGCCTGATCCGGCAGCGGCATTTGCAAACCGGCCTCGGTGTCGCGGGCCCGCTGCAGCAAATAGATCGCAGCCCCGAGCAGCTGGATCGCGACCAGGCCGGTCAGCACGATGAGAAGCAGCCTCGTGCCGAAACGAAAACGGATCATGGGGCAAGCGGCTTGGCCACGAGCGGCTTGACGGCCGGCACGAACAGATAGCCGTTGTTGCGAACGGTCGTGATCGGGTTCAGCCCCGGCACCGCCGCTTCGATCTTCTTGCGAAGGCGCGAGATGGTGACGTCGATGGTGCGATCGAACGGCTCGGCCGAGCGCCCCCGCGTCCAATCGAGGAGCTGGTCGCGCGAGAGCACGCGGCGCGGCCTTAAGACAAAGCAGGCGAGCAGCTCGAACGCCGCGCTCGTCAGCGGAACCGGCTCCGACGCCGCATTGGTGAGGAGCCGCGCGTCGAGGTCGATGGTGAGGCCTTCAAACTCATAGCGGCGCTGAGGTTCGGAGGAGGGCGCAAGCCCCCGCGACCGCCGGAGCAGCGCGCGTACCCGCGCCAGCAGCTCGCGCGGATTGAATGGCTTGGTTAGATAGTCGTCAGCGCCGATCTCGAGTCCGACCACGCGGTCGATCGGATCGGCCTTGGCGGTCAGCATGAGAATGGGAGTGTCGCCGCTTTTGCGCAGGCGCTGGCAGATGGCGAGCCCGTCCTCGCCCGGCAGCATGAGATCGAGCAGGATCAAATCGGGGCGAAGGCGCAGAAGCAGCTGATCGAGCGCGCCGCCCGAGGAGGCGGTCTCCACGGCGAACCCCTCTTGCGCCAAGAGGTCGTGTACCAGCCGTTGGATTTCGGCGTCGTCCTCGACAACGACGACAATCGGGCGCTCGTGAGCCGGTCATGAGCGGTGACGATAGGGGTCTGAAGCGCGGGCGCAAGACGGAAAAACCGGCCGTTACGAATTGTTACAGGCCTGAAAATAAACGTCGCAAATTGTCTCGCGAACAGGCATAGGGGCGCAAAGCGGAACACCTACGGTCTTGGCCTATCGGGCGCGGGACGCCCTTCAAGGAGAAAATCGATGGCAAAGACTCTCGTTGCGGCGCTCTGCGCGCTGGTTTTGCTCGGGACCATCATCGCCACCATTTCGGACGCGAAGGCTGGCGGACGGACCTGGCACCGGAGCGGCACCTTCAAAGGACGGTGGGGCGGCACCACCACCTTCCAGCGCTACGGCGCCTGCCAAGGCGGCACCTGCGTGCGCGGGGCACTGCGATTGGACCTGGCGGCGGCGTGAGAAGCTGGTCCAACACCCGCACCTGCGCCGGCGGCAGTTGCACCGGTTCGGGCACGTATGTCGGCCCCGGCGGCAAGGTGGTGACGCGGAGCGGCACCGCGACCTACGGCAATGGTGGCTGGCAGGCGCAAGGCACCGTCACCGGTCCGCGCGGCGGCACCGGAAACTATCAGGCGAGCGGCTCTTGCGCGGGCGGCGCCTGCTCTTCGTCGGGCACGTGGACCGGCCCCAATGGCGGCGTGTGGTCGAGCAATTCGACGCTTGCCCGGACCGGCAATGGCTGGGAGCGCGACGTCAGCGTGACCGCTCCGAATGGCGCCAACTGGACGCGGAGCGGCGCAGGCTCTTGCGCGGGCGGGGTGTGCAATTTCGGCGGAACCGTCACCGGTCCGCGCGGAAACACCGGGACGTATGGCGGCAGCACGTGGTGGTCGCGCCCGTGGTAACCAAAGCCTGGGCACGAGCCGCGTGCTAGTTCAGAACGAGACACAAAAGAGGCTGCTCCGGTCGAGCGGCCTCTTTATGATCGCGGCGTAAAGCGATGAGCGCGTTATTGATCAGAAAGGAACGCCTGGCCACGCTGCTTCTGGCGGCGTCGTGCGCGCTCGGCCTTCCTCATGCCGCGCGCGCCGAGCGATTGATACCGGTCCAGGTTCCGCTGCTACGAGATGCTTGCGCCGAGGACTACCGCCGGCTGTGCTGGGGCGTTCCCCCCGGAGGCGGCCGCATCGTGCTTTGCCTCAATGCCCATGCCGACCAGCTCAGCCAGAGATGTTTCCAGGCTCTGACCTTGCACGGGCTCGCTTATGCCGGCGCGTTCAAGGCGTGCCAGCCCGATTACCGGCTTCTCTGCGCGGGCGTGCCCCCGGGCTACGGGCGCGGACTGCAATGTCTGCTCAACAACTCAAGCGCGCTTAGCCCCGCTTGCCGTTCGGCGCTCGAAGGCCACGAGCTGCTCACTCCCGACACGGAAGGGCAGGACTGGGACAAGTAGAAGAAGCGAAGCTTCAGCCGCGCTCGGAAGCGGAGTGGCGCGCGTTCGACCGGGCAGGGTCGGGCTTACCGAACACGATGCCGATTTCCCGCTCTTCGCCGTCGCTATCCTTGTAAACGAGGCCGAAGACGCTCGCCGCGGTGCGAAGCCATTTCGCGCGCTCTTCGAGCGACCAGACCGCGTTCGGCTTCGGCAGCCGATCGACCAGGCCTTGAATGAGGAGATCCGTCCTGCTGCGATCAGCCTCCTCGGCCGCGACGATTTGAGACCCGAGCAGCTTCAGCGGCGCCGGACTCTCGCTGACTTCCACCGGTGGCAATTTTACGCGCGTCGTCTCGAGCGGAACGCGTCCGCGATTTGTGTTGGGACCGAACATATCCATCTTTGCCGCAATGCCTCACTGTTGATCGCGCGCGTGCGCTTCCGCCTCGCCGGAAGCAACGCGCGTCTTTTGCCTCAAGCGTCGGACGTGGGCTCTTGTTCCTCGGCGAGCGCGACGGCTGGCTTGCCAGGATCGCGGACGAAGTTGCTGACGGCGTTGTCAATCAGCTGGAACTGCGTCACGAACTCGTTCGTCAGTCTGCGATAGCTGTCGTGGATTAGCGCGACATGACGCTGAAGCCGCGTCAGTTCGCGTTCCTGAGCCTCGACACGGGCGCGGAGCGTGTTCCGCTCGGCGATGAGGCGCTGAATTGCCCCCGCCGAAGCGAGAAGCACGAGTTCGATGTCTTGCTCGGAGCCGTGTTGACGGAACTCCGCGCCGGACTTGCCCGCCGCTTCGCTATCTACGCCCGCGATATCCATAGCCGCGCTATTGTCTCTGCCGAACATGTTCGCTCGTTGGAATGATGCGAGGGCGTGGGAGGACGGCCTCGCAAATGCCGCTGTCTCAACGTGCTTTGGAGTTTACCATAAGTCGCGCCAAATGCCCGTTACCGGGTTGGACTATAGTTAACGCCTCGCCAAGCCGGAACGCAACGGTGCCGCGTTGTCAGGGACTGGTGTCCGGCGGCTCGGTCGCGATGACCTGTGGAGACTCCGGTGAAGGGGCGGCTGTAAGCGGCAATCAGCAAGACCGAGACGGCGATCCCCATGGCGAAGATCGCTAGCGCGATGGCGCAGGTGAGGCGGTTGTCGCTATGCACCATGGCGATGGCGACAAGCGCGCAAAGTCCCTGGAGCAGGATCGCGGCCCATTTGACCACGCTGACCGACGTTTGGCTGACGACGATGCGCTGACGCCGCGCTTCGAGCGCGCGATGCACATCGTTGATGATTTCGCGCTGCACCATCCTTTGCGTCTCATCGGCTGGCTGCAACGCGAGGGCGACTTTCCGCGCATCGATGAGATGGGTCGGCATGGTTTCCATGGTCAAGCGGCGTTGGGCCATGACTCCCCATTCATGCGTCACGGCTTGCTCGATATGGCGATTGACGAGCCGGCGTAAGTCGCCCCTCTGCTCTGCCGGGACGCTCTCGGCGAGGATCACGATGCCGCGAAGGGCGCGCGCCTCGGCCGCGACGGCGAGCTTGGCGCGGTCGAAATCGTTCCAGACCTGAACGGCGACAAAGCCGACGAGAGACCGAAGATGATGCCGAGCGGCGGCAGCATGCCTGGCGAAAGCGCTTTGAAGGCGCGCCCCTGCGCATCGACCGCGAGACCGATCACGACGAGATAGACGGCAGCGGCGACAAGGGAGACGGCGACAAACACCAGAAGCGCCATCGCCGGAAGCGGCAGATTAAGCAGCCAGTCGCCCATGGTTTCAGGGTATGGATTACCGCCGATTTGTTCGCAAGGGCTCCACGGGCGTTTTCCCGCCGCTCGATTGCGGCGGGTGTCACGGCGGCGAGGACGAACGGCTCACTGCGAGGAGTTTGATGAAATGGCGCGCGATGAGGAACTGACGCGCCCCCCAACTTATTTTATGCAGCGCGGTGCCGGTCGATCTAGCGGATGGTTTAGTGGTGGGCGGTGCTGGACTCGAACCAGCGACCCCTGCGATGTGAACACAGTGCTCTACCAGCTGAGCTAACCGCCCGTTCGCTTTTCGCGCCAAAAGCCGCGATGCCCGATCCCCGCCGGATAGGATCGGCTCCGATCCGGATTTAGCGATCGGGTCCTGGGGAAGTCAAGGAACCGCCGGGCCGGAATCCGCGGCGGCGCGGCAGGGATGAGGGAGCCTTCAGCCCCCGGCGCAGCCCTTCGTCAAACTGGCGCTATTGGCCCGCGACCATCTTGTTGACGGTGGCGAGCGTCGCGATCGCTTCGTCGGATTTTCCCTCGGTGCAGAGCGCGTCGGCCTCGTCCATGAGCGCGTAGATCTTCTCCTGGTCGCCCTCGCTCAAGGCGTTGTTATCGACCCTGTCCTGCACGGTTTCCTGCGCCGTCGTGAGCTGCTGGGCACACTCGCTATCGACAGGTTCCTCTCCTTGCGCGTATGCCGTCCCGCCCATGAGGCACACGATGGCAACGCAGGTCACCAGACGTCTGAGCATCTCTTTCTCCCTGAACACCTGCACAAGCCCCCCGTTCGCGGGCATGCGAAATTCGCTTTCGATCATGGCTCTTCTTTGAGAGCGGGCGGGTGGAGTTAGGCTCGATCTGCGGCGGGATTGAGGCGATTCAGCTTCGGGAAGGCGCGCCCACGCCGCCGTTGAGCAGACGGGCGGCGTGGCCATCGAGTTCGTCGAAATGGTCGATCACCGCCTCCGGAGCGAAGCCGTCCACGGGGGACGCGCCGTAGCCGAAGCTCACGAGGATCGCGGGCACCGCAGCCGCCTTGGCTGTCTTCAAATCGATGTCGCTGTCGCCGATCATCACCGACCGCGATGGGTCCCCGCCCGCAAGCGCGATCACGCCGGTGAGGTGGCCGGGATGCGGCGTTGCCACCGGGAAGGTGTCGCGTCCCGCGAGCGCTGTGAAATAATGTTCGATTTCAAGCTCTTGGATCAGAAGGCGGCTCAGGCTCTCGCGCTTGTTGGTGCAGATCGCAAGCCGTGCCCCTTGCGCGACGAGGCGGTCGAGTGCCGCGATCGCGCCGGGATAGGGTCGGCTCTCGCGGGCGATGTTCGTCTCATAATGGGCCAGGAACTCGGCCAGCATCCGGTCCACGTCGCCTTGCGCGCCGACCCTTGCGAGCGACTGCTCGATCATGACCCGGGCGCCGTGGCCGACGCAGCCGCGGATCACCTCGATCGAAACCGGCTCGTGCCCGCGACGCACGAGCACATCGTTAAGAGCGTTGGTCAGGTCGGGCGCCGTATCGACCAGGGTGCCGTCGAGATCGAAGACGATGGTGGCGCCGGCGAACATGGCAGCACTCTGTCACACGCGCCTTGCGGGCTGACAAGCGGCGGCGTAGAGGGTGGGCTTCGGGCAGCGCGCGGAGAGGGCTTGTTGACCAAGACCGACGAACTCAAGGAGGCCGCCGCCCGCGCCGCGCTCGATCTCGTCACCGAAGGGATGCGCCTTGGGCTCGGCACCGGATCGACGGCGTCGCGCTTCGTCGCCGCGCTCGGCGAGAGGGTGGCCCATGGGCTCAACGTGCTCTGCGTGCCGACCTCGGAAGCCATGCGCGAACAGGCAGTAAAGCTCGGCATCCCCATTACCACGCTCGATGAGACGCCGCGGCTCGATCTGACTATCGATGGCGCCGACGAGATCGATGCCGAGCTTCGCATGATCAAGGGCGGAGGCGGAGCGCTGCTCCGCGAGAAGATCGTGGCGACGGCGTCCGACCGCATGGTAGTCGTGGCCGACGAGAGCAAGCTCGTCTCCGTGCTCGGCGCCTTTCCCTTACCGGTCGAGGTGGTGCGCTTCGGACTGATGGCGACCATCGGGCTTATCGAGGCGATCGCCGCCGAGACAGGCTGCCACGGCGCGATCACGCTCCGGCCGGGGCAGGGCGAGGCACCCTTCGTCACCGACCAGGGCAATCTCATTCTCGACTGCGCCTTCAGCAGCATCCCCGAGCCCGAGGTGCTCGCCTTCTCGCTCAAGCGCGTGCCGGGCGTGATCGAGCATGGCCTGTTTCTAGGGCTCGCCGATTTGGCTATCGTCGCCGGCAAGAGCGGCGTCAAAGCGTTGCGCCGCGCGGGAGCCTGACGCGAGGTGGCTCGGTACGACTACGATCTCTTCGTCATCGGCGCGGGCTCGGGCGGGGTGCGCGCGGCGCGTCTTGCCGCGGAACTCGGCGCCAGCGTCGGCATCGCCGAGGAGTACCGCATCGGCGGCACCTGCGTGATCCGCGGCTGCGTGCCGAAGAAGCTCCTCGTCTATGGCAGCAGTTACGGCAGCGATTTCGCCGACGCGCGCGGCTTCGGCTGGGCTTGCGAGGATTTGCGCTTCGACTGGCCGGTCTTGATCCACAATGTGAGGCGCGAGGTCGATCGCCTGAACGGCGTCTATACGCGGACTTTGGAGAAGACGGGCGTTGCTCGTTACTTGACCCGCGCCGCGCTGGCAGGTCCGTACGAGATCAAGCTTGCCGATCGCGACGGCACGCTTTCGGCGAAGACGATCCTGGTGGCGACCGGCGCCCATCCCGTCATTCCCGCGGTTAAGGGACGCGAGCATCTCATCAGCTCGAACGAATGCTTTGAGCTCGAGCAGCTGCCCGGCAGCATCGTCATCATCGGCGCGGGCTATATCGGTATGGAGTTCGCCTCGATCTTCAACGGGCTCGGGGTGGCCGTCACCGTACTCCATCGCGGCG
Source organism: uncultured Alphaproteobacteria bacterium (assembly GCA_963802845.1). Taxonomy (GTDB): domain Bacteria; phylum Pseudomonadota; class Alphaproteobacteria; order Rhizobiales; family Methyloligellaceae; genus Methyloceanibacter. Next base: position 16,146 of record CAWDKA010000003.1, read on the forward strand.
AGCAGATCTTGCGCGATTTCGACATGGACCTTCGCGACGGCCTCGCCGCGGCGATGCGCGATCGCGGCGTCGATCTCCGCATGAGCACCGAAATCGCCGCGATCGAAAAAGAGAAAGACGGCTACCGCGTCCATCTCGACCGCGGCGGGTCCGTGCTCGCGGATCTCGTGATGGCGGCAACGGGACGGGCGCCGAACAGCTCGGGCTTTGGGCTTGAACAGCTTGGCGTCGAACGCGGGGCGAACGGCCGCATTGTTGTCGATGAATTCTCGAAGTCCTCGGTGGACAATATCTTTGCCGTCGGCGACGTGACCGAGCGGAGGCACCTGACGCCGGTTGCCATCCACGAGGCGACCGCGTTCGCCGAGACCGTGTTCGGCGGAAGGCCGACGCCGGTGGACCACAGCTTCATCCCGACGGCGGTGTTTTCGCAGCCTGAGATCGGCACGGTCGGCCTCGCGGAAGACGCGGCGCGCGCGATCCTCGCCGAAATCGATATCTACAAGACGCGGTTCCGGCCGCTCAAATCCATGGTCAGCGGCCGCGACGAGAAGATGCTGATGAAGCTCGTCATCGATGCCAAATCCGACAGGGTGCTCGGCTGCCACGTGCTCGGGCCCGACGCCGCCGAGATCGCGCAGATGGCGGCGGTGGCGCTCAAGCTCGGCGTGACCAAGGCGCAACTCGACTCCACGATGGCGCTCCATCCGAGCGCGGCAGAGGAACTCGTGACGATGCGCCACAAATGGGAGCCGCCTCAGCCGGTGGAGGGGTCCGATGCGGCGGCTTGACGATAGGATCGCGCTCGTCACCGGCGCGGGTGCAGGGATTGGCCGGGCCATCGCCGAGACCTTCGCGCGCGAAGGCGCCGCCGTCATCGTCGCGGACCTCGACGCCGCCGCCGCGGCCGAGGTCGCGGGCGCCATCGTCAAGTCGAACGGCGCCGCAACCGCGCATGCCGCCGACGTCACCGACACGGCGCAGGTGAAAGCGCTGATGGGCGAGATCGGCAAGACGCATGGCCGGCTCGACGTGCTCGTCAACAATGCGGGCGTCGGCGAGCGCTCCGACTTCCGTCATCTTTCCGATGAGGCCTGGGACCGGGTGTGGAAGACCAATCTCGACGGGACCGTGCGCTGCGCGCGCGAGGCGTTCGACCTGCTGAAGGCCTCGGGCAGGGGTGCGATCGTCAATCTGTCCTCGATCATGGCGACCAAGCACACGCGCCAAATGGCGGTCTATTCGGCGACCAAGGGCGCGGTGTCGGCGCTGTCGCGCAGCCTCGCGGTCGAATACGCCCCCTACGGCATCCGCGTGAACACGCTGCTCCCGGGCTATGTCGAGACGGCGCTGATAGGGCGCTACATTTCCAACCCGATGATCGCCAAGGCCCTGCTGACGCAGACGCCGCTCCGGCGCTTCGGCACGCCGCAGGACATCGCCAATGCGGCGCTGTTCCTCGCCTCCGACGAGGCGGCCTACATCACGGGCGCGAGCCTCAATGTCGATGGCGGCATGGCGACCACGCTCTAGGAGAACCCTCATCTTGAGGAGCCCCGAAGGCGGCGTCTCGAAGGATTCCGGTCGCCATGCTTCGAGACGCGCTCCTTTCGGAGCGCTCCTCAGCATGAGGGGGTTAGTGTGCGCCGAAGTTTTGGGCTCGCTACTGCTGCTGGGCGGCCCAGGCTTCGACCTCGACAAGGAAATCGGGGCTAGCGAGACCGGCGACGATCACGAGCGTCGAGGCAGGCTGAATGTCGTCACCAAAGACTGCCGATCGGGCCGCCCGGTAGTCGACCAGGAAGCGGGCGTCGGTGAGGTAGACCGTGACCTTGACCAGGTCCTCTTTTTGCATTCCGTTCGCTTCGAGGCAGGCGGCGATGTTGTGGAACACCTGTTCGGACTGCGCTCTGACGCCACTCGCGATATTGCCCTCGCGATCCATTCCGACTTGGCCGGAGATCGCGAGCCACCGCGCGTTTTCGGACACCAACACGGTGTGATGATAGGGGCCCGCCGGCTTATGCACGGCGCTCGGGTTCGAGAGGGTGTTCATTCAAGGTGCTCCATCAAGGGGAGGGATGAAAATTGGATGGCGGGATCATGGTCTCCTCGACGATCCCGTCCACCACGGCCATCAGCGCCGCCTGCTCGGTGCCGCCGAGCCCCTTCACCGCCTCATAGCGGGCGAGCTGCCGGTCGGCGCTCGTGCCGCGCTTGACGATGGTGCGGGCATGAACCATTTCGGCTTCGCAGCCGAAATGGTCGGCATCTTCGGCCACGAGCTCGAACAGCTCTTCGAGCAGATCGGCGAACGGCACGACCTCGCCCCTGCCGAAATCGACCATGCCCTGCTCGATGCCGTAGCGTTGCGCGCGCCAGCGGTTCTCGCGCACGAGAACCGGCGGATAGTGGCGCCAGCGCTGGTTCTGCCGCCGCAGGCGATAGAGCATGCGTAAGACGCAGAGATAGAGCGAAGCGATGGCGATCCCATCGTCGAGCAGCGGACAGATATCGGTGATGCGCATTTCCAGGGTGGGAAAGCGGCCTGAGGGCCTCAAGTCCCACCACAGCTTGGTCGCATCCTCGATCAGCCCGGCATGGACCAGGAGCTCCACGGTCCGCGCATACTCGCTCCAGCTTGCGAATTGATGCGGGATGCCGGTGCGGGGAAGCTCGTCGAACACCGAGAGGCGATAGGATTTGAGACCGGTCTGCGCGCCCTGCCAGAACGGCGAGGACGTGGACAGCGCGAGAAGATGCGGCAGGAAATACGAGGCCTGGCTGAGCAAATCGATGCGGAGCTCTTCATCTTCGATACCGACATGCACATGCATGCCGGAGATCACGAGCCGCCGCGCCACGAGCTGAAGGTCCTGGGCGAGAACGTTGTAGCGCTCCTTGTCGGTGTGGTGCTGGCTCTGCCACTGGGCGAAGGGATGCGTCGAAGAGGCGATCGGCGCGAGGCCGAACTCGCCCGCGATGCGGCCGACCGTGGCGCGGAGGTGGGCAAGCTGGTCGCGCGCTTCCTGGATCGATGTGCACACGCGCGTGCCGACCTCGATCTGCGAGCGCAGGAATTCGGGGCTGACCTGCCCGCGCAAGGCCTCCTCGCATTTGGCGAGCAGCGCCGGCGGCGGCTCCTGGGCGAGGTCGCGCGTGGTGCGATCGACCAGGAGGTATTCTTCCTCGATGCCGATGCTGAAGCTTGGTTCCTTGATCGCCATGGCGGGCATGGTGGCACAAAGCCGAAGCCGAGCGGTAGAGGCTAAGGGATCTGTCCGACGAGAGCGGCGATGGTGACGCCGGTGAGGTAGGCCAAGCCCGCGGCGCAGAGCCCGATCAGGAAGGTCTCCAGCCCGGCCCGCCACCATGGCGCCGGCGACCAGCGGCTCCTGAGCGATCCTATCAAAAAGAAGGTCGCGCCGGTCATGAGCGTGGATGCGGCGACCGAAGCGGGCATGCCGGCGATGAAAGGAAGCAGCGGAATCGCGCCGCATAGCAGAAAGGCGAGAAACGTCATCAGCGCCGCCCGCGCCGGCGAGCGACTGACCGGCGGGAGGCCGTGCTCCTCGGTCATCATGGTGTCGATCCAGCGTTTGGGCGTGCCGGTGATGACATCGACGGCGCTGTCGAGCGCCTCGCCGGAGAAACCCTTGGCCTCGAAGATTTGGCGGATCTCCTCGCGCTCGCCCTCGGGCGCAAGCTCGACATGCCGCTCCTCCATGCGGCGCACCTGCTCATATTCCTCGATCTCCGCCTTGGTCCCCAAATAATTGGCGGCGGCCATGGAGAAGCCATCGGCGATGAGATTGGCGGCGCCAAGGATGAGGAGCGCCTTGTTCGAGAGCGCAGCGCCCGTCACCCCGGCCACCACGGCGAACGTCGTCACCGCGCCGTCGATTCCGCCATAGACCCAATCGCGCAGATAGCTGATACGCGGGCCCTGCTCGAGGCGTTTGGCGATATCGCGCGGGCTATGTCCGTGTTCGAGGTGTCGAGGATCCATGCAAAGCGCCCTTGCCGTGCGTTAAGAGATATGTGGCATGGTCGAAGGAGGCAGGCAATCAAGCCCCAGCGCCTAGCCAGGGTTCTGCCAATCGCCTATATAGCGGTCACTTTCAAGGAGAGCCGGAATGGCGCCGCGTTGGAGTCCAGAGAGTTGGCGCTCGAAGCCGATCGAGCAGGTCCCGGTCTACCCCGACCGGGGGGCGCTCGGTCAGGTCGAGAAGCAGCTCGCGAGCTTCCCGCCGCTCGTGTTCGCGGGCGAGGCGCGGGAGTTGAAGGCGAAGCTCGCCCGCGTGGCCGAGGGCGAGGGTTTTCTGCTCCAGGGCGGCGATTGCGCCGAGAGCTTCGCCGAGCACGGCGCCGACACCATCCGCGACTTCTTCCGCGTGTTCCTGCAGATGGCGGTGGTGCTGACCTATGCCGGCGGCTCGCCGGTGGTGAAGGTCGGCCGCATCGCCGGCCAGTTCGCCAAGCCGCGCTCTTCGCCCCTTGAGACGATCGGCGGCAAGGAACTGCCGAGCTATCGCGGCGATATCATCAACGGCATCGAGTTCACCGAAACGGCGCGCACGCCCGATCCGCAGCGGCAGTTGATGGCCTACCGGCAGTCGGCCGCCACGCTCAATCTGCTGCGGGCCTTCGCGCAAGGCGGCTACGCCAATCTCGAGCACGTGCATCGGTGGAATCTCGGCTTCGTCAAGGATAGCCCGGCGGGTCATCGCTACGAGGAACTTGCCCAGCATCTCGCCGAGACTTTGCGTTTCATGCGCGCTTGCGGCATCGACGCCGACAACACGCCGCAACTCCGCACCACGAGCTTCTACACCAGCCACGAGGCGCTTCTGCTCGGCTACGAGCAGGCGATGACGCGCGTCGATTCGACGTCGGGCGATTGGTACGCGACCTCGGGCCACATGCTGTGGGTCGGCGACCGCACTCGCCAGCTCGACCATGCCCACATCGAATATCTGCGCGGCATCAAGAATCCGGTCGGCGCCAAGATCGGGCCGAGCCTAGCGCCCGAAGACTTGCTCACGCTGATCGACGTGCTCAACCCGCATAACGAGCCGGGTCGGCTCACGCTCATCTGCCGGTTCGGCGCCGACAAGATCGGCAAGCACCTGCCGGCTCTCATCCGCGCGGTCGCGCGCGAGGGCAAGCGTGTGGTGTGGACGTGCGATCCGATGCACGGCAATACGATCAAGGCGGGAAGCGGTTACAAGACGCGGCCGTTCGATCTCATTTTGAGTGAAGTCGAATTCCTTCTTCGACATCCACCGCAGCGAGGGAACTCACGCCGGCGGCATCCATGTCGAGATGACGGGGCGGAACGTGACCGAGTGCGTCGGCGGGGCCAAGGCCGTCACCGAGACCGATCTCTCGGACCGCTACCACACCCATTGCGATCCGAGGCTCAACGCCGACCAGTCGCTCGAACTCGCTTTCATCATGGCCGAGAGGTTGAAGCGCGAGCGGGAAAGACGGCCCGAGCCCGAAATCTCGATTGCCGCAGGCGAGTGACTCCCATTTGCTCGTCATGCCCGGCCGGAATGCCGGGCATCCACGAATTCCCTTGGAGTGAAAGACGTGGATGGCCGGGCCAAGCCCGGCCATGACAAACGAAAATTAGGTTGTTTCGGACTAGGTTCCGGCCATGACCAAGGCGATCAAAGACAGGTTCAAGCTCGCTCTCGCGCAGCTCAACCCGGTTCTGGGCGATATCGAGGGCAATCTGAAGGCGGCGCGCGCCGCCCGCGCTCGCGCGGCGGGAGAGGGCGCTGACCTCGTCGCCTTCACCGAGCTTTTCCTCACCGGCTATCCGCCCGAGGATCTCGTGCTCAAGCCCGCGCTGCAGAAGGCGGCGCGCGAGGCGTGCGAGGCGCTCGCGCGGGAGACGAAGGACGGCGGTCCGGCCATGCTCATGGGTCTGCCCTGGAGCGAGGGGCCGGCGGTCTATAATACCGTCGCGCTGCTCGATGGCGGCCGCATCGAGGCGGTGCGCTACAAATACAATCTGCCGAATTACGGCGTGTTCGACGAAAAGCGCGTGTTCGCCGCAGGTCCGCTGCCACAGCCGATCGCGTTTCGGGGCATGACGCTCGGCGTGCCCATCTGCGAGGATATCTGGAGCGCGGACACGTGCGCGGCGCTTGCTCGAGCCGGCGCCGAGCTACTGATCGTGCCGAACGGCTCGCCCTATTGGATCGGGAAGCAAGCGGTTCGTTACGACATCGCGCGCGAGCGCGTCGCCGAAACGCGGCTGCCGCTCGCCTATGTCAATCAGGTCGGCGGACAGGACGAGCTTGTGTTCGACGGCGCCTCCTTCGTGCTGAACGGCGATGGAACGGTGGTGGTGCAGTTGCCGGCCTGGGAGGAAGCGCTTGGGGAGACCGAATGGCGGCGCGAGAGCGGAGAGTGGCACTGCCATCCCGGCGAGACCGCCGCGATCGAGCGGGACGAGGCCGCGAACTATCTCGCCTGCGTCACCGGGCTTCGCGACTATGTCAACAAGAACGGGTTTCCCGGCGTCGTGCTCGGGCTCTCGGGCGGGGTCGACTCGGCGCTGTGCGCGGCGCTTGCCGTCGATGCGCTGGGCGCCGAACGCGTGCACGGCGTCATGCTGCCTTACAAATACACGAGCAACGAGAGCCTGAGCGATGCGGCGGCGGCGGCCGAAGCGCTTCACATCCGCCACGACATCATGCCGATCCACGCGACCGTCGGAGGGTTGAGCAAGGACTTGGCCAAAACGTTCGCAGGCACCACCGCCGACGCCACGGAAGAGAATTTGCAGTCACGCGCGCGCGGAATGCTGCTCATGGCCATATCCAACAAGTTCGGGTCAATGGTTCTGACCACCGGCAACAAGTCCGAGGTCTCGGTCGGGTATGCCACGCTCTACGGCGACATGAATGGCGGCTTCAATCCGGTCAAGGACCTGTACAAGGGCCAGATCTATGCGCTCGCGCGCTATCGCAATCGCGCCCGCCCAAAAGGTTGCCTCGGACCCGAAGGCCGCGTCATTCCGGAGAATGTGCTGACAAAGGCGCCGAGCGCCGAGCTCAAGCCCAATCAGCGCGATCAGGACACGCTGCCGCCTTACGATGTCCTCGACGATATTCTCAATTGCCTGGTCGAGGGCGAGATGCCGTTGCTCGAGATCGTCGCGCGCGGGCACGCGCCCGAGACGGTGAAGAAGGTCGAGCGCATGCTTTATCTCGCCGAGTACAAGCGGCGTCAGGCCGCGCCCGGCGTGAAGATCACCGCCAAGAATTTCGGCCGCGACCGCCGCTATCCCATCACCAACAAATTCCGCGAGAAACTCTAGACGATGAGCGTCACGGTCCGTTTCGCGCCGAGCCCGACAGGACGGCTCCACGCCGGCAATATCCGCACGGCGCTGCTCAACCAGCTGTTCGCGCGGTCGCGCGGCGGGCGCCTTGTCCTTCGTCTTGACGACACCGACCGGGAGCGTTCCACCGAGGAGTTCGCCGACGGCATTCGCGAAGACCTCGCCTGGCTCGGCCTCGCCTGGGCGTTTGAAGTGCGCCAGTCCGAGCGCTCGGCGCTCTACGCGAAAGCGGTCGAGCATCTGAAACGGAAGGGGCGCCTCTACCCCGCCTACGAGACGCCCGAAGAGCTCGAACTAAGGCGCAAGCGCCAGCTCGCCCGCGGGAAGCCGCCGGTCTATGATCGCGCCGCGTTGAAACTTTCGGCCGAGGAACGGGCGAAGCTCGAGGCCGAGGGGCGCAAGCCTCACTGGCGCTTTCTGCTCGAGCAGCGCGACGTCGTCTGGGACGACCTCGTGCGCGGACGCCAGCACGTCGATGCCGCCTCTCTGTCGGACCCGGTGCTGGTGAGGGAAGACGGCACCTATCTCTACACGCTGCCGAGCGTTGCCGACGACGTCGATCTCGGCATCACCCACGTCATCAGGGGCGAGGACCACGTCGCCAACACCGCGCCGCAGATCCAGCTGTTCGAGGCGCTCGACGCCAAGCCTCCCGCGTTTGGTCACCACAGCCTCCTCGTCGGGGCCGACGGACAGGCGCTCTCCAAGCGCGACCGGTCGCTTGCGATCGAGGGCTTGCGCGCCGGCGGCATCGAGGCGCTTGCTGTCGCAAGCTACGCCGCGACGCTCGGGACCCCCGATCCGGTCGCGCCGCATGCGTCGCTCGATGAGCTTGTGCCGGGTTTCGACCTCGCCAAACTATCGCGCGCGCCGGCGCGGTTCGATCCGAACGAGCTTCGCCTCCTCAACGCAAGGTTCCTGCACGCGCTTCCCTATGACGCCGTCGCGGATCGTCTCCATGAGATGGGCGTGGGCGGGGGAGAGACGTTCTGGGAGGCGGTGCGCGGAAATCTCGCCGTGCTCGCCGATGCGAAATTCTGGTGGCTTGTCGTAAAGGGCCCGCTTGAGCCCGTCATCGCCGACCGTGCGCTTTGCCGCAAGGCGGCGGAATTGCTTCCGCCTGAGCCGTGGGACGTGAATGTCTGGACGGCATGGTCGGCGGCGGTGAAGGAGGCGACCGGCGCCAAAGGCAAAGCCCTGTTCGGGCCGCTTCGTCTTGCGCTCACCGGCCGCGAGGACGGGCCGGAGCTCAAGCAGCTTCTCCCGTTGATCGGGCGCGAGCGCGCGTCAGCCCGGCTCGAAGGCAAGACAGCCTAAGTTCAGTATTGCCCGAACGGGCTCGCCTTGGGCGAGGGCGGGGTCCGCGACGGTTTCGGGGCAACCGGCGGCGGCGCCGGCACGGCTTCGGCTGCATCCGAAGGCGGCGGCGGTGGCGCGGCGGCTCTGGGCGGAGCGGGCGGCTTCTGCCTTTGCGGCACGGTTGTGGGTCTCCGGGCAGGGGGCGCCTGCTCGATGGCAACAGACTCCGGGGGCGGTGCGGGCGGCGGCGCGGCCGCATCGACCGGCGGAGGCGCTGCCTGATCGGGCGGGGGAGCCGCGGCCTGATCGGTTGGCGGGGTTGCCCCGGTGATTTCGACCGGCGCGGCGGCCTCACCGCCGGCGGCGGCTGCGGGCGCTCGGGCCGGGGGCATCGGGCCGGTATCGATCCCCGCCTGTTTGTTGGCGGCCATGATCTCGGTCGGATTGTATTCCGCCTGCTTGCACGAGCAGCCCTTGACGTATTCCTTGCGATAGCGAAGCGCCACGGGAAGGTCCATGTAGGCCGAGCCGCTCAGCGACACCGCCTGCTCGATCTCCTGCCCGGGATTGCGATAGACGTATAGCTCGGCGGGCGCGGCGCAACTCGATTGGCAAGCTTCGGCATCGGGCCCAACCATGCTGCCGTAAGTCGAGTAGTGGATCGGATAGAAGAAGCCGTCGCAGAGCCTGACGCAAACGGTCCGGTAACGGCCGCCCAAGTTGATGCTGCGATAGACCGGCGTCTGGGGAAGCGGCTCCTCTTCCTCCTCGCGGCCGCCGCCGAAAAAGTCGAAGAAACCGCGGCGGGCCGGACGGACCTGACCGCCGCAGCCGCTGCGGGCGAGAGCGTCGCGAAGTTCGGCCTGCCGCCGCCGGTTGCCGCCGCCGCCCATCAAGACTTGGCGCTGCTGCTGCAGCTGGGTGAGCTGGCGCCGCGCGTCCTCGACGCGGGCATTCATGTTGATGCATTTCGGGTTCCGCACCAGACCCCGGCCGAAAATGAAGAAGCTGTCGAAACAGCCGGCATCCTCCATGGCCGCCTGCGTCCCCTGGAACACCCGATCGGCCTGGGCAATCTGCCTTTCGATGTTGGCGAGGTCGGCGCGGTTCGCACCGCCTCCGCCTTGGGAGGCGGCGAGGTCCTGCTGGAGCTGCATGCAGCGCATCTGCTGCTCGCTTACGCCCTGCGCGGGGCTCGGGTCGGCGCCCGCCACGAGGCCGGCGCAACCGAGAGCGAGCACGCCAAGCCAAGGCGGGCCGACCGGCCGTACAAATGAGGCGACAACGCGCCACAGATCACGACGGACGCTCACGATGTTCCCGATCCCCGAGGGTACCCGCATGTGTTATGCCCGGCCAGACTCGGCGGTCAATGAGGCATTAATAAGATAGGTTGCTTGACGCTACCGCCGGATTGGCCCCATAAGCGTGCCAAGATGATGCACCGGCAACCCATCCTTATCATTTCCCGCGGCATTATTCTGGGCTAGCAATCACACTCGCCCGGGCCGTTCTCCTTTTACCATCACTCAGATCTAACCGAACCGAAGGGCGAGCCTCGAGACGAAGGGGGCTTGGTCGGTCGTGCTTAAGCTTTACAACACGCTCAGCCGAAAGAAGGAGCCTTTCCGGCCGTTCGATGCCGGGAATGTCCGCATCTATGTGTGCGGGCCGACGGTGTACGACTTCGCCCATATCGGCAATGCGCGGCCCGTGATCGTGTTCGACGTGCTCTACCGGCTGTTGCGCCACCTCTACGGGCCTAAGCACGTCACCTATGTCCGCAACATCACCGACGTCGACGACAAGATCAACGCGCGGGCGGCGCAGGACTACCCCGACCTGCCGTTGAACGAGGCGATCCGGCGCGTGACCGAGGCGACCGAGCGCCAGTTCCACGAGGACGTCCGCGCGCTCGGCGCGCTCGAGCCCAGCATCGAACCGCGGGCGACCGAGCATATCGCTCCGATGAAGGCCATGATCGAGACGCTGGTGAAGCGCGGCTCGGCCTACGTGGCCGAGGATCACGTCCTGTTCCATGTCGCCGCGATGGCCGATTACGGCAAGCTTTCGGGGCGCTCGCTCGACGAGATGATCGCGGGCGCGCGCGTCGAAGTCGCGCCGTTCAAGAAGGACCCGATGGATTTCGTGCTGTGGAAGCCGTCGAAGCCGGGCGAACCGTCATGGCCCTCGCCCTGCGGGATCGCAGCGCCGGGGCGTCCGGGCTGGCATATCGAGTGCTCGGCGATGGCGGAAGCCCATCTCGGCCCGACCTTCGACATTCACGGCGGCGGCATTGACCTCGTCTTTCCGCACCACGAGAACGAGATCGCGCAGTCGCGCTGCGCTTTCGGCACGCCGATCATGGCGCAAGTGTGGATGCATAACGGCTTCCTCCAGGTCGAAGGGGAGAAGATGGCGAAGAGCCTCGGAAACTTCGTCACCGTGCACGAGCTGCTCACGGGCTGGCAGGGTTACGCGTGGCCGGGTGAGGCGCTCCGCTTCAACATGCTGCGGACGCATTATCGCCAGCCGCTCGACTGGACTCTTGTCGGTCTTGATGAGGCGCACAAGACGCTGTGGGAATGGTACGGCGATCTCGAAGGCAAGGCGCCATCGGACGGCGGTGTCTCGGGGCCGGTGCTCGATGCGCTGCTCGACGATCTCAATACGCCGAAGGCCATTGCCGAACTCCATAAGCTTCACAGCGCCCGGCATTGGGGGGCTTTGCGCAACGCGCTTCAGTTTCTCGGCTTCTCCTGCGAGCGGGCGAAGATCGGCCGAACCGCCTCTGCTGCCGGCAAAGCGCAGCTTTCCTTTCGTGCCGCCGCGGTGGGCGAAGCGATAAAGAGTGGGGAGGTGAACAAGCTGATCGAGGCGCGCAATGCTGCGCGCAAGGCCAAGAACTTCGCCGAGGCCGACCGCATCCGCGGCGAGCTCGAGGCGATGGGCGTCACGCTGAAAGACGCCAAGGACCCGAAAACGGGCGAGCTCGTCACCACCTGGGAGGTGGCGCGATGAGGCGCGAGCGGCTCTCCCTCTATGACACGACGCTTCGCGACGGCGCGCAGACCCACGGCGTCGATTTCTCGGTCGAGGACAAATGGCTGATCGCCGAGCAGCTCGATGCGCTCGGGATCGACTATATCGAGGCGGGTTATCCCGGCGCAAACCCAACCGACACCAGGCTCTTCGCCGAGGCCCGTTCGCTCGGCTACGCGAACCTGACCGCCTTCGGCATGACCAAACGGCCGGGCCGCTCGCTCGCCAACGATCCCGGCTTTCAGGCGCTGCTCGCCGCCAAGGTCACATCGATCTGCCTCGTCGCCAAGTCTTGGGATTTTCACGTCGATGTCGCGCTCGGCATCAGCCTCGAAGAGAATCTCGCGGCGATCAAGGACTCGACGCAAGCCATCGTCGCGAGCGGTCGCGAGGCGCTGATCGATTGCGAGCATTTCTTCGACGGCTACAAGGCCAATCCGGCCTACGCGCTCGCCTGCGCCAAGGCCGCCTATGACGCCGGCGCGCGCTGGGTCGTGCTGTGCGACACCAATGGCGGTACGCTGCCCGAGGAGATCGAAAGGATCGTGACCGAGATCGTCAAGCACATCCCGGGCGATCATCTTGGCATCCACGTTCACAACGACACCGACAACGGCGTGGCGAACTCGCTCGCCGCGGTCCGCGCCGGCGTGCGGCAGATCCAAGGCACGCTGAACGGGCTCGGCGAACGCTGTGGCAACGCCAACCTCACCTCGATCATCCCGACTCTGCTGCTGAAGCAGGAATATGCCGAGCGGTTCGAGACCGGCGTGACGCCGGAGAAGCTCAAAACGCTCACGCATGCCTCGCGCGTTCTCGACGAAATGCTGAACCGCGCGCCCGCCCGGCACGCGCCCTATGTCGGCGAGGCCGCCTTCGCCCATAAAGGCGGCATCCATGTCTCGGCGGTGCAGAAGGACCCGCGCACCTACGAACATGTGCCGCCGGAGGCGGTCGGCAACCGGCGCAAGCTCCTCGTCTCAGACCAGGGCGGACGCTCCAACATCCTTGCCGAGCTCGATCGCATCGGCATCGCCGTTCCCAAGGACGATCCGCGCATCGCCCGCCTCCTCGACGAGGTGAAGGAGCGCGAGGCGAACGGCTATGCCTATGAGGCGGCCGAGGCCTCCTTCGAGCTGCTCGCACGGCGGATGCTCGGCAATGTGCCGCAATTCTTCGAAGTGGATTCTTTCCGCGTCATGGTCGAGCGTCGCCACAACGCGGTCGGGCAGCTCGTTACGATCTCCGAGGCGACCGTCAAGGTGCGGATCGACGGCGAAGGCGTGATGTCGGTCGGGGAGGGCAACGGCCCGGTGAACGCGCTCGACAACGCGCTCAGGAAGGACCTCGGCCGCTACCAGAGCTTCATCGAGGATCTCGAACTCGTCGATTACAAGGTCCGCGTGCTGACCGGGGGCACCGACGCCGTCACCCGCGTCCTGATCGAAAGCCGCGACCGCGCCGGAGAGCGCTGGTTCACGGTGGGCGTGTCGCCGAATATCGTCGATGCCTCCTTCGAGGCGTTGCTCGAACTCCATCAACTACAAGCTCATCCGCGACGGTGCTCCGGCCCCGTAAGGCGCTCTGTCCCAATAAGGAACAGAGCTTGGTGCCCCGTTCGCTTTCGGTTGGCCACGCGCGATTTCGGATATAAGAATGCCACGCCGAGGACGCCGGGAGCCGCGACTGCGCGATGCGGGGTTTCATAGCCGTTCTATTGTTGGTGGTGTGGTGCATGCCCGCCTTCGCGCAGGCGAGCGGGGGCAGTCCGCATCACGGCAACTTTGCGCCGCACGATATGGCGGGCGAAGGCCATGCGCTCGATTCCGGAAAGCCTCGGCTCGCACAAGAGACGGGCGCCACCAATCCATGCATCCGCGGTGAAGGGCCCTCCGGAACCGCGATCTACTATGCCTGCCGGGCCAAGGCGCTTCTCTTCGGCTCGATCGAGCAGAGCCTTCTCTTGATAACGGCGCTGCTCGCGCTCTCGAACTCTGCTCCTGTGGTTCTACACGCGGCGCCTCGCCAATGCGGCGAAGGCCGCCGCCGAACACGTGCCCGCGGTCGAGCGGGCTTATGTCTTCGGCGGTCCGACCGATCTCTTCTTATTGCATGACCAGGCCACGGTGCGGCTCGCCATGCAGAATTACGGCAAGACGCCGGCCGTGATCCGCGAATGGCTGGTCGAGTTCCTGGCGCAGGAGCCGCGCGGCCGGAAGCCCGGCTATGACGCTTCGAAGCGAACCGTCACCAATGAGATTCTCGAGCCGTTCAAGCTGTTCTCGCCCGCCACGGTGTTCCGCTCGGAGATTCCGTCGCCGTTCTATATCGTCGGCTACATTGTCTATGACGATGTGTTCCGCAAAACGCACACGACGCGGTTCTGCGTCGGCGTCGCGCGCGACGGCAAGGCGGCCTTTTCCGGCCATCCGGAGTGGAACGCCTACGATTGAGATCGGGGCAGTTTCAGCTCAGAACTTCGCCGAAACCTCGGCCTCGACCCGCGGCGAAACGAGGGTGAGCGCCTGCTCGATCGCCGGAATGATCTCCTCCACGCGATCGACGACGAGCAAGTTGAGATCGAAGTCCAGGGCGGATGAAGCCCTCGGCCATCATGCTCTCGAACTGGGCGAGGAGGGGATTCCAAAAGCCCTCGATATTGGCGAGCACGATCGGCCGCCGGTGACGGCCGAGTTGTGACCACGTCAGCTGCTCGACGAACTCCTCGAGCGTGCCGAGCCCGCCGGGAAGCGCCACGAAGGCGTCGGACTTGACGAACATGAGCTGCTTGCGCTGGTGCATGTCGTCAACGACGATGAGCTCCTGGGCCTCGACCAGCATATGCTCGCGCTCGCTTAAGAAGCCCGGGATGATGCCGGTGACGTGGCCGCCGTGATCGAGCACGGAGCGGGCGACCTCGCCCATGAGGCCGAGGCTGCCGCCGCCATAGACGAGGCCGATGCGGGCAGCGGCGAGACTCTGGCCGAGTTCCCGCGCCGCCTCGGCGTAAGCCGGGTTTCTGCCCGAGCCCGATCCGCAATAGACGCAGATATTTTGCAGTCCGGAGGCGATCAGCGTTTCATTCATGGGCAATCATCTGGCATCGGGCTCAAGCGCGCGTCAAGGAAGCCCACCCGTCATTCCGATGGCGGCGAGGCGGCGAATTCGCTATTTTCGGCTTCAATCCGGGGCGGTTTGACGTTTTTTTGCCTTGGGCCGCAAGTAACATCGCGCCGAGTGAGTGAGGAAGATGGAATGAAGTGCAATTGTATCCGTATCGTGACGCTTGGGTTTGGACTTTTGGCCTTTGGGCTCGGCGCGGCACTTGCGGGCGCGGGCGATAGCGCGCCTGAAGGAGCGCCGCCGGCGGCGGAAGGAAGCGAAGCCCCATCGCCGCCCAAGGCGCCGCTCAGGCTGAACAAGGTCGATTTCCAGGACACGGCCGAAGGCTCGGGCAAGCTCACCCTTGGCGGCATCGCCATTCCGGGGAAAGAACTCTTTTTGTTTCTGGATGAGACGCCCATCGGCAGGGTCATGCCCGATGAGGGCGGCAAATGGAGCTACGAGGGCGCGATGACGCTCGGCGACGGACGTCATACCTTGCGCGCGGACCAATACGACCAGACGAGCGAAATGCTGGCGGCGCGCGCCATCGTCACGATCGCGCGGGCCAAACCGGAAGGCGGCGGGACGGCGCTGGGCGGGCAAGCTCCAGCCGCCGACGCGCCGAACTGAGGAGATTGAAAACGCCCACGAGGCAATCAGGGATGATCGGCAGAAACACGATCCCGGTCATTTTGGCCATTGGCGTTGGTCTCCTGGCCAGCGCGGGCGCGATCTACATCTTGAGTGAGGGCGGCTTTTCTCCCTTCGAGAGCAAGCAAGACACTCCTGCGGGCCCGGCCACATCGCCGCAGCCTGGCAAGCCTTCGACGCCGGCGACCGCCGCGTTGCCGGAGTCTTCGCCTCATCCTGCGCCCAAGCCGAAGCCGGCAGCTCCCGCCGAGCCGACCGTCGTGCCGACCTTCGACGTGGTCGTGATCGATCCGAGCGGCGAGGGCGTGATCGCCGGCCGCGCCTCGCCGGGCTGGCAGGTCAGCGTGCAAAGCGGCGAGACGAAAGTGGCCGCGGCCACCGCCGACGACCAAGGCGAATGGAGCGCGGTCTTGGAGAAGCCGCTTGCGGCGGGCGATCATGCGCTGTCGCTCACGATCACCTCGCCCGACGGGACGCGCGCTCTCACGTCGCAGGAACGCGTGCGGGTCGAAGTGGGGACGGCAACGAAGCCCGCCGCCGCGACCGACACTGCGGCGTCCTCGGCGCCCTCGCAAGTCAGAGACTCCCTCGTCGCCTGCGCCGGCGGCGCAGAGTTCCGCGCCGGCCGCCGCGCCGTCCGCCCCTTCGCAAGCCGAAACGGCGACGTCGCCGAAGGTCGCGCAGAGTTCCATCCCAGCAACGCAGGCGCCCACGGTCGACGTGGCCGAGTCGCGCGCGCTTCCTGCCGGCACGGAGGAGAGCAAGCCGGCCAGCACGGCGCCGAAGCTCGTCTTCAAGACGGTCGATTACAACGACAAGGACGCCGCTCGCGGCAGCGTGTCGATCACCGGCCAGAGCGATCCCGGCTCGACGATCAAGGTCTATTCGGGCGAGGAGCTGCTCGGCACGGTGCGCGCCGATCGCGACGGACGCTGGAGCATGGTCGCGGACAAGACGCTTGCCATCGGCAAACACAATTTCCGCGCCGAGCGCATCGACACGGCGACCGGCGCTGCTTCCGCGCGCGCGAGCGTCGCGATCGAGCGTCTCGTGCCGAAAGCGCCTGAGGTTGCCGCCAAGGAGACCAAAGAAACCGTGACAGCAGCGGCGCCCCAGACAACGTCCGGGGGCACGTTCAAGACTAAGGACGTCTATACCGTCCGCCGGGGCGACACGTTATGGGCGATCGCCAAGCGCTATTTCGGGAGCGGCCTGCGCTATCCCACGATTTTCCAGGACAACCGCGAAACCATCAACGATCCCAACCTGATCCACCCCCAACAGCAGGTGAAAGTCCCCCCGGACTGAGGCGCTTGGCGGGGCGGCGCTCGAGGTGAAGTTCTAGAGAGGGAACCATGTGGTCTCGCGTTCAGATCGCGGCGCTCACGGCGCTGCTGGCCGCTTTATGTTTCCCCACCATGGCCGGGGCAGAACCCGCTCCGCCAGCACCGCAATCCACGGTTCTCTTTCAGGACATACGCATATTCGACGGCAAGAGCGGCTCGCTTTCGGCGCCTGCCAATGTGCTGGTGCGCGGCAACAAGATCGACAAGATTTCGACTGGTCCGATCGCGATCGACGATATTGCCGACGTCACCACAATTGACGGGCGGGGCAAGACGCTAATGCCCGGCTTAATCGACGTGCATTGGCACGCCATGTTGGTGCGGCCAAATCCCGTTGAGGCGATGGCCAGCGACATCGGCTACCTCAATCTACTAGCGGGGGCCGAAGCTACCGCCACCCTGATGCGCGGCTTCACCACTATCCGCGACATGGGAGGGCCTGCCTTCGGTTTGAAGCGGGCGATCGACGAAGGCCTCTTGCCTGGACCGCGCATCTACCCGTCCGGGGCCGTGATCACAGTCACCAGCGGCCACGGAGATTTCCGTTCGCTTACCGATCTTCCAAGGCGAGCCGGAACGCTAGCCCACGTCGAGGAGACGGGCGCAGCCATGATTGCCGATAGCCCAGATGAGGTGCGGATGCGCACCCGAGAGCAACTCATGCAGGGCGCATCACAGATCAAACTTACTGCTGGCGGTGGCGTCGCATCGCCGTTCAGTCCCCTCGATGTTGTTACCTTCACGGAGCCCGAGCTCCGCGCCGCGGTTGAAGCGGCTGAAAACTGGGGCACCTATGTCTGCACCCACGCCTACACGCCTGTTTCTATCCAGCGCTCCATCGCCGCGGGCGTGAAATGCATCGAGCACGGACATCTGATGGACGATGAAACCGCACAGCTTATGGCAGACAAGGGCATATGGCTAAGCACGCAGCCGTTCCTCGACATAGGAGGCGAAGGCGGCGCTCAGCAGCTTGGTCCTTCGGAACAGGCGAAAATGAAGCAAGTCATGGAGGGCACCGATAACGTGTACCGCCTCGCCAAGAAATACCATCTCAAGACCGCGTTTGGCACCGACATCTTGTTTTCGGCGCGCGAAGCGGAGCAGCAGGGAAATCGCTTGGCCGCGTTGGTTCGCTGGTACACGCCCGCCGAAGCGCTGATCATGGCAACGTCAACAAACGCCGAATTGCTTGCTCTGTCCGGTCTTCGCAATCCTTATCCAGGCAAGCTCGGCGTGGTCGAAGACGGTGCCCTTGCAGACCTACTGCTTGTGGATGGGAACCCGTTGGAGGATCTCAACGTGGTTTCCGATCCGGAGCGAAACTTCAAAGTCATTATGAAGGACGGAAAGATCTACAAGAACGCCCCCTAACCGCCATTCGAAAAAGTCCGCATATGGCACTTGGCGGACATTCTGTTCGCCGATCTAATGTCCGCTACTGACCCATAGCGCACGTTGCTGCCCTCCACTCCTCGTTGCATAATAGTGGCGTACGTCAACCATAGGGAGAAATGGCGTGATGAAGACTCCATCGTGGCTGCTGCTAAGCATTCCGGTAGTGCTCGCCGTCTTGGGAGGCGCGGCCATTTCCGCGCAGGACAAGTACGCTGTGCAAGTGCCGGGTGGTCTGTCGTTGTCTGCGTGCAGGGGATACGAGGAGTGGCCGGCTGTCGTCGTTAGTCATCCCGAAGACAAGATCAATATGATCGTCGCCAATCAGGTAACAAGGGCGTCACCTCGGTGGAGCCGGGCTCAATCGCCGGTCTCGTCCTGGTGGTAGACGACATCGACGCGGCCCGTGCCGAGCTCATCTCGCACGGCGTCGACGTCAGCGAGGTCTTCCACGACGCTGGCGGCAGCCTCGGCGGCGGCTTCATCGCCGTCCCCGAGGCGCGCGCGCCGGGGCACGACCCCCAGCGGCGCTCATACGCCTCTTATGCGTCGTTCAGCGACCCGGACGGAAACGGTTGGCTATTGCAGGAGATCACTGCCCGGCTCCCAGGTCGAATTGACTCTAACGCTACGACCTTCGCATCCGCGCGGGGCCTGGCGAGCTCGCTACGCCGGGCGGCGGCCGCACATGGCGAACACGAGAAACGCACCGGTCAACATGATGCGGATTGGCCGGACTGGTACGCCGCCTACACGGCGGCGGAACAATCCGGCGATCCGTTGCCGTCATAGCGAGATCGCTAAGGCGCGCCAACCGGCGACACTTGCCAGATAGTCCGCTTCTGGCACTTGCAGACATCGGAGACCAACCGGAGAATGTCCGCTTAGGGGTAGAGCTGACGTCCGTGGCACAGATCCGCAGCAGGGCTCTAGCTGCCAGCGGGCTGCGCTACCCCACGATTTTCCAGGACAACCGCGAAACCATCAACGATCCCAACCTGATCCACCCCCAACAGCAGGTGAAAGTGCCCCCGGACTGAGGCGCTTGGCGGAGCGGCGCAAGCGGCCTATATAGGCGGAGAAGTGGGGGCAGCGTCCGGTCGCTGCCCTTTTTTGCCGCGCGAAGCGCGCACTGATAGAACCAACTCAGATGCAAGACCGGCTACCACGATCGAGAAGCGACGCCGTGCTTCAGGCACGGACGGGGCATTGGAGCGTGCTCCGCGAGCTTCTCCCCTATATCTGGCCGGCCAACCGGCCGGACTTGCGCGCGCGCGTCGTGTTCGCGCTCGCCGCGCTGGTCGTCGCCAAGGCCGTCACGCTCGCGGTGCCGATCGCCTACAAGACGGTGGTCGATGCCCTCACTGGAAATGCGAGTGGGGACGCCGTCGCGGGGTTTTCCGTCCTCGGCCTCGCCGCAATCCCTGCCATGCTCATCATTGCTTACGGCGTCGGACGCGTGCTGATGGTGTTGTTCGCCCAGCTCCGCGACGTGTGGTTCACCGTCGTCGCCCAGAACGCCGTGCGCCAACTCGCCAACCGCACCTTCCGCCATCTGCACGAGCTCTCATTGCGCTTTCACCTGGAGCGGCGCACCGGTGGCCTAAACCGCGTCATCGAGCGTGGCGTCGCCGGCGTTGACACCATCGTGCGCATGGCGGTGTTGAACTCGATCCCGACCGCGGTCGAGCTCGTCATGATCGCGGGCCTGGTCGCTTATTATTTCGGCTGGATCTACGTCGCGGTGGTGCTCGTCACTGTCGCGCTCTATGTCGGGTTCACCTTCTGGGCGAGCGAACGGCGCATCGCCATCCGCCGCGACATGAACGAATCCGACACCGAGGCGCATGCCAAGGCGGTCGACAGCCTGCTCAACTACGAGACGGTCAAATATTTCGGCAACGAAGAGCTCGAAGCGCGGCGCTTCAATTCCTCGATGGCGCGCTATGAGCGGGCTGCGATCCGCACCTATACCTCGCTCGGCGTGCTCAATTCGGGCCAGGCTTTGATCTTCTCGCTCGGTACGGTGATCTGCATGCTGCTAGCGGCGCGCGACGTGTCGCGCGGGGCGCTCACGGTCGGCGGCTTCGTCATGATCAACGCGATCCTGATCCAGCTTTACGTGCCGCTCAATTTCATGGGCATGGTCTATCGCGAGATCAAGCAGGGGCTGATCGATATCGAGACCATGTTCGCGCTGCTGAACGAGCCGGCGGAGATCGTTAATCGGCCGGGGGCGAAGCCGCTCCGCGTCGGCAAGGGCGAGATCAAATTCGAGAACGTGACTTTCGCCTACGATCCCGAACGTCCGATCCTCAAGGACGTGAGCTTCACGGTGCCGGCGGGGAAGATGGTCGCCATCGTCGGTCCGTCGGGCGCGGGCAAATCCACCATCTCGCGCATCCTGTTCCGCTTCTACGAGCTGACGGGAGGGAAAGTGCTGGTCGACGGCCAGAATATCGGCAACGTGACGCCAAGCTCGCTCAGGCGCGCGATCGGCATGGTGCCGCAGGACACCGTGCTCTTCAACGACACGATCGAATACAACATCCGCTACGGCAAGCCCGACGCGAGCACGGCCGAGGTGCGGGAGGCGGCGCGGCTTGCCCAGATCGACGACTTCATCATGACACTGCCGCTCGGCTACGATTCGCTCGTCGGCGAGCGCGGCCTGAAACTCTCCGGCGGCGAGAAGCAGCGCGTGGCGATCGCCCGCACGATATTAAAGGCGCCCCCCATTCTCATGCTCGACGAGGCGACCTCGGCGCTCGACAGCCATACCGAGCGCGAGATCCAGGACGCGCTCGAGCGCGTGGCGCGCGAGCGCACCAGCCTCGTCATCGCCCATCGCCTCTCAACGGTCGTGCACGCCGACAACATCATCGTGCTCGATCGCGGCGAGATCGTCGAGCAGGGCAAGCATCTCGAGCTTCTGGCCAAGGGCCGCCTCTATGCGAGCCTGTGGGCGCGCCAGCGCGAGGCCGACGAGGCGCGCGAGCGGCTCGCGCATGCGCTCGAAGAGGACGCGCTGCCGGATTCGCGCGCGGCCGAGCGCCTGGAGGACGAGGCGCTCGCCTCGACGTAACGCAGAACCCACCATCGCAACCGCATGAACAAGCCTCACAGCCTTCTCGACTCGATCCTCGGCGCGTTCGTCCCGGTGCATCCGCACGGATTCAAGTTTGTCGCGGCCGCCAGCCTCGCGACGCTCATTCTGTTTGCGCTCGCCCCGCCGCTCGGCTGGCTTGGCGCCATCGCAACCGCCTATTGCGCCTATTTCTTCCGCGATCCGCCCCGCGTGACGCCCGCGCGCGCTGGCCTTGTCGTGAGCGGCGCCGACGGCAAGATCACCGCCTTGGGCGCGGCCGTACCGCAGCGTGAGCTTCAGCTTGGCAGCGATCCGCTTACCCGCGTTTCCGTATTCCTCTCCGTCTTTGACGTCCATATCGTTCGCGCTCCCATCGGCGGCCGCATCGTGACAAGCGCCTACACGCCGGGCGCCTTTCTCAACGCCGAGCTCGACAAGTCGAGCGAAGATAACGAGCGCCACGCGATTGTCATCGAGGGCCCAAGCGGCGAGAGGGTCGGGATCGTGCTGATCGCAGGGCTGATTGCCCGGCGCATCGTGACTTTCGTGGGCGAGGGGAGTAGCCTCGCAAGAGGCGAGCGCATCGGCCTCATCCGCTTCGGCAGCCGGGTCGATGTTTATGTGCCGAAAGGCGCCAAACTTTGCGTCGAAGCGGGCCAGACGGCGATCGGCGGCGAGACCGTTCTGGCGGAGGTCGAATCCGCCAATGAGGCGCGCGCCTCCCGTTCTGTGCTAGAACTCGAGCGCTCCGGAGGCTTGAGGCCATGTTTCCTCCTTTCGATCCCGAACGCGATGAACGCAGGCGGCGGCCGATCGCCTTTGCGCGCGGCCAAGTGCCCGTCCGGGTGCTGATCCCGAGCATCTTCACCCTGATCGGGCTTTGCGCCGGCCTGACCGCGATCCGCATGGGCATCGAGCATCGCTGGGACTTGGCGGTGGCGGCGCTCGTGTTCGCGGCCCTGCTCGACGGCATCGACGGGCGGGTCGCGCGCCTGCTCAAGGCCTCGTCGCGGTTCGGCGCCGAGCTCGATAGCCTCGCCGATTTCGTCAATTTCGGCGTCGCGCCCGCCATCATCGTGTTCAACTGGGCGCTCGACGATTTGCACAGCCTTGGCTGGATCGCGGTCCTCGTCTTTGCCGTGTGCTCGGCGCTTCGGCTCGCTCGCTTCAACGTCTCGCTCGACGCCACCGACACCCCGGCGTGGAAGAGCAACTATTTCGTGGGCGTTCCGGCGCCGGCGGCGGCGATCATTCTGCTCTTGCCCATCTACGTCCAGGATCTCGGGTTGCACGTGCCGCGCCTCACGCCGCTCGTGCTGGTCTATACGCTCGCCGTCGCTCTCCTCATGGTGAGCAAGGTGCCGACCTTCTCCGGCAAGCTGATCGGGCAGAAGATCGCGCGCGAATATGTGCCGCCCGTCTTCGTGCTCGCGGCGGCGTTCATGGCCGTGCTCCTGACCTACCCTGCGGCAACGCTCGCGATCGGCTCGGTGATCTATCTCGCCGTGATCCCATTTTCCGCCTATCGCTATCGCACCGACGAGCGCAAGGCGGCGAAGGCGGCAAAGGCGCAGAGCCCCAAGGGAAGCGCGCCCGAAGAGCCGCCGGCGCGGCCCGAGGACCAAATCATTCGCCTGAGAACCAAGCCGTGAAGCAGCGTCTCTCCACCTATCTTCGCCAGCTCGAGGCGGAGAGCATCCATATCATGCGCGAGGTCGCCGCCGAGTTCCGCCATCCGGTGATGCTCTACTCGATAGGCAAGGATTCCTCGGTGATGCTGCATCTGGCGCTGAAAGCCTTCTATCCGGCCAAGCCGCCGTTTCCGCTGCTGCACATCGACACGACGTGGAAGTTCCGCGAGATGATCGCTTTTCGCGACCGGGAGACGCGGCGGCTCGGGGTCGATCTTCTCGTCCATATCAACGAGCAAGGCGTCAAGGACGGCATTTCGCCCATCACCCATGGTAGCGCGCTCTATACCGACATCATGAAGACCGAGGCGCTCAAGCAGGCGCTCGCCGCCCACGGATACGACGCCGCTTTCGGCGGGGCGCGGCGCGACGAGGAGAAATCGCGGGCGAAAGAGCGCATCTTCTCGTTCCGTAACGCGGCGCAGAACTGGGATCCCAAGCGGCAGCGGCCGGAGCTTTGGCATATCGCCAACACCAAGGTCGGGCCCGGCGAGAGCATGCGCGTGTTCCCGCTGTCGAATTGGACCGAGCTCGATGTGTGGACCTACATCTATCTCGAGAATATTCCGGTGGTTCCGCTCTATTTCGCCGCCGACCGTCCCGTGGTCGAACGGGGCGGGGCGTTGATCATGG
The DNA here is from genome assembly GCA_963802845.1 of uncultured Alphaproteobacteria bacterium. Classification (GTDB taxonomy): domain Bacteria; phylum Pseudomonadota; class Alphaproteobacteria; order Rhizobiales; family Methyloligellaceae; genus Methyloceanibacter. The sequence continues at coordinate 39,756 of CAWDKA010000003.1, forward strand.
TCGATGACGAGCGGCTCCCGCTCGATCCGGGCGAGAAGCCCGAGATGGCGCGGGTCCGTTTTCGCACGCTCGGCTGCTATCCTCTGACCGGCGCCATCCGCTCGGACGCGGCGACGGTGCCGGAGATCATCGAGGAGCTGATCGCCACGCGCTATTCGGAGCGCCAGGGTCGCGTCATCGACCACGATCAGGCGGGGTCGATGGAGAAGAAGAAGCAGGAGGGTTATTTCTGATGGTGCGGCTCAGCGTCGTTGGCGGCAGCGGAGAGGGGGACGCGCGCGCCAAGATCGAGGCCCGGATCGCCGCCGAGGAGGATCGCGGCCTGTTGCGCTTCCTAACCTGCGGCAGCGTCGATGACGGCAAGAGCACGCTGATCGGCCGGCTTCTCTACGATTCCCATCTCGTGTTCGACGACCAGATCCATGCGGCCGAGCACGGCCAGCGCCGCCCGGGCGCGGGGAGGGCGGGGCCGCTCGACCTTGCGCTTCTGATCGACGGGTTGCAGGCCGAGCGCGAGCAGAAGATCACCATCGACGTCGCCTATCGCTATTTCTCGACGCCGCGCCGGAAGTTCATCGTCGCCGATACGCCGGGTCATGTGCAGTACACGCGCAACATGGCGACCGGCGCCTCGAATTGCGACTTCGCCGTGCTGTTGGTCGATGCCCGCGGCGGCATCCTTACCCAGACGCGGCGGCACGCCTGCATCCTCTCGCTGCTCGGCATCACCAAGGTCGCGCTCGCGGTCAACAAGATGGATCTCGTCGATTTCGATCAGGCGCGCTTCGAGGCGCTCGCGGCCGAGTTCGCCGACTTCGCCCACCAACTCGGCCTGGCGCACGTCACGGCGATTCCGGTTTCGGCGCTCAAGGGCGACAACGTCGTCGCGCCAAGCGCGCATATGCGCTGGTATCACGGGCCGACGCTGCTCGGGCATCTCGAGACGGTGGATGTCGCAGGCAAGCCCGCCGACCGGCCGTTCCGCTTTCCCGTGCAGTGGGTGAACCGGCCGCATCTCGATTTCCGCGGCTATGCCGGGACCGTCGCCAGCGGCAAGGTCCATCGCGGCGAGGAGGTCGCAATCTATCCATCGGGCAAGCGCGCGCATGTGGCGCGCATCGTCACCGCCGACGGCGACCGCGAGGCGGCGGTCGAGGGCGAGGCGGTGACGCTCACCTTCGCCGAGGAGGTCGATGTTAGCCGCGGCGATGTGATCGCGACGGCCGAGAACGCGCCTTCGGTCGCCGATCAGATGGCGGCGCGCATCATCTGGTTCGATGAGGAGCCGATGCTCCCCGGGCGCAACTATACGCTGAAATCCGGGAACCAAACCACGACGGCCACCGTTCTCAACCTCAAATTCAAGCTCAACGTGGACAATCTCGATCATGTCGCGGGCAAGACCCTCGAGATCAACGAGGTCGGCTCCTGCAACCTCAATACCGCGAAACCGCTCGCGTTCGACCCTTATGCCGAGAATATCGACACCGGTTCGTTCATCCTGATCGATCGCTTCACCAACGCCACCGTCGCTGCGGGAATGATCGAGTTCGGCTTGCGCCGCGCCACCAATTTGCGCTGGCAGGAGCTTTCGATCAACAAGACCGCTCGGGCCGTCCTCAAGGAGCAGAAGCCTTGCGTGCTGTGGTTCACCGGATTGTCGGGCGCCGGCAAATCGACCATCGCCAACGCGCTGGAGAAGCGGCTGCACGCGATGGGGCGGCACACCTATTTGCTCGACGGCGACAATGTCCGACACGGCCTCAACAAGGATCTCGGCTTCACCGACGCCGACCGAGTTGAGAATATTCGCCGCGTGGCCGAAGCGGCGCGACTGTTCGTCGATGCCGGCCTCATCGTCATGGTGTCGTTCATCTCGCCCTTCCGCTCGGAGCGGCGCATGGCCCGCGACCTGTTCGACGCGGGCGAGTTCATCGAGATTTTCGTCGATACGCCGCTCGAAGTGTGCGAGGCGCGCGACCCCAAGGGTCTTTACGTCAAGGCTCGCGCCGGGCTGATCGCCAATTTCACCGGCATCAACTCCGGCTACGAGCCGCCCGAGCGGGCCGAGCTCAGGCTCGACACCAGCAAGTCGCAACCCGAAACTCTCGCCGAGACCGTGCTCGCGGAGCTGCGGCGGCGCGACCTCATCTGAAACGAGTGGGCCGCAACC
>CAWDKA010000004.1:0-68459 GCA_963802845.1 uncultured Alphaproteobacteria bacterium
TCACTTCGGCGCAACACTGCGGTTGAAACCAATGAGGTCACACGCGGGGGCGCGAAATTCTCATTAAAAATTACGATTCTCATTAAAAATTAAAAGACCCCGCAGGGCTGGTGCGGGGCCATTGGCGGGAAATTCCATTTGTGCTGTTCGGATACCCCTCGATCTAAAGGTTTCCGAATCCCTTTTAATAGCGGCTTCAACGCCATCGGTCTGCATCCTAAAAGACACAGCGAGGCTAAGTAGCGAAGTTATCCCCAGTGCAGATGGCTCGAACAGAAAAGCAGGAGGACGCCCGCCGAAGCGAGCGTCCCCTTCGACAAACCTTCAGCTACGCCGATTGCCCATTCTTAGGCACTGCTACCTCTTTTTTTGTGGGTGCATGGGCGACGAGAGTAATAATGAGTTCCCTGTCTTTGACGTCTCCCGTTTTGTAGCCAAGATCAAAAATACCAGCCGCAAGACGAAACCATTTCGCACGATCATCGACCAACCAATCGCTGCCTGGTTTTGGCAGGAGGTCCACGAGTCCTCGAATCAGATTGTTGATACCCCGTTCATACTCGGCGGTGGTCTGGGCCTTCTCGGTCACAACCTGAGCGGGTTGAACCTTGCGCCTGATATTCATGAAGTCTGTCTTTTCTACTGGATTTGTTAGCTCCAAAGGACCGTCTTCGGAAGATTGCTTGAGGCGGACTACACCGAGATTTATGACGCTACTCCCTCACGCTGTACGACACGCCCAACCCCGATTACGAGCATATCAAACTTGGCTTAGCTGGGTGCTGCTTTTCATTGGATCGGACCACCAAGCCAGTCTCCATTTGTTCCCCTTGCGATAGTGCCACCTGGACCCAGATTGGAGCTAGTAGCCGCTTACGTCTGCGTTCAGCATGGCACCTCCGTCGCTTTGGTCAGGCAATCTTCGCCTGTCGCTTGTTCTCATTCCGGTCAAACTCTCACCCGCCCTGTCTACAGAGGAAGCGGTGTCATTCCGCATGATTCATGAGCCGAGCGGCAAGCCAGTTCGTTACGTCAAAGGAGTGCGCGATGGAGATGAGTTTGTGGAAGTTCCCGAGGAAGAAATCGTCAAAGGCTACGAACACGCCAAAGGCCATCACGTCTTGATTGACCCCGCAGAACTTGACGAACTCAAACTTGAGGCCAAGCACACTATCGACATACGCGCTTCGTGAATAAGGCCGAGATCGACAGTCGATATTGGGAGAAGCCCTACTACCTTGTGCCCCGATGGCGACGAGGCCGACGAGGGCTATACCGTTATCCGTGATGCCTTGAAGCAAACCGGCAAGGTCGCTATCGGCCAGCTCATCATGCATGGCCGCGGGCACCTAGTTGGGATCAAAGCGCTAGGGCGTGGTCTAATGCTTTCGATCCTGCGTTATGGGAACGAAGTCCGCGCTGCCGAGCCATACTTTGACAGACTCACAGCGAGGCCGACCATCGACTAAGTCGCCCTTGCGAGCGAGTTGATCAAGCGAATGAGTGGACCCTTTGAGCCGGAGAAGATGCCCGACGAATATGCAAGCGCGGTCGCGAACTCGTAAAGGCCAAAGTCGAACATCGCGCGCCGGAAGTGATGATTGAGGCCGATGGAAAACCTAAGGCTCCGGTCATCAACATTATGGACGCTCTCAAGAAGAGTATGCAGAAGCAGGGTCAGGCCAAGGTGAGCGATGCGGTGCGAAAGCGAATGGGCAAAGCTGAGCCTAAAGAGGAAGCGCCTCGGCGGCCACCACGCACCAGAGCGGGCGCTCGGCGCAGCATGCACTAACTAACGGCCGAGTCACGGGACGGGAGCGAAGTTCTAGAGGATGGCTTGCGGCTGGTGCCAAAGAAGGGAAGACGGTGAACAGATTACGCGCCCATTCCGCCCCCGGTACCTGTGCGATATAGTCGAAAACCCTTGGAATGCGGGTGTAGCTCAGTGGTAGAGCAGTAGCTTCCCAAGCTACGGGTCGTGGGTTCGATCCCCATCGCCCGCTCCAATCTTAAGCCATACAGTTCCAAGAACTTACGCCAATTCTGGCGAAACCTGGGAGGGCCTTTTCATGTTGCATATGTTGCAACTCTCACCCAAGCATTTCCAATCAGTTCCGGGGGCTGACAAACGGGCTGTGCAACATGAATGCGACATGCTTTGCACCTGTCCCCGCATTGCCCCCCCGCTTTCCGCATTCGGGCCACAAAAAATCGCCATTTGGCCTAATTCTGTCGGGGCAGGTGTGACATCTATTACTAAGGCAGTTTCGATTCCTTCAGGTTCTTTCAATGAAGGAGTCCGACTGCGGTGCATTCCCAACATGATGATGACTTTGCCGACCTCTTACGAGGCGCGCAGGCGATAGCCGATTACCTCGGCCAGCCCTATCGCAAGACTGTTTATCAACTCGAAAGCAAACAGCTGCCCGCCTGGAAGATCGGCCAGCAATGGCACTCGACCAAGCCGAAGCTGCGTTCGCGGCTCCTTGGCGAAGACGGGGGCTCGTGATGGGCAAAGCTCTCGCCGTGGTTAAGACGATCGACGACCTCGTGAGCGAGATCGCCGGCCATGTCTACGATCTCCACGCGGCTCAGAAGAGATGCAACAAGCTCCGCCTATCTGCCGGCCTGAAGCTCCTCGAGCTTCGCGGTCTTGTTGAGGCGGGCGGGGATAACTGGTGGGATTGGTGGGAGGCGAATAAGGGCCGGCTCATGCTGAACGGCCGCAAGGATTGCGAGAGGCTGATGCGGATCGCCTCGGCCGATGATCCTGAAGCTGCTCTAGCTGATGAGCGGGCCAAGGATCGAGACCGGAAGCGGATCGCCCGTGGCGCGGACAAAGCTATGTCCGCTCCAAAGCCCGAGCTCGAGCTCGAGGAGGAGCTGCCCAACGCCGAGGATGAGGGTGATAGCCTTTAGGTCATCCGGCGCCGGGCTTGGCTCAATATGGCTCTCAGAGCCGCTGATATGGCCGACTCGTTCTTGAACGAGGACAGCGATCACCGCGCCATCGCGAGCGCCGACCCTGCCGAGATCGACGCGGAAATCATAGATGCCGTTTGGAAGGCCGCGACCCTTTGGTCTGAGGTTTATAAAACATTGAAAAGAGAGCCGGTCGGCGCCCAGCGCCCCTGCCGCAAGTGTCACGGCACCGGCACGATCACCGGCAAGTACACGGGCACGATGTTCGATTGCGATTGCGCGCGTAAGTAAGCAAAACCCCCGCCGGCTGGCAGGCCGCACGGGGGCAGGAGGGTAAATAAGTGCAGAGCAAACAGCGTTCGGCCGTCGACGGAAGAGGGCGGGTGAATGCTTTTGCGGAGTGGCAACCGAGATATGCCGAACAAGGCGTTGCTACTTTCCCGGTCGAGGACAAGCGACCATGCGTCCAAGGCTGGCAGAATGTCGGGCTGCGCGGCTCCGCGCAACTCGCACTCAAGTTCCCCGAGGCCGAGGCGTTGGGCTTCCAGTGCGGGCCGCGCAACCGGATCACGCTCGTTGACATTGATAGCGCCGACGACACGATCGTCGCCGAGGCCGTCAAGCTCTTTGGCGAGTCGCCCGTACTGTGGCGCACTGGCAGCGGCAACTACGCCATGGCGTTTCACTACAACGGGGAAGGTCGTCGCATCCGCCCGATCGACGGATTGCCGATCGACGTACTCGGCGGCGGCTCTGCCGTTGTGCCCCCAAGTGAGGGCGCCAAGGGCCGCTATAGGTTCGTCAAGGGCGGCATATCCCGTCTTGGCAACCTGCCGGCTATGCGGCTGCCACGGGGGCTCACGGCAGCCAATGAGAACGGCATACCCAAAGGCACCCGCAACAACTGGCTGTTCAAGCGGCTGCTGAGGGAGGTTCGTTACTGCGACGATTTGGACGCACTGCTCGACATAGGGAGAACGCGAAACATGGAATGCACACCGCCACTATCCGACAACGAGGTCGTCGGCATCTGCCGTTCTGTTTGGGGATACGAGATCGCCGGCAACAATTGGGTCGGACGCAAAGCCAGAGCCTCGACCGATCGCGAGGAGATCCTATCCCTCAGCGCCTTTCCGCCGGGGCCGATCCTGTTGATGCTGTTGCGGGTGTCGCATCCGAAACTGGGCGAGACCTTTGCCATCGATCAGGGAAAGACCGCGGAGCTCCTCGGATGGGATCGAAGCTCAGTCCGAACCGCGATCAAGTTCCTAATGCATACCAAGCATCTAGAGCGAGTTTATTGGGGTGGCAGAGGCAAAGGCGACCCTCATTTGTACCAATTGAAAAGGACGTGACCGTGGTTGATTGGCATCCACAATATAATAGAACACCCTCCTCCTCTAAGGAGGATACGAGGGAGAACGCCCTTCTGACACCCAAAACGGCCCTCGAGCTCGCCGCAGCCTCTGTGGCTGAGGCCGTGAAGCAACGAAACCGCCTATGAGTTCGCCCCCGGCGCCTACACCCACGCCGCCATGGTCGCGATCAGGACCGCGGCGAAGGTCTGGCCGACGCGACGAAAGCGGAGGCGGCCTGAATGGACGACTCCCTATTCGACGCCGCCGAATCAACTCCCGAACCGGTTGTTATCGGCCGGCTCGATGTTGCCTCGACCCGGAAACGAAGGAGCCGGGGGGGTGAAAAAGAAATGGGCGAACCGAAGTAGGACCGCGCTGGGGTCGAAGCGTGCTGGATTTACGTTTTTTTAGGTTGAGGCATGAAAAAAAGCGCAGAAAACCGCCAAATATAAGTCGCGGAGAATAGCCACCGTTCGGAAACGCCAAGGCGACTTCGAAGTCGTGGCTCTGCCGTAGGAACTCCCCTTCCTCCTCGTCCGGGGTCTTCCACGGCCTCCGCTCGTTCAGGCGATGGGAAGCCCAATGGACAGCGCCTCGATATTCCAGCTCAACTTCACCCTTCTCAATCTGTGACTCTAATCTCGAACTCAGCCCTGGCTGGCGTCGCGAAGAAGAGGCCGCCGGCTGCTGGGATGGGCGCTGGCTTTTCGTTCGGGTGCGTCAGCCCCCAATATGAGCGCGGAGTACCAAACCCTCGCCAAATGCGAACGATGCGGCCTTCTCACACGATTTCCGATCTCACAGGCTTCACCGTTGCCGGTGGGGATCTGGATCCGGAATCCAATTAGAAGGCGAGTGAGCCCTGGAATTTAAGTGCCGTGTCGGAGGTGGCTCAGTAGTCCAAACTGAACGCCGACATTCAGGGCGAATTCCATAACCTCGTACTCCGTCTCGAAAGGCCTCATCTGACTGCTGTAGTCGTTCAAGAACCGCTTGGCTGCCCGCCGAAGCGCCGTCCGGGAACCCCGGCGGCATGGAGACGCGGAAATCGGGCGACTCCCAGAACTCGGCCTCAGCGGCCGCCAGGTGGATCCGCAGGTCCGGGCGCAGCCGGTCCCTCACCCGTCGACGAGCAGCGCGCCAATGTGGTCCATGTGCAGGTGGGTCAGCACCACGTCGGTCACGGATGCGAGATCGATGCCGGCGGCCTCCAGTCGTTGGAGCAACCGCCCGGTCCCGCGGCAAGTTCAAGTCCGGGTCCGCGCCGAGCCCAGCATCAATGAGTATGGTCCGGCCGCCGCTGCGTACCACGACCACGTAGGGCCCACTCGAGCACGTCCGGCGGCAGGTACATGTCCTCCAGCCAGGCCGCCCGGACGGCCGGGTCGGCGTTGTGGCCCAACATCGCGCCAGGCAGCGATAGCGCCCCATCGCTGACCACCATTACGTCAATCTCGCCGACCCGCAGCGCATAGCGCGACGGAACCAACTCGTCGTCGCCGGTCTACCGGGGTGTGAGGTGTTGTCCAAACTCATGTTTGTCGCCTCAATAATTCTAAGGGAGAGGAATAAACTCGGTCTCGTTGGGCACCGGCGCGAACCGACCTGACTCCCAAGTCTTCCTTCGCCTGTCCTATTCTTTTCGCGGCGTGAGGAGACGAAATTCCACCAGATGTAACGCGGTCCCGCCAACGCCGAGCCACCGAGAAACATCAGGCGCGCACGCCTTATCGCCTGGACGGTAATGCGGTCTCCAGGATGGAAGATCAAAAGCCGCGGTGCTTCGAACCTTTCTCCGCAATCTCGACTTCGCCCTCGACGAGATAGATCGCCCGCTCTTCGTAGTCGGGATCGAGCGGCGCCGCTCTCCCAGACGAGAATCACTTCTGCGTCAACCAGTCAGAGACCATCCCGACCCGGGAACACTTGCCAAACACAGATCCAGCAACAACCCGCGCCCACAAGCCTTCCGTGTCAACCACCGGCAGGTCAGCGACGTGGAAATGCTGGAAAGAGGGCTCGATCTCCTCATGCTCCTCCGGCAACGCGATCCAGCTCTGAATGCCGAACAATTGGTCCCCGCCGCGGCGCGCGTCCGCCGGCGTGCGCTCGGAATGCGCAATGCCACGTCCGGCAATCATGAAATTATCGCGCCGGGCGTAATCTCGACCGTATTCCCCTCGCTATCGCGATGCATACTTGCCCGTCAAATAGGTAGGTGACCGTTGCAAGCCCGATGTGCGGGTGGGGCCGCACATCTAAACCATGTCCCGCAAGAAACTGCGCCGGCCCCATCTGATCAAAGAAAATGAAGGGGCCGACCATCTGGCGCTCGTCACACGGCAAGGCGCGACGGACTTCGAAGCCGCCGCCCAAATCGCGCACACGCGGAACCACAACGAGTTCATGCATCACACGATCTTTTGTTGCGAGAATCGGATCGGCAAAAGGCTCAGCTCATTACAAGTCCGACGTTCGACTAGGGGCAGCTGATGAGATCAGCGCCAAGCACGTTGGAGTCAGGTTCTCTGGCCTCTTCCGCCTCGATGCGGCCAACGATGGCATCAAGAACGAGCTGATTCCCAGGCTGGGCTTGGTGACGATGATGTCTTGGCCCCGCTCTTCGACAGACAAATCGGGCATGACAGTTGACGCTTAGTCAGTAGCTGCGGCAGCCTTTTTTAGAACATGACGGGCCAATCGTACAACCTCTCCTTGGAATTGCCTTTTCGTCAAGGGTTGGGTTGTCCGGTATGAGAAGATGGTTGTCGCTATGACGTCACTATCTCGCCCCCGGAACTCAACATAGGCGCGCCTGGTTTTCACGTCATATTCAGCACGTAGCAGCAACATGGTTCCCCCCGTTCGCCACTGATCGAGGGCCGATAGCTTAGAACATGACGGTAAGATGACAATGGATCGTCATTGAAGCGTGGTGGATAAAAAAGCCCCGGCTCGGGAAGGTGTTATTTCCTAAGCCGGGGCAGGGTTGGGAACAAAACAATCAGCGAGGCTGCACCCTAAAGGCGCCAGGCGACGGAGCTATTACAGTGCATTCCTAAAAAACCCTATTAGACGTGTCCTTTTGGCTACAGCATCGGATTCTCACTTATGAGCCAGCGGAACTCGACGCTTAGTGGCAATGCGACTCCGTACGGCCACCATCGACGAGACTGTCAGAGCCGCGGGATCGCAAGCCGAGTCCAGTAGAGAACCTGACCCAGCGACGAGTGCGGGCCGTCTCTTGTTCTAGTGCCTTCCGTGTCGACTTTTCTAACGACGAGCTAAGTCTCTCGCGGGCGTCTCAATTCTAAGTAGAATCGGGTGGTAGAGTTCGGAGGAGATAGTCATGGGTGATCGCGAGGCTGCGGCCATACACTCAATGCTGAGTGAACTAATGCTGGCGCCAACGCAGTCATTTCCTAAGCGTCGCAGTTCGCCCAATGCCGAAAAAGGCAGGCGTCTACGCCATACATAGTCCCACGGGGAAAGTCCTTCACGTCGGTAGAGGCTGTGATATCGCCCAACGTTTACGCGACCACTTGTGCAATCGCTCTGCCTTCACCACCAAATATCTCAGCGGCAATGGCAGTATTTTAAGGAAAAGACATCTTTTCCGATGTCTGCTTGTAAGTGACGCCCGCAAGCGCGCACTCTTGGAGGCGCTAGCAATTGGAAAGCTATGCCCAAAACACATTGGTCACGGATGGATAGGTAGGGTCCGCCGCTCTTGCCGTGACTAAACTACAGTACCTCCCCTGAAGGGCGACCGTTGACCCTGACCGCGTCCACTAGGGTCGGAGGGCGGCCAGTTCGGGCAGGCTAGCAGTAGCGGGATAACTTCTGCGGAATGCTGAGGAGAACCACGATCCGTAACGCGTGAAAGGCGAGATGTGAGCAAGCTCGCGCCGCGATGAAAGAAAAGAAATTCGGAAAAACGCGCTGAACGGGGCGGGCCGATTACTATTCCGGCCAGGCCCTTAACGCCGTGCTAGCGATGGCGCGGAGCTCCTTGCGGCTCGCGCCGCTTGCCGCCTGGACCGCCATGCCCTGCATCACTGTGGCGAGGTAGCGAGCGAGACCGACAAGGTCAGCGTCTTTCGGTAGATCGCCGTCCTTCTTCCCGCGCTCGAGGCGCTTGCGAATGAGCACTTCCCCTTGAGCGCGCCGCGCGGCGAGATCTTTCCGCACGCTGTCGCATTCCTCTCCGCCGCAAAGCGCCGCCTGAACCAGGAGACAGCCCGAAGGACCGTCCCTGCCGCTCAAACGTTCGGCGACGCCTTCGAGCAGGCGTTGGATTGCCTTGCGCGCAGTCTCGGCTGCGAAAGCCTCCTCGAAGATTTCATCACGTCTTGTCCCGTATCGGTCCAGCGCCTTCTTGAATAATGTCTCCTTGTTACCGAAAGCGGCGTAGAGGCTCGGCGGGTTAATGCCCATGGCCTCAGTTAGGTCGACGATCGAGGTGCTCTCATACGGTAGCTTGAGGCGCTGAATGAGCAGTGGGAACTGGGCGGTAGATCGCCGCGTTTTATTTGAGCAGGCCCGCCATGATCAAAACCATTCTATCCACGTTTGCTTTGTTGCCACTTCTCGTTTCTGCAGCTCCGGCATTGCCAGTGACGCAAGGCTCCCAACTCGTGAGCCCATACGGGATTTTGAAGGTCAAAACGGCGGATGACGAGGATTCGCGGATCAAATCCCGATGGCGTGAGGATCATGGTGACGCCGATTGGTATGATGGCAGGCAGGATGATCGCGCTGAGGCATTTAAGCAATACTCCTATCGTCCTCCTTCGGATGACAGTGACTGCTTCGCCGTCGGGCGCGTTTGGTACTGCCCGTGACTTGAGCAGCAGATAATGGGCGCTAGGGGGTCTACCGGCTGGACCTAGGTGGGTCCTGGTCCATTCCACGCCTCTCAATCTTCGGCGTTACGACCTGACGCGAGCCAGTGTTGTTCCATGGCAGGCACAACCCGTGCGCTCCAAGCCGCAGGGCTTTTTTACGAGTCCGATGAACCATGGCTTCCCCCTCTACGTTTAGTTTGAGGTAGCTCACCGACATGGGGGGTCGGCATGTTTCCTGCAAATCTACTCTATAGAAGCGTTCGGAATGCATCGCGGCACACGGACCCGGTGCCGTTGTTCTTCCAATCCCTGTTTTGGGAAAGAACAGTGCGTTCTGTTCTCGAGAGGGTGGAACGACTTCCACCACACGTTCAAGGTGAAATCGCCGCGTGCGTGGGCAAGTACATCCATTTTGCTCGGACTGCCACCGATGATGCCACTATGACACGCTTCATCGAGGCTGCCGCGGAGGAGAGAGCAAAAGTTGCGCAGAAGTCCACGGCTAATCCGGGATGGTCCGCTCTCGCCCTTGTCGAAGCGTGGTGTGTATCGCGGCTAGGTCTGTCTAACGGCCACATGAACCGTCTTAGCGCTGTCTCAGTGATAAGCGCCATTGAGGCATTTGCATCGGGAAGACAACGAAATGCGTAGCTGTCTTCTGGTCGCCCTCCTGGGTTTCATCCTTTCAACGAGCGTGTCTTTAGCCCAACATACGTATAGCAAAGCAGTGCAGAAGGCCTGCGCCCAGGATTACAAGGCGCATTGTGGCCAATACGGGATTGAAACCGACGCCTTACGACTCTGCATGGACCGCGCAGGTCAAAGACTGACGAAGACGTGCATCGATGCGTTGGTTGCTGCTGGTGAAGTCAGCAAGCAGGAAGTTGAGCGGCGGAAGCGGACTGGTCGATGACCCCGGTGAGCCACAACTAACTGACTAAAGCTTTGTAGAGCTCCCCAAAGGCTTCGGAGACTCGCCATGCGAGCGTTCTACGCTGTAGCAGCACTAGGGGCCACACTTGCCCTCTGCGGACCATCCGCATCATTGGCTGGCCCAGGCGGGGAGCCGGAGAAGACTGTGCCACAGGGGCAGGACCCGCCAGGAGCAGAGAACAGCCAACAGCAAAGTCCGCCGAGCGAGAATAAGGAGGTGATCCCCCCACTGGCGATGAAGAGATCCATACCGAAGCCCCAAACCCGAAGGCTGGTCATGAGGAGGAGGTCATCCCTCCAGCTGCGCCAGGCGAAGCGCCGAGCGTCACGCCTCACTAACAGCCGTCCTTAGTCTCAGGACTCCGTCAGCAAATCGAAGGACAATCTCAGCAAGCATTGTTCGTTCCACGCAGCGACGGAGATGCGCCAATCTAACGCGGCCGTACCTAGCACCCCCCGAGAACGTTGCACCTTCTGCGGCTTGGCGGAGCGCCAAATGTCCGCTTTAGGTCATTAGCGGACATTTGAGTTCACATCACGGAAGTCCGCTTTACCAATAGCGGACATGCTCACCATTGGCATCAATGTCCGCTAAGTGCCATAAGCGGACGTAGACGCTTATCTCGCACTCACTCCGGCGTCGAAATTAGATTTTTGAGCGCTGCCCGCGTCTCGCCGGTGAGCACCTTCCCGCCCTTGCAAGTCTCGTCGAGCAGGGCCCGTGCCAAAGGCTTGGCATAGTCCTTCTCGAAATGCTCAGCCTCAAATTCCTTGGCGCGTCCCGCTAGGCTGGCCGCGATATAGCCCTCGCCGTCGTCGCAAGCCAAACCGGCATGAAACCGGGCGAGGTCCTCAGGCGAGGGCGCCTTCGCCTTGCCTGCGTAGTCCTCCCAGCTCGTTGCATCCTCCCAGTTTGGCGGCTCATGCCGCAGGATCGAATCGAGGCGCGCAATCACGACCGGCCGCACCACAGGGTCTGTGATTTCGGTATTGAGGACCTGCCCCAACTGCGCCTTCGCCTCCGGTGTGAGCGCCGATAGTTTCACGTCGGCCAACCCAAGAGGAGCCGGCGATTGATCGACGAGACCGGGAGGGAAACGAGCGAGCCAGATCTCCGCCGAGGTCAAGACAGCGCCTTGAAGCTCGGCCCCTTGCAAATCGGCATCCTGAAGTTGGGCCCCTTGCAGGTCCGCGCCCTGAAGCCGGGCGCCCCTCAGATCCGCGCCCTGAAGCCGCGTCCCTCTCAGATCGGCGCCCTGAAGTTTGGTGTAACTCAGATCGGCGCCCTGAAGCAGGGCGCCCCGCAAATCCGCACCTTGCATCGCCGCCGAGCTCATCTGCGCGCCCTGAAACTCCGCCTCTTTCAGCGATGCGCCCTGCAGCTGGGTGTCATTGAGCCGGCCCTTTGCCGAACTCTTCCACAATTGCGCGCCGCGGAGATCCGCCCAGGTCAGATCGGCATGGTGAAAGTCCGAGCGGTTGAGCACGGCGTAGCGGAAATTGCGCTCGCGAAGCACGATCTTGGCGTCGTCGGTGCCGAGATCCGTGTCTTCCACGATGAGCACCCGATACGACAACAGCCATCGCCGCCACCATCCCTTATTGCCGTCGTCGGGGATGCGGTTATAGACGAGACGCCGCACGATGGGGTTCAACAGCTTCGCCTCGCCCTCCGCACCGATCCAGGCGGTTACGGGCGCAACAAACCCGAGACGCCGATCGATCCATTCGTCTGGAACCGTGGCGATCAGCCAGCTGAAGCCGACGACGATCGGCAGCAGCAGAAGTACGATCGCAACCTGCCGACCCGAAGCCTCCCAGGCTTCCGCTTGCGGCCCCAGTCTGATGTCCCATTTCCGCTTCGGCGGCGCATGCTGCATGATTGGCGTGAGAAGGATCAGCATCGCGAAGCCGAGGATCACCGCGAAGCGATGCCAATAGGTGATCCACACCTCATGGAACGGGAGGAACTTGATCTGGAAATAAAGCAGCGTGACGATCGGCAGCACCGCGAAGGTCACATAGACGATCAGCTGCGTCATCAGCCTGGTGATGCGATTGGCTTCGGGGCCGGCCAGGATCTGCGAGAACACGTAGGAATGCACCCGCTCGCGTGCGGCGTGCCTGGTTCGTGCCTTCAGCTCGTAGGCGGCCAGCGCATCAGTGAACCTGCGATATTTCCGCGCCAGGATAACGTGCTGCACCAGGAGCGACAAGTACACCAGCAGCAGCATCGCCGGCGCGTATTGAAAGAAACCGACGAGAGGAATGTCCGCATTGATGATCGGCAGCCTGACCGGACTGTTGAGAAGCAGGTCCTTGTGGCGGACGGATGCGAGCGTCACCACCACATAGGTGAGAAGAAGGAGAAAGGCGAGCCAGGCGGTCCTGGCGGGATCGCTGGCTGCGTTGGCTTCGTCGAGGAATCCCTTCACTTCTTCTGACAACTTGGGCGACTTTGCCATTCAAGTGGGTTCCGGTAGCGCTGAGGACAATTTTGAAGGGGGTGGGCTTGCGTCTGCGTTACACAATATAGTCCACCTTGGGTCAACCGGGACCGAGAACCACCCGCCCAGTTCGCTTCAGCACCCAAACCAGGCGCCTTGAAGAAATCCGTAGGTCGAACCACGAGAACATTCACCGCCTCAAGTGAGGCTTACGGGACAGCGGAATCCTTGTACAAGGGGCGCCTGCCTTCCCTGTCTTAGCCCTCTAGCTATGGGACTGCGCAGGGCGTCGACGGAAGCGCGTCCCCGGCTTAAGAGACGCTCCACCATGAGCCCCGAGCCAGACGCCAAGGTTACCTCGGCCAGGTTGTTTATGCCGTCCAGGCGCGCGGCTGCGGTGCTTGCCGTCCTTGGCATCGCGGCGGCATGTACCGCGCTTTTTCTCCGCTATGGCATCATTCAGAATTCCATGATCGGCGTCGCCTGCGAGGCTGGCGAGGAGAGCCTTACCTGCAATGTGAGGCTCGCGGTGATCTTGATGTTCGTGAAGGGCATTTTTGGCTGGGTGGCGCTGGCAGCAGCTTGCATTCAGCTTTGGCGGCCTAACGTGGTGGCGCTCGGCACGGGCATCGTGTTCGCGGTGTTCGGCCTGGTTCTCTACAACACCCGCATCTCGGCCCTCGCGGTGGCACTGCTCGTGCTTAGCCTGGCGCGGCCCGCGTCGTTAGAACGGTGAGGGCGAGGAGGACGAGAAGGGATCCGAACAAAAGAGCCTGCCAATTTGCAGTCCCCTCATTGGCAATGATGAAACAGGCCGAGCCTGTCAGCACGATCGCCGCCACCATCTCGGCTGAACCGGGCCGCGGCGAGGCCTTGTTTCCCGTGAAAGCAAGGATGCAGAGCGCCAAGACCGGCCCCGTGAGGAGGGCAAAGGGGAAGTCCTTGTAACGGGGGTCGAACACGAGCCCGAGTGCCACGTGAATAGCCGCGACCACCGATGCCACGAGGAGAGCCGCCAGCACCACGGCGATGCTGTCCGAGTGGCGGCGGAATGAAGGGGCAAGCGCGGTCGCAACGGTGCCCAATTGAGCTCCATGGCCCAATGCGTAGGATGCCGCGAGCGGCACTACGAGGGCAAGAACAAACATGCCAAGAGCGCGCAGCCGGTCACCGGCGATCTCACCCTCTAACGGCAGGTTGATCGCAGCAAGGCCGAAAAGGAGACCCGAGGCCAGCGCGATCGCCGCGCAAGCCAAGTCGAGCGGCCACGCCCTGGAGCATTGGGATCCGCGGGCTCCAAACAAGAAGGAAAGAAAGACGAGAACGGCCAGGCCAATGCCAAGACTTGCCTTGCGCCACCAATCCGGGTGGTTCGAGACCTTGTCGCCAAAACGGAACTTCGGTTCCTGGCTTCCATCGTCGTGGAGGCCCCAATATCCGCCAACGGTTCCCTCGAGCAGGCGCTTCCAAGGCTGGTCGAAGGCCTCGACAACGTTCACCCCGAAGTTCTCGGTCTCGGCAGCTCGAACCACGTCGCTCAGGAAGCGGGCTTGGTTCAGAGGAGAGGGGAGAGCGCCTTCGCGCATGCGGCCTTTGCTCGGCCAGCCTATTTCTCCGATCCATATCTCCTTCCCCGGAAAGGCCGCCATGAGTCTCGCCCGAACTTCCCGCACATGGGCGACTGCGTCCGGTTCGCTGACCGGATCATCCTCCCAGTACGGGAGGATGTGGATCGCCACGAAATCCACCGCCGAGGCGAGCTGAGGCGTTTTGAGCCAGAACTCCCACACATCAGCATAGGTGACGGGAAGGTCGGAACGCCTTCCGACCTCTTCGACATAGGCTTTGATTTCGTTGGCAGGCAACTCGCCCCGCAACAGCGTCTCGTTGCCGACGATCAGAGCCTTGACCGTGCCGGGATGGCGATGCGCGAGCTTGAGGGCCGCCTCGATCTCGAGGCTATTCTCCGCACGATCGCGCCCAAGCCAAATCCCTTGCATTACCTCAAGCCCGTATTTCCCGGCGAGCGTGGTGATTCGTCCCTGGGGGCCCATGGCGGAATAGGTTCTGACGCAGGAGGTCAGTGCGGAAAGGCGCTGCAAGTCCTGCCGGATTTGCCGGTCAGGGATGCGGAGATACGGAGCAAAAGGGGCCTGCTCGCCGTGGAAGGGGGCATATGAGATGCACGTTAGCTTCCCGCCAGGACCGAGCGGAGAAGGCGGTAGAGAGACGGGCCGTCCCAACCCGTACCAGGTGGAAGCGATCGTGATGACGACGAGGGCTAGCAGGCTAAGGAAGCGAAGCATGATGGAGCTGCAGTCAGGCAGGATCGACGAATAGCAGCTTCGCCGGCGCCCGTTGAACCAATTCTCTGGTTTGTGCGCCTGCGAAGTGATAAAGAGGGACATGCCATCGGTCCCGCTGACATTTCAGTTGGTTGATTGCTAAAACGATCCACTCCCACCGGGCTGAACTCCATGTTGCGCTGCACCATATCGTCGGTCACCGCTCTCGCGGTAAGCCTTTTTCTTGTGTCCTCGACTCCGGCTCCTGCCCAGCAATCGGGAGGCGAGCAGAAACCTCCGGAACAGGCCCTAGGCGAGCAAAAGCCTGAGCAAAAGGACAACGCTCAAAAGACGGCGGAGGAGGCGCAACGGCAGGCCGCCGAGAAGGCCATGCAGGAATATCGCGAGGCGGCGACAAAGCTACCGCGATCGGCGGGCGCGGCCGAATGCGTTTGGACCGGACGACGAATCGCGAGTCTGCTTTGGCGCGATGATATCGACACGGCGAGCCGCTACATTGACCTCTATGGCCGCTTCAACTGCTCAGCGGAGCATTTAAAGCTGGTGTTTCGCTGCGTGATTCAACAAGGACCGATCGACCCGAAGGCAGCCGATCGTCTAGCATCCCGCGTTCATGACTGCTGGATATCACCGGACGCGCCGACCACGGAGGCCAGCCAAGCAACCATCGACACCACTACAAAAGCCGGAACGATTCCCAACTAGAGAAGTTTAGCGAGGGAATTGCAGGGTATCTCGGCCGAAGGCGACAAGGCAGGCAATACTAAATCAAGACTTCGAGAAAGATGCGCAGCGTCCTCGTCGCCGTTGTGGTCGCGATTGCGGCCGCGAGCCACGCCATGGTGTGGTACCTCCTGCGTGAGCAGGTATCGCCTCCTAATGCCAGCGGGGCGCTAGCGTCGGTGTCCTTTTCTCCCATCGATCCAGAACACGATGCCGAGTTCGATGTAACCACCGAGGCACAGATTAGGTCAGACCTTGCGGCCATTGCGCCTCATACGCGGGTGGTGCGGACCTATAGCGTCGGCAATGGCTTGGACCTCGTACCGGGCCTTGCGTCAGAATACGGGTTGCACGTCACGCTCGGCATTTGGATCAATGATCGGGAAGAGCAAAATGAGAGGGAGATCGAGCGCGGGATTGCGCTTGCCAAGCAGCACCGGAATATTGACGGCATCATCGTCGGCAACGAGACCATCTACAGAAATCGAGCGCTCTATAAGCGCGAGAACGTCAAGGATTTGATCGCCAAGATTCAACAGGTGAAGCGGAGCGTCAGCGTTCCGGTCACGACCGCCGAGGTGTGGGATGTCTGGCTCGACCACCCCGAGCTCGTTTCGGCCGTCGACTATCTCGCCGTACACGTTCTGCCCTACTGGGAAGGCATGCCCGGCTCGGCGGCGGTCGACCACGCCATCAAGGTCTATGAGCGGCTGCGGCAGACCTATCCGGGCAAGCGCATCGTGATCGCCGAGTTCGGCTGGCCGAGCGCAGGATTGAATCGCAAATTGGCGGTGCCGGACCCTCTCACCCAGGCCGAGGTGGTGCGCGATTTCATCCCCCGCGCCGACGCGATGGGCATCGATTATTCGATAGTCGAGGCGTTCGATCAGCCGTGGAAGACGAATGAAGGCAGCGTGGGGCCGTATTGGGGGATCTTCGACGCCAACCGCAACCCAAAGTTCGCTTTCACCGGTACGGTCGAGGCGCCGAACTTCCTCCTGAAGATCATGGCCGCGCTCGCAATCGGCATGCTGCTTTCGATCCCGATCTTCACCATTCCGCATCCGACGTTGGTTCAAGCGTTGGTGCTGGCGCTCACGGCCCAAGCGATAGGCGCATGGTCGGCTAACGTCGTGGACTACTGGGCGACGCATTATCTCGTGCTCGGCTCGCAAATCGCCATGTTCATCGGTGGCTTGCTTCTGATTCCGCTCATCATAATCAGCAAGCGGCGCATTGAAGAACTCGCCGCCATCATGTTCGGGGTCAAGCCCCGGCGCATTCTCATGCGGGGAGGCCTTTTGCCCGAACGCGCGCCGCTGGTGTCGCTCCATGTTCCCGCCTACCTCGAGCCACCTGAAATGCTGAGGCAGACGCTCGACAGCCTCGCCCAGCTCGATTGGCCTAATTTCGAATGCGTGATAGTGATCAACAACACGCCCGACCCCGCTCATTGGGGTCCGGTCGAGGACCATTGCCGGCTGCTCGGCCCACGCTTCAAGTTCTTGCGCGCCGACCAACTCCAGGGCTTCAAGGCGGGAGCACTCAGGCTTGCGCTTGAACACACCGCGCCCGATGCCGAGATCATCGGCGTGCTCGACGCCGACTACGTAGTGCATGCCGACTGGCTGAAAGACCTGGTTCCGGCGTTTGCCGATCCAGCGATCGGCGTTATTCAGGCCCCGCAGGATCACCGCGACGCGAAGACCATCACCCAAGGCGCAATGAACCGTGAATATGCAGGCTTCTTCGACATCGGCATGGTGGAGCGGAACGAGGTCAACGCCATCGTCACGCACGGTACGATGTGCTTGATCCGTCGTGAGACGCTCGTGGACGCTGGCAACTGGTCGAGCGACACTATCGTCGAAGACGCCGATCTTGGCCTATGCGTGCTCGAGCGCGGTTGGCGCGCGCACTACACCCAGACCCGTTACGGCTGGGGGCTGTTGCCGAGCGATTTTGCCGCTTATAAGCTCCAGCGCCACCGCTGGGCCTATGGCGGCGTGCAGCTCATCAAGAAGCACTGGCGCGCTTTCCTGCCTGGCCGCAGCTTGCTTACGTCACAGCAGCGGAGCCATTATCTATTTGGCTGGCTGACGTGGCTCGGGGCCGAAGCCCTCGGCGTGCTGATCGCGACCCTTAATCTGATCTGGATGCCTCTCGTGGCCTTTCTGGGCATTGCCGTGCCCGAGGCCGTGCTGACACTTCCCGTGCTCGCCACCTTCGTGGTCATGCTGCTGCATTTCATGGTGCTTTACCACAGGCGCGTGCAAGCGCCGATCTTTGCTTCGCTCGGAGCCGCGCTTTCGGCCATGGCCCTGCAATTCACTGTCGGCCGGGCCGTGGCCGACGGTGTAATCAAGGATCGCTTGCCGTTCGTGCGCACGACCAAGGGCATCGGATCGCGCTGGTCGCAATCTTTCCCGGCTTTTTGGGAAGCCATTCTGGGCGGTCTGCTCATGCTCGGGGCGCTTACGCTTTACCTCACCAACGAGCAGCAAGTGCACGAGATCTCGATCTTCAGTGCGGTGCTTCTAGTGCAGAGCCTGCCCTTCCTTGCCGCGGTCGGGTTGGCGCTGCTCGAGCGCTCGCCGTTCAACACCTGGCGGCGGCTTGCGACCATCACGACCTATCTGCCGCGTCTGCCGCGTGGACCAGCACCGACGGGAGGATCATCACCCGGTGGCGACGTCAGCGTCATGCCTTGAGGGGCCCTGAGCCAGGGCTAATCCTGTCGCTGCTATGGGGTAAGTCCCGAGCGCTAAATGTCCGCTTTGGGTCATTAGCGGGCGTTGAGGTGGCGGGTCAGGGGCGTCCGCTTATCCCAGAGAGTGGACATGCCGACGTCGATATCAATGTACGCTACTGACGCGCTAGGGATCTAAGCCCGTAGGGCCAAGACCGAAGGCTTTGCGAAGCACGAGAGTCCGGCCTGTAGTTGCCGGTCGCCATGTCAACGAAGAGCAACAGGATGCTGATTGCGGTCAGCGGCAGGACGAGCCAGAGCCACCAAGTTCACGCGGCCTTCAGGGGAGAAATAGAATTTCTTGAAGTCCATCGGAGTCCCTCTTTTCCCAGTCGGAGCAGCAACCTTACCAACGCCCATGGCAACGAACACGCGCTCGTCGAGAAGCCTACCCACGATCGGGGTTGGGATCACGCAGCGCCGCGCTCGATCGGCGCAGCCTGAAGAAGGCGTAGAAATAGCTGAGCCAGAGGACGACGGAGAGGCCGTAGAAGATGAGGGTTCGCACCGACCACAACGGCCAGGAGCCGGCGGGGCCGATGGCGATCGCGTTGGGATACCAAGAGAAGAGTGTGGAGCGCCACCGATTCCACATGACGGTCATTTCCGTGTTGCGAGACTGCGCGGTCTTGGCGTCGTTGAAGACGCGCTCGCTGTTGCGCTTCAACCACCACCAGGAATCGTCGTTTGTCAGCTCGAACCCCCTGTCGGACGGCTTGCGCATGTAAATATATTCGATGTCGGTCGTTTTGCCGCTGGCGTCGGGATCGCTGCGGCGCACTTCTGTTCCTGTGATGACGCCGGTTGTCCATGTTGGCCGTGTGTATTCCCATCCAAACCAGAGGGGGATACCCACCACGAGTGCAGCAATGGCCAGACCGGGAGCCCCCCTGCGCCATAAGATAAAGGCGAGCACGAGAATCGCGAGCAGGACGATATAACCGAAAGACAGCCAAGCCTGGAGCATGGCTCAAACCTCACCGCAGATGAGACTCAACACGGTCGAGCCGCCGCAGGCCGGCGTGCACCTTTTGCTCATGTCCATCCCCTCTTCGTCTTACGGGCTAGCGGAATGATGTTGGCATAGCCGCTCGATTGAGGCGAAGGAAATGTCCGCTTTGGGTCATTAGCGGACATTGGCGCGAGATTTAGGCATGTCCGCTTTACCCCCGAAAGCTGACATGTTCAGCGTCAAGATGAATGTCTGCTTTGTGCCACAAGCGGACGTGGTTGCCCGGTGGCTGGACCGGACCTTTAGAGGCCGAGATCGCTTAGGGATGGGTGATTTGTCCGGACGACGGCCCATTCACTTAGCCGTCCGAAGGTTTGGGAGCGCCGAAAGGAGCCTCGCCTAGGCGGCTCCGCCAAAAGGAACGGCGACGTCACTCAAGCGAAGGCGGTCCTAGCACTTCTCTCGCACGCACCAGACAGCGCTAGAGGCAGGACAGCAACGAGTGGTTTCTTCTGTCATTCAACCAGCCCTTTGTGGAGCTGCTCGATCTGTTCGATTGTCAGGTTACCCTCTTCGGTGGTGATCCACAGATTGGCGCGCCCAGCGATGGTCAGTTCGTCCATTACAAAGCAAGCGCATCCCGCAAAGAGCCGAAGTGCCTCTGGTTCGGCGGCGCGTTGTCGCCAATCTCTGGAACCTGAACGGCAGGGACCCACATCACGTCGGCAGGAAGATCGAGGTTGATCATGAGTTTTGGTAGCCTGTGACTATATCATAGGACTGACATGGAACCGCGGGAATAGCGGGAGTAAAAGCGTCTCGTACTGCGGAGCAGCCTGTGCTCGCTTGTCTTCTATTGGTGGTCGCAATGGCTTTGAGCAGTGGCGCCCGGACTCACGATCAGCGAACGTTCGACCAGCTCGTTGTTTTGGGCGATAGCCTTTCCGATATGGGCAATGCCGGGCGCTTCTCGAATGGGCCGGTTTGGGTGGAGCAACTCGCCGATTCGCTCGAGCTGCCGCTGAGCGCAAGCGAACGCGGCGGCCAGAACTTCGCAGTCGGAGGGGCTCGCATTGAGGCAGGGCCGCAGAGTCTGCGCGCGCAGGTCAATAAGTTCTTAAAGCTGCCGCGGCCTTCAGGCCGCACGCTCTACATCGTTTGGGGCGGAGCAAATGATATCTTTGCAGCCATCGGTCAGCCTGACGCGCCATCCGAGTTAGATGCCGCCGCCGCAGCCTTCAACGAAGTCTTGGCCGATCTGATGGCCCACGGCGGCACCGACCTTCTCGTGCCCAATATTCCCGATGTGGGTATAACCCCAGAGGTTCGCGTGCAGGGGAGCGAGGCAGTAGAAGAAGCGCACCGGCTCACTGATCACTTCAACAGGGCTGTCGAACGGAGGCTAACTCACCTGGCAAGCTCTTGGAGAGGCATTAGGCTCTACCGCCTCGATGTTGCCGCCATGGCGGAACGGGCGCGAAGAGACCCTGCGAGCTTTGGCTTCACCGATATCAGCACTCCATGCCGCGGATCTGCTCGATGCGCCGAATACGTGTTCTGGGATGACATCCATCCCACGACGGCAGCCCATGCCCGTTTGGCAAAAGCAGCTCTGGACGCTCTATCTGTTCAGCAGTAACTCAAAGCTGGGTCAGGTACTCTTGGGCCGCTGTGCGCTTCTGTCGCCGCTGGCCAGTGCAGTCCTTGGCAATGCGGCACACAAGCTCAATAAATCGGTCAAGACTATTTTGGCTTGGGGCAGCGAGGCTAAACCCCGCATGTTTCTCGCGCCATTTTGGACCAGGACCCCGCATGTAATGCAGCTCAGGATGATAGCGCTCCAAAGGCTTCATCACGACCCCTCCCGCCGAACATGCCCGTAACGTCTCCGGAGAGGTTCGCTGAAAAGGAGTTACAAAAGGGTTCGAGGGAGCGGAAGAAATGAGGAATATTTGCGATAACGCGGAGGAGGTCTAGAGCTGCGCAAACAGCCACCTCTACCCGGAAGTCGCTTTGGTGGCCAGGGCCGTGGTTTAGGTAGAGGAACCGCCGATGGTCCGGATACTAGGTGCGGGCGGGGGCCCGTGTCGTGCGTATCTTTGTTAGCCCGAGCACGTCGAAGGAGCAGACTCTCGCCAAGGGCATCGGGAAAACATCCCCGTCAATCGCCATTATAGGTCACCCCTGAGGGCCGATAAACCGGCAATAACCACAAAGTTATAGTCGTCTTGGGTTCGCCTTCCCCACGAGTAAGGAGGAGGAAGATGAAGGTTCAACTAACATTAGGATTGGCATTTGGCTTCGGGATAGGAGCGCTTCACGTTCTACACGCCCAAACGAAGCCGTCCGTCTACTATATAGCGGAGGTCGATGTCACTGACCTGGACGGATACGTGAAAGAGTTTGTCCCGAAGGCCGCGACGACCGCGGAGGCTTATGGCGGTCATACCCTCGCCGCTGGGCAAAAAGTCACCGTAATTGAAGGCACCCCGCCAAAGAACCGTGTGGTCGTGATGCGCTGGGACAGCCTAGAACAGCTTCGGGCCTGGCGGGATTCCCCACAATATAAGCAAGATCGCAAGATCGGCGATAAATATGCAGCCTCAGTGCGGGCGTTTGCTGTTGAGGGATTGCCCTAAATCGAACTTTGCAAGCCCATAACCCGATTGCGTCACTCATGCATTGGACTTGTCTGGGACGTGATACCGGGGGTTGGTGATGCACGACGACAGAGCCGAAGTCAGGAGCAAAATTTCGAAAAGTTCTGAAATAACCTGGTAGATCACGCGAAAAAGCAGCACACGCATTGCACTTTATAGGCACCGGCACAGGCATCATGGCCTATCATTGGCATGATCACATTTAGTC
This sequence comes from uncultured Alphaproteobacteria bacterium, assembly GCA_963802845.1. Lineage (GTDB taxonomy): Bacteria > Pseudomonadota > Alphaproteobacteria > Rhizobiales > Methyloligellaceae > Methyloceanibacter. The sequence goes on from CAWDKA010000004.1 coordinate 22,106, forward strand.
CGTTGATTGCTATCCTTGGCTTGCAGCGGCCATCTTCTGATCGAAGGAAATCGGCCCACCATGCTTCGCCACCCGCTGTGGTCGTTGCTGTGCGACTTACGTATTTGGCTTAGTGGCCGGCTCAAAAATGAATTGGCCCGTGTGGGGGCGGCTACCGTACCACCAAGGCAATCATTATCGACGTGGGAGTGAGTAAGCCCGGCCTGGCTTGCGGTACGTAAATCGAGGCCCGCGGCGGGAGACGCCACGCTCGGTGAACTAGCGGAAGGGGACCCGACGTTCGCCGAGCCATTTGCGCCCGGAGCCTTGATTTCCGCGAGTCGATCTCGGAGCGGCGCGACGTTCCTTCGAAACAGGCACCCTGCTCGATGGCAAGGCTCTGGTGGACGATGTCGCCTTCCACCTGGGATTGCGCTTGGAGCGTAATGCGCACGCCCCTGATCGATCCGACAATGTGGCCGCGCACAACTACATCCTCGGCCGCAACACCGCCCGTCACCTTCGACTTGTCGCCGAGCAGAAGTGAGCTGCAACTGATGTCGCCCTCAATCTCGCCGTCGACCTGGATCTCGCCTTTAGAGGTGACGTTGCCTTTGATCGTCAGGTCCTCGCCGATAATCGACGGGACCATCTTGCTCGCATTTGGGCCGGGGCTCTTGGAAGCATAGGTTGCCGGCCGCTCGGTGAAGGGCGTTTTCGCATCGGAGGCTCTATTCCTGAGGCCATAGTCCCCGGCGTAAAGAAAAGGCGGCAACGCTGCATGGGACTCTTCACCGAACTCTTCGCGTGGTGGACATCGAACAGGGCCGCTAATTCCTGAAACGGCGCACCTTCGCAGACTGGGGCGCCAAAATATTCTCTATCAACCCCGCGAGGCTCCTCAGAGCGTGGGCCTTCTCCTCTTTATATTTGTGCCGGTCGTAGACGCCCTCCACGCCTGCAATCGCGTGGCCCAAGACCCGTTCGCTTATGTCTGGGCGGACACCGGCGCGGGCCATAAGTGACTTGGCGGTCCGCCGAAGATCATGGACCGTCCAAGGCGCAACGCCCTCAAGCTTCGCATCGAATTGCGCTTGGCCTTGGTCCATCCGTTCATATGCGCGCTGCCGCGCGACGGCAAAGACATAGGGGTTGATTTCATAGCGTGGCTGCGCGTTGATGATGTCGAGCGCCACTTTGGCAGCACAAGCGAGCCCGCGTTCCCCTTCTCTCGTTCCTCGGTGGCAATCGTCCACACGCCATCGACCGAAACATCATCCCATCTCATGGTGGCAATCTTATCGCTGCCGCTGCCCGGTAAGCAGCAGAGACGGATGAAAGCGCCAAACTGCCCGTTAGCCTCTGCTCGCTTCCATACTGCGCGCAGTTCATCATCCTCAAGAATGCGATCACGCTTGACTGACTTGCCGCGCCTCATCCCCTTGACGATCGGCGAGCGGTAATCGTCATCGCGTGCAGCGTACCAATTCGCCAACGCGGAGAAGACTTGCAGACAATAAGTGGCTTGGCGTGGTCCGCTCTTCTGACTCGATCTTGTCGAGCAGCTTTGACACGTCCCCTCGCCCGATGCTTGCGAAATCGCGCCCCGTCCATGCGTGGTCATGCGTTTGAGAAATCGATCAATCTCAGAAAGAGATCGCAGCTTGCGAGCCTCGCAATGCAGCTCACGCCACTTGGCAGCAACTTTCTCGAAGCTATCGGGAGCGGCCTTACCTTCGCGCGCGGCCCGGATAATTTCACCGGCGCGCTTTCTGGCCTTCTCGATGGGATAGGCGGGCCACTTGCCGATAGTCTCCCAACTCTGCTTTCTCTCTCCCTGCCTATCACGGACCACAACAACGAAAGACTTGGCACCGCTCGGCGTAACCCTAACGTAGTGGCCCGGCATGCTCCGGGTCAGCATGAGCGTAACCGCTTCGTCCTTGGCTTGAGTGCCGCAACCCCCTCATCGGTGAGTAATTTCCGCCGTGCCATGTGCCCCTCTTTTCCGTTAGCCGGGCTAACGCCGGGCAGCTTCCGGAGGACTGAATATCGGCTAACAGCGGGTAAATTTCAAGGCGTTTTCAAGGGTTTTTGTTAGTCCAATTCTCCGGCGTTTACCCCCAAACTCACGACTACGAATTTGGGGGTCAGAGGTTCGAAATCCTTTCGGGCGCGCCATTCCTTTCGGTCCAGAACAAGTCCAGCCGATTGCCGCGGATGTGCCGTGTAGGGAAAGAAAGTGGGTATGGCTAAGCTCGTCTTCGGAATGAACCAGTCCCTGGACGGCTACGTCGATCATATGGCGTTTGCGCCAAGCCCCACGCTCTTCCGCCACTTCATCGAGGAGGCGCAGGGGCTGGCAGGCAGTGTGTACGGTCGCAAAATGTACGAGGTCATGCGTTATTGGGACGACGATCATCCTGAATGGGATGCAGAGCTACGCGCCTTCGCGGCGGCATGGCGGAACCAGCCGAAATGGGTCGTCTCGCGCTCGTTGAAGTCGGTCGGCCCCAACGCCAGGCTTGTTGAAGATGATCTTGAGGGCGCGATCCGCGAGCTGAAGGCCGAGCGCGACGGGGAGATCGAAGTTGCTGGCCCGGACTTGGCGCAAAGCCTCACCGAACTTGGCCTGATCGATGAATATCGCATCTACCTGCACCCCGTCGTGCTTGGTCAAGGCAAACCATATTTCGCCGGACCCCGGCCGCCGCTTCGCCTTATGACCAATGATCGGATTGGCGAGGATGTGATCAGGTTGACCTACGTTCCTGCTTAAGCTCGCGACTCGGCCAGCCGATTGGACGCTGCCGTACGATTTTAGTGTCTCGCTGCGACGGCGTAATCGCGCATCACGTTTGCTTCGAGCTCGAGCTCATCGAGCCGATGCTTGAGAACGTCGCCGATGCTGACGATCCCGACGAGCTTATCGCCGTCCTTGACCGGCACATGGCGCACCCGCAACTGCGTCATCAGCTTCATCACATGGGTGATCGTGTCGTCGGGGGAGCAGACGACGACCGCTTTTGTCATCAGCTTCGAGACGGGGAGCGCCGGCAAATCGCTACCATGCGCGGCGAGAGCGTAAGCGAGATCACGCTCGGAAACGATGCCGTCGATGGTCCGGCCGTCGCCGCTGACGAGCATAGCCCCGATTTGCTCGGCATGAAGTCGGACTGAAAGCTCGCGCGCCGACGTGTCCGGGGCGACCGTCTTCACCTTGGAACCTTTGATTTTCAGGATGTCCGAGACCTTCATGATTGCGTCTCCTCGCTGCAAGAGCCGCTGAATAATCCATATGCCGCAGATTTATGGTCTCCGGATGACCGCGGCCTGCGAAGGAATGTCGCTATCGCAGGCCGCGACTTCAATCGGGCAGGCGGCGCCTTCAGCAGGTCCATGCGGACGTCGGGCAGGGAGCTTCGAAACGAGGCTTCACTTGCTCTTGCGAATTATTCGCATTTAGTCTATATGACAATAGGAGGGTCTCAACCAACCATTTTTGGCAAGGAAAGACGCCCGATGCTGAGCCCAGTCAAAGCAGGGAGCGCTGACAGTCTGCCGGCCGATGCGGCAGCGTCATACGCTGGCGCAAGCGCCAAAGGCTGGCGGCGCGCCTCGCCGACGCCCTCGCTCTCCGAGGTGTTCGGCACCATCCGCACGCTGCCGACGGGCAGCACTTGGCGGAAGCTGCTCGCCTTCCTCGGTCCCGGCTATCTCGTCGCCGTCGGCTACATGGACCCCGGCAACTGGGCGACCTCCCTCGCCGGCGGCTCGAAATTCGGCTACGCGCTGCTCTTCATCGCGCTCCTCTCCAACATCATGGCGATCATCTTGCAGGCGCTCTGCGCGCGGCTTGGCGTCGCGTCCGGGCGCGATCTGGCGCAAGCTTGCCGCGACGCCTTTCCGCGCTGGGTCTCATACCCGCTCTGGGCGCTCGCCGAGCTTGCCATCTGTGCCACCGACCTCGCCGAGGTGATCGGCACGTCGATCGGGCTCAATCTTCTCTTCGGGATTCCGCTGGAAATCGGCGTCATTCTTACCGCGCTCGACGTGTTCCTTATCTTGTGGATGCAGCGTCTCGGCTTCCGTTACGTCGAAGCCTTCATCGTGGTGATGCTCGGCGTCATCGCCGTCTGCTTCGGCATCCAGATCGCCATGGCCGATCCCGAGTGGGGACAGGTGATCCGCGGCTTCGCGCCGACCGTCGAAATCGTCAAGAACCCGGAGATGCTGTATCTGGCGCTCGGCATTATCGGCGCGACCGTGATGCCGCATAATCTCTATTTGCATTCGGGCGTGGTGCAAACGCGCGCCTATGGCCGCTCGGTGCCGGAGCGGCGCGAGGCGATCAAGCTCGCGACCATGGATTCGACCATCGCGCTGATGTTCGCGCTGACCATCAACGCCTCGATCCTGATCCTCGCCGCCGCCACGTTCCATCAGACCGGGCAGACCAATGTGACCGAGCTCGGGGAAGTGCATTCCTTCCTTTCGCCGCTGCTCGGGTCTGCCTTCGCGCCGACGCTGTTCGCCATCGCGCTTCTTTGCTGCGGGCTGAACTCGACAGTGACGGCGACCTTGTCGGGTCAGATCGTGATGGAAGGCTTTCTCGACATAAGGCTACCGCCCTATCTGCGGCGCCTCGTCACCCGCGCCATCGCCATCGTCCCGGCAGCAATTGTCACCATCTGGTATGGGTCGGAAGGCACCGCGCAGCTTTTGATCTTGTCGCAGGTCGTGCTCAGCCTTCAGCTCCCCTTCGCCATCGTGCCGCTCGTGATGTTCACGGCGGACAACCGCAAAATGGGAGCGCTGGTGGCGCCGCGCTGGCTGACGGCGCTCGCCGCGATCACCGCATGCATCGTGATCGTGCTGAACCTCAAGCTGCTCTACGATTTCTTCACTGGCTTGTAATCGACGCCTGGAGGCCAGCGTCGAGGCGAGGCTAGGCCGCGTTGGCGGTCGCGAGCCTTCGCGTATGGGCGGCGATGAGGTCAGCCTCGACCTTGCCGCGCTCTTCGGCCGTTTCGGCGAGGAGGTGGATATGCACCTCGTTCGCGCCGCATTTCGCGCCCTGGTGGCGCAGGTGAGCGAGATTGAGGCTCGCCGTCTCGTCGCGGGTCTGCCCGAAGGCGAGCGCAGTGCGGGTTCCGTCTTGGTAGCGGCGAACGAGGATGTAGTTGGCTCGCGGCAGGGCAGGGCAGCCGATCAGGCTATAGACACTGTGGAGATAGCGCCGTCCCGAAGCGCCACGCCAATAATGGAAGGCCTGGGCGAAATTGGCTTCTGAGCAAACGAGGGCTGGTTCGTCCGCAAGCCCCCATTGCGGTGCATCAACTTCTACTTTGCGCGTCCACATAGGATCCCAACCCGTTAACCAGTAGACCACTCTGTGAAATGGGTTCCACGACGACGAATTCAAGACGACGCCTCGAATCGTAAGAACAAAGGTAGAACATCTGCAGGCTCCAGTCAAGCATTCAAAGGTTAACAGGCTGCCCCAACGCCCGGTTCCGTGAGCCTGGCCTCCACAAGGAGCCGCGCCGAAGCCGTTTCGATCGACCGGGTCAGCCGGTCCAGGAACTCGGCTTTAGGCAGGCCCGGCGGGATGGGGTCGAGGAACTCAACGACGATCGTGCCCGGCCGGAGCGACAGGCTCCGGCGCGGCCAGAAGGCGCCGGAATTGAGGGCGAGCGGCACGCATGGGATCTGGAGCGTCTCGTAGAGCAGGACCACGCCCGTCTTGTAGTCGGGCGGCGCGCCTAGCGCCCGGCGCGTCCCTTCGGGAAAGATGATGATCTCGCGCCCCTGAGCGACCCGCAATTTCGCCTCGCGGACCATGCGCCGCAGCGCCGCCGGCCCCTTGTCGCGGTCGACCGGGATCATTCCGAACTTGTGCGAGAACCAGCCGTGAAACGGAATCCAGAAGAGTTCGCGCTTCATCAGAAGCGCCGGGTCCCTGAAGAGCGGGATGAGGCCGAAAGTCTCCCACGCGGATTGATGCTTGGCGGCGACGAGGCAAGCGCCTTGCGGCAGCTTCTCCCTCCCTCGCACTTCAAGCTTGATGCCGCAGACGACTTTGAGCAGCCAAAGCTCGAAGCGCCCGTGAACGGCGAGCGCGGCCATCGCCCAGCGTCGCGGCGCGAAGAAGAGCGGGCTCCCCACCACGATGAACAGCGTCGTCGTCACATAGAAGAGAATATTGAACAGCAGCGAGCGGGCCATCGCCGGTGACACCGCTACGGTTCGGGGACGAGAGCGCTATCGCCACCGCCAAGGAATTTCTGCACGAGATTGGTCGCGCCCAGCCGCGCCAGCGCCGGCAGGTATTTCTGGTACTCGGAGAGAAGCAGCCTGGTCGTGCCGGGATAGGTCCACCAGCGATCGAGATGCACGTTATTGTCCACCACCGAGTAGGGGATGAGCGTGACGCCGGGCATCACCCGGGCAAGCTCGGCGAGCGCGCGCGGCATGTGATAGTTCGAGGTCACGACGATGATCGAACGATAGCGGTGCAGCGCGACCCATTCGCTTGTCTCGGTGGCGTTGTCGATGGTGTTGCGCGCCTCCTTGTCGATGTCGACGCAGCAGGTGAAATACTGGTCGCCTCGGCTTGCGAGCTGCTTCAGCTCATCGACGGTCGTGGTGCGATTGACGCCGGTGATGAGGACGCGCTTGGCCTTGCCTGCGGCGAGCAGCGCCATCGCCCGGTCGATACGTGACACCCCGCCGGTCAGCACGGCGATGCCGTCGGCGGTTTGCTGGGGCTCGCTCTGCTCGCGGTCGATCCCGTTGGCGAAGACAATGAAGCCGATGATGAACAGCACGAAGAGGAAGAGCACGCCATCGAAGATGAGCCGCACGCCGCCCAAGAAGCCGCTGAACCGCCCTCTCCGTTCTTGCTGTTCCTCCCTCACGGCTTACTCCAGCGCCTGCCAATTGGGCGCAAGAATAGGCATAAACCGCGCCGGCATGAAACCGGCTCTATTGGGTGCTCGGGGCCAAACCGATGAGCCTCAGGCGTAGTTCTTGAGGACCCGGACCACGCCGAGCCTGGACGTGACCATGCAGAGCGAGGCGACCACGATCACCACCAGCACGCATAAGAGATAGCCTTTGAGGTCGAGCTCGCCCGAGCCGATCAGGCGCTGGGTTTCCGCCGCCGTGACGACCCCGCCGCCGAGCATGCTGATCATCGTCGGCAGCAAGAGAAAGGCGAGCGCGGCGGCGGCGGCGCCCATCAATCCGGCGCGGACGCCAAGGCCGAGGAAATGGCGCTCGAATTCGCGGCTGATAAAGCGTTCATTGGCGCCGACGAAGTGCAGGACCTCGATGATTTCCCGGTTCGAGGCCATGGCGCTCCGCGTCGCCGACACGATCACGGCGATGGTCGCGGCGGCGACGAGGGCAAGCACGGCGAGCCCGCCGAGCGCGGCCGATCGCGTCAGCGTCTTGATCTCCGCCTGCCAGCGGCGGTGGTCGTCGAGCACGACGCCCTCGAAATTCTCCGACAGCGCCGTCTTGATGAGCTGAATGTCGGGCGGATTGGAGCGGTCGATCTCGACCGCGATCAAGCGGGGAATGGGCAGCGCCTGGAGCGCGCTGCCCTGACCGAGCCAAGGCTCGAGCAGCTTGGCGCTGTCGTCGGCGCTGAGCGGCTTGACCTGGGTGATGCCCTTCTGCTTGGCGAGGAAGAGCGACACCAGCGTGATCTTCTTCTCGATGTCGGCGCTGTTGACCGGATCGAGTTCGACGGTGATCTCGCTTGCGATATCGTTGACCCAGGCATTGGCCGATTGGTTGATCATGTACACCGCGCCCAAGGTCAGGCAGGCGAGGAAGGACATGATCGCGATCACGACGGTGAGCGCGTTGCCGGCGACCGAGGCTGGCGGCACGATCTGCGCGCTCTTAGTTTGAAACCGCTGCGGCAGCAACGCGGCGAGCCGCGCCGGCAGCAGCCCGGCGAGGAGGCCCTTCCACGGATAGTCGCGAATGTCGGAGAGCAGGGTCACGGGGCTCAGCGGACTTGCAGATGGCCGTCATAGAGCACGAGCCTCGGCGCGTCGAGTTGCTCCATCAAGCCATAGTCGTGCGTGGCGATGATGACCGAGGTGCCGAGCCGGTTCAGCTCGACGAACAGGCGCAAAAGGCGGTTGCCGATCGCGGGATCGACGTTGCCGGTCGGCTCGTCGGCGAGCAGGAGTTCGGGCCGCGCGATCACGGCACGCGCGATCGCGGCGCGCTGCTTCTCGCCGCCGGAGAGGACTTCGGGATAGGCGTTGATGCGATCGCCGAGGCCGACCCAGCGCAGGAGGTCGGTCACGTCCTCGCGGTAGTCGGTCTCCTGCTTGCCCATGACGCGCAAGGGCAGCGCGACGTTCTCCCACGTGGTCAGGTGATCGAGGAGGCGGAAGTCCTGGAACACGATGCCGATGCGGCGGCGCAGCGCCGAGCGCCCGGCGGCCGTGAGCTCCGCGACGTTCTCGCCGAACACGAACATCAGCCCGCGCGAGGGCTTGAGCGACATGAACAGGAGCCGCAAAAGCGTCGTCTTTCCCGCGCCCGAGGGTCCCGTCAGAAAATGAAAGGACCCCGGATGCACGTGGAAGGTGACGTCGCGCAGGATTTCCGGGCCTGTGCCGTAGCGCAGCCCGACATTGTCAAAGCGAATCACCCGTGCTCTCTAAAGCTCTAAGATTGCGGAAGACTGGCACTTTATGCTGAACTCCCGGTTGGGTATCAATGGATTTGGGCGGCGTATGGGGCCCGGAGCGAAATCCGAGAAAAAAGGCCATTTTGGCTTTTCAGATGGCAACACTCCTGATCTGCCCGGCTTGCGGGACACGCTACGAAATTAAGGCAACACTTCCGCCCGAGGGGCGGAAAGTCCGTTGCTCCAAATGCGCCCATGTCTGGCAGGCGTTGCCTGTCCAGGCCCCACCGGTCGCGCCCGTGCCTCAGCCTGCGCCCACCTTTAGGCCCGCTGCGCCACCGATGCCGCAACCGGCGCCTCAACCGCCGCCAAGGCCCGCTTCCGCCAATTCAGGGATGGGCGGGTTCGGAGGAATGGCGCCGAGCCAGCCAGCGCCGCCGATTTTCCCGCCACCCCAGGTGAGCGAGGCCGATCTCGCCGCTCAACTGGCGCGGATCAATGCCGAGGCGATGGCCGAGCCGCAAGCCGAGCCCCCGCCGCCCGAGAAGCGCGGCGGAATCTTTTCGCGGCTCACGCGCAAGCGGGAGCCCGTGCCGCCGGAACCGACGCCGTCCGCCGCGGCCGATGTCTTCGCGCCGAGCCCCGGTCTTGCCGGCGACGCCAGCATGGACGAAGGGCCGTCGCCGGCCGCCGGTATGCCGCCCGGGTACGGCACCGCAATGGGCGACGCCGCGATGGGCGATGCCGCCATGGGCTACGACGCCGCGCTCGCCGATCAGGCGCTGCCGGACGAGACGCCGCAGCGGCGCAAGGGTGGCTCTCTCGTCGCTCTCGGCTGGCTCGCGCTTGCGCTCTTCGTTGCGGGCGTGATCGGCGCGCTCGCCTACGCGCCGTCTGCGATCATGTCGGTGCTGCCGGGAGCTTCGCGCCTTTACTCTGTCTTCGGAATGGAGGCCGGCGCCGGCAGTCTCACGCTTGAACAAGTGCGCTACGGCTGGACCAGCGACGGCTCCCAGTCCGTGCTTGAGGTTCAAGGCGACGTGGTCAACCTCACCTCGAGCCCGGTTGCCGTCCCGACCGTGGTCATCGCGCTCCGTGACGCGGGCGGCACGGAAATTTCCGAATGGACCACCGAGATCGGCGAGGAACAGCTTCAGGGGGGCGAACGCGCGCCGTTCTTGCGGCAGATCCCCTCGCCGCCGAGCAATGTCCGGAGCGTCGCGGTGCGTTTCGCCAAGGCCAAGTAGGCATGGCCGGGAAGCCGGCGGCGCAAACCATCCGCACGCTATTCAGCGCCGAGGCGATCGCAGAGAGGGTCGGAAGCTTGGCGCGCGAAATCGCCGCCGCAAGCCCGCGCGATCTCGTCATCGTCGCGATCCTCGAAGGCAGTTTCATCTTCGCCGCCGACCTCATCAGGGCCTTGCACCGCGAGGGCCTGAGGCCCGAAATCGACTTTATATTCCTCGCGAGCTACGGCGCGGGCACGGTCTCGGGCGGGGAGGTCCGCGTCTTGCGCGACGTCGAGATCGCTCTCTCCGGCCGCGAGGTCGTGATCATCGACGACATTCTCGATTCGGGACGCACGCTTTTTTTTGCCAAGACGCTCCTTGCGGAACGCGACGCCAAAACGGTCAAGACCTGCGTTCTCATCGACAAGCAGGTGCCGCGCGCGGCGGCGATCGTGCCGGATTTCGTGGGGTTTCGCTGTCCGCCGGTCTTTGTCGTGGGCTACGGCATGGACCTCGCCCATTGCTATCGCGAGCTTCCCTTTATCGGCGAGATAGCGAAGCCTTGAACAAGGTGAGGGGCGGCGCTCAGAAAGGCGTGATCAGCCGCTCAAGATAGTCGAGTTCGACCGCAGGCCGCGAGGGATCGCCAAGACGGCGGCGCAGCTCGTCGAGCACTTCGCGCGCGCGCTGAATGTCGATCTCGTCGGGAACCTGCACCGAGAGGCCGAGATCGGGCCGGTTCGAGCGATCAGGGCGGCCGAGCGGGTCGCGCCCGTTATTGCCGGGGCCCTGTCCCGCTTGCGCTTCAGCGCCCTCCATCATCTGCTCGGCCATGGACTCAGCACCCTTGCGCAGCCGGTCGAGCGCAAGCGTCTGCTGCTGCGTTGCGCGCTCGAGATCGCTCTCGCCGATCGCCTCCTTGGCGTCGCCCATGGCTTCGCCCGCGTCCTGCATGTCGGCCGGCGCGTCGCTCCCCTCGATGCGGAAGCGGTCGATCATCTTTTGCAGCGTGTCGCGAAGCTCCTGTTGACGCTCGACGAGCTTACCGTGCTCGCCCGAAGCCTCAGGCCCGATCTCGAGCTGGCTCTTCTGGCGCGGACTGCCCTGGCCGCCCGATTCACCCTGTCCCTTCATGAACCCCTGCTGCGACTCCCCCGGCATCTCCTCGAAAAGAGGCGCCATGCTCATTCCGGGGCCGAATTCCATCGGCTGGCCGGGAGGGCTCACTTCGAATTGCTGGCCCTCGCCGTCGCCGCTGCGCGCGGCCTGCTGGCGCTTGGCGGCGAAGGTGTCGTCGAGAAGCTTCTGCTGGTTGGAGACGAGATCGCTCAAATCCTTCATCATCCGCCGCGCGCGCTGCTGCTGCTCGGTCTCGGCCGCGCTGCCGGTCTCGATCCGCTCGAGCAGGTCCTTCAGCTCCGACAGCATGCGCTCGGCCAAGTCCTTCGATCCGGATTGAGCGAGCTGCTGGATGTTGTTCAGGATCTTTTCCAGGTCCTGTTGCGACAGGAGCTGGTCGTTGTCCTGCGGGGCGAGAGGCGACGTCTCGCCGTTCTCCTGCTGCTGCGAGGCGAGCGCCTGGAGGTAACGCGACAATGCCGAGCGCAGCTCATCGACGAGATTCTTGATCTCCTCCGGAGACCTCTCTTCCTTCAAGGCCTGCAGCAGCGCGTCCTGAGCGGCGTTCAAGGCGCGCTCGGCCTCGGGCAGGTCGCCTTCCTCGATGCGGAGCGCCGTGGACCAAAGTTGGTCGACGACACTCGCGACCGCCTCGGGCGAGCGGTCGCCGCGCAGCCGCCAATAGGCGTTGCGAAGCGCGAGATAGACGACGCTGTCGTCGATCACCTTGTCGCCGCCGAGAGTGAGCGCGTCGAGCGCATTGGCCACGCCATCGGGCGCGCTTGGGTCGCGCACGAGCTTCTTGCGCTGCTCGACCACGGCGCGCGCTAAGGGCTTGGTGAAAGCCCGTTCGGGCAGAATGAACTCGTAAGGCTGGCTCTCGCCCGACTGACCGGCCTGGTCGCGGGCGATGAGCGTCATGCGAACTTTCAGTCCGGCCCAGGGATGGCCGGTCAAGTCCTGGGTGGCGCGGCCGTCGACGCGCTTTTGGTTGGCGCGCGGCAATTGCAGCGGCATGACCGGAGGATCGAGCAGGGGATTGGCTTCGAGCTTGGGCGACGCTTCGGTCGGGACCGGCGCGAAATTGCGCTCCTCGCCTTCGACCAGAGCAAAGCGGGCTTCGGCGCTCGCCACGCCGTTGTCGTCATCGGCGCGGAAAGTGAGACGCAGCGCGCTTCGCGGCGTCGTCGCCGGGTTTCCCATGAGGTTGATCGTGGGGGCGACGTCCTCGATCAGATCGAAGCGCCATTTGGAAACGGTCTGGCCGCCGATCTCGACCGCGGCGCTGAGCGGCTGGTTGAGCGCGACGTTGAACTCGATGAGCCCTTCGCTGCCGCCCTTCTTCGGCGCGACGATCGTGTCCTCGCCGCCGTCGCGGCTCGTGACGAGATGCACGGTTTCGCCCTCTGGCGCATGGGTCCGCACGATCAATTCGCTGCGCTCAGGGACTGAAAGCGCCCGGAACAACTCCGCGCCCGCTCCCACCTTCTCGCTGCCATCGGCAAGCACGATCGGCGCAATCCCGGTATAGACCGGGGGCGTGACCCAGGCGTCGAGTCGGAGCATCGCGGGCGCGCTGGTCGCCGCCGGAGAAAATGCGGCGCGTATGCGATCGATGGCGTTGCCGCCTGCGGCAAGCGCCGCCACGACCACGCCAAGAAGGAGCGCGGCTCTGACGGCGTAAGGATCCTTCCGGTCGGTGCGCGGCGCGGGCCACGAGGGCCGGAGCCTTGCGATCAGATGCGACAGCCGTTCGCGGTGAGCCGCCCATAGCACCGCGGTCTCCTTCGGCGGTGCGGCGCTGAGCCGGTCTTCATAAGAGGAGGCCGGCCTGTGCTTGATCCCCGCATTGCCTTCGAGGCGGCGCAAGGCCTCCTGGCGCGTCGGCAGGGAAATTCTGAGGAGCGGCAGGAAGGAAACGATCAGCGCCAGTCCAAAACCGCCGAGAAGGATGCGATGGGCAAGCGGCGGGAGCAGGCTCCACAACTCGAGCAAAGACACGACGAGGAAGGTCAAAATGACGAGGAAGGGCCACAGCAGCGCCTCCCACACTCTTTCACCAAGAAGGGCAAGCCAACTCAGCCGCACGCGCCGGCCGAAGCGCTGCGTAAGTGGGCTCGCTTCCGCCGTTTCGGAGGAAGGTGCCTTCTGGCGAGAACTGGTACGCATCATCTTCATCTAGCGCGAAGTGCGGAGGCGACAAGTTAAATTTGGGGATCGAAGCGGGCGAAAGCGAGGCTCAATCGACCTCTCTCAGGGCTTACAGCCACTCCGGCAGCCGCTCCTTGGCCAGCATGTCGCCGTAGCTCGGCCTCGGGCGGGTCACGCAATAGCGGTTCCCGGATACGAGCACCTCGGGGACCAATAGCCTGCTGTTATACTCGGATGCGAGCACCGCGCCATAGGCGCCGGCCGTCATCACGGAAATGAGATCGCCCGACTTGAGCTCAGGCAGCGCCCGCGCCAGCGCAAGATAGTCGCCGGTTTCGCACACCGGACCGACGATATCGGTCACGACCGTCGGTGCGCCTTGCTCGGGCGCCGTGACCGGCAGGATCTCGTGATGGGCATCGTAGAGCGTTGGCCGTATCAGATCGTTCATCGCCGCATCGACGATGGTGAACGTCTTCGACGCGCCGCCCTTCACATAGAGCACGCGTGAAACGAGGATTCCGGCATTGCCCGCGATCATGCGGCCGGGCTCGAAGATGAGCCTCACGCCAAGCGCGCCGACCGCTTGCTTGACGAGGTTGGCGTAGTCGTCAGGGGACGGCGGCGGCGGCTGATCGTTGCGATAAGGAATGCCGAGACCGCCGCCGAGATTGACGAAGTCGATGGCGAAGCCCTCTTGGCGCAAGCGTTCGACCAGTTCCTTCAACAGCGCAAACGCGTTGCGGAACGGGTCGAGATCGGTGATCTGGCTGCCGATATGCATATGCACGCCGGTCGGCGCAATTCCGGGAAGCCGGCTCGCGAGCGCGTAGAGGCGAGGAGCCTCATCGAAAGGCACGCCGAATTTGTTCTCGGCCTTTCCCGTCGCGATCTTGTGGTGGGTCTTGGCGTCGACGTCCGGGTTCACGCGGAAAGCGATGCGCGCCGTTAAGCCTCGCGCCGCGGCGACGTCGCTTAACGCCCGAAGCTCGGCTTCGGACTCGACGTTGAAGGCAAGGATGCCGGCATCGAGCGCGAATGCCATCTCCTCGCCCGTCTTGCCGATGCCCGAGAACACGATCCTCTCGGGCGGAACCTTGACCGCAAGCGCGCGGCGGAGTTCGCCTTCCGACACGACATCCATGCCGGCGCCGAGCTTGGCGAGCGTTGCGAGCACGCCGAGATTGGAGTTGGCCTTAACCGAATAGCAGACGAGCGTGTCTTGCATGCCGGCGAAAGCGTCGGCGAAGACGCGGTAGTGACGCTCGAGAGTGGCGGTGGAGTAGCAGTAGAAGGGCGTTCCGACCGAAGCGGCGAGTTCGGAAAGATCGACCTCCTCGGCGTGGAGCACATTGGAGTGGGACACGCCGCGCCGGTAGGCGAAATGGTGCATTGGAGAAAGGGGCGTCTATTCGAGCAGGCGGTCAATCCAAAGGCGGCGGGCCGGGGCCTTCGACATCTTCGTGGATGGGTCGGCTTCGGTTTCAGGATAGTTGGGCTTCGGCCGCTCCAACGAACCCCGGCGCCCGCAGGCCGAAAGCCCGATGGTCAGCACCAGCACAAGCGTTAAAAGGATGCGCAGAGCGCTTCCCATGGTCGTGCCCCTGTTCCCTCAAGCCTTTTTCGTGGCTCTTCTACTATCCTTTTAACGTGTTTTCGCGTCCTTCTCCAGACGCTTTATCCACCGATTCGCCTGCCTTTTGACGTTGGCGGGGGCGGTGCCCCCATAACTTGTGCGGCTTTTGACCGAGCCGGAGGCGTCGAGCGCCGAATAGACCTCCTCCGTGATCCGCTTCTCGACCGTTTTGAGCTCGGAAAGCGGCAGTTTTTTGAGGTCCGAACCCCGCGATTCGGCGAGCGCCACGATTTTGCCGGCGGTGTGGTGGGCGTCCCTGAAGGGGAGGCCGAGCTTGAGCACGAGCCAATCGGCGAGGTCGGTCGCGGTCGCATGGCCCGATGAGGCGGCGCGCTTCATGGCCTTGAGGTCGGGCTCCATGTCCTCGACCATGCCGGTCATGGCGGCGATCCCGAGCTTCAGCGCGTCGAGCGCATCGAACACGGGCTCCTTATCCTCTTGCATGTCCTTGGCATAGGCGAGCGGCAGGCCCTTCATCACCATCAGCAGCGTCTGGAAGGCGCCGGCGATCCGACCGGTCTTGGCGCGCACGAGCTCCGCGGCGTCGGGGTTCCGCTTCTGCGGCATGATAGAGGAGCCGGTCGTGAAGTTGTCGGACAGCCGCACGAAGCCCCATTGCGGCGAGGACCAGTTCACGATCTCCTCGGCGAGCCGCGACAGGTGCATGGCGGCGATGGCGGCGGCGGCAAGCGCCTCGAGCGCGAAGTCGCGGTCCGAAACCGCGTCGAGCGAATTGGCCGCGGGCCGGGCGAAGCCGAGCGCGCGCGCCGTCTCCTCCCGGTCGATGGGGAAAGATGTGCCGGCGAGCGCCGCCGCGCCCAGGGGGACTCGCTGAGCCGGTTGGCCGCATCGGCGAAACGGCCCCTGTCGCGCGCAAGCATTTCGACATAGGCGAGGAGATGGTGGCCGAAGGTGATCGGCTGGGCCGTCTGAAGATGGGTAAAGCCCGGCATCACCGCGCCCGCGTATTGCAGCGCCTTCTTGGCGAGCGCGAGCTGAAGCGCGGCGAGGCCGACCTCGATCGCTCCGGTCTCGTCCCGCACATAAAGCTTGAAATCGGTCGCGACCTGGTCGTTGCGCGAGCGCGCGGTGTGGAGTTTGCCCGCTACCGGCCCGATCAGCTCGCGCAAGCGGTTCTCGACATTGAGGTGAATGTCCTCGAACGAGCGCGAGAACTTGAACTTGCCCGCCTTGATCTCGGCCGCGATCGTGTCGAGACCGGCGGCGATCGCGTCGGCCTCTTTCGCCTCGATGATTCCGGTCGCGCCGAGCATGGCGACATGGGCCTTGGAGGCCACGATATCGTGACGCCACAGACGCTTGTCGAAGTCGATGGAGGCGTTTATCTCCTCCATGATTTCGGAAGGACTAGCGGCAAAACGGCCGCCCCATATGGTGTTCGTCATCGCTTGCGCCTTAGGGCCAGACAAGGTGAGCGGGAAGATTTGAGCAGACGCAACGAAGGTAAACGCGCCGCGCCGCCGGCCATCTATCTTATCGCCGCGCTGCTGGCGGCGATCGCCGGATTCGGCACGGTATATTGGAGTTTCGCCCCTTCTGACAATGGCCGGTCCGGGGAGACCGCCGCCGCGCCCCCTGAGAGCGCCCCGGCGCCGCTCGCGCCCGCCACCCCAAGCCCGCTTGCGAGCCTCAACAAAGGCGCCATGGCGACGCTGGTTGCGCGCCCGGAACCGATTGATTTACCTGACTTTTCTTTCGCAGCGGAGGACGCATCCAAGACGCTCCAAGACTTCGCCGGCAAGGTCGTGCTCCTGAACATCTGGGCCACATGGTGCGTTCCCTGCCGCGAGGAGATGCCGGCGCTCGACAAGCTCGAGGCCAAGCTCGGCGGCAAGGACTTCGCCGTGGTCGCGGTCAATATCGACAAAGGGCGAGCGGAGAAGGCGGCGGCCTTCCTCAAAGAGACCGGCGTCGCGCACCTTCCTCTCTACACCGATCCCACCGGCAAGCTGTTCGCGACATTGAGAGCTGTCGGCATGCCGACCACGCTCATCTTGGACCGCAAGGGCCGCGAGATCGCTCGCCTGGTCGGTCCCGCCGACTGGGCTTCGCCTGAAGCGCTCGCGGTCATCGAGGCGGCGATTGCCGCGCCGTCCGCCTAGCCGTCGGTGAGCCGCGATGAGCGCCGGCACCATCGACGAGATTGTCGCCTTCTGGTTCGAGACGCTGAAACCTGAAGACTGGTATCGCAAGAACCCGGCCATCGACGCCGCGATCACCGAGCGGTTCAGCGCGACCTATGAAGCGCTGAAGACGGGCGTCCCGCCGGAGTGGCTCGCCGAGCCGAAGGGAATGCTCGCCGCGATCATCGTGCTCGATCAGTTCCCCCGGAACATGTTTCGCGACGACCCGCGCGCCTTCGCCACCGATCGGGCCGCGCTTGCGCTTGCCAAGCGCGCGATCGGCGAAGGGACCGACATGCGACTTGCCCCGGAGCAGCGCGCCTTCATCTACATGCCGTTCCAGCATGCGGAGACGCGCGAGGATCAGGCACGCTCCGTCGAGTTGTTCACCGCGCTCGGCGACCCGAACAATCTCGACTTTGCGCCGAGGCACCAGGCGATCATCGCGCGCTTCGGCCGCTTCCCCCATCGCAACAGCGTACTCGGCCGCGCCTCGACGGCGGAGGAACTTGCATTTCTGCAGGAGCCCGGCTCATCGTTCTGATCGTCGCCGCTACTCGACCGGAACGACCGTGTCGCTCTCGAGCCGGTAAGTGTATTTGCAATTTTCAGCGACCGGCTTGTTGCACGGGATGCCCGAGGTCGTCACGTAGAACATGCGCTTGCCGCCGCTCTTGCCGAATTTGTAGCTCCGCACGAGATCCTCGAACACCACGTCCCAGGATGTGCCGCCGTCCCAGAAATAGATCTGGATCGTACAGCCCGCGTCGCTGCACAGCGGATTGATGCCGCCCTCGCATTTCAATTTTGCATAGTCGGCAACCCAGTCCTCGCCGCCATCGCCGTTGATGTCCTCCATCTTGAGCACGGCATCGGTGTTGGGCTTGCCCTCCATGTCCTTGCAGGCGCGCGCCGCCTCGGCGAGCGCCTCGGCGATATTGTCCGGCGGCTCCGTTGTCGCGGCGAAGGCGGGCGCGAGGAGAGCGGCCAACAAAGTACACACGGCGAGGCAAAGAAACTGGCGGGAAATGGGGCTCACTGGCCGCCTTGGCTTGCGGTGCTCCGCGTTTTCTTCTTTTTGCGGACCACGCGTTTTTTCGCCGGCCCGGCCTTGCGCACGCCGCAGACGCTGTCGCGCAGATGGGTGGGGCCGCTGCTCAGCGAGGCTTGAATGGCGAGCCCGTCGAGGCTCGTGCCGAACAACGACTTCCAGAAATAGCGCTTGAAGCCGTTGTCGAGCAGATCGATGGCGCGCTCGCGGCGCGAGGCGACCGAGGGCTCGCCGAGAATCACGGCGACGAGCTTTCGGCCTTCGCGGGTGGCGCTCGCCACCACGTTGAAACCTGAATCGCAAATGAAGCCGGTCTTCATGCCGTCGGCGCCGGGATAGTTGACGAGGAGGCCGTTATGCGTGCGCAGGGTTTGTTTGCCGACCTGGACCTGGATGGTCGTGAACAGATCGGCATGTTCGGGGAATTCGATGATGATGGCGCGGGCGAGCTTGGCGAGATCGCGGGCTGTCGTGACCTGCCGCTCGTCGGGAAGGCCGTTGGGATTGGCGAAAACGGTGCGCGTCATGTTGAGGTGCTTCGCCGCCTCGTTCATGCGCGCGACGAACGCCTCCTCGCTGCCAGCCACCGTCTCGGCGATCATCATGGCGACGTCGTTGGCTGATTTGACGATGAGAACCTTCAGCGCGACCTCGAGGGTAATCGTCTGACCCTCTTTCAACCAGAGCTTACTTGGTGCCTGCTCCGTCGCCTTCTTGGAGCACACGACCGTGCTGTCGAGCTTGACGGTGCCTTCCTTCAACGCCTGGAAGGCGACATAGGCCGTCATCAGCTTGGTGAGGGAGGCCGGGAACCACGCGGCGTCGGGATCCTCGGCGTAGAATACGGTGCCGTTAAAGGGCTCGAAGACGAGGGCAGGGCTCGCCTGGGCTGAAGCCGGCGCCAGCAAGACGGCTCCGACGATGAGGCCAAGACCGGCGCGCCGCAAATTCATGCCTAACCCCTCATCCAATCCCGTGCCGCAAGGGGCCGCCCGGCGAAACACATCTGGGCAACAATCTTCCCGGGCCCCTCCCGATGGGGTCGATCCCTATAGTGGTTCCAATTTCGACTGTTCCGTGGCGCGCGGGCCAAACCCCGATCCCGGCGCGCCTTTGAGGCGGCCGTGCCCTCACGCCCCGAATCGCAAACGCTTGGCGAACCCCGTCCCGGCGGGGAGAGTAGCGCGCCCGCCCCAATTCGCAACTGCGAAATTGCCGGGCGCCGAACCGCACTGCGGCCGCGATGGCTAGAGACAAGGAGGCTGTGCGCAGGGTAGGAGAATGGCGCGTTGCCAACCTCTCCGGCGCACCCCATGGACGCAGAAACCAGGCGCAGACAACTCGCAGCGGCGCTCCGCCGGGTGGCGGGCGGCGACCGCGCCGCCTTGCGCCTTGTCTATGATGGGACCGCGGCGAAGCTTTTTGGCGTCTGCCTCCGTATCTTGAACGACCGCGGTGAGGCGGAGGACGTATTGCAGGAGGTTTACCTCAATGTGTGGCGGAAGGCGGCGAGCTTCGATGAAGCGCGCGCGAGCCCGATCACCTGGCTGGTCGCGATTGCGCGCAATCGCGCCATCGACCGCGTTCGCTCCGACACCGTGGCGAGGCTTAGCGCCCCGATCGAGGAGGCGTCCGGGGTTTCCGACCCCGCGCCGATCGCCGCCGAGACGATCGAGGCCGCCCAGGAGAACCGCAGGCTCTATGCCTGTCTCGAGGAACTCGAGACGCGGCAGCAAGCGGCCATCCGCGCGGCCTTTATCGACGGGCTGACCTATGAGGAACTTGCCGATCGGTCCGACGTGCCGCTCGGGACGATGAAGAGCTGGATCAGGCGTGGACTCGCCAAATTGAGAGTGTGTCTCGAACGATGAGCGACACCGGCAGAGATAATGAAGGCATGGGCCTGACCGCCGCCGAATATGTGCTCGGGGTGCTCGACGCCACGCAACGCGGCGCCGCCGAGCGAAGGATCGGCCGCGACCCTGCCTTCGCGCGCGAAGTCGCCTTCTGGGAAGAGCGGCTCGGAGGGCTTGCCTCGGCCGTGCCCGAGGTCGCCCCGCCGCGGCGCCTATGGTCGAAGATCGAGGATTCGCTAGGCGCCGGTCGCGCCGGGACCGTCGGGCTGTGGCGGAGCTTGAGCTTCTGGCGGAGCCTTGCCCTTGGCACGAGCGCGCTCGCCGCCGCCTGCCTCGCCGCGCTCATCTATGTTGGCGCGGTCGGAACGACGGGTGCGCCGCTCGTCGCCCGTCTCGACGCCGATAGCGGGCAGGCGGGATTTGTCGCCGCCGTCAACACGGGCGAAGCGAGCCTCACCATCGTGCCTGCGGCGCTCCTCGGCCAGGAGCAGAAATCCTTGGAGCTTTGGCTGATCCCGCCCGGCGATAAGCCGCATTCGCTCGGGCTCATCGATCCGGGCCGGCCGGTCACGATCAAGGTGCCGAAAGATCTTCTCACCCAGGTCAACAACGAGGCCGTGCTCGCGGTTTCGCTCGAGCCTCTCGGCGGCTCGCCCACCGGCCAGCCCACGGGCCCCGTGATCGCCAACGGCAAGCTCGCCCAGCTCTAGCTGAACTCGTCATGCCCGGACTTGATCCGGGCATCCATGCCGACGGCTCCGCCCGCTTCACGGCCAGTGGAATGTCATTGCCGGGTCGAGCCCGGCAATGACGGTGGATGGCCGCTCACGAAAACGTCATCGCCCGCAGCGCATCCGCCTAAGCGCACGCCTCCGTAGCTCTGCCCGTACCCCCCGATGGGACAACAGAGAACTCAGGAGGTTGTCATGAAGTTCGCCAAATTCGCATTGTCCGGTGTTGCTGCGGCCGGTCTCGCCTTCGCAGCCTTTACCGCCATCCCGACCTTCGCCAAGGAGACGACGGTGATGGTGGGCGGCGCCCCGATGTTCCCCACCAAGAACATCATCCAGAACGCCGTCAACTCCAAGGACCACACTACGCTGGTCGCAGCCGTCAAGGCCGCCGGTCTCGTCGACACGCTTCAGGGCAAGGGCCCCTTCACTGTGTTCGCGCCGACCAACGATGCCTTCGCCAAGCTGCCGGCCGGCACGGTCGACACCCTGCTCAAGCCCGAGAACAAGGGTCAGCTGACGCAGGTCCTGACCTACCACGTCGTTCCCGGTCGTCTCACCGCCAAGGATCTGATGTCGGCGGTCGAGAAGGGCGGTGGCAAGGCCATGCTTAAGACCGTCGAAGGAAAAGATCTCACCGTCGAGATCAAAGACGGCGCGATCTGGGTGTGGGATGCCAAGGGCGACTCCGCCAAGATCACCATCAAGAACGTGATGCAGTCGAACGGCGTCATCCACGTCATCGACACGGTGCTGTTGCCGAGCTAAGGCTTCCCCCCGTCTTAAGCTTGTGCCTCAGTGGAGCCCGTCGCGCCTAAAAGCGCGGCGGGCTTTCTTGTTTCAGCACGGCCGAACGTTTAGATCGGGGCAGCAATTCTTAGGAGCGCCCCGATGATGCAATGGCTGCGTAATTTGGTTCAAGACCGGCGGACCGAGCGCTTCATCATGGCGCTCATCGTCGTGAACGCCGTCACGCTCGGGCTCGAGACGAGCGCAAGCGTGATGGCGAAATTCGGTCCGGCGCTTGTCGTCATCGACCGCATTATCATCGCCGTCTTTGTCATTGAGATCCTCGCGCGCTTCGCCGTGCAACGCGGCGCCTTCTTTCGCGACGGGTGGAACATCTTCGACGTGATCGTGGTCGGCATAGCGCTCGCGCCCGCGACAGCGACGTTCTCGGTCCTGCGCGCGCTCCGCGTGCTGCGTCTGCTCAGATTGATTACGGCGGTGCCGGCGCTGCAGCGGGTCGTCGGCGGACTGATCGGCGCGCTGCCCGGCATGGGCTCGATCGTGCTCCTGATCGGTCTCGTCTTCTATGTGAGCGCGGTGATGGCCGTGAATCTCTACGGCAAGGACTATCCGGAGCTATTCGGCACGCTTGGCACATCGCTCTATACGCTCTTCACCATCATGACGCTCGAAGGCTGGACCAACGACGTCGTGAACCCGATCATGAGCCGGCACCCTCATGCCTGGCTGTTCTTCATTCCCTTCATCGTCGTCACCACCTTCTGGGTGCTCAACTTGTTCATCGGCATCATCGTCAATGCCATGCAGGAGGAGCACGCCAAGGAAGAGGCCGAGATGGTGCACGACGAGACGATGCCCATCCTGCGCGCGATCGAGGAGCTGAAAGCGGAGGTCGCGGCTCTCCGCGCGGAGGCGGGCGCCCGCAAGCGGCGCGTCCGGAGTTAATGTCCCTCTCAGAGCGTGGCGAGCCATTTGCGCCCATTCCAGCGCCATATGGCCAGCGCTCTTTCCCAAAAGCGCGGGAAGTGTGGCGTTTTGCGCGCAAGCACCGAAAAAGCGCTTCGTCCGAGAAAACCCGAGGGAACCCGTTTGGCCGTGAGGGGTTTGAGCAAAGTCAACCAACGGGGGATCCAGCAAATGCGCGATATTCGCACCGACCTGCAAGAGCGGGCGGCCTTCATCGGCGAGCACATCAAGGCCTCGCAGGCACAGTTCGAAATGGGGCTGGAGCAGCTCAAACGCGACCATGACAACAAGGTCAAGGATTTGCGGGCCGAGCTCGAGGCGGTCAACACTCTCCTCGGCATGGAGCAGCGCCGCCATGACGCCGTTGCGAATGCGCCACAAGTCCTGCCGCAGAACCAAGGCCACGGCCAGGCGGGAAAGTCGCAGCGGCCGCTCTCCGGCATCCTGATGCGCCGAGCGGGCTAGTCCCCAGCTACTTTTCGATCAGGACCGCGCGGAAGTCGTTGACGTTGGTCAGCGTCGGCCCGGTCACGAGCAGATCGTCGATCGCGTTAAAGAAATTCCACGGATCGTTGTCGGCGAGCAGTGCTTTGGCGTTCACGCCCCGCGCCCCCGCGCGCTTAAGCGTGTCGGGATCGATCAGCGCGCCGGCATTGTCCTCCGAGCCGTCGATGCCGTCGGTGTCGCCGGCGATGGCATAGATCTTCTTCATCCCGTCGAGCGCGATGGCGAGCGCGAGCAGGAACTCGGTGTTGCGCCCGCCTTTGCCTTTGCCTTTGAGCGTGATGGTGGTTTCGCCGCCGGAGATGAGCACGCAAGGCGGCTGCTCCGGCTGACCGCGCAGCGCGCATTGCCGGGCGATGCCGGCGTGAACGAGCGCCACGTCGCGGGACTCGCCCTCGATCGAGTCGCCGAGGATGACGGGCGTCACGCCTTCGCGCTCCGCGACCGCAGCCGCCGCTTCGAGCGATGCTTGCGGCGTCGCGATCATGATGTTTTCGATGCGGGCAAGACGCCTGTCGCCCGGCTTCGGCGTCTCGTCCGCGGTCTTGAGCCGCTCGCCCACGGAGGCGGGCACCTCGATTTTGTACTTCTCGATGATGGCGATGGCATCCGCGTTGGTCGAAGGGTCGGCGACGGTCGGGCCCGAAGCGATGATCGAAGGATCGTCGCCCGGCACGTCTGAGATCATCAGCGCGACGACCTTGGCGGGCGCGGCAGCGGCGGCGAGCCTTCCGCCCTTGATGGCGGAAAGATGCTTCCGCACCGTGTTCATCTCCGAGATCGTGGCGCCGCTCTTGAGCAGGGCTTTGTTCACCGCCTGCTTGTCTTCGAGCGTGAGGCCCTTGGGCGGAAGCGCAAGCAAGGCCGAGCCGCCGCCCGAGATCAGGCAAAGGACAAGATCGTCCTCGGTCAGTCCCTCGACGAGCTTCAGGATGCGGGCGGCCGCCTCTCGGCCGGCGGCGTCGGGCACGGGATGAGCGGCCTCGACCACTTCGAGCCGCTCGGTCGGCACGCGATAGCCGTAGCGCGTCACGACGAGCCCTTCGATCGGGCCGTCCCAGGCCTCTTCGAGCGCCTTGGCCATTGCGCCCGACGCCTTGCCCGCGCCGATGACGATGGTGCGGCCTTTCGGCCGCTTCGGCAGATGCGCCGGCACGCAGAGCGAGGGCAGCGCCGCTTCGACCGCGGCTTGGAACATGGCCTTTAGAAGCTCTCGCGGCGGCATCGATCAAGCATCCTTGCGTTTTGGCAAGATGAACCTGCACAGACGATTGCAAGAAGGCAAGTGAATGAATTACCTTGCCCATTCCTCTGCTCTACTTCCGCAAGTCCGGAGGCGTAAGGCTAATGTCAGTTCAGTCGCGTGAGAGTGCCGCCATGCGTTCGCACGATCAGCACAAGAACCCGAAGTCCGACATCGAGATCAGCCAGGCCGCCGAGATGCGGCCCATTCTCGAGGTCGCGGCCGACAAGCTCGGCATTCCGGCCGAGAGCCTCCTGCCTTACGGGCATTACAAGGCCAAGGTCTCGCTCGACTATATCGCCTCGCTCGGGAGGCGCCCCGACGGCAAGCTGATCCTCGTCACCGCGATCACGCCAACGCCTGCCGGCGAAGGCAAGACGACGACCACGGTCGGTCTCGGCGACGCGCTGAACGCCATCGGCGAGAAGGCCATCGTTTGCATCCGCGAGCCCTCGCTTGGACCCTGCTTCGGGGTGAAGGGCGGCGCGGCCGGCGGCGGTTACGCGCAAGTCGTGCCGATGGAAGACATCAATCTGCACTTCACCGGCGACTTTCACGCCATCGGCGCCGCCAACAATCTGCTCGCGGCGCTGATCGACAATCACGTCTATTGGGGCAACAAGCTCGACATCGACGCTCGCCGCGTTACGTGGCGCCGCGCCGTTGACATGAACGACAGGGCGCTCCGCTCGATCGTCTCCTCGCTCGGCGGCGCCGCCAACGGCTTCCCCCGCGAGGCCGGCTTCGACATCACCGTCGCCTCGGAAGTGATGGCCATTTTCTGCCTCGCGTCCGACCTCGCCGACCTCCAGCGACGTCTCGGCCAGATCCAGATCGGGCAGACCCGCGACAAGAAGTCCGTGACCGCTGCGGACCTCTCGGCGGCGGGCTCGATGGCCGCGCTGCTCAAGGACGCGCTCGCGCCAAACCTGGTGCAGACGCTCGAAAACAATCCGGCCTTCATTCACGGCGGCCCCTTCGCCAACATCGCCCATGGCTGCAATTCGGTGATCGCGACCAAGGCCGCGCTCAAGCTTGCCGACTACGTCGTAACGGAAGCGGGCTTCGGCGCCGATCTCGGCGCGGAGAAGTTCTTCGACATCAAATGCCGGAAGGCCGGCCTCAAGCCCGCTTGCGCCGTGGTGGTCGCCACCATCAGGGCGCTCAAGATGCATGGTGGCGTGGCCAAGGACGCGCTGAAGCGTGAGAACCTCGCCGCTCTGGAAACGGGCTTCGTCAATCTCGAGCGCCATGTCGAGAATATTCGCAAGTACCACGTGCCGGTGGTGGTGTCGATCAACCGCTTCTCGAGCGACACCGAGGCCGAGATTGCGCTGATCAAGCGCCTCTGCTCGACGATCGGGGTGGAATGCGTGATGGCCGATCACTGGGCCGAAGGCGGTGCGGGCGCCACCGATCTCGCCCACGTCGTGGTTCGCACCATCGCGGAGAAGCCGAGCGACTTCCGGCCGCTCTACCCCGACCACATGTCGCTCTGGGACAAGACCCGCACCATCGCCCAGGAAATCTACGGGGCCGAGGACATCACCGCCGACAAGAGCGTGATGGACCGCTTCGTCGAGCTGGAAAAGGCGGGTTTCGGCCGCTTCCCGATCTGCGTGGCCAAGACCCAATACAGCTTCACCACCAACCCCGACGCCAAGGGCGTGCCGCTCGGGCACATCATCCCGATCCGCGAGGTCAGGCTGTCGGCGGGCGCGGAGTTCGTCGTGGTGATCTGCGGCGACATCATGACCATGCCAGGGCTGCCGAAGGTTCCGGCGGCGAACAATATCGAGCTCGGGGCCGACGGCCGGATCACCGGTTTGTTCTAGGCGCGAAAGGGGTTGCCAGCTAGAACCGCTGACGCTAACACCCTGTTTTCGCGAGCCGACAACCACTCCCAAGCAATTGCGGCAGGATTTCCAAGGGGAAGCGACTATGGCCGAAGCAAGACGACCCGGGCGCAACTTTCTGTTCGTCCCAGGCCCGACCAATGTCCCCGACCGCATCTTGCGCGCCATGCATGTCGCCATGGAGGACCATCGGTCCTCCGACTTTCCCAAGCTGACCAAGCCCCTCTATGACGGCCTGAAGCAGGTATTCAAGACCGAGGGGGGCGACGTCGTCATTCTTCCTTCGAGCGGCACCGGCGCCTGGGAATGCGCGCTGACCAACACCCGTTCGCCCGGCGACAAAATGCTCGCCGCCCGCTTCGGCCAATTCAGCCATCTCTGGATCGAACTCGCCCGGCGCCATGGGCTCGAAGTCATCGTCCAGGAAGAAGAGTGGGGCACGGGCGCGAGCCCCGAGCGGATCGAGGAGGCGCTTCGCGCCGACAAGGCTCACGCCATCAAGGGCGTCATGGTGGTTCATAACGAGACAGCGACCGGCGTCACCAGCGACGTCGCCGCGGTGCGGCGCGCGATCGACGCCGCCCGCCATCCGGCGCTGCTCTATGTCGACGGCGTGAGCTCGATCGGAAGCATCGACTTCCGCATGGACGAGTGGGGCGTCGATCTCGCCATCACCGGCTCGCAGAAGGGCCTGATGCTGCCCGCGGGCCTCGGCATCGTGTGCGCGAGCAAGAAGGGCGTTGCCGCGATGAAGGACGCCACGTGCCGCCGTTCCTATTTCGACTTCGCCGATCAGTTGCGGGCGCCCGCGACCGGCTACTTCCCCTACACCCCGGCTCTGCCGCTGCTCCACGGTCTGCGCGAGGCCCTCGCCATGCTGCGCGAGGAAGGGCTCGACAATGTCTTCTCGAGGCACCGCCGCCTCGCCGACGGCGCCCGCGCCGCGGTCAAGGCGTGGGGGCTCAAGCTCTGCGCCAAGGAGCCGAAATGGCATTCCGACACCGTGACCGCGATCATGGTGCCCGCCGGGTTCAACGGCGCCGACGTGATCGACCGGGCCTATCGCCGCTACAATCTTGCGCTCGGCGCCGGACTGTCGCAGGTGGCCGGCAAGCTGTTCCGCATCGGGCATCTTGGCGATCTGAACGAACTGATGCTGCTCGGCGCCATCGCGGGCGCCGAAATGGCGATGCTCGACGTGGGTATCGAGGTCGAGCTCGGCTCGGGCGTCGCGGCGGCGCAGGCCGCGTTCCGCGACGCTGTGACGGCGACCGAGACGAGGATCGCAGCCGAATAAGGGGCGGCGCGGGGCGAACGTCTCGCGCGTCTTGATTTTTGGTCAAGGTCTCCGGGGCTGAGAGCGGCAGCTCCGGGAGGGTGAGGCATGTCGCGTGACGGTCCCCGTCCCGCGCCAACAATAGAGGTTCAAGTTCCGTGCAGCACGCGATCGTATTCCTCGATCGAGAGTCGGTGGACGCCAAGGTCCGTAAGCCCAACTTCCCGCACAGCTACCGGGAATATCAATCGACCTGGTCTCCGGTCGAAGTGGTCGAGCGTCTCAAGGACGCGACCATCGCCATCATCAACAAGGTGCCGATGCGCGCCGAGACGTTGAAGCAATTGCCGAATCTGAAGCTGATTGCCGTCGCGGCGACCGGCACCGACGTGGTCGACAAGGCCTATTGCAAGCAAAACGGCATCGCCGTCGTCAACATCCGCAACTACGCCTTCAACACCGTGCCCGAGCATGTGCTCGCGCTGATGTTCGCGCTCAGGCGTAACCTGCCCGCCTATATCGAGGACGTGCGCAACGGCCGTTGGAACAAGTCGCAGCAATTCTGTTTCTTCGACCACCCGATCCGCGACATCGCCGGCTCCACCATCGGCATCGTCGGCTACGGCGCGATCGGCAAGGAGGTCGGCAAGCGCGCCGCAGCGCTCGGCATGAGGGTCCTGCCCTACGACGTGGTGCCGCAAGCAGGTCTGGTCGATCTCGAGACGCTCATCAAGGAGAGCGACGTCATCACCTTGCACATGCCGCTCACGCCGGAGACGAAGAACATGTTCGGCGCCAAGGAGCTCAAGATGATGAAGCCGACCGCCATCATCATCAACACCGCGCGCGGCGGATTGGTGGACGAGGCGGCGCTGGCCGAAGCGCTCAAGAACGGCACTATTGCCGGCGCCGGCTTCGACGTGTTGACGGTCGAGCCGCCCAAGGACGGCAACATCCTTCTCGACCTCAAGCTGCCCAATCTCATCATCACCCCCCATGTCGCTTGGGCGAGCCAGGAGGCGATGCAGATCCTCGCCGACCAGCTCATCGACAACGTCGAGGCGTTCGTGGCGGGCAAGCCCCAGAATCTCGTGGAGTGAGCGCATGAAGAAGCTTCTGTTCCTGTTCGACACCGACCCGTATGCAAGCGTGTTCGACACCGTGGTCGCCTATGACGGCGGCGCCGACCGGGTCGCGGGCTATGCCAATGTGACGCCCGACAATGTCAGTGCGCTTGTCGACGGCACTATCTTCACCCGCGGCGGCAAGGACAAGCAAAACACGGCAATCTTCATCGGCGGCGGCGACATGGCCAAGGGCGAGGCGCTGCTCAAGGCCGTGCAGAAGAAATTCTTCGGCCCCTTCCGCGTCTCGGTGATGCTCGATCCCAACGGCTCCAACACGACCGCGGCGGCGGGCGTGGCACTGCTCGCCAAGACGACAAAGCTGAAGGGCAAGAAGGCCGTCGTGCTCGCCGGCACCGGTCCCGTCGGAATGCGCGCCGCAGCCTTGCTTGCGCAGGAGGGCGCCGATGTCTCTCTCACTTCGCGCTCGAAGGAGCGCGCCGAAAACGCAGCGCGAGCCATCGAGGCGCGCTTCGGCGTCAAGGTCAAGCCGGTGCAGGGCGCCGATGAGTCGGCACGTGCCAAGGACGTTGAAGGCGCCGAGATCGTGTTCGCCGCCGGCGCCATCGGCATTGAGCTGCTCAAGGCCTCGCACTGGGAGCACAATTCGACCATCGAGGCGGTCGCCGATGTGAACGCGCAACCGCCGCTCGGTCTCGAAGGCATCGAGGCCACCGACAAGGGCAAGGAGCGCGACGGCGTTATCTGTTTCGGCGCGCTCGGCATCGGCGGGCTTAAGCTGAAACTGCATCGCGCCTGCATCGGCCGGCTGTTCGAAAGCTCCGACGCCCTGCTCGACGCCGAGGAGATTTACGCGCTCGCGAAAGAGATGGCCTGATGGCGAAGATCAAGGACACCGCCGTCGAGCCGTTCCTCGATGCGCTCGCAAGCCAGACCGCGACGCCGGGAGGCGGCAGCGCCGCCGCCATCATCGGCGCCATGGGTGCTGCGCTGGTCAGCATGGTGTGCAACCTGACCATCGGCAAAAAGAAATATGCCGAGGTCGAGGGCGAGATGAAGGACGTGCTCGCCAAGTCCGAGGCGCTGCGGCTGAAGCTCACCGGCATGATCGAGGACGACGTCACGGCGTTCGACGCGGTGATGGCGGCTTACGGCATGGCCAAGGAGAGCGATGCGGACAAGGCCGCGCGCGAGAAGGCGATCCAGGCCGCGCTGAAGCAGGCGACCGAGGTTCCCTTGCGCTGCTGCTACGCCGCCCGCGAGGTGATCGACCTTGCCGCCATCGCGTCCGACAAGGGCAATCTCAACGTGATTTCCGACGCGGGCGTCGGCGTCCTGGCTGCTTATGCTGCACTGCGAAGCGCCGCCTTGAATGTTTTCACCAATGCAAGAATGATAACGGATAAGGTTTTCGCAGAGGCCAAGCTCAAGGAACTCCATGCGCTGCTAGCCGGGGCGGAGAGTGCGACCGAGAAAGCCTACGGCGTGGTCAAGGACAAACTGAGCTAGAGCTTAGGGCGCGTGCCCCAAAGTACCGGTAAGGGAGGAAACGAGGTGGACGTTCACGAGTATCAGGCCAAAGAATTGCTCGCGAGTTTTGGCGTACCGGTACCCAAGGGTGCAGTCGCCTTCAGCCCCGATCAGGCGGTCTACGCCGCGACCGAACTCGGCGGCTGGAGCTGGGCGGTGAAGGCGCAAATTCACGCCGGCGCGCGCGGTAAGGCCGGCGGTATCAAATTGTGCAAGACCTATCACGAGGTGCGCGACGCTGCCGCCGGCATGCTCGGCAAGCGGCTCGTCACCATCCAGACTGGCCCTGAGGGCAAGCCCGTGCAGCGCGTCTATATCGAAGTGGCCGAGCCCTTCGATCGCGAGCTCTATCTCGGCTTCGTGCTCGACCGCAAAGCCGAGCGCATCCGCGTCATCGCCTCGCAGCGCGGCGGCATGGAGATCGAGGAGATCGCCAAGGACGAACCCGAGGCCATCCTCCAGGTGCTGGTCGAGCCGGCCGTGGGTTTGCAGGCCTTTCAGGCGCGCGAACTCGCCTTCCAGCTCGGCCTCAGCATCAAGCAGGCGCAGAGCGCGGTCTCGACCATCATGAACGCCTACCGCGCCTTCCGCGATTGCGACGCCATCATGCTCGAGATCAATCCACTCGTAGTCGCCAAGAACGACCGCGTGGTCGCGCTCGACGCCAAGATGTCGTTCGACGACAACGCGCTGTTCCGGCGCCACAACGTCGCCGACATGCACGATCCTTCGCAGCAGGACCCGCGCGAGGCGCAGGCCGCCGAGCACAATCTCAACTATATCGGGCTCGACGGCGAGATCGGCTGCATCGTCAATGGCGCAGGTCTCGCCATGGCGACCATGGACATGATCAAGCACGCCGGCGGCACGCCCGCGAACTTTCTCGACGTGGGCGGCGGCGCATCGCCCGAGCGTATCGCGACCGCGCTCAAGCTCGTCCTGTCGGACGTCAAGGTGAAGGCCGTGCTCGTCAACATCTTTGCCGGCATCAATCGCTGCGATTGGGTCGCCAAGGGCGTGGTGCAGGCCTATGAGACGGTTGACGTCAAAGTGCCGATGGTGGTGCGGCTGGCCGGCACCAATGTCGAGGAGGGGCGCAGGATTTTGGCGGAGAGCGGTCTCAAGCTGATCACCGCCGAGACCTTGGCCGAAGCCGCCGAGAAGGCCGTGGCCGCCTGCCAGGGCCGGCTTGCAGCGTAAGTCGTTGAGGATCGGGAGAGAGACATGAGTATTCTGATCGACGAAACCACGCCGGTCCTCGTGCAAGGCATGACCGGCGACAAGGGCACCTTCCACGCGAAGGAAATGATTGCCTACGGCACCAACGTGGTCGGCGGCGTCACGCCCGGCAAAGGCGGCCAAACCCACCTCGACCGGCCTCTGTTCAACACCATGAAAGAGGCGGTGAAGGAAACCGGGGCCACCACCTCCATCACCTTCGTCGCGCCCGCCTTCTGCGCCGACGCCATCATGGAGGCGGCCGACGCCGGCGTCCGGCTGATCTGCTCCATCACCGACGGCATCCCCGCGCAGGACATGATGCGGGTGAAGCGCTACATGATGCGCTACCCGAAAGACCGCCGGCCGATGATGGTCGGGCCGAATTGCGCCGGCATCATCAGCCCCGGCAAGGCCATGCTCGGCATCATGCCGGGCCACATCTATTTGCAAGGCAAAGTGGGCGTGATCTCGCGCTCGGGAACGCTCGGCTACGAGGCCGCCTCGCAGATGAAGGCGAAGGGTATCGGCATCTCGACCTCGGTCGGCATCGGCGGCGATCCCATCAACGGTTCGTCCTTCCTCGACCACCTCGCATTGTTCGAGGAGGACCCGGAAACCGAAGCGGTGCTGATGATCGGCGAGATCGGCGGCCCGCAGGAGGCCGAAGCGTCGGCCTGGATCAAGGACAACATGTCGAAGCCCGTGATCGGCTTTGTTGCCGGGCTCACCGCGCCAAAGGGACGGCGCATGGGCCATGCCGGCGCCATCATCTCGGCTGCCGGCGACAGCGCCGCCGAGAAGGCCGAGATCATGCGCTCCTGCGGGCTTACGGTTGCGCCCAATCCGAGCGAATTCGGCTCGACGGTCGCGGGGGTCTTGGCCTCCCGGTGAGAGCGCCGTGCGAGCGTTTGCGTGGCAGGAGCTGGCGAGAACGGCCGGTTCTCCGGATTGATCGGGGCGATTGGGGCGCGGGGTTTCCGCGCCTTGCCCTGTGGCCCCGGGCGCCGGCCAATTCTATATCTCCAGCCGATCGCCGCGCCTGGGAGCCCCATCGATTGCGATGAACAAGGAGCTGAAGCCGTCTCCCCGCGAGCCCGAGCCGCATGAGGCTGCCATCGGCGGGACTTCGCCCGAAGGCGCTGCCGACCTGCTGTTCCGGCTCCTCATCGAGGTGGTTCGCCGGCATGAGCCTAAGATCGAGCCGATCCTTGCCGGCCGCGCCGATATCGCGCGGTTTCCGCCTGGGCTCCTGGCGCGGGCGCTTCAGGCGCAAGGCATCTGGTTCCAGCTTCTATCCATCGCCGAAGAGAACGCGGCCATGCGCCGGCGGCGTCACATCGAGCGCGAGCGCGGGCGCGCGGCGCTCCGCGGCACCTTCGACCACGTCATCGCCGAAGCGGCGCAAGACGGCGCGGGGCCGCAAGATGTCCAGGCGCTGCTCTCGAGCTTGCGCATCCGGCCGGTTATCACCGCCCATCCGACCGAATCGAAGCGCGTCACGGTTCTGGAAAAATACCGGAAGATCTATCTTCTGTTGTTCGAGCTGGAATTTCCGCGCTGGACCGAACGCGAACGGACCGCGCTGATCGATGCGCTTCGCGATCAGATCGAGCTCGTGTGGATGACGGGAGAGCTGCATCTGGAGAAGCCGACGGTGCAGCACGAAGTCGCCCGCGGCCTGCATTTCTTCTACGAGACCATCTTCGAGAAGGCGCCGGAGCTGTTAGACCTGGTCGATCGGGCGCTCGCCAAGAACTATCCGGGCGTCGCGTTCGAGCTGCCGCCTTTCCTCCAATTCGGATCGTGGATCGGCGGCGACCGCGACGGCAATCCGTCGGTGCGAACGGGCGTGACCGATTGGACCTTGCGCCAGAACGCGCTTGCCTCGCTCCGGCATTATCGCGAGCGGATTCTCAATCTGGCCCGGTCGCTCTCCATTACCGAACGGGCGCTTCCGGTTCCACCGGGCTTTCACGCCGAACTTGCCCAGGCGCTTGAGGCGAGCGGCGAGGAGGAGCGGATCAAGTCGCGCAACCCAGGTGAGCCGTATCGTCAGTTCCTTTCGATTGTTCTGCGCAAGCTCGATGCGAAGCTCGCCAGCGTCGAGGGGCAGGACATTGGCGGTCCCGGCACGGCCTATGACAGCGCCGACGAGTTGATCCTCGATCTACGCACCGTCGAGCGCGCGCTCGAAGAGGCGGGCAGTCTCTCGATCGCCGCCGATCTGGTGCGCCCGGTCAGGCGCGCCGTCGAGATCTTCCGCTTTTCCACCGTGCGCCTCGACGTGCGCGAAAACTCCACCAAGACCACCGCGGCGCTCCGGGCCCTGTGGTGGGCGACGGCGGGTCACGGCGACGACAGCCCGCCCGAGATCGGCAGCCGCGAATGGCGCGCCTGGCTCTATCGCGCGCTCGCGCGTCCGCTGACCGGCCCGCACCTCATTCCCGAACTCCCGCCCGAAGCCTCCGAAGTGATCGATATGTTCGCGCAAGCGGCGGCGGCGCGACGCTTATTCGATCGCGACGCGATCGGCTCCTTCATCCTGTCGATGACAAGGTCCCTTGATGATATCCTCGGCGCCTATGTCCTCGCCAAAGAGGGCGGGGCGTTTCTCGATGCCACCGGCACCGAAGTCTGCGCCCTTCCCATCGTGCCGCTGTTCGAGACGATCGGCGACCTCCGCGCCGCGCCCGCGATCATGCGCGAGGCGCTATCCGTGCCGCTCATCCGCCGCAGCACCCACTGGCAGGGCAACGTACAAGAAGTGATGATCGGCTATTCCGATTCGAACAAAGATGGCGGCTTCGTCGCCGCGAACTGGGAATTGTCGAAGGCCCAGTCGCAGCTGACCAAGGTCGGCGCCGATGCCGGGGTACCGATCGCCTTTTTTCACGGCCGCGGCGGCTCGGTCTCCCGCGGCGGCGCGCCGACCGGGCGCGCCATCGCGGCGCAGCCCGCGGGCTCGATCCGCGGCCGTTTCCGCGTCACCGAGCAGGGCGAGGTGGTCTCGTACAAATATGCCAACAAGGGCACCGGCCTCTACCAGATGGAGCTGCTTGCCGCGAGCGTGTTCGAGCATGCGCTCAAATCCGAGCGCGAAGAGGCGCTGAAGCCGAAGCGCGAGTTCGACGATATCTCGGAGGCGCTCTCCGGCGCATCGCGCGCCGCCTATACCGGCCTCGTCTCCCATGCCGGCCTCGTCCAATATTTCCAGGCCGCGAGTCCGATCGAGGAAATCTCGCTGCTGAATATCGGCTCGCGCCCTACGCGCCGTTTCGGCGCCAAGACGCTGGCCGACCTTCGCGCCATCCCTTGGGTGTTCGCCTGGGCGCAGAACCGCCACATCATCACCGGCTGGTATGGCGTGGGCTCAGGCCTCAACAGCCTGCTCCAGGTGCGCGGCCAACAGGGCGAGGAGCTTCTGCCGCGCCTGTTCCACGAGTCGCGGCTGTTCCGTCTCATCATCAACTCGGTCGAGAAGACGCTTCTCCTCGTCGATCTCGATATCGCGCGCGACTATGCGAGCCTGGTCGAAGACGACGGTGTGCGCGAGATGATCTTCACCATGATCGAGCAGGAATTCAAACTGACGAGCGAGATGGTGTTGAAGGTGAGCGGCGGAAGGGAAATTGCCGAGCGCTTCCCCGAATACCGCCGCACGCTTGCCGCCCGCCTTCCCGCCGTCAATGCCGTCAGCCGCATGCAGGTCGAGCTCTTGCGCCAATTCCGCGGCGCCGAAAAGGAAGCCGAACGCGACGCCTACAAATCCGCTTTGCTATTGTCCATCAACACTGTTGCCGCCGGTCTCGGTGCCACAGGCTAAACCAGAAGGGAGTGTTCAATGAGCTTTACCTTGATCCAACACGCGACCCCGCGTCTCCACCGTTCGGAGCTTGCCGTGCCCGGGTCCAATCCGTCGCTGTTCGAGAAGGCGGCCAAGGGCGGCGCCGACATTATCTTCCTCGACCTCGAGGACGCGGTCGCCCCCGACGACAAGGAGCAAGCCCGCAAGAACATCGTCCAGGGCCTCAACGACCTCGACTGGGGCACCAAGACCATGATGATCCGCATCAACGGTCTCGACACCCACTACGCCTATCGCGACGTGGTCGATGTGGTGGAGAACTGTCCGCGCCTCGACATGATCCTTATCCCCAAGACCGGCGTGCCGCAGGACGTTTACGCCATTGACATGCTGGTCACCCAGATCGAGCAATACAAGAAGCGCGAGAAGCGGATCGGGTTCGAGGTCCTGATCGAGACGGCGCTTGGCATGGCCAATGTCGAGGCCATCGCCCAGAGCTCGAAGCGCCTCGAGGCGATGAGCTTCGGCGTCGCCGACTATGCCGCCTCGACCCGCGCTCGCACCGTCGGCATCGGCGGCCCGCATCCCGATTATGGCGTGCTGACCGACAAGGACGCCCAAGGCAACCGCGCCTATTACTGGGGCGATCCCTGGCATTTCGCCCTGTCGCGCATGATGGTCGCCTGCCGCGCCTATGGACTGCGCCCGATCGACGGGCCGTTCGGCGATTTCTCCGATCCCGACGGCTATCTCGCCGCGGCCAAGCGCGCGGCCGTGCTCGGCTTCGAGGGCAAATGGGCCATCCATCCGAGCCAGGTCGAGCTTGCCAACAAGGTGTTCACCCCGTCGGATGCCGAGGTCACCAAGGCCAAACGCATCGTCGAGGCGATGCAGCAGGCGGCGCGCGAAGGGAAGGGCGCCGTGTCGCTCGACGGCAGGCTCATCGACATCGCCTCAATCCGCCAGGCCGAGGCGTTGCTCAACAAGGCCAAGCAGTGCGGCATGGCTTAGGCCGCGGCGCGGCAGAAAGAGACAGGCCACTAAGCAGGGAGAGGCCGGCACGCGAGCGTGCCGGCCGAGGGGCTGGAAGATGGCCGACCCCTCACCCCTGTTAGCCGGGCGCGATCCGGCTAGCGTCCTCTCCTGTTGGGGAGAGGGGAGCGGCAAAGGGAGCAAAGCTCAGGGCGGGGTCGCGAGCGCGGTCAGCCTCGAGCGCGGCCGGAACGCATTCGATTCCGTAAACGAAAGCGTGGTTGAGGGCTTGGAGGGGACGGGCACCCGCTTGAGAGCGGGTGCCCAACAGGGAAGTGGGAAGAGGTTTGTCATGGGAACCTCGACCACTGCCTCGCGGCAGCGAACTAGCGGGTCATGTAGACGTTCGGGAAGCCTTCGGCCAGAACCGGGCTGGCGGAGGCGACGACGAGCGCAACGGCGATAATGAGCTTCTTCATAGGGGTTCTCCTAAAGTCTGGCCGGTTGATCCGATGTCCGAGCGGCTTGGCCAGGGTTGCCCTTCGAACAAGAGTAAGGTGGACGCTTGGGGCGCGTTTTCCCAATAGCGAGTGGCTATAGACTCGCTGCTTCACGTCTTGGGTCAAGTCGCCGCGGTGCCTGCTGCTTCGGAGGTTGTGAGGTCGAGGCGCCCGCCTGTGACCAAAAGACAATACGCACAATTTTTTGCGCGGCATGTCGCGCTGATCCGCAACATGGACACGCTTTTCGGCTTAAGCTTGCACCTTCAAGAATCGGACCTAGAGGGGGAGGCTTCGATGCGGATCGGACCTGCACTGTCACTCGTCGCTTCTGGCTTGGTGCTCTTCTGCTTGGCCGGGGCTGCGCATGCGGATCGTTACAGCAAGGCAGTTCAGAAGGCTTGTGGCGCCGATTACCACAAATATTGCGGCGACTATGGGCTCGAGAGCGCGGCGTTGCGCGTGTGCATGGACAAGGCGGGGAAGAGCCTCTCCAAGGGGTGCGTCAATGCCTTGGTCCAGGCGGGAGAGGTCTCGCAGGCGGAAGTCAATCGCCGGAAGGCGAACCGTTAGACCGACTGAACGCGCTCTAAATGGCGGAAGCGAAAGCCGGCAGCCTTGGGCGCGGCCTTCCCGCCGGGCCGCTTGCCGCGGAACTCGCCGAGTCGCTCTGCCAGCGCGAAGGGCTTCGTATCGAGCGGATCGTCTCGACCGGACAGGCGACGCCTGAAGGCGAGTGGTACGATCAGGAGGACGACGAGTTTGTGCTGCTCGTCGCCGGCGCCGCGCGCCTCCTCATCGCGGGTGAAGCGCAGGAGCGCGCGCTTCACCCCGGCGACTGGCTGCTTCTCCCGGCGCATTGCCGCCACCGCGTGACGTGGACCGAGAGCAACCCGCCCACGGTCTGGCTCGCGATCCATTTCGGCGCCGGCTAGCCGTTCCCTCAGCGCGGAGGAGCGTCGGGAAACGCGCCGAGATCGTCAGCGAGGATCTTCGACATGAACCAGCGCGGCGGAAGCGTGGCCGCGATCTCGTCGATGCGCCAATGGCCGTCTTCGCGCACGAGGTCGAACAGCATATTCCTCTGCTCGCCCATATTGATGAAGGTCGCGCGAATTTGCGCTTTTGACGCATCTTGTGAAACCGGCACGATCTTGAGCGCGCTCAAGTCGAAATCCTGACCGTCGACGAACACGTCCCAGTCGATCCGCCCGACCATGCCTTCGGGCGTCTCCTGCGCGTCCTTGTCGAGCAGCGCTTGCAGCCGCTTGCTGTAAATGTCGTCAAGAGCCGGGGTGTTGTCCAAATAGGCTTGATAGATCGCCGTAATCAGCGAGACGGGATCGCTGTCGATCGCTTTCGGCGGCGAGGCGGCCCCGACCGCAATAGCAAGGATCAGCGCGAGGAGAGGGCGCATGGGTCAGTCGAGTTTCTGATAGGTGTTCTGAGAAGAACAGGGTCAAATCGAGTCACTGTCCTCAATAAATCAAGGACTTAGGAGATTCGGAGGAAGAGTAGGCTAACAGGTGGGCTAATTAAAAAGCTCACGATCCCTTTATAGCCACGAGTCCCACTATATAACTAAGTGCCTTAACAGTCACACTCCCCCATGTTTAGCGTAACCACCCAACCCAGGTTCATTGAACCTCAGCTTGCTTCTCCAGTCGATCAGCCGCCCCAAGGCCATCACTGGATTCACGAAATCAAATACGACGGCTATCGCTGCCAAGTGCTGTTTGAGCAAGGACAAGCGCGTGTCCACGCTAAGACGGCTCTCACGACCAGCATTAGATCAGAGGGGCTAGGGCGCTCTTAATCTTTGGGGCTGCGAGAACGAAGCATTTCCTGTTTCCTGCTAGGGCAAGTCACCTTTTGAGAACAGGAAACGAACTCAAATGAAGTGCGTTAGTCACTAGCCTGGGTTGTTTCACGAGGCAGTTAGGTGCCATGTGCGAAGGGGGCGTCCCTCGAAACACGGGCTCCCCTGACTTAGTAGCAGTAACGAGTACCGCGTCATCCATGCAGAAGCTCTTCTCAGTGAAAGACAAAAGCCGCTACGCCCGCAGCTGGGGCCCCGATGGCAGGGCCGACGATTTGTGGGACGAAGATTACGCTGTGATCAACTTTCGTGGCGAAGAGGTCTTCCGCACCCCCAGCCGCATCGAAGCCGAGCGCTGGATCCGAGCGGAGACCGCTCGCTTCTTCAGCGGTGCCCTTAATCCTTGTAGGTAGCCGTTCGGAGACGTGCCACGGGCGTAGCCGCTCTTGTGGGCACTAAAACGTCAGGCGATTGCGAGAAAGCAGGCGGCAAGTGGGATGACGCGATGAAGAAGTGCGTGGAGAAAAAGTAGTCGTTTTCTCCGTTCGGTACAGGACAGAGGCGCTCGCTTCGGCGGGCGCTTTTTTTATCTCACAAAGGCGAGGAGACGCGCCAATGCGAAACTCAGGCGGATCTTCTTTCGCTTTAAAAACTCGGGGGGCGTGGGGACTTGGCGTGCAGCCAGCTCGTTCTTTTCCGCTAGTCGAGCAAGTATGCGGGAGCAATTTGCCTGTCGCACAAGTACCGATTGCTGCTCGGGAGAGGCTAGGCAGTCCGCTGCCGCTTTTTCGTAGGCCGTCGCGAGTTGCGCATGCTGTTCTGCCGTAAGCGCCATCTCCGCATGATGACGTCACAGCAGTTAATAAGCGTTTAGCTACCAGGACAAAAACTCTGGGCGCTCGCTTCGGTGAGCGCCGCTCTTTCTTGTGCTATTCTCTGCCTAGCAGCCCTAGTATGGGGTATCGCGTTGGGGCTGGTTAGGCCCGGCCTTCCACTCTCTGCATCCCCCGCAGAAAGAAAGCCGGGCCGCTATGCTCTCCTACTTTGCTTTTGTCATCGGGCATTTGGACCTCCATCGAAAGCGGCCCGGCCTATCCGAGGTCTTGCGGAGGTCGAATGGCCGGGGCTACGCGTACGGGCAAGTCACCGGAGAGGGCCGCGGAAAGAAACACGAACTCTCAGGAATTGCGCTTAAAGCGCTTGAGCGTAGGAAGACGCGCTCACCGACCTTGGGCCGCCTGATCCGGTCTGGAACTTCCACAGTTCCTTCCCACTCTTGGCATCATAAGCCAGAATGCGACCCCGCAGGTCACCGGTAAACAGCACGCCTCCCTTGGTCACAAGCATGCCCGAAAACAGCGCGAGTAGCCTTTCTCATCAATGTCTTCGCGTCGTTGCATGTATTCCTCGCGGTTGAGCTCGCCCCTGGCGTAGCGCTCGTCTAAGGCCCTACGCGCTCCGGCCCGCTTACCGGTGAGGCAGCAGGTGGCGGCAATACCGCCAACCATCAGGGGAAGCGTGGCGGCCGCGGCCATTGCAGCGCCGCTTGCAACCACGAATGTTGAAAAGAGCAACTTCATCGTGATCTCCTTATCGCCAGGATACCAAAGCGTATTCCGCCTAAGAGCCCACAAGGCATCGTCCGCTGGTGGGCCTACGAAAGCGCGGTTCAGAGTGCTACCCGCTCAGTGATGGGCTTCCAGATCGCCGACGATAAAGCGTCATGTAGATAAGCCTTAACGTCCGGACCAAGCTCTTGCAGGGTCACCTCCGCGCCATTGCCAAAGCGCACGCCGTCGTGATGGAAACCCGTCTCGATGCGCGTGAAAGTAACGTCTTCATTTGCTGACACGCGCTTCGTTCGCTGGACTTGCTCAGGAATGCCTTCAAGCTTCAGTTTCATGTCACATTCCATGCACACTGCGGTTGAAGAATCCCCAGGCGCAACGAAGCCGATACTGTGGCTCTCGAAAACATGAGTTTGGTATTTCTCGCCGAGCTGTGCTGGGCGACTGCGATATGCCTCGAGTGAATAGTCACACATGGTCACCTCCATTGGTTCTGCCCCCGTAACGCGCGAGGAAGGACCTGGTTGAGGATCGCTGAGGATTTAATGTTTGGGCGGTGGAGCTGGAGAGAGCCCACAAAATCGCCTCAGGCGATCAGCGGTTCGACTGAAGTGATATCGTGTCCAGCGCTGCTTCGGCCAGGCGCGCATGGGCGTCAGTGGTCGGGTGAATTTCGTCCCAGAAAAGGTGGTTCCGGCAGCGGCCAGCCTCTCGGCAGGGCGTGCTTATGTCCGTCAACCCGAAGCTTCCGGGATCGAGTAGGGCTTGTCTTGCCATCGCCGCAACATCGAGGCGATAAATCCTGTACTTACTCGCCAAGGGGCGAAAAGTTTTGAGACCCCGCTCGACTGCGAGATTGAGGTTTTCGGTGAGCCTACGCGCTTCCTCCACCGCCTTTGTTTCCCTTCGCCCTAACTTCTGGGGTGATTCCGACATCGGGAAGATTGGGCACGAGGAGGTCGGAGGCGCCATGCGCGATCGGTCAGCCACAATCCCTTGAAGTGATACGGCAGCGGCATTGAGCTTGGTGAAAGGGTCTGCACGCAACTCAGGTTCATTGAACCTCAGCTTGCGACCGCCGTCGACGCGCCGCCCGAAGGGCAACACTGGATTCACGAAATCAAATACGACGGCTATCGCTGCCAACTGCTCCTTGCGCGAGGGCAGGCTCGCGTCCTCACTCGCAACGGATTTGATTGGACCGACCGCTATCGTTCTATCACGCGCTCGGCATCTGGCCTCCGGTGCCAGTCGGCCATCATTGATGGTGAGGCCATTTTACAGGACGGTTCCGGGGCTTCTGATTTCGACTCACTAAACTCGGCCATGCGCTGGCGTCCCGAAAGCATCATTCTCTATGCCTTCGACCTGATGCATCTCGATGGAGCAGACTTACGGCGAGAGCCGCTTTCATTGCGCCGTTCCGTCTTAAAGGTTCTGATTGGAACCGATGCCGAAAGCCGCATTCAATTCAGCGAAGCGTTCGTCGGTGACGGTGCCGCGTTTTTTAAGGCCTGTGCAGACAGAGGGCTTGAAGGCATCGTTTCCAAACAAGGCCTCGCACCGTATCGCTCGGGCCGGACTAAGACTTGGCTCAAGACCAAGTGCTTTCCGAGGATGAGGCGCGTCGGATCGCGAGCAAGATCGCCAAGCTGCCGGAACTGCTAGGCAAGCAATGAGCGCCGAACGCGGCGACTAACCGCCCGCCCCAGTTTAGGTTCTAGTTCCGCGCAAACTGCTTCGAGGCTCGGAACTGCTTGGCGACGGCCTATCGGGCTTTGAGATGGCTTTCCGCTTCCGGCTCGCAGGAGGCGAGGCCCGCGCGGATCGTTCCAAGCAAGAGGTAGATCAGTACACCTGATACACCAACGACCGCACTGCCGGCGACGATGGCAATAATAAGAAACTCACTCATTCACCACTTCCTTACAGGTTTTTAAAAAAGGGAAGGCCCGGCTGCTCCTGCCGGGCCGCGGTTCCCCCGTTTAACGCGCGTCGTCTGACTAAAGACCAAGCAAACAAGGCACGAGTGGGGCGGCAACAAACCGCAACGCGATAAATCCCTACGAATGTCCGCTATGGGTCATTAGCGGACATGATGGCTTCACGTACATTGCGGTGAAACGCAGGGGGGCGCGTGCCGAGTATGGTGGACCGCTGGGCCTCGAAAACCGCAAGGAGGTGGTTTCAACCCGAATAGCTGCCATGCTATCGAGTCCCCTAAGGGATGCTCGCGGAGGGGCCGGTTCGCTTGGCTGGACTGTGGAAAAATCGGTGGATGCGGCGGCAGAGGGGGCGTCTGCGGCGGCCGTTGCAGATCATCGCGAGCCGTGTCGCCGCGGGCTACATCAAGCTCGTTCTTAGCACCTCGACGCGCATCGCCGACCCGCCTGACTTCGTCGCGCGCGCACACGTGCTCCATCCGCTCATCATCGCGATGTGGCACGGGCAATTTCTTCTGCTCCCCGGCATTTATCCGCGTGAGATTCCGGGCCGCGCCATGATCGCGCGGCACGACGACGCCGAGGGGCTCGCCCGAGTGCTGCGCCGCTTCGGCCTCGGCCTCATCCGCGGCGCAGGCGCAGGCGAGCGTAGGCGCGACCGTGGAGGTGCGGAAGCCGCCCACGGGGCGGTGGCGTCGCTCCGCGAAGGTTTCAGCATCGCCATGACCGCCGACGTGCCGCCGGGACCGGCGCGGCGATGCGGGATCGGCATCGTCACCATCGCCAGTCTTTCGGGGTGCCCGATCGTGCCCTTCGCGGTTGCGAGCTCCCGCTATCGCGCGGTCAATTCCTGGGACCGCATGACATTCAATCTCCCATTCTCGAAACTC
This sequence comes from uncultured Alphaproteobacteria bacterium, assembly GCA_963802845.1. Classification (GTDB taxonomy): domain Bacteria; phylum Pseudomonadota; class Alphaproteobacteria; order Rhizobiales; family Methyloligellaceae; genus Methyloceanibacter. The sequence continues at coordinate 64,589 of CAWDKA010000004.1, forward strand.
GGCATCGTCATGGGCGATCCCCTCAGGGTGCCGCCCGATGCCTCGCGCGAAGTTCTGGAGAAGAGCCGGCGGGAGGTCGAGGCGGCGCTCAACGCCGTCACCGCCAAGGCATATGCGCTCGCCGGCGCCGACATGACGCGGGCGACGCCCGTGCCGAAGAAGTACGGCGTTGGCCGCTCAAAAAGCGGTGAAGAAATTGTAGAGCAGCTTGAGGTTCAGCGTGATCACGGTGACCGCGGTGATCGCGGCGAGCGCCGTTAGTCAGCGCGGGACGATCAGCGCGGGACGATCAGCGCGGGCGGTGGCGGGCACGCTTATCGCGGCGGTGGCGGCGGTCGGTATGCATATCGTGGCGGCGGTGGCGGCGGCCGGTATGCCTATGGCGGAGGAGGCGGAAAGCGTTACCATAGCGGCGGCGGCAAGCATCACGCCCTCTCAGCGCTGGCGCTTCTATGCTTGTGTCTTGTGAGCTGGGCGGCGGCGGAAACCCTCACCTTCCAGACGCTCGATGGCGATACGCAGCAGGTGAACCCGGACGAGATCTGGCGCATCCGCGCCACCTTCACCAGCGACGAGCCGTCCGGTGCGGTCGTGATCGACTACGCCTTTGAGCGGGTCTACGTCAAAGGAAGCCTCGCCAGCGTGGTGTGCCACCTCCGCCTCAGTGATAAGTCGGCGGCCAATCCTCATCGGCTGGACTCTACCCGGCGAATTAACGACCGCTCCACGATTTCGGTGGCCATAAAGAACTCGTCTTCGGTTGTCTTAAACAGGTCGGGAACGGTTTCAAGAAATTCCGCCTCGGCCTCGGTGAGTTTGGGTCCGCGAGAACCTCTTCGACCAGCTTCGACCAATAGTGCTCTATTTTGCGGATCATCACGCAACCCCCACTTTCGGAAATACAATAGGCCCGCGAAAACTTGCGAGTCGTGCCGGGTCTTCGTAAGAGAGCGCCATAAGCCCGAAGGCATCCGCAGCATGACACAAAAACGCCCTCCCCACGATGGGGAGGGCGTCGCAAAGACGTCAGTCGTAAGCGGCTGCTTCCTTCTCTACTGTGTGCCAGCCAAGATCAGCTCGGCGGACGCGGTAGTAGCGAAACTCGTTGCATCCGCCCCGCACAACAGTCCCATCGCGTGGGGCTGCGTGCCATCGATCTGTATGATCTGGCCGGGCTTCAAGGTAATGCGCGCTCGCACCGAAGCGTAAGGTGCATCAGGCCCGGTATCCTTCCAAGTGACCGCGTTCACGGCGCACCCACCGCGTTCGGGGAGGAAGAACGCAACGATGCGTTGATCGCCGAGGTTGACGAGAATCGGCTCATGCGGGCCGACAGGTCCGAAATTGCTCACCCGCTCGCTGGCGAAAGCGGGAGTAGCTCGCGCTGTTAGCGCGAGTGCGCTCGCTGCAACGAAGGTTGAGAGAATCGTGCGAGAGAAGTGGACCATTTAAATAGGTTCCTTTTGTTTTCGAGCACGGAATCACTCCGTGCTGCACTGCACTAGTTCTATATTGCAGTGCAATGACGAAACTATGTTGCAAATGCGATGCGAACAATCTGCCGCAGCCGTAGTGCGTTTAAGCGATCAGATTTGCACGAATAGTGCACAGTTCATTCTGTCTCGCTCATTCTTTGAGCAAATTTTGAGCATTGAAGTGTTCGTCGGGCAGCTCCGGTTGCTGTGATTTCTTCCAGCGCTTCACGCCGCCTCCCTTGCCGTGAATGATGCCCTGCAATTTGCGCCAGTTGCGCGGCAACCCAAATACCCGCCACACCTTCGGCCCTTCGCCCTTTATGAGACAGACGCCGTTGGGGTTGCGAGGAAAGGTGAGTTTGACGATGTAATCGGCGTAGTGGCCTCCGCCATGCCGGTCAACGAGACGCTCAAGGGCACTCACCACTTCATTACGCCTCCTGCCGTTAAGAAAGGAAGGCCCTGCGTGGCCCAGCGCTCACCTCTACAACGGGGACGCGCCCTGATCGTTGAAGATGAAATCTTACTCGCCCTCAACCTCGAAGCGGATTTGCAAGCATTGGGCTTTGACATTTGCGACCTAGCCGCAAATGGACAACAAGCCTCGCAGCTTGCAATGAATAATCAGCCCGATGTTGTCCTGATGGACATCAATCTCGAAGGAGGCCGCGAAGGCATCGAAGTAGCTAGGTGGCTTCGTACTGTATGCGATGCCCCCGTTATTTTCATATCCGGATACACGGACCGCGACACCGTCGAGCGCATCCACGAGCGAGTGCCGGACGCTGCGGTCCTATCCAAGCCGGTCTATGGTCAACGCCTTGCTGACGCCGTGGCGGCAGTGATTCCATCTCACCACTAAGCGTCGAGCGGCTACCAAAAATGCGGGAGGCGTTGAGACCACATAGCTGGCTACCGCGGGCTTTCTACGACAAACGCAGCGCTGCTCATCCTTCTTCTCGTGATAGAAGCCAAGCGCTTCGACCCGAGCACCTGACCCTGGACAGAAGGTGCCGGGCCGCCCTTTCATGGAACATCAGATAATCGCTCCCGTTATCCTTATAGCCAGTCGAGGCTAGTCCCCCCGCGCTGGTTAGGCCCGGTGCTGCCTCCAACGCTGATGCTGGCGCGCCGGGCCGGTGGGGGGAACATGCGGCTGCACTGCACGTTGTTTGCTGCACTGCACGTTGTTTGAAGAGCCGGTCGAAATGGCAAGGTGATCTTCCCGCGCCCCGGTGCCTGTCCCCCTTGAACAGTAGGAGTAGTGCCAATGAAGAAGATTGCACTAGCACTCGCGCTGGCCCTGGCGAGCTCAAGCCTCGTCGTCGGACTAGCCTCCACCGACGCTAATGCCGGTGCTCGCAAAGTCTGCAAGCAGGGGCTGAAGACTTACCCGATGGCGGGCGAGCACCGTGATCTGATGAAGCAGTGCAAAGCACAATACAAAGCTCTCAAGAAGTCCGGTCACACTCCTCGAGTGACATAGGTTCAAATGGCCAGGCCCAGTGCGTCGCTGTTCCTTTGTGTATGGCGTAGCAGCGGTGCTGGGTCCTTGTTTTGGGAAACGAATGTGTTCGACCCGCGTTTAGCAATCATGACCATATTGAGTTTGCTGCACTTGCAGCCCGGGTAGAAGGAGGGTGAGCGGAATGAAACGCCTACCTAAACAATTAGCCCAAACTGTCGCGGCTGCGGCCATCGCAGTGTTTTGGTGCATCAGTGCCGTGGGAACGACCGTCGGCACCGCCGTCGGCGTGACCACCCTCGCCACCGCCATCAATGCTGCAACAAGCACTCCGGCTGAAGCCCGGCGGCGTTGGCGTGGTCGTCGTTGGCGCAGAGGCGGCTACGGAGGCTACCCCTACTACCGTCGGTACGGCGGCTATCCCTACTACGGGGGTGGCTATCCCTACTACGGATACGGCTATCGTCGTCGGGGCTGGTGGGGTCCGCGTGTCGGCATTGGTTTCGGATTCTGGTAAGCGAAGGCTATCCTTCTAGTCTTGATGGGCCCCTTGGGGCATCCCCAAGTTCTCCATGATCGAACGCTAAACTCACGAACAGCCAGCTTCCTGGAAGCCGTTCTAGGGTGCTGGCTAGGCCCGGTACTCTTACCTCTCCCTGTGAAGGAATCGGGGTGCCGGGCCGCCTCAAATGGAGAAAATGGAGAACGCAACGCAGGGCGGAGTCTATTGGCACTTGGCGGACATTTATACCGGCGCTCGGCATGTCCGCTCTTAGGGGTAAAGGAGACATCCCAGATCCGCGCTCTAATGTCCGCCAATGACCCGAAGCGGACATCCGAGACCATTCCAGCGCTACTAACGAACATCACACTGCACAGCCCCAGCGCGCGGGCATTCCCTTGAACCGCAGGGCGCTCCTCGCACATTTTG
>CAWDKA010000005.1:0-20899 GCA_963802845.1 uncultured Alphaproteobacteria bacterium
CATCAGGTCCACTCTAGGCTTGATTGTGTTCATAGATCAAAGGCTTGCAGTGACGCTGGGGTCGCCAGCGAGTGGGTTTGAGAGCGACGAAAGCGAGGACTCAGCTTTCGTCTCCTAGCACACCCTATCGGGCGGGACAGCGCTCAATTCGCCCCATCCACATCGAGGGAATGCGCCGAAAGATGCCGTGAAGCCGGCGACGCGCGCCTCGCCTCGCGGCATCGCGATCCCTAGTAACCGCTGTCCTTTTTCCGCGGGGTCCCGGTCGAAGCGTCGCCAGGCAGTTGGCGATCCAGGCTTCCTTTTCGTCAGCCCGAAGCGCTGGCCGCACACGCTCGGCGGCCTTTCGCAAGCTGTTCGCGCCGCCTGCGAGACGCCGGCAATAGCGGGGACCGCCGGCACTGTCAGCGCCAAGGCGATGGCGCATGCGCCAAAGCTCAGGTGTCGTGGCTTCGTTGCGTTTCCTCTCTCTCCTTGGGCGTGAGACTTCAATACGCGCGGACGCCCATCGCCGCTTTCACCGCATGGTACCCGACGAGCAATTGGGTCAGCGCCAGCGGGTGGCTCTTGGCCCCGTTGGCGATATCGATGCGGCCGACCTGGTCGCGCAAATGCCCGGCCTCCGGGATGAGGTTCCACAGCAAGTCCTCGATCCGCTCGGCCCTCTTGTCGGAGATATTCCCGTTGATCTCGAGCACGTCCACCGGCTTGCCGTCGCGGTCGCGAGCAAGCTCGAGACGAAGCCCGGCATTGCTCGACCCGTCCAACAGAGGGGTGAAGTCGGGATGGGGCAGCGTCGGACGGAGGATATGGCGGACATCGAGGCGCGTGTCGGAGCCGTTGGCGCCAGCGGACTGCTGAAACCTTATGACGATGTCGGCAAAAGTGCGTTGCGGGTGGATGAAGTTGGGGCTGTCGATTTCGCGCCGGGCGAGCTGGGCCATGACCTGCTCCCGCGAGTAGCCGCGCTTGGTGGTGTCGCGGTGCATCTTCCACTTCACGCGCAAATCTTCCTCCGGATCGAGATAGATCTTCACGTCATAGCAGTCGCGCATGCCGCGCGTGGCATACCCGAGCAGGCCTTCGGCGATGACGAATTGCTTGGGTTTGACATATTCAGGGGGCGAAAATGTGCCGTGCCGGTGGTCATAGACCGGCTTCAGCACCAACTCGCCCCGGCGCAACAGCCGCAAATGCTGCTCGATGATGTCGATGTGGTTTGCGCGCGGGTCGAGCGCCGACAGACCGAGCGCAGCACGGTTGTCGCGGTCGTAGCGATGGTAGTCGTCAGTGCAAATCACCGTGCAGTGTTCCTCGCCCAGAATCTGGGCAACGCCTACCGACAGCGTTGACTTTCCTGACGCCGAATCACCGACGATGCCGAGTATGATCGGATGCTCGACGCGCTTCGACATTCACCACTCCAGGCACTCCTCCCGTTCGGGCGTCAAGCAACGTCGCGCGCGGCGATGTTCGCCATGCGCTCGAGCGGCATGTAGGTCGTCATGATCTGCCGCTCGTTGGTTGCGCCCGTTATCATCATGGTCTGCACCTTATAGTGGGATCTCGACCGCTCCACGCCTTCGAGCATGAGGCCCGTCGTGATCCCGGTGGCACAGAAGAACACATTGTCCGAGGTGATAATCTCGTCGCACTGGTACCATTTTTCGGTGTCGATCCCGGCCTCCTTCACCGCCTTTGTCTCGGTCTGAAGCTGGGGATCGAGGCGCGCGAGGAATTCGCCGCCAAGAGCCCTGATGGCGCAGGCCGACATGACGCCTTCCGGCGTGCCGCCCGTCCCCATGAGAGCATCGATGCCGGAGCCGGGAATGGCGGCCATCAACGCGCCGGCGACGTCGCCGGCCGGATAGAGCGCGACGCGAGCGCCGGCCGCCAAGATGCGATCGACAAGCTCGCGATGACGCGGCTTCTCCAGCACGAACACGGTCAGTTCCGACACGTCCTTGTTGAGGGCGTCGGCAAGAGTGGTGAGCTTCTGCTCCACCGGCCAATGCGGATCGATCTTGCCGCGCGCCGGCGCGCTCGTGACGAATTTCTCCATGTAGAAGGCGGGTCCCGGGTTCAGCATGGAGCCGCGGGCGGCAACGGCACAAACGGCGAGCGCGTTGGTTTGGCCGCGGACGAGATAGCTCGTGCCCTCGACCGGATCGACGGCGATATCGGCCTTGAAGACCGAGCCCGGACGCCCCAGGCGTTCGCCCCGCTGCGGCTGAGGGGCCTCGCCGCGCGTAGCCTCGCCGATTGCGACGATTGCATCGATATCGACTTCGGCGAGCGCGGCCCGCATGGCGTCGAGCGCGGCGCGGCCGGCGTCGAGACTGTCGCCCCGCCCGATCCAGCTGAAAGCGGCGCAGGCGGCGGCCTCCGTCACGCGGCGAAGGGAAAAGACAAGCTCCGGATTGGCCGGACCGGACATCGTCATACAAGCTCCTTACGGCGACCCGGCCGGGACGCGGCCGGGACAAGGCGAGAGACCGAGGCACTATAGCTTATGGTTCCGGGGTCACCTAGTTTTCAAGGATTTAAGCCAAAACCCCGGCGCGAGCGGCGTTTCAGCCGGCGCTTCGCCTCGGATCGAGCGCGTCGCGCAAGGCATCGCCGAGCACATTGACCGAAACGAGCAAGCCGATCAGCACGAGGCCCGGAATGACGGTCACCCACCACGCGCCCGCGAACATCAGGTCGTAGCCGGATCGGATCAGGGTGCCGAGCGAGGGCTTAGTCACGGGCATGCCGAGGCCGAGAAAGGACAGTGCCGCTTCGGCCATGATGGCGCCGGCGATTTGCGTGGTGGCGACGACAATCAGGGTCGAGGCGATGTTGGGGAGAATATGGCGCCACATGATGCCGCTCGCGCTCGCGCCGAGAGCACGCGCCGCCCTGACATAGTCCTTGGCCGCCTCGACCTGAGTGGCGGCGCGCGCCGTGCGCGCCAGGTACGGCCACTCGGCGAGGCCGATCACGACGGCAAGGAGCGGCACGGCGAAGCGGCCAAGGCTCTCGCCCCCGAAGGCGGCGCGGAACAGGGCAAGCGCGATGATCGCCATCATCAAGGTCGAGAGCGAGAGCTGGATGTCGGCTACGCGCGTCACAACGGTGTCGATCGTTCCCTTGGCGTAGCCGGCAAGCAGGCCGAGCGGCACGCCGATCGCGGCGGCGATGGCGACGGCGAGAAGACCGACAGTCAGCGAGATGCGCGTGCCGTAAAGAATGGCGCTCAAGAGATCGCGCCCTTGCGCGTCCGTGCCGAGCAGGAAGCGCGGGTCGCTCCCCTCGAGCCAGGCCGGCGGCAGGCTGGCGTCGAGCACGTCGAAGCTTGCAAGATCGAACGCATCTTGCGGAGCAATCAACGGAGCCAGGCCCGCGGCAAGGGCGAGTGCGCCGAGGACGATTGCGGCGATGGCGGCGCCCTTGTGCCGGCCCGCGAGAGCGCGCAGAGCCGATTGGCGGTTGGGCAGCGCGTCCGCGCTCATCACGTCTCCTCCAAGCCGATGCGGGGATCGAGCATGAGGCTTGCGATGTCGGCCAGCGTGTTGGCGACGACAAAGATCAGGCCGACGAAGACGAGATAGGTCGTGATCAGTGGAATGTCGGCGCGGGTGACCGCCTCGAGAAAGAGAAAGCCCATGCCGGGCCATTGGAACACGGTCTCGGTCAGAAGCGTGTAGGCTATGAACGTCCCGATCTGGAGCCCGCTCACGGCGGTGAGCGGCAGGAGCGCGTTGCGGAGTGCATGCGCGAGCCACACGCGGAGCGGTGATGCGCCCTTGGCTCGCGCGGTGCGCACATAGTCGTGGCCGAGCTCGTCGAGCATGGCGCCGCGCACGAGCCTGATGAAGAGCGGCAGCATGATCGAAGAAAGCGTGAGCGCGGGAAGGATGAGGTGTTCGAGCCCGTCGCGCGTGAGAAGCCCGGTCTCCCACGGACCGATGCGAACCGTGTCGCCGCGGCCAAAGGCCGGAAGCCAGCCGAGCCAGACCGAGAAGATCGTGATGAGGAAAATCCCGGTGAGAAAGACCGGGATGGATATGCCGAGAACGCTGAGATTGAGAATGAGGCGGGCGCCAAGCACGCGCGGCCGCACGGCGCAGTAGATGCCGGCCGGCAGCGACAACAGCAGCACGATCAGGCTCGCGCCAAGGACAAGCTCGAAGCTTGCGGGAAACTTGGCAAGGATGACGGCGAGCGTCGGTCGCTTGTAGATCGTGGAGATGCCGAGATCGCCTCGAACCGCGCTGCCGAGATAGCGCCCAAGCTGCACCGGCCATGGCGCGTCGAGACCGAGCTCGTGCCGGAGCGCCGCGCGCTCGGCTTCCGGGACGGCCTCACCCACGATCTCGCGCAAAGGATCGCCGAGAGCCGTCCGCACGGCGAAAGCGATGATGAGGATCGCGAACATGACGAGCGCCGCTTGGCCGAGGCGGCGCGCGGCGAAGCCGAAGCCGGCGCTAAACGCTTTCATGGCCGCACTGGCTCGAACGTCACGCTGTGTGGCGAGTCAGAGCAAGAGCGATCACAGCGGCGATCGCGGCCTGCCACGGCACGAACAGGAGCGCGATCGCGTCGAAGCGCGCGGCCGGATAGAGCAGGAGTTCAAAGAGAGCGCCGGTTACGACGATCGGCAGCCAGGCTCGGGCGCGCCTGATCGACTGCGCGGCGATGCCAACGCCGAAGACGATAAGACCCGCTCCGATTCCGCCTCCAACGAGACCCGCCAGCACCCACCCAACAACCTCACGGCTTGCCTTGGCGCCCGCTTCGGTGCCGAACAGTTCCGAACCCACAACCGCCGAAAATACGTCGTTGGCCGTGTTGGCGGCGACGAGCCAGCCTATGATCGTGAACGCGATCGCGAGCAGGCATTTGCCAACGTCCCGGCTGACCCAAAGCCATAGCATGGCCGCAAGGCCCGCGCCAAAGGCGATGCCGGCGTGGAGCGGAACGCTTCTGGCGTTGATGAGAAATTCGGGATCTTCGAGGCGGACGTCCGGCAGCGGCGACGGCAGGCTGGAGATCAGACCGGTCAAAACGCCGAGGCACGCCATGATCACCACGGCGCGAGACCGCGCGGGCGGCTTCGGAAGCGCCGCGGCACCGGCAATTAATGTACTCATCCCGGCCCCCCGTAGGCGAGCGGACAAGTCCATCTATGGTACCAGCCTGCCGCTCATCCCGCTACATCGGCGGCCGGCTAATTGCGCGCCGTCTTGGCCCCTTCGGCCACCGATTTCAACTGGACAAGGCCCTTCTCGATAACGTCACCCATCATCTTCTGGCCGTTCATCACCAAGCAGAACGCCTTCTCGATGAAATTGTGGTGGCCCGACATGGACCAGGTCACGGCGGTCTGGTCGCCTTCGGGCTTGAAATCGAACTGCGACGTGCCGGTTCCCTCATGGGGCTTCACCATATCGACCTTGATCTTGACGAGGTCGCTCGGGCGGCTTTCGACGATCGTCACCTTCCCTTCCCCGACCTCGTTGTTGCCGGACCAGGTCATCGCCGCGCCTTGCCCCGCCTCAGGCCCTTCAAAACCGATCTTGGCGGCGGGGTCGAGCTTGGCCCAAGGCGACCAGGCGTCCCATTTGTGGAAGTCGTTCACCTGCGCAAATACGTCGGCCTGAGGCGCGGCGATCTTGGTGGTGCGCTCGACGCGGAAATCGGCAGGCTGCATGGCCACGATGGCGACGAAGATGAGGATGAGGGCCGCAAGTCCGATCAGGATTTTCTTGAACATGTCGATTTCCTCCGGCGAAAACGCCGCTTGTTCCGGCTATTCGATAACGAGATCACCAAGATATGGCATGTCGATGACATTGACGACGGGGCCGATCTTCACATTGTTGCGCGCCGCCCAGGACAGATGCTGCCAGTGCAGCGGGATCAGCGCCGCGTCGTCGTAGATGAGGCGTTCGATCTTGCGCAGCGCCGCGGCACGCGCTTCCCTGTCCGTCATCGTCTGCGTCGCGAGCGTGAGCTTGTCGATTTCCGGATTTGAATAATCGCCCGCGTTGTATTGGCCGTAGCCCTTGTCCTTGTCGGGCGTCATCACCAGGAACTCGTAGAAATTCGCCGAGTCTTGCGTGTCGGATTGCCAGCCGATCATCATGACATCGCCGGCTCGCTCATCGAAGCGTTGCCAGTACTGAGCTTTCGGCATGGTCTGCAAATCGACCCGAATGTTGATCTTGGCGAGCATGGCGGCGACGGCCTCGGCGACCCGCGCGTCCTCGATGTAGCGATTGTTCGGCGCCATCATCGTCACGGCGAAGCCGTCGGCGTGTCCGGCGTCCCTCATCAAAGCCTTCGCCTTCTCGAGGTCGTAATGGGGCGCAAGAGCGGGATCGTGACCGGCGTAGCCGGGCGGGCTCAACTGGCCCGCCGCCGTCGCGAGCCCGCGCATGATCTTGCTGGCGATGCCTTGGCCGTTCACGGCATAGGCGATGGCGAGCCGAACGCGCTTGTCCTTGAAGGCCGGGACGCGATCCTGATTGAGCTCGAAGGTGAGCACGCGCGCGCTCGGGATGGTGACGAGGGTGCAGCAAGGCGCTTTTCTCAGCCGCTCAAGATCGGTCGGCGGCACCGGTCCGATGAAATCGACGTCGCCCGCGAGAAGCGCCGCAACCCGCGTCGCCGGCTCCTTGATCGGGGTGAAGATGATTTCATCGACATTGCCGGGCGAGTCCTTGTCCCAATAATCGGGGAAACGCTTGAGCTTCAGGCGAACCCCCTGCTCGCGTTCGGTGACGATGAAGGGGCCGGTGCCGCTCGCATGCATCGAGGCGAATGACGCGCCGTGCTTGACGATCGCGTCCTTCGCCTTTCCGCGCTCGTCGAGCCCGGAATAGAAGGCCCGGTCCATGGGAAAGATGTAAGTCGCGAGATTGAGAACGAGCGGGTACGGGCCTTCGGTCACGAGATCGACGGTGAGGTCGTCAATCGCGAGCGCTTCGGTGAACGGCTCGAACAGCGCTTTGAAGTCGGGGCTCTGCTTCAGCCGGTTGAAGGTCCACACCACGTCATCCGCCGAGAGCGTGCGTCCGGACTGGAACCTCACCCCCTCGCGCAGGTGGAAGCGCGTGGTGCGCTCGTCGATCTTCTCGAAGCTTTTGGCGAGTTGCGGCTCGAGCGAAAAGTCCTGGCGAAAGCGGATCAGGGGATCGAACAGGAGATGCGACATCTGAAGCGTCGCACCCGACAGCTGCTCATGCGGATCGAGCGAGGTGGGATCGGAATCGTAGGCCATGCGCAGCGTCTTGGCCGCGAGCCCTTCGGGGGCGAAAGCCGCGAACAAGGTAAAGGTGAGAACGACGAGCAAGCGGCGCATGGGCCGGCTATGTCGCCCGAAAGACGCGCCCCCGTCCACTCCCCTTTGCCTTACGGGGATTGGCCTATACTGTCTCGCCTTCGCTTGGGAGGAGCCCCTGAGGCTCGGACAGTCGTGCAGGGTTTCTTCGTCACCGGAACCGACACCGATGTCGGCAAGACGGTCGTCGCGGCATGGCTCGTGGCGCGGCTCGGGGCCTGTTACTGGAAGCCGGTCCAAGCCGGAACCGATCCCGAGACAGACTCGGAAACGGTGCGCCGGCTTGCGGGCGTCGGGCAGGACCGCATCGTGCCCGAGGCCTATGTCCTCCCCGATCCGCTCGCTCCCCACGAGGCCGCGCGGCGCGCGGGACTTGCCATCGACATGGCGAAGCTCGTGCCGCCGCCATGCGACCGGCCGCTCGTGGTCGAAGGCGCAGGGGGTCTCATGGTGCCGCTCGGCGACCAATTCTACGTCATCGACCTTGCGCGCGACCTCGACCTGCCGCTCATCCTCGTCGCGCGCTCGACGCTCGGCACGATCAACCATACGCTGCTCTCGCTCGAGGCGATCAGGCGGCGCGGGCTTCCTCTTGCCGGCGTGGTGATCAACGGGCCTGAGACCCCGCATAATCGCGCCGCGATCGAGCGCTACGGGCGTGTTCAGATCATCGCCGAGATTCCCCGGCTCGATCCGGTGACGCCGTCCTCGCTTCTCGCCATCGAGCCCGAGATCGACCTCGCCAAGCTCGCGCGGGAAGCGGCATGAACGACGACCCGCAGTCGCGACAAGCGGCGGACGTGCTCGCACGCGACAAGCGCTATGTCTGGCATCCCTATACCCAGCATGGGACCGAAGGCGATCCCATCGTCGTCGCGCGGGCCAAGGCGGCGTCGCTGTTCGACAGCGGCGGCAGAGAAATCCTCGACCTCATCTCGTCATGGTGGACCTGCACCCACGGACACTCGCATCCGAAGCTGAACGCGGCGCTCGCAGCGCAAGCGAGCCGCTTCGAGCATGTCATGTTCGCGGGCTTCACCCATGAGCCCGCGGCCGATCTCGCCGCGTCTCTGGCGAAGATCCTGCCCGGCGATCTCAACAAGGTCTTCTTCTCCGACGACGGCTCGACCTCGGTCGAGGTCGCGCTCAAGATCGCCTATCAATATTGGATCAATCGCGACGAGCCGCGCCGGAAGGGCTTGATCGCCTTCGACGGCGGCTATCACGGCGACACGCTCGGCGCCATGTCGCTCGGCCGCGGCTCGAAATTCTTCACGCCGTTTCGCGACTTGATGTGCGAAGTGAGCGTGCTGCCCTATCCCGGAACGTTCGAGGGCGACGACGCCGCCGGCGAGCGCGAGGCCGGCGCGCTGTCGGCCTTGGAGGCGACGCTGACGGACCGCAGGACCGGGATCGCGGCGCTCATCGTCGAGCCCCTGCTTCAGGGGGCCGGCGGCATGCGGGTCTGCCGTCCGGATTTCCTCAAGCGTCTGGTCAAGACGGCCCGGGACGCGGGCGTTCTCGTCATCTTCGACGAGGTCGCGACGGGCTTCGGGCGAACCGGCTCGATGTTCGCCATGGAGCAGGCCAAGGTCGTTCCCGATCTCCTTTGCCTGTCGAAAGGGCTCACCGCCGGCTACATGCCGATGGCCGTCACGGTGGCGCGCGAAGCGTTGTTCGAGGCCTTCGTCGGGGAAAGCTTCGAGCGCGCCCTGCCCCACGGCCATTCCTTTACGGCAAATCCGCTCGCCTGCGCCGTAGCGCTCGCTTCGCTCGCCTTGTTCGAGGAAGAAAAGACGCTGCAACGGATCGCGCGCATCAATCGAGCGCATCGCGCGTTCATGGCCGAGCTTGCGGCCCGCTCCGATGTGGCCCGGCCGCGTCTCATCGGCTCGATCCTTGCCTTCGACGTGAAAGAAGCGGGCGGCTATCAATCGGCGGTCAGCCGGCAGCTGGCGGGCTGGTATCTCGCGCACGGCCTCAATATCAGGCCCCTCGGCTCGACGGTTTATCTCATGCCGCCCTATTGCATCACCGAGGCGGAGCTTGCGCGCGCCTATGCCGGCATCGTCAAAGGCCTCGATGCGCTCGCTTCGGATGTTTCGAGCCGGCCATAGACGATGTGCCAAGTGACGCGGCCGCCGAAGCGCGCATCGGCTGCGCGGAGGGCGCCGCGGAGCGCGGCCGGCGAAAGGGGCACATAGCCTTCGCGCGGGGTAAGTCCGCCGACGCCCTTCATGCGGCGCAAGAACGAGAGCGCGTCGGTGTCGGGGGTCAGCCGCTCCTCTTCGACCACGCCGGGAAGCGGGGGAATCTCCGCAAGTCCGCTCGGCAATCCTTCGCTAGCGAGCGCGTCGCGCCATTCGGCGAAACTGTCGGGCCCGAGCGTGGCATAGAGCAAGAGGCCCCCCGGCGCGAGGAAGCGACGCAAGCGTTCGAGGCTTGCGATGGGGTCGGCTAGCCAGTGAAGCGTCATGCTCGACACGATCAGGTCGAGACCGGCATGACCGCCCGCCTCGCCCGCATCCATCACTTCGTAGCTGATATTCGCCGGACCCAAGGGCGCGAGGTTCCGCCGGCACGCCGCGATCATGGCCGGGGCGACATCAGTGAGAACGAAGCGGCCGCCGGGATAGCGCTGAAGTAGGTGGCGGCTGAACAGGCCGGTGCCGCAGCCGAGCTCGAGTACGCGGGGGGCCTTAAGCTCGGGAAGAAGCCGCGCCAATCTGCCGGCGATCGCGCGCTGGAGCCCGGCGTGACGCTCATAGCGCTCCGCGCTCGCGCCGAACCTGGCGGCGATCTCGGCGCTACGCCGGGAGAGAATTGGCGAATTCAAGGACATGACGCGCGCACCATTCCGGGTGCCTCAAGGGTAGGACATGGCCGCCGTCGGGCGACCAGATGAGCCCCGCCTTCCGCCATATCGCCTCGCTCATGGCGGCAGGCACGATGGCATCGTCGCGGGCGGCAAGGGCAAGCATGGGGCATCGAAGCGCGTCTTTAACCTCTCGCACGTCCCATTGCATCAGCCAATCGAGGCCTTCATGCAGGCGCGGGATATCAAGCGCCTCCGGCGGCGCAAAGTCCGGCGCGCCGGACGAGCGCCAGAAGGTTTCGACCGTGGCGTATGGCGTGCGCTCGATCCCCCGCCTCATCGCCGCAACTCGCGACGAGGGAACGTGACAGCAGAAGCAGTCGAAACCCTGCACGCTGACAAGAGCGCGGAACTGCCCGCCTCCGCGCGCCAGCAGCCACAAGAGGCCGAGCGAATGACCGATGGCGATGGCGTCCTTCGGCCAGTTCTTTTCGCCCTCGGGCCCGCCCGCCACGAAGCCGAGATCGACCAGCGTAACGCGAGCGCCGTCGAGGTGCTTGACGAAGCCGGCCCAGAGTCCGGCATGGAAGCCCCAACCATGAACGAGGACGAAATGCATCTTGGCGCGTCACACCGCCTCGGCCCGGGGGCGCGCGTTCCCTGCCGCGAGGACATCGAGCAAGCGATCGACGTCGGCTTCCTTATGCGCCGCGGTGAAGGCGAGCCTGAGCCGCGCCGTTCCGGGCGGCACGGTGGGCGGCCTGATCGACGAGGCCCAGAAACCGGCCTCTCTCAGCCGCAAGCTCAGGGCAAGTGCTGCTTCGGGCGTGCCGAGAATGACGGGCACGATCTGCGTGGTGGCCTTGCCCATGTCGAGCCCGGCCGCGCGGGCGCCGGCGCGAAACCGCGCGGCGAGGTTCGCCACATGCGCGCGCTCCGCGTCCATGCTTGGGACAATATCGAGCGCCGCATCGATGGCGCCGAGCACGGGCGGCGGCAGCGCGGTCGAGTAGATCACGCCGGCGCAGCGATTGACGAGGTAGTCGCGCACCGTCTCGCTTCCCGCGACAAAGCCCCCGAAACTCCCGAGCGCCTTCGAGAAGGTGCCGAGCACGATATCGGCCTCGCCCGAAAGGCCCGATCCTCCCTCCCCGAGGATGCCGGTCGCATGCGCGTCATCGACGATCAGGCAGGCTTCGTGCGCACGCGCGAGGCGCACGAGGTCGTCGAGAGGCGCGACGTCCCCATCCATGGAAAAGACGCTCTCGCTCAGGATGAATTTCGGACGGCTGTCGCCCTCATGCTCGGCGAGAAGGGTGCCGAGATGGCCTGCGTCGCAATGACGGTAGCGGATCTGCCGCGCCCCAGCGGCGTGGCAGCCGAAATGCATGCTGGCGTGGTTGAGGCGGTCGGCGAAGACGAGAGGCTCGGCGCCAAGCACGCTGCGATCGAGAATGGCCTGGAGCGCGGCGGCGTTGGTCTGGAAGCCCGACGCCATGAGGAGCGCGGCTTCCTTGCCCTTGAGGCGCGCAAGCTTGGCCTCGATCGGGCGAAACAGCTCGAGATTTCCGGTGACGAGGCGCGAGGCTCCGGATCCCACGCCCCATTCGTCCGCCCACGCGATCGCCCGGCGGATCAAGGCCTCGTGGAAGCGAAGCCCGAGATAGTCGTTGCTGCCGAAATTGACGTAATCCCCGCCATCCGCATCGACCGTCCGCGCCTCCCGCGTGGCGACAGCCAGCAAGAACCGCCGCAAACCCTGTTGGGCGCGCTGATCGAGAAAGGCCCGATACCGTTCTTCGCTTCCGATCATGCTCTCTCTTAGCCAGCAACTTCACCCCCGCCAATAAAATCAATTTTACCGGCTGCGGGCGGGTTCCAGGGCTTAACGCGCCGGGGAACCGGTTCAGTCAAGGAATCGCGCGGCCTTTCGCTCCCGCCTCCGATCCTGTATGAGCGAGGGTCTATCCTCCAGCGATCGCGAGCCTCGCCCCGTGCCGGAACTCTCGGAAATCTTGAATTGTATCAGCGGCAAAGGCCAGCAAACAGAGAGGTCGCGCGAAGGCAAAGGCGCGGCCGAGACCCGTCACGATTGGGACAGAGGGGAAGTCCTCGATCTCCTTAGCCAACCCCTGCTCGACCTCATCGATAACGCGCGCGCCGTGCACCTTCGCTACCACGAAGATGGCGAGATGCAGCTCGCTAGCCTGCTCTCGATCAAGACCGGCGCCTGCCCCGAGGACTGCAAATATTGCGCGCAGTCGGCCCACTACGCCAAGACCACCGGGCTCAAGCGCGAGACGCTGCTCGATGTCGATGACGTGCTGGAAAAGGCCGAGCGCGCCAGGGATGCAGGCGCCTCGCGCTTCTGCATGGGCGCGGCCTGGCGCGAGGTGAAAGACGGCGAGGCCTTCGACAGCGTGATCGCCATGGTCAGGGGCGTGCGCGCGCTCGGCATGGAGGCGTGCGTCACCCTCGGCATGCTCAGCGAGGCGCAAGCAAGCCGCCTCGCCGAAGCGGGGCTCACCGCCTACAACCACAATCTCGACACCTCGCCCGAGTTCTACGGCGAGATCGTCACCACGCGGACCTACCAGGATCGCCTGGGGACGCTTGAGCGCGTGCGGAAGGCCGGCATCGAGGTCTGCTGCGGCGGCATTATCGGCATGGGCGAGACCTTGGCCCACCGGGCGCGGCTCTTGCAGACGCTCGCCAATCTCGACCCGCATCCGGAGAGCGTGCCGATCAACGCGCTCGTCGCGGTGCCGGGCACGCCTTTGGCCGACCGGCCGCCGGTCGATCCGCTCGATCTCGTGCGCATGGTGGCGGCGGCGCGCATCCTGATGCCGCTGTCGCGCGTCAGGCTCTCGGCGGGACGGCGCGAGCTCACGAAAGAGGCGCAGATCCTCTGCTTCCTCGCCGGCGCCAACTCGATCTTTTACGGCGACAAGCTCTTGACCACGGCCAACAACGACGCGTCAGACGATCTCGCCTTGATCGAGGAAGCCGGGCTCAGCGTGAAGCCGCCCTGCTCCACTCCCTAGTGATGCCGCGAACGCAAGGTCGGCATATCGCCGGGCTTGGTGTGGTAGGTGATCAGCAGCATCGACATCAGGATCGCGGCGATGAGACCGGACAAGGTCCCAACCCAGATCCGCGAGTCGCCAAGATCGCTCCGCTGCGCCAGCTCAACCGCCGCGGCGCTCGCCGCAAGCGAGGCGATGACGGCATAAATGATCACAAGCAGAGGCGTGCGGGAATCGTCCGGCCCCACGCCGGCGCCGCGCGCGATAATGAAGTTCCGCACCATTGCCCCGATCGTCGTGCCGAGGAACCCCGCGAGAAGCGCGACGGTCAAAGCGCCGAGCGAGAAACCGCCGGCGGCAAGGCCGGTAAGCGCGCCGACCGCGGTGCCGACGATCAAGACAATCAACAAGCTCGCTGAAGTCATCTCTTATTCCCCCCTTATGGCCCAGGCAGCGGTTTTTTCGGCCGTCCCCCCGCTCAGAAGCGCGGAGTATGCCCTAAGCCGAGGATTTGGAAAAGCAACCAGGTAGGCCGGTCCGGCCTCGGCGGCTTGCGCCCGGCCCTATCCGGCGCTAGGCAAGGTCGCTCGCGCCGCTCTCAGGCTTCCCGCTCATGTCCCGCACCGTCTATGTGAACGGCTCCTATGTGCCGGAGGAAGAGGCCAAGGTCTCGGTCTTCGACCGCGCCTTCCTTTTCGGCGATGGGGTCTACGAGGTCACAGCGGTGCTGGGCGGCCGGCTCGTCGATTTCGAGCCCCACCTTGCCCGTCTCGACCGCTCGCTCGATGAAATCGCCCTCGCCCCACCGCTGAACCACGAGGCCCTGCTCGCGCTGCATCTTGAGCTCGTCCGGCGTAACGGCCTAAACGAGGGCCTCGTCTATCTCGAAATCACGCGCGGCAGCGCCGAACGGGACTTCGCCCATCCCGACCGGCCCTCGCCCAATGTCGTCGCCTTCACGCAGAACCGCCCGCTCATCGCCAATCCCTACGCCGAGACCGGCGTGAAGGTGGTCACGATTCCGGATATGCGCTGGAAGCGGCGCGACATCAAATCCACCTCGATGCTGGCGCAGACCATGGGCAAGCAGGAAGCGAAGCTCCGCGGCGCTTATGAAGGCTGGATGGTCGAGGACGGCATGGTGACGGAGGGGACCTCGTCCTCCGCCTTCGTTCTCGACGCCAAGGGCGTGATCCGCACCCAGCCTCTCGGCCGCCACATCCTCCCGGGCGTGACCCGCCGTTCGATCCTGCGGCTCGCGGCACTCGAGGGCGTGGCGCTCGAAGAGCGGCCGTTCAGCGTCGCCGAGGCACTCGACGCGCGCGAGGCGTTCATGACGGCGGCCTCGGCCTTCGTGCTGCCAATCATTGAAATCGACGGCGTTCCGATCGGCGATGGGCGCCCGGGCCCGGTGGCCAACCGCTTCCGCGCGCTCTATATCGAGGAAGCGCTGAACTCCAGCGTCGGCGCGACTGCGGAAGCCTGACGCTTCTAAATCCCGGCAGGACGAGGTTTGCCCAAATGGCGGAAGCCAGATCAGCCAATTCTCGCTCCGCCAGGCTGAAGCGGGTCAAAGTGCGGCGCGCCGTCGTCCTTGCCAATGCCGGCGCCGGCACCCGCGCCCTCAACCGCGCCTATGCCGCCGATCTCAAATGGAGGCTTTCAGCCGCCTTCGTGCGGGCAGGTGTCACCGTCGAGATCCGCTTGCTCGATGGGAAGAGACTGCGGAAGGCGGCTTCACGGGCGCTTGCGCAAGCGCGGCGCGGCGACATCGACGCGGTCATCGCCGGCGGCGGCGACGGCAGCATTCGCGCCGTGGCAAGCGTGCTTGCCGGAACGAGCGTGCCGCTCGGCATCATTCCGCTCGGAACGCGCAATCATTTCGCCAAGGATCTCCGCCTTCCGCTCGACATCGAGGGCGCCGCGGAAACAATCGCAAGCGGTCAGGCCCGCATGGTCGATCTCGGCGAAGTCAACGGCGAGATCTTCATCAACAACTCCTCGATCGGCATCTACCCTTATCTCATCATCGAGCGCGACCGGCGAAGGGCGCGCGATCGGCTGGCGAAATGGATGGCCATGGTGCCGGCTTTCTTGCAGATGTTGCGGCACTTCCCGCGCCGGCGTTTGAGGATCTCGGCCCAGAATTTCGCGCGGCCTTACCGCACGCCCTGCCTGTTCGTCGGCAACAACGAGTACGGCATGGAGCTCTTCACCTTCGGACGGCGGCACCGGCTCGATGCGGGAAGGCTGTGGTTCTACGTGGTGAAGCCGCGCACGCCGCTCGCCTTCTTCTGGATGGTGTGGCGCATGTCTTTCGGCCGCATCAACGAGGCGCGCGATCTCGACAGGTTCGAGCTGGCGGAAGCCGAAGTCAGCGCCCGCGCGATCCAGTTATCGGTCGCTCTCGACGGCGAGGTCAGCTTCATGCACACGCCCCTGCATTACCGTTCCCGCGCGCAAGCGCTTCGCGTCATCGTGCCCGGGACGGCGCGCTAGAATTGATATACTCCCCTCGCGCCGCGTCCGCTCGACCGGTGACGAATTAGGTATGATGGCGGCGTCGCGAATCACCGGGACCGCCCGCATGTTCCTTCGCCAGACACCGAGTTACATCAAGCGCAAGCTGATCGAGTTCGCGCCGGAAATCTGGCTTGCCCTCGACCTCCTCGCCAAGGATACCGGCCGGTCCATCCAGGACCTCGCCGACGAGGCCTTCGCCGATCTCCTTGCCAAATATCACCGTCCGGCCTCGCTGAAAGAGGCCTTGCGGGAAAGCGCGCGCAGGCTGCCCGCCAACGACGACATTCCGCCGCCGCGCTAAGTCCCCTACTTCTTGAGTCGGGCGAGGATCCCTTCCAGCGCCGCGACGATGTCCGCCCGCTCGCGTTTCTGCAAATCAAGCAGGACCTTGAAACCGTCGCTCTCCTCGCGGATGACGGCGCCCTCGCGGGCGAGATCGTCGTAAAGGCCGAGCACCTTGTAGCAGCGGATCGGCTCGGCGAAGCCCTTGACCTTGATCGGCGCCTGCTCCTCGGCCGCCACCTCGCCCTTGACGAGGGAATAGGTCTCGTGACCGAGGAGGATGCCGTCGAGCTCGGCATAGGATTGCAGGGCCCCGCCAGAAATTCGGGTCGTCGAGATATTCCTGTGGGACGTAGCCGAAAAGCCGGGTGATGTTGTCGCTGACATAAGTCGGCGAGAAATCGCCCCTGGCCTCGAAGCTGTAGACGACGGCGGGGGAGGCATCGAGCAGGCGCGCAAGCCGCGCGCCCGCCGCAGCCCCGGTCCCGGCTTCGGTGGCGGCCGTCTCGGCTTTGCTTCGGGCGGAGGTCATGCTCGGGGTCGCGTGGCTCGGAGAAGGCAAAGCGCCTGATTGGGGCCGATCTTTTCGGTCCCACCCGCTCCTGTCAATTGCAACGCCCGATACGGCCTCGGCCCACGCAAGACAGGCTTAACTATCCGTAGCGGGCGAAGCCTCAGGATCCTGCCGTCAGGCCGCAGGCAAAAGACCGCGCGTCTTTGCCAACGCGCGGTCTCGAATTCGTGCGTCTCGACGCGAGAAGCCCTATTGCGCCGGTGCAGGCGCCTCCGGGGCCGGTGCCTCGGGCGCCGGCGCGGGCGCCGGTGCAGGCGTTTCGGCTGCCGGCTGCTCGCCGCCCGACTTGCCCATGACGCAATTGATCAGCGTCGCGTCGTATTTGCAGCCATGCTTATGCGCCTGCCACACGATAAGGCCGGCTACGATTAAAATTAAAATCAGAAGAATCCGCATTTGGACCACCCTCCCTGATGCGCGAGCGTAAACTATACGAACGGCCATCAAACAAAAAGGCCCGCTTCGGCCGCGTTCCGATTTTCCCCCGTCCGTTTAAGCCGGGCTTTGCCCGGAAATGGGCGATTTTATCCTCATTCCCGGCCGGCGGAAAGGCGCGTGCTTTGCAGCATGGCTTTCACGGCGGCCGCGTTGCGATGGAAAAGCTCGACTCATGCCCCCATTTTCGGGGGGCCGAAGCCGCCATAACTTGGCCGTTAGCCGGTGACGGAAGGGTGCGAATGAAGACCTGCGACCAGCGACACCGGGCGCGCCCGCCCGCCATCTCGCGCCAAGCCTTCTTGCGCGCGGCGCTCCTTTTAGCCGCCTCGCCCTTGCTGCGCTACGCGCCGGCCGAGGCGGCAACCGGGGCCGATATCACCGAGATCGCGCCCGGCGTTTTCGTGCACCAGGGCCGCTACGAGCTGCAATCGCCCGAGAATCGCGGCGACATGGCCAACGCCTCTTTCGTGGTGGGGAGCGATGGGGTCGCGGTCATCGACACGCTGGGGAGCGCGGTCGCGGGGCGCGAGCTGAGAGAGGCGATCCGCGCCGTCACCGGCAAACCCATCCGCTACGTCATCAATACCCACATGCATCCCGACCATGTGTTCGGCAACGCCGCCTTCAAGGAAGACAATCCGACCTTTGTCGGCCACTACAAGCTCGCCCGCGGGCTCGGCTCGCGGGCCGAGCGCTACCTCGCGATCAACAAGGAGATGCTGGGCGCGGAAGCCTTCGAGGGGATCGAGGTCATCCTGCCTTCCGTCGGCGTCGAGAAGACCCTCTCTCTCGATCTGGGCGGCCGCACGCTTCAGCTAAATGCCCAGCGCACCGCGCATACCGACAACGATCTGACCATCACCGATACGGCAACCGATACGCTCTTTCTCGGCGACCTTCTCTTTTCCGTCCATGTTCCCACGCTCGACGGATCGATCGTGGGCTGGCTCACGCTGATCGAGGAACTGTCGCGGGCGACGCCCGCCCGCGTCGTGCCGGGCCACGGACCGCATGCCATGGCGATGCCCGAGGCGATTTCTCCCGAGCAGCGCTATCTCGGCGCCATCGCCGCCGATGTGCGAAAATTAATCAAGGATGGCAAGACCTTAGAGGACGCGATCCAGACCGCCGGGTTTTCCGAGCGCGACGCCTGGAAACTGTTCGATCACTATCACGTCCGCAACGTCACTGCGGCCTTCGCAGAGCTCGAATGGGAATGATATACTGCGCGCGACCGGCACTATGAGGACGACGCCATGCCCCTGCCCCTCAAGACCCTGGGCTTTCTAAGCGGCGCCGCCGCGCTCGCTGGCCTCCTCGTTCTCCAGCCGATAGCGAAGGCCGATATCGATCTATGGCCGACGCTCAAGAAGCAGGCCTTCGGCGACCGCGCTATCGCCGAGGAAGATGGCGCCGTCGTTCTCGAGATTCCCGGCACGGCGGAGGACGCGGCGATCGTGCCGTTGACCGTGCGCGTGCCGCCGCATGTCACCCAAGACCTCAAATCGCTAACGCTCTTCATCGACAAGAACCCCGATCCCAAGGTCGCGACGCTCAGCTTCGGTCCGGCGCAGGGCAAAGGCGGCGAGCGGAGCTTCTCCACGCGCGTTCGCATCGACAATTTCTCGCAAGTCCGCGCCGTGCTCGAAACCGCCGACGGCTCGCTGCACATGGCGAGCAAGTTCGTGGCCGCCGCCGGCGGCTGCGGGGCGATGCAGGCCAAGGACCCCGATACCGAGATGGTCGGGCTCGGCAAGATGATCGTGAGGACGTTCCCGCCCGCGCTCGATGCGAACCCAATCTGGTCGGCGCAAGTCATGATCAAGCACCCGAACGCGAACGGGATGCAGCTCGACATCAACACCGCCAACATCATCCCGGCGCGCTTCGTCAAAGAGGTGACGGTGAAGCGCGACGGCGAGCTCGTGTTCAAGATGGACAGCACCTTCTCGGTCTCGACCAACCCGAATTTCCGCTTCACCTTCGCCCGCGGCGAAAGGAACGAGCTCGACGTGGTCGTGACCGACACCGACGCGGCGCGGTTCGCGGCGCAGTCGCAGCCGAGCGGGTCCTAGGCTCGGCGCTTGCGGATATTTGCCTTGAATATCAATAATTTATGCGACCTTAGGCGAGCGAATAGCCAGCCCGCATTACGGTCACTGCGCGCGCTCGCGATCGTGGCCACGCTCGCGATTGCGCTTCCGGCGGGGATCTCCGATGCGGCCGGTCCCGCCGAGGAGCGCGCCGCCGCGCTCGACAAGGCGATCCCTCTCGCCATGCAGCGCGCGTCGGTTCCCGGCGCCATCGTTGGCATCTGGCAAGATGGAAGCGAGCCCTATGTGCGGGCGTTCGGCGTGCGCGACGCCGGGACCGGCGAGAAGATGGCGCCCGATCTCTACATGCGCATCGGCAGCAACAGCAAGACCTTCACGGTCACGGCGATTTTCATGCTGGCGGACCAGGGCAAGCTTGGTCTCGACGACCCGATCGGCCGCTACGTCGAGGGCGTGCCGGGCGGCGACCAGATCACGCTCAGGCAGCTCGCGGAAATGCGCAGCGGGCTATACGATTACGCCAGCGATACTAATCCGAAGATGCCGCAGCAGCCGTTCCGGGAATGGACGCCGCGCGAGCTGTTGGAGATCGCCTTCAGCCATAAGCCGCTGTTTCCGCCCGGCAGCGCATTCGACTATTGCAACACCAACACGGTCCTGCTCGGCGTTGTGGTGGAGAAAGTCTCAGGCCAATCGCTCGCGTCGTTCATCGAGCAGAACATCCTGAAACCGGAGGGCTTGACCCACACCGTGTTCCCGGCCGGAGCCGAATTCCCCTCGCCGCATTCCCAAGGCTACCTCAAACTGCCGGACGGCAAGATCGTCGACGCCACGGATTGGAATCCGTCTTGGGGTTGGGCCTCGGGCAGCATGATCTCGACGCTCGACGACATGCGCGTGTGGACGCGCGACCTCGCCATCGGCAAGCTGCTCTCGCCCGCCATGAAACGAGAGCGCGACCGGTTCTTGCAGGCGCCGCCGGAAGGCGATGGCGCGCTCTATGGCCTCGCGCTCGAGAACCAGAACGGCTGGATCGGCCACAACGGCAACATCCTGAGTAGACCTATCCCTACTACCTGCCGGAGGAGGGGATCACGATGGTGGTGCTCTTTAACTCGGGGGCCGACATCCCGGGTTCGTGGACGATGATGCAAGACATCACCCGGATCATCAGCCCCAACCATCCTTGGCCGGGCCTGCCAAAGGAGTAGGTCGCCCGCACATGGGCGCTTTCCGTCCCGCTCGCGCTCACCTTGCGGCACCAGGATGCGCCGGTGCTACTCGCCCGGCTTCGACTGATTGCTTGAATTGCCCGGCACCGGCTGCTTGCTCGAATAGTAGACATGCGCCTGGAGCAGGAACTCGTCGGGCTTCTTGAGGAAGAGCTGCTTCGCCGTCTCGTTGCCGAAGCAATAGGTCCTGCCGCCATAGACCGTCGAGACCGAGCAATCGGTCTTGATGTCCTTGCCGAGCGCAAGCCCCATCACGCACTCGCCGTCGAACTCGGCATCGGAAGCGGGCGCCGCGGGATTGGCGGATTCGGCGTCGCCTGCTTCCGCCGGAAAGCTAGAGCCCAGTGCAATTGGGAGGCTCAAGGCAAGCGCGCCGCTTACCGCATATCGTCTCGTTCTTCGCGTCATCGCTCCACCGAGTTGCCAATTGCCGCCGCGAAAAGCGCCGCTTTAGTCAGATCGGACAGCTACCGAATCCCTTGCTCGAACAAATACTCACAGACAACCTCATTACCGCGCGGCGTATGGTGAGCCTTCCAAATTTCTTTTGGGGAGTATAATTCAATTCATCCAAAGTGTCAACAACGGAAATTTTTAGGCCGTTGGCGACTTTCTTTATGAAATCCCG
>CAWDKA010000006.1:0-80278 GCA_963802845.1 uncultured Alphaproteobacteria bacterium
TCATCGCCAATATCCGATCCTTCTATTTCGCGACCGCCAATCGCGAGTGCCAGCCTTACATCCAGCATCGTGGAGGCCCCAAGGGCTTCTTGCGCGTTCTCGATCCGCATACGCTCGCTTTCGCCGACTTCGCCGGCAACCGGCAATACATTACGGTCGGCAACCTCGCCGACAACCCGCGCGCGATGCTGTTCCTCACGGATTACACGGTACGCAGGCGGGTGAAGATCTGGGGCACGGCGCGCGTCGTCGAGGACGAGCCGGCTGACCGCGGGCTTTTCCCCGAGGCTTACCGCGCGCGGCGCAGCAAGCCATCGTGTTCGCGGTGACCGCCATCGACATCAACTGCCCGCAGCACATCCCGCAAATGCTTTTTGCCGAAGACGTCGCCGAGGCGATCGCTGAACGCGACCGGCGCATCAGCGCGCTCGAGGCCGAGATCGCGCTGGCCCGCGCCGCGCCTTAGCCTTGACTGTCTCCCCGGCGAAGAGCCAGCCGAACAGAAACGAGGCGGCGACCGCGCCGAGAAGCTCCGCCACGATGAAGCCCGGCGCGTGGGTGGGGTCTATCCCTGCGAACGTGTCGGTGAACGCGCGCGCGATGGTCACCGCCGGGTTGGCGAAGGAAGTTGACGAGGTGAACCAATAGGCCGAGCCGATATAGAGGCCGACGGCTGCCGCAAGCGCGCCCGGCTTAAATCGGAGGCAGCCGAGAATGGTCGCAATCAGCCCGAACGTGGCGATGAATTCGCCGAGGAACTGGCCGAAGCCGTTGCGCGGCGTGTCCGAGACTTGAAAAGGCGCGAGCCCGAACATCAGATGCGCGGCCACTGCACCGAGTAACCCGGCCGCGATCTGCGTCGCGACATAGAGCAGCGCCGTGCGGTCATCGATCTCGCCGCGTAGCCGCATGACGAGCGCCACGGCCGGATTGAACTGCGCGTCCGAGACGGAAACGAAGATGGTGATGATGACGACGAGGATCGCGGCGGTCGCGAGCGTATTGCAAAGGAGCGCGAGCGCCACGTTCCGTCGGCAAGGGTCTCGGCCATGATGCCGGAGCCGATCACCGCCATGACGAGAAATAACGTCCCGAGCGCCTCTGCCGCCAAGCGCCGTCCAAGATGGTGATTCATTCGACTTCCAGGTCCCTGACGTCTGACAACGGCCTCCCCTAACAGCAGCCCCCGCTTGCCTTGGCGGCAGCGTCCGTCGCGAAGGGGATCGAAGTCCCGCAGCCGGGGAAGATGCCGTAGTGGTTGGCAAACTCGCCGATGAAATCGAAATGCGGGGCAAAGCGCGTCTCGGCCAGCATGCGCCATGTGTTGCCGCAGACCGGGAACGCCTTTCCGCGCTCGATCAGATGATGCCCGTCGAGCGCGAAAGCGTCGGGCTGCTCCGCCACGGTTCCCTTGTAGATCACCGCCTGGCCATAGTCCTCGCAAGCCGCCTCCAGTCCGTCGAGCTTGAACAGCCGGTAGGTCGCCGAGAAGAACTGCGCTTGGCCGAGCTTCGCCCGCATGGCCGCATTCTCGACCGCGATGGGACGGCTCGTGACGAGCCGCGGGTCGAGGAAACCGGCCTGCTTGGCCAGTGTGAGAAAATCGTTCCAATAGAGCGCCCCGCCCAGGCACTCGCCAGAGAGCAAGGGATCGGCCCTGACATGATCGGGGAGCCGGCGGTCGCAATAGACATCGGCGAAATAGAGCTCGCCACCCGGCTTGAGCAGGTCGAAGGCGCCGCGCAGCACCGCAAACTTGTCGACCGAGAGATTGATGACGCAGTTCGACACGATCACGTCGAAGCTCGCTAGCGGCAAGCCGAGCGCGCCGAGCTTCTCGATATAGCCTTTGAGGAACCTCACGTTTGAACGGCCATGACCGAACCGCCGCATGTGCCAGTCGATATGAGCGTTCGCGGTGGCAAGCTGCTCGTCGGTCATGTCGACGCCGACGACTTCGCCGTCAGCGCCGACCAGCTGCGCGATGAGGTAGACGTCGCGGCCGGAACCCGAGCCGAGATCGAGCACGCGGGCGCCGGCAAGCGCCGCCGGCACCACGATGCCGCAGCCATAATATTTGGCGCGGACCTCTTCATGGACGTTGGCGAGCAGCGCCTCGAGATGCGGAGGAACATCGCCGCCATCGCAACACGCCGAGGTCTGCAGATCCTCGGAACTTTTGAGGACCTTGCCGTAATAATCCTTCACCACTTCGAGATTCATCGACTGAGGCTCCTCACGGGCAAGAGCGATAGCCGCCGCACCATAGCAGCGCGCCGGAGGCCGTGCAGCAAGCGTCAAAAGCACAGTTCCGTGAATGGGTTAAGTCTCGGGAGCGGCGCCGCGAAAACCGGTGGCGAGCACATACATCTCGGCGGACTCGGCGCGGGACGCCTTCGGCTTCACGTGCCGCACCTTGGCGAAGGAGCGATTGAGCCGCGCGACGAGCTCCCGGCTCGCCCCGCCTTGCAGCACCTTGCACAGAAAGACGCCGCCGGGGGCGAGAATGTCTTGGGCGAGATCGAGCGCCGCCTCAACGAGGCCCATGATGCGCAAGTGATCGGTCGCCTTGTGCCCGGTCGCCGGCGCATGCATGTCGGACAGAACGGCGTCCGCCTTCGCGCCGCCCAAGGCAGCGCGCACGCGATCGGGCGCGTCGGGGTCGGTGAGATCGAGCTTGAGCTGGATTACGCCGGCGATCGGCTCCATCTCGGCGAGATCAACCGCGACCACCCGGCCCTTCCCCGCCATGAGCTTCACCCTCTGCGCGGCGACCTGGCTCCATCCCCCGGGCGCCCCGCCGAGATCGACCACGCTCATCCCCGGCCGCAAGAGATGGCGCTTGTCGTCGATCTCGGCGAGCTTGAAGGCGGCGCGGCTGCGATAGCCCCTGCGCTTCGCCTCTTCGACATAAGGATCGTTGAGCTGGCGCTGGAGCCAGCGGGTCGAGGCGAGCTTCCGCCCCTTGGCGGTGCGGACCCGGACCGCCAGCTTCCGGCTTCCGCCCTGCCCGCCCTGCCCTTTTCCCGGCCTCGCCATGCGTTAATCACCCGACCTTTGGCCTCGCGCTTGACGCCCGGGGCCGCTTTGCCCCAACTCGGCTCTCCCGCCCGCCAACACCTGCCACATGCCACGCTATTTCGTCACCCTCATCGTCGCCCTCGCCCTGTTCATGGAACAGATGGATTCGACGGTGATCGCGACATCCCTGCCGGCGATCGCGGCCGATCTTCACGACGATCCGGTCGCGCTCAAGCTTGCTCTGACCTCGTATCTCTTGTCGCTTGCCGTGTTCATCCCGTTGAGCGGCTGGGTCGCCGACCGCTTCGGCGCCCGCACCGTGTTCCGCGCCGCCATCGCCGTGTTTACGCTCGGCTCCGCCGCCTGCGGCTTCGCCCAAGGGCTTCCGGACTTTGTCGCCTTCCGCATTCTCCAGGGCATGGGCGGCGCCATGATGGTGCCGGTCGGACGGCTCGTCATCCTGCGCACGGTGCCGAAGGCCGAGCTGATCTCGGCGCTTGCCTGGCTCACCATCCCCGCGCTGATGGGGCCGGTGATCGGGCCGCCGCTCGGCGGCGCGATTTCGACTTTCGCCTCCTGGCGCTGGATCTTCTGGATCAACATCCCCATCGGGATAATCGGCATGATCCTCGCCACGCGCTACATCGAGAATATTCGCGAGGAGAAGGTGCCGCCGCTCGACGTCAAGGGCTTCATTCTCTCGGGCGTCGGCTTGTCGGGGATCGCCTTCGGCTTCGCCAATATCGGTCAGGGACTGTTCCCGGCGGAGATCGTGCTGGCGCTCCTCGTCGTGGGGGCTGTCGGCTGTTTCCTCTATGTGCGCCACGCGCGGGTGACGAAAGCGCCCCTGATCGATCTCAACCTGCTCAAGATCGACACGTTCTTCGCGAGCGTCGTCGGCGGTTTTCTCTTTCGCATCGGCGTCGGCGCGATGCCGTTCCTGCTGCCACTCATGCTCCAGCTCGGTTTTGGCCTAAGCCCGTTTCAATCCGGGCTGCTTACCTTCGTCAGCGCGGTCGGCGCCATCACGATGAAGACGACCGCCGGGCCGATCATCCACCGCTTCGGCTTCAAGCGAACGCTCGTCGTCAACGCAGTCGTGAGCGCCCTCTTCACCGCAGCCATCGCGCTCTTCACCGCCGGCACGCCGCACGCGATCGTGCTCGCCGTGCTGCTCGCGGGCGGCTTCTTCAAATCGCTGCAATTTACCGCCCTCAATGCCATCGCCTATGCCGACATCAAACACGCCGCCATGAGCCGCGCGACGAGCTTCGCGAGCGTCGTCCAGCAACTGGCGCAGTCGGCGGGCGTGGCGATGGGCGCGCTCGTGCTCGAAATCGAGCGCATGGGCCGCCCCGGCGCGCAGGTGGTCGCGGAAGATTTCCCGGTCGCCTTCCTCATAGTCGCGGCGATCGCGGCGAGCTCGACCTTCATTTTCATGCGCCTGCCCAAGGGCGCTGGCGCGAGCCTCTCGGCCAAGGCGGAGCCCGTGGGGACCGACCAGAAAACCGCCTCCGAACCCGCTCCTTTCTCGTGAGCTAGCGCTCGCCTTGCGGGGGCCGCGGCCGCGCCTGCTCGGAACCTCTCCGGTCGTGACCGTCCTCGGCCATGAGCGTGGCGAGGATGCCCTCGCGCAAGCCGCGATCAGCCACGCGCAAGCGCTGGCACGGCCACACCCTGAGCAACGCTTCGAGGATGGCGCATCCCGCAAGCACGAGATCGGCGCGCTCGTGCCCGATGCAGGGTTGCGCCGCACGCTCGGCATAGGTCATGCCGATAAGGTTGCTCGACACGGCGCGCACGTCGCGGACGCTGAGCCAGCAACCATCAACCCGCGAGCGCTCGTAGAATGGAAGCTTGAGGTGAATCCCCGAAATTGTCGTGACGGTGCCGGAGGTGCCGAGAAAATGCGCGCGGCGGCCGGCGATCTTGGTGCCGAAACCGTGCTTGTTCTCGAACTCGCCCATGCCGGCCATCACTTCGGTCACCATGGCTTCGTAGCGCGCATGGGTCACGTCCCGGCCGCCATGGCGTTCGGCGAGATTGACGACGCCGATCGGCAGAGACGTCCAGGCCGCGATGCAGCTCTGCACGTCGACCCGGTCATGCAGCGTGCGGCGCCAGGGCCGTCCGAGCCGCTTGAGGTCGAGCCAGATTAACTCGGAGCTGCCGCCGCCGATATCGAACACGAGCGTGAAGTCGGCGTTGTGGTCGATCAGGGAGGCGCAGCCCGACACCGCGAGCTTGGCCTCGGCCTCCTGCGTCACGATCTCGATCCCAAGCCCGGTCTCGGCGCGCGCCCGCGCGATGAACTCCGGGCCGTTGGCGGCGATGCGGCAGGCTTCGGTCGCGATCAGGCGCGAGCGCGTCACGCCGCGGCGCTTCATCTTGTCGGCGCACACTTTCAGCGCTTCGATGGTGCGGCTCATGGCCGCTTCCGACAGCCGCCCCGATGTCAGCACGCCTTCGCCGAGCCGGATGATGCGGGAGAACGCGTCGATGACGAGGAAGCCGCGGCGCGAGGGCTTGGCGACAAGCAGGCGGCAATTATTGGTGCCGAGATCGAGAGCGGCGTAGATGGAAGGAGCGGACGCCCGCGCATGCGCGCCCGCATTCGTCTTAGCCTCGGCTGCCGCGTTGAGGCCGTCTGCCGGCGCCAACGGAAGCGCGCCGGTTGCGTCTTGCGCCGGCGCTTCAGCGCCCACGCAGTCGCCGGTCTCGCTCCGCCGCGCCTTGAAGTCGCGGGAAGCCGTTGCAGCCGGGCCGGCATCGCCGCGCGGCCCACTCAAATCTCATACCCCTGACCCGGACGCGCCCGTTTCCCGCAGGCCGGTGCCCGGCGTGTTGGTGCTATGCCGCTACTCTATCAAGCCCGCGTTCGAGGTAAAGGGGTTGTGCTGTCTTGGTTTTGCTATCGCGCCGAGGCCAGCGCTTGAGCGGCGCGGCCAAGCATACAATATTCGCGGAAACGATCCTTGCCTCGCGGCTAGACCTGAGGGCGCCGCGCCCGTAGCTCAACGGATAGAGCACCAGACTTCGAATCTGGGGGTTGCACGTTCGAGCCGTGCCGGGCGCACCACTAAATCAAGAACTTAGCAGCTCGAAATCGTGGAGCGTCGTCGTATGGGTCCACATAGGGTCCACACAGCAAGGTCGAGGATCGCCGGAACAACCATCCGACATGCACTTCGCCTGTCTGGCACATGTGTGCGAGCGGTCTCGCCGGCGTCAGTCCTCAAGGATGTCGATGTCGGTCTCGCCTATGTGTAGTCGAGCTGGGCGTCGAGCTGCGACCGGCCATGCTGCTCGATGCAGTCGTTGGAGCGCAGCCTCGAACTCCTCAACGTCGAGGTGCGGGTCACTCTTCATGTGTCTGCTCAGCTTGAAGAAGAGATCAGCCTCGACATGCGTGTCGCCGTGCCGGAGCGCGTGCTGCCACTGACGATAGGCCGCGAGGAGGCTGAGCGGACCTCATACCTTGTGGAATTGATGTCAGTCGCATCGCTTCCAAATCCCATGTCAGATGAAACACTAGGATTAAAAACCTACGGCGCAGGCAAGTGAAACGCAAAAAGGCAACGATCGCAAGCGACTTAAGCCCGAGGACGATGCCTCATAAGCGTAACACGGGCCCGATGCTTACGAGTCCTCGCTGTGGCGCGAGGATTCGCTCGGGCGGCCGGTGTCGCTCGCCGGCAGTCCGAGGTAAGCAACGATGCGCATGCACGGGGGTGCCGCGGGGTCCGGCGCGCCGTTCGGGAACAAAAATGCTTTTAAGCACGGCGCCTATACTAGGGTGGCGATAGAGCGCCGCGCGGGCATACGTAAATTGGTCAAGGAGGCAAACAAACTCGCCGCTGAGCTTTCTAAGCCAAGACGTTAGAGCCCTGCATTCCGCCTCCCCCCGTATCAATGCAAAGCCGCACCGCATCCGGTGCTTCGCAATTTCCTATGCGCTCAACGCCTCTGCTGAACCCGTGGCTTGGCCAAGCGGCGGGATGGTTGCCGGCGTTTGCCCATTTCCGTCAGCCTGACGCCGGGTCCCGCCATCTCGTCCGCTGGAATAAAGGTTATTCCTGCATCTTCGAGTGCGTCCTGCATCAGCTGAAGTGTGTCTGCCATCGCGCCCGCGCCATTCTCAAATCGGCTGACGGTATTGGCCGATAACCCGGCTCTCTTGGCTAGGTCACGAACTCCCCAACCAAGCGCTGCCCTTGCCATTCTTATTTGCGTGGCGGTTATCATCGCGTTGGATGACTAGTTGACAAAGCCAGCAAGCATGTGTACGGTGTACAAAATGTCGTGTACGCAAGGCGCATCTGCGTAAGATGAACACTCTGGCCCTAACAGGCGAAGTCCGGACCTACAAACTGCTTGGTGAGAGACTGCTGACCAGTTTCCCAGAGGCGGATGATGAAACAATTCGCGACACGTTGGAAGGAATCACCGACCTCCACGAGATGATAGCCGCGGTAATCCGCTCGGCGCTAGTCGACCAAGCGCTCCAAGCGGGATTGCGCACACGTCTGGAGGAGATGCGGCAGCGCCTATCCCGGCTTGAGGAGCGGGGCGCCAAGAAGCGGCAATTGGCCTTGGAGGCCATGTGCGAGGCCGGGCTGAAGAAGCTGGAGGAGCCCGACTTTACGGCTTCGGCGCGGGCCGGCCTGCTACCGCTAGTGATCGTCTCCGAACCTGAGATCCCCGAACGCTACTGGGTGCCCCAGCCGCCTAAGCTGGACCGTCAAGCTCTCCTCGGCGACCTTAAGCGTGGCGCGGTGATTCACGGCGCCCAGCTCGGCAACCCCAAACCCTGTTTAGCTGTGAGGACCAAGTGATGGCGTTCAGCGAAGCGCAAGTAAAAAATCTCGAGGCCAAGCTCAACTCCAAGCATGTCAGAACTCGTCGAGTCGAAGACACCACCCTCGCCTATGTCGAGGGCTGGCATGTCATCGCTGAGGCCAATCGAATCTTTGGTCATGACGCTTGGGATCGGCATACGCTGTCCACGCGCTGCGTTTGGTCCGACGCCACACACCATCGTTACGCCGCTGCATATACCGCCAAGGTGCGTATCGCGGTCAGAGCCGGTGCCATTGTCATCACCCGGGAAGGCTGTGGCAGTGGGAGCGCTAAAGCCTCAACGCCGGGAGAGGCGCATGAGCTAGCGCTGAAAGCCGCTGAAACGGACGCGACCAAACGCGCGTTCGCCACTTTCGGCAATCCCTTTGGGCTTGCGCTCTATGACCGCGAGCTCGCAGGCGTGAGAAACAGGAAAGCACTTGGTGTTGCGCCTGAAGACTATCGTGGCCCCTGGATGCTGAGCCTCCCCAACGGCGCGGGCCAAAGTTTCAGCAGAGCGGATGAATTTGTTGCGGCGCTGAGCAAGGCCTTGACCGAAGCGGCCGACATTGAGGTCTTGTTCGCCATCTGGGAGCGCAACGTCGACACCGTGCGCGCCGTCAACAAACAACCCAACCGCTCTACCCCGCGAGGAGCCATAGGCCAGAACCTCGTCGCGCATCTCAAGAGGCGGGCTATCGCTCTGGCCAAGCAGAATGTCGAGCCTCCGCTGAGCACCGCGACAAACCTCAAGCCGAATGGGAAGATCGACAAGAGCGCCCTCCCCCTTGCCGAGTTGAAACGGATTCGCTCAAAGGAGCACCTCCGCTTTGTCGCCCAGCAGCCCTGCGTCATCTGCGGACGTACACCAGCGCATGCACATCATGTTCGCCATGCCCAACAGCGGGGTCTAGCGTTGAAAGTGAGTGACGAATTTACCGTGCCGCTCTGTGCTATCCACCACGGTGAAAATCATGCCACCGGAGACGAAAAGCGGTGGTGGCAGGAGCGTAAGATCGATCCTCTAGCTATTGCCCAACAATTGTGGGCGCAAAGCCGAGCCGCTGGGGCAGAGATTCCACTGCATACCACGTGAGTCCAGCGACTGACCCCCCGCGGAAATGTCGCCTGCGGAGAAGGCGAAATTATCCTCGAGGGCACTGACGACAGCTTTGCCTATAGTGACCACGCCTGTTGGCGAGCGGCGAGGAGAATATCTCCCCTCCGCCCACGACAGATAAAATGAGGAAGGTTTCGATGGCAAGATCACTACCGATACAGATTATTGAAAGGGCTCGCGCCCTGATTTAAGATAGGGATCATTGGTGTCGCAACCACATCGCCTTGGATGCGAACGGCGTTAGCGTTTTCCCAACATCTCTCGGCGCGGTAAAAAGATGTGCTTTAGGTGCATTGATTGCGGCGGCTTACGAACTCACACATAACCACGACGCCGCTGATCACCTCGCTTACGGAGCTCTGCGTCCTCATTGCGGGACTTCCAAACTCATCCACATCAACGATATGAGGGGTCACGCGGCGGTGCTCACGGTGTTCGATGAAGTCATAGCGAAAGCGCGGGTGTGACGGCGTCTGCCTTGGCGTTGTGCCCCCTGCAAGGAGTTTCATCTTGATCAACGTGTTTGAGCGCTTGCGACACTCACAGTTCACGGAGCCGATTTGGCAGCTTTGTGAATGGACCACGATCGTTGACCCGAACCTTTACGCTGCGACCGGTCTTTGGATTGCTGACGCGCAGGCAGGTTCCGAAGGGATGCGACCGGTGAGCAGCCGTTAAGCCATTGGGGTTGAATCGTTCACCTGCGGGTCAGCCACAACGCTTGCGCAACCTCGTTGCCAATCAAGTCAGCGACTGTCCCATCTGCTTGCGGGTCTTTTTTTGACCAACCCCAATGTTGGCGGATGCCCACCATTTCTTTGCTGTCATGGGTCCTTTTTGTCCGTTCTTGTCAGTTTATTGTCGCGTCGGGCTCGCCGCAATTGGCAAGGATCTCGGCCCGGACGTCGTCCCGCAGTCTGACCGCGGCGGCGAAATCTCTGCCGTCGGGAACAAGCAGCGGTCCCACGCGGATCGAGACGTCGCCGCGCCGGGGAAACCACTGGCCGCTGCGCAAGATCGAGCGCGTGCCTTTGAGCGTGACCGGCAAGACTTTCAAATTCTCCCGCGCGGCGATGACGAAAGCGCCGAGGCGGAAGGCAAGCAGGCCGGGCGCCCGCGTGAACGTGCCCTCGGGCAGGAACACGAGCATCCTGCCTTCGCGCGCGGCCGCAAGCGCCTTGTTGGTGTCCTCGACGCCTCCTTCGGGATCGGTGCGATCGACGAACAGCGTCCCCAATCGCCGCAAGTAGGCGCCTGCGAAGAGCTGGCTCTCGAGTTCCTTCTTGGCGATGAAGGCGGGATCGCCCGGGATAGACGCCGCAAGCACGAGCCCATCGAGATAGCTTGCATGATTGGCCGCGATGATGACGTTCTTCTCTTGCGGCCAGGCGCCGGTCGTCTCGACGCCGATGCCCATGAGCCGAAGGGCGGCCTTGGCCGTGCCGCGCACGAGAGCCCATCGCCGCGCTTGGCCCGGCGTGAGCGATACGGCGACGAAGAGAAAGACGCCTATCACCACGATCACGATCCACCACCACGCCGCATAGAGATATTCGCCGAACATGCGCAAGCCCCGGCTCAGGCGCTGTTTCACGCCGGCGAGGCCGAACCGCAGCATCTGCCGCCAGAGCGGCTGCGGCCGGTCGAGCAGGCGCCCCTGCTCGAACAGCTCGCGAGCGGAAGCGCGGCGTAATTTTCCGCTCGAAGTCTTCGGGATCGCGTTGGGCGAAATCAGAACCACTTCGTCCGGAGCCGCATCGAGCAAGGGCGTGACCGTATCCTCGACGCGCTGGCGCAACGCGGCCAAGGAAGCGGCGTCGGTTTCGCGCGTCTCGGCGAGCAGGATCAAGCGCTCCGTGCCGCGCACGGGATCCTGACTGCCGAAGGCGACGACGCAACCCTTGCGGATGCCGGGAACCCCGCCCGCCGCTTCCTCGATCTCGGCCGGATAGATGTTGCGGCCGGCCCGGATGATGATGTCCTTGGAGCGGCCCGTGATGTAGACGTCACCGCCCGCGATATAGGCGCGGTCGCCGCTGTTCAGCCAATCGCCGTCATAGAGCTCGCGCGTCTTGGCCGGATTGTCGAAATAGCCTTTGGTGGCCGAGGGCCCGCGAAACTGGAGCCGCCCCTCTTCCCGCTCGCCGAGCTCGCCCGTCGCCGAGACGATGCGAATCTCATGGCCGGGAAGCGCGCGGCCACAAGCCACGATCTCCAAGGCGGCCGGATCGCCGGTGGCGGCAGGGACGGCGCGGCCGCGTTCGCCGAGCGCCGCGCGATCGACCCGATCGATGACGGGCGCGCGAACGCGCGCCGGAAACGAGAGCCCTACCGAATTCTCGGCCAGGCCATAGACGGGCACGAGCGCTTCGGGCTTGAAGCCGTATTTGGCGAAACGCGCCGTGAATTTGCGGATGATGTCGGGCGAAACCGCCTCGGCGCCATTGAAGACCATGCGAAGCGAGCTGAGATCGACGCCTGCGATCGCCTTGTCGGCGATCCTGTTGAGGCAAAGCCCGTAGCCGAAATTCGGCGAGACCGACAGCGTCGCCCGATGGCGGTGGACGGCCCACAGCCATTGCTCCGGCCGCACGAGGAAGGTGATCGGCGACATGACCACGAGCGGCGCGGCGAAGTAGAGGCTGCCGAGCCAGGCGCCGATCAGCCCCATGTCGTGGTAAAGCGGCAGCCAGCTCACGAACACGTCCTTCGGGCCTGCATTCATCGCGGCCCCCATGGCGCGAATATTCGCGAGCAGATTGCCGTGGCTGAGCACCACGCCTTTGGGATCGCCGGTGCTCCCGGAGGTATATTGAATGAGCGCCGTGTCCGCGGGCGCCACGCTGGGCCCCTCGCCGCTCGCGCCTTCGCTCAACACTTCGACGCTCACGACATCGCGCAGGCTATCGACTTGAAACTTGACCAGCCGCGCGATCGCCGATGCCGCCGGCGGCGCGATGAGAAATGCCGCGCCGGCGTTGCGCAGGATGCCTGCCTGGCGGTTGAGATGCTCCTCGAGTTGCGAGGGCCGCGCCGGCGGATAGATCGGGACCGGCACTCCGCCGGCATAGAGCACGCCGAAAAACGCCGCGAAAAACTCAAAGCCCGTGGGCAGCATGATCGCGACCCGCTCGCCGGGCTCAAGGCCGGCGCGGACCAAGCCCCGCGCGGCGATGTGTCCCCGTTCCGCAAGCTCGCGATAGGTCAGCTTCGTCTCGGCGCCGACATCCTGCCACAGCGTGAGATGAACCCGCTCGCCATGTTCGCTCACATGCCAGTCGAGCACTTCGGTGAGGGTCTTGAGGTCTAGAGGCGCCGCCTCGACCGCCTTCTGTTGCACCGGCTCGGTCCGCGCAAGATCGAGGGAAGGAAGCCTCGGCGCATCGGCGAGCGCCGGGACCACGTCTTCGAGGGTCTCCGCCTCACCCAAGAGAGCGTCGGGCACGCGCACCGAGAACGCGCGCTCGACCCGGAGCAGGAGCTCCGCCCGCGTGAGGCTGTCGAAGCCCCAGTCGCGTTCGAGCGAGCCGGTCAATCCGCCAATTCGCGGGCGCTCCGGGTTGATCTCGCGCGCAAGCTCGCTCGCGATCGCGACAAGCGAGAGGCCTATCTGTTCGCGGGTCTTTTGGTCGGAAGACTTTTGCATCGTCCGGCGCTCGGCTCCTCGTCACCCTTTATAGACCGGGCGGTTTCCCCCTTCGAGCCGCGTGAGGGCTCTTTTCCGAGAAGAGTCTAAGAAGAATCTAAATTGCCAGGCGCGCCATTGCCGGCGCGGCTCCCGTGCTAAGCTTCTTTCATGCGAAAATCCGGTTTCTGGCGCCGCGCCCTCATTGTCCTTGCCGCCATCTGGATCGTCATCGGCGGCAGCTTCGGCTGGAACCACGCCTATGACGATGTCGACGTGAGGTTCAAGCAATGCGTCACCGCCATCAAATCGGCGGCCGATTTGCAAGCCTGCCGCGATACGCGGAACAGCGCGCTTGCCGTGCCGCGGGGCGTAGCGGCCGCGATCATCGCCTTTGGCCCGCTCCTCCTCGTGTGGCTCGTCCTCTATGCGCTTCGCCGGCTCGGCCGGTGGACCAAGCGCGGCGCCCAGTCGCGCGCCCCCCTCAACAGCGAGCCTGGCGCGGGCTGAGGCAGCGCGTGCTATGCTGGTCGCGCGGGAGAGGCGGCGATGACCGAGAAAGCGGATACGGAAGCGAATCAGGGGTTGCAAGGGAGGCTCCGCGATCTTGGCGGGGCGTTGCGCGACATCGGCGGCGCGGCCTTGCGCGAGACCTTAGGCTGGAGCGCCTATCAGTGGACCGTGCTTGCGCTCCTCACCGCGATCTTCCTGCTCATCGCTCTCTCTTACGGCGGCATCAGGACCGAGCTTGCCGCGCTGAAGGAGAACGCCGGCGGCGGGGGCGCGGCGGCGCCCGCGGCAGCCGATTTCAGCAAGCGAATGTCGGATCTCGAATCGAGCCTCGCCCAGGCACTCACCGAGATGAAGTCGGGGCTCGCCGCCGATCTCGCGGCGATCGCCGCAAAGCTCGATGCGCTCGGCCGAGCGCCGAAACAAGCCGCCCCGGCGCCCAAGCCGAAGCCACGGCCGCAATAGGCTTGCCTCAAGGATTCTTCAGGATCTCAGCGAAGCGGCGGAACATCTGGTCGGCCGGGTGGCCCTTGGGGACGGCCTGGGCTTCGTTCATGAACACGACCACGGTGGCGCCGCTGCCATTGTTGTGGAACATCGCGGCGGTGAAGCCGAAGCCCTCGCCGTTGTGGCCCCACCAGCCGCCGGTCTCGCCGATGCCGAGCGCATAGCGGTCGTAAGGAGGTCCCTCCTCCAGCGGAACACCCTGGAGCCGCTCGCTCTGTGTGGCGGGCTTGAGCAGGCTGCCCGTGGCGAGCGTCTCGGCCCACACCCGCATGTCGTCGAGGTCCGACACCATCGCGCCGGCGGTCCCGTAGATCGAGAGGTTGGCCGGCTCGGGCGTGAGCACGCCATCGACGGGCTCGTAGCCAATGGCGTGCGGTTTGGGCCATTGCGCCGCGTCGACGAGGTAGTGGGTGTTCTTGAGCCCCAGAGGCTCGAGGATCCGCTCTCTCAAGACATCCTTGAAGGATTTTCCGGTCCCCTTCTCGATAACCACGCCGAGCAGGTTGGTGTTGGAGTTGGTGTAGATGCGCCGCGTGCCGGGAGCGAAGCGCGCCGGCCGCCCGAGCGCGTAGCTGTTGGGCTCATCGAGGGTGAAGATCTTGTTCGGGTCGGCCTGGAAGTCTTCGACGAACTCCTGGCCTACATAGTCGGCGTTGCCGCTCGACATGCCGGCGAGCTCGCGCAAGGTAATCGACGAACCGCAGTGACGCCGCTCACGTATTTGTCGATCGGATCGTCAAGGCTGAGCTTGCCCTCGTCGGCGAGCTGCAGGATCAGCGTCACGGTGAAGGACTTGGTGATGCTCCGGAGCGGCCAGATCATGTCCTTGGTCACCGGTGCGTTCGTCTTAAGGTCGGCAAGTCCTGCCGCCCCGATCCATGTGCCCTTCCCCGGAACCCACACGCCCACGGCCGCGCCGGGCACGTTATAGGTCGCCTGGTCGAGGGCCTCTCGAAGTCTCGTCTGGAGTCCTTCAGGCAGATCGCCCTGCGGCGCTGGGCTCGTGGCCACGCTGCCGAAAGTAGACGTGCCGGCAATTGCAATTGCAGGCATCGCGGCAACAAGGGCAATCGCAACAGGAGCCAGAGAACGCGTTTGCAAGAACTCCTTGGTCAGCCGACGGTCAGTTCACCCAAACATTTTTGTCAGTTGCGCGGGGACGACCAACGACCTCTCTGCGAGCAAGCCATGCCAAAGCGTCTGGTTTCCCGCAGTTAACGATCGTGCCCTCCGCGCCGCGCTCGCCGCGCGCG
The DNA here is from genome assembly GCA_963802845.1 of uncultured Alphaproteobacteria bacterium. GTDB lineage: Bacteria > Pseudomonadota > Alphaproteobacteria > Rhizobiales > Methyloligellaceae > Methyloceanibacter. The sequence continues at coordinate 14,876 of CAWDKA010000006.1, forward strand.
CAGAACTGTTGCATTCCTCCGCTTCCCGAGCCTTTCCCGCTGCATCAGCCGGGCTCTCCACCGCCATCAATGACCTCAGCGTTCCCGCTCCCACGCACACGCGGCAGGCCCATCTCTCCCTCTCGTCGAACCAGTCTGGAGCTTCTGGCGTGATGCGGCGCATCTTGCCCGGCTCACAACCGTGCTCGCGGCTCGCCAAATCGAAGCCCACATGCCCGGCTCATCGCGCATCCCCAAACTGAACTTGCCGCCGCCCCTGATCGCTCTGCTCAAAACCTGGTTTGACGATCACCACGATGGCGCCCGCGCGGCCGACCGTGCTGCCAACTACGTCGCGCATTACGGCCTCCGCCTCCCCGGCGACCGCAGTCTCCCTGGCGTGAACCCTTCCCGCTTCCTGGATGCATTTCACACCCTGCTTCTCGAAGCCGTCCGCCACAAAGCTTCGCCTCGTATGTCGGATGCCGGCTACCTCGTCCTCCTGCTGCGCCGCCTCCACCTCAACCTGGCGCACACCGCCTCCCTCGTCGTGGAAGGCGTCCCCACTCCCGATTTGTTCACCCGCCTCGGCGAGAGCCTATCGCTCGGCCGTGCCGACCTCCTCACCGCGCAGTGGCTGCTTGGGCGCCCCGAACTCACCGCGGTGCTTCGCGGCGCCATCCTCGTCCCTTACGCGGAGCTATGGGCGCCACCCCTGGATCACTTGCGCCACCTCACCGGCACCATCGACTCTCTCACGCTCTTTTACTATGAACTCGCCACGACGTCCGAAGCCCTGCTGCTTTCGATCCGGTTTGACAACTGGCCACAATCCTCCACTGCCGCCGCGACCAACTGGGCCAATTTCTGGCAAGGTGAAATCCTCCGCTACCTCGTCGCTTACCAAGAAGTCACGGGGATTGCTCTGACCGAAGCGTCGACCAAGGATCGCTCCACTCAGCCCGCCGACGCTATCGAGCGCCGCTAAAGTTCCGAAAATCACTTAGCCTTGCCAATTGGGCGTTGCCGCGGCTAGAACGGCGAGGCGTGAAGCGTGGCCTCGCTCGCCTTGCGCGGCAAAAGCTCTCGCGCCACATATCGCCCTGGTGGGGGATCGTCTAACGGTAGGACAGCGGACTCTGACTCCGCCAGTCTTGGTTCGAATCCAAGTCCCCCAGCCACCTGATCTCCCTCATTTTTCCGCCTTCCTCGGCTCAATCAGACAGGACCGGTTTGACAGCCGGTTTGAAAAATCTGTTCCCCTTTCGAGCTTCTCCATAAGGTTCGCGCCGAGTGCTGGGTCGCGGTGGAGGTAGTGCCTGTCGAGTATTGATCGGACTTGTCCAATGCTGTGCCAGTACTACCGGGCTAAGGTGTCCCGTCACATCGGGTCCGCAGTGATGTCCGCTTTGGGTCAGAAGCGGACATTAAAGCGTTGATTAGACATGTCCGCTTCGCCCTCAAGAGCGGACATGCTCAGAGCGGACATCAATGTCTGCTAAGTGCCAACAGCGGAAGTTGCACTGCGCCAGGCAGCAGCGAGAATTTGTTAGTTTTGGAGAAGTCTGACTATGCTGCCCACGATGTCATCGCTTGTAGCCTCGTCCCACGGAGCTCGACCGTTGCTTGGCACTGGATTTTCTCGTGGCTTCGCGGGCGTCTCCGGATACGCAAAACCCACCTTGTCGCCAAATAGGGCAGTCGCCATCCGTGCGTCATGACCGTATATGTCGGCAAAATTCGAGATCGACCCGTCATCATTCACCCACAGCGTGAAATAGGTGATGTGCACCGGAATCTTGTCCGTAAGCTTGACGTGCTGGTCGTAACCATTCTCGATCGCTGATGCCACTCGCTCCGCGTTCCAGCCCTGGTCATAGCCGAGTACAATCGTGGCAAGTTCCTTAGGGTTCTCTACGCGCACGCAGCCATGGCTCTCCGCCCGGACTGGTTTGGCAAATAACTCTTTCTGCGTAGTGTCGTGGAGATAAACATCATGCTTATTGGGGAAAACGAATTTGATCTTGCCCAGCACGTTGTCTGGGCCGGGAGGTTGGAAGATCTCAAGACTGCGGATGTCAACCCGGTTCCAATCGAGCGAGCCCGGATCGACCTCCCGACCGCCATATCTGACGCGGAGACCGTGGCGCTGAAGGACTGATGTGTTCCATCCTCCACCGCCGAAGAACCAAGGGACCTCTTCTCTCAGATAAGGCCTGATCTCTTCGACTTTGATTGAGGTGGGCACGTTCCAATAGGGCCCGAACACGATCTCCTGCATTTGATCAGAGAAGATGGGGGTTTGTTTGTCCGGCGTGCCCACCACGACGCGAGTTGCATGGACGGCCTTCCCCTCCCTAACAACGCGCGCCATGAACTCCGGTACATTCACGTTTACGTAGAACTCGCCAAGATCGCGCGGTAGCCAGCGCCATCGCTCCATGTTGATAAGGATTAGTCGTTCTTTGACAGTGTCTGCTGCGATCTCCTTAGCGCTGACCTCCTGATTGAGCATGCGGCGCGTATTGGTGCCGACCACCCCATCAGGAGTTACGCCGTGCTTGACCTGAAACTCCCTCACGGCCTGATCGAGCGAATCATCAAAAACATGGTCGCTAATCCCGGCCGAGCGCAGCTCAAGCCTCTGCCGAAGCAGAGCGACTTGGTCATGTTCGATGCCGTTTCTCAGGACTGGCCCCTCAGGAAGGACAATACTGGGTTTGGATGTGCTGGATTGGGCCCTCATCTGCAGCAGCTTCTGGCGCAAGTGTTCAAATTGCGGATGTCTCGGTTGTAAGCTTCGCAAATACGCGGCTGGATCCGATTCAAGAGCAATTGACTTCAAGACCTCCGGGGGATCGAGCAAAAGCCCCGGACTGAGATTTTCTGCTCAAGCGCCCAGGATTGATTCTACCGCCAGCCGAGTTGCGCGCGTAACGAAGAACCGCTAAATCGATTTTGATTTCGGTCTCGGCGAGCCGCGCGACAGCGTTGCTGGCGCCTCGATCAAAGTCGTCGGGTTCTGGCACTTCGTAATCAGTTGCGCGAAGGCCGTATTCATCCGCTTTTGCGATTTCCTTGATGACAAACCTTGCTCGATCTGTGATCCCATTCTCGTCGACCCAAAGCAGTGGCCTGGTCGGAACCGAATAGTGCTCGACGAGGGCTTGCTGCTCGCGTTTGTGGGATTCCCTCACCGCAGTGGGCTTTGAAAGCTGATCAATGATCGCGATACGAATGTTTTCCGTGGGGTCGATCATCGGCGGCGTGGGATCCGCCTTTGCCATGGGTGACCCGGAGTCCTCAGTGCCATCTAGTACAAACGGTTCGCCCCGAGAGCTCTCGACGCCTTCGCTCGAAAGCAAAGCGAAAAGCCCAGCTATGAACAAGGCGAGCACGGAGAAAGCACCGCCAAAAACCAAGAACCTGCTGCGCCCGGCAAGCGCGGGCTTCAGTATTAAGCGACCTCGTTGCCCTGCGGCGCTCCGCCCTCCCCCCCAGACATAGACGATCCAAGTCGCAGCGCGCTTGTGGCAGATTTTTGCCAGTTGAACGAGCTGCCTCGTGACGCCGCGCGGCGATGCAGTCTCTGTGATGGGGGTGCAGGGTGAGGACTGGCTACTACTCAAGTCGTCGAGGAATTGCTTACCACTGTCAGTAATCACGATTTCATGCTCGGCCACCCGAATTAAGGCCAGCGCTTCGAGCCTGAGCAGGGCCTGCAGAATTGTTTGGCCCGCCGCTGACTTACCCGTGGCGGCGACAAGCGATGCCTTGCTGCAAGGCGCAAGCTTTTCGAGCACCCGAAGGACCAAGCAAGCGAGGTCATCGGATCTGAGGTCGTTCGAAACGAAATATCGAGGCCCCGTAATGAACTGAAGCATCTGATCCCGGACGTGGTGAACCACTACATTTAAACCCTGAGCAACACGCCTATCCGGTTGCCATTCCACGTAAAAAGCTTGGCCAGACCGAGTTTGGCTTTGGTTGCGTATCTACCGAGTTGCGCTTTGGTTGGTTATCCTCGGATTGTCCTGCAGGGGCCGACGGCTTCGTGGTACGCGGCAGCTTTGCATTGCCGGTGTAGATCCACCCGTTCGTTGAAGTCGCGGGATCCGTCACCTGCGCCCATCTACCCTTACGCGCTACGACACGTAATTTTGTATCTCTGGCGACTACGCGGATGACCTTTGCTGACGGCGATGGCGCTTGCCGTAGGTTGACGAACAGCGAGGTCTTGACCTCATTTGTCCCGACAATAACAACCGTTCGTTTAACCGGTAAGCGAGGCTCCGCTTGCACAACGCCTGGCTCAGATTGCACAGGCTCTTCTTCTCGCTTTGTTGCAACCGCCGACGGCTTCGCCTCTCGCAGCTCTGGGTCTGGCTGCCCTTGGGGGCCGTCATGCGGAAGTTGCGCATTTGTAATCTCAGGACTCACGGCCGGGACAGCCATCCTAGACAAAGCCGAGTCCTGCTTGGCTGCCACCGGTGTGGGAGTATCAGTGGCTCCCGCATTTCGCGGCAGAGAATTCTTGTGGGGCAATCACGACCTGCAGGAGGGTCTCGGCATCGGTTACGACCCTAGCATCCGGGGCGACGAGCTCGATTGTGAGCTTGGTCTGACCGCCCGCGCTACCGGACAGGGCGAGCTGCAGATCGCCAATCTCGTCCCGTTGCAGCTTCCAACCTGCATCGCCAAACGGTCGACCCTTAGACAACGTGGTCCCCTGGGGCAGCCCTGTTAAAGTAATGGTGCTACCGGCGGGCACTCCATCCGTACCGTCTAGCGCGATCGGCAAGGAAATACTGTCAGCGGCAGTTGCTTCAAGGAAGGCAGGCGCCGTCAGCACTGGGGACGGTATCAACTGAGTTTTTTGTGACACATCCGCCGATGGCTGGACTACGCTTAGCCAAACAGCCACCCCGACGAGATTTGGCAGCGCTACCGCAAAGCTTGTAATCGCAACGATGCGTGATTTCCTAAGACGTTGTCCATCGATAGACGTTGGGGGAGAAATCGCGGGAAGACGCGCGTCGCTACACCCGGCTCCAGATGAAGCTTGAGGAGCGGATCTTTGCGCGGCGGCTCGCAATGCCACTTCAATTTGCCTAATGTGCTCGCTTTCCTTCGGCCTCGCGTTGGCGATATCCAGAGTTTTTTTGAACTGCGTGGCGCAAGGCGCCTCAGTCTCCGCGAGCCGGGCCAGTCTTACTGACGCGCGATTTCCGATAGGGCTAGGTTTGACCGGATTGATTGTGGTTGAAGCATTCGAGTAGCTGAGCTGGTGTTGCATTGCGACCCCCACACAGCGTCCCAATTGGGGTCGTGGGACGCTTTTCGCCCGGGTCTGGCGCCATTCAAAAAAACGCCTGCGCCCCGGGATCGAAAGCCCCGAGCTACAGCGGCGCCAGTGCTCGCCTAGGCATTTGGCACTACTTTATGCAAGCCCTCGCAGCTCCAACTCTGGTAGCCTCAATCGGTTCCACTCTGAACGCTGTCGCCATGCCGTATGGCGGGATGAGTGGCTCGCGCCCGCGCAAAACCCCAAAGCCCGTCGTGGTCTCAAAGTCCCAAAGTTGGTGCTCGCCGCTATTCGTCCGCTTTGGGTCATTAGCGGACATTTTCGGTTTCAATCACGATGTCCGCTATGTGCCAATAACGGACTTCCAGGCTGTGATTCGGCACGACAGGCTTTTTGCTACTTTAGTAGGCGTCCGACGTCTTTCTCCGCCCACTAAAAAATCTTGCAAATGGCTGTGAGCAGACCGCGCGCGCGGTGCCCCCCCTCGAGCATTATTCCTCAGGACTTCATTCCTCGGGCATTCAAGTAGGCCTCGACGACCACCTGAGCAATCTGCTCATTCGTCCGCCCGCCCACAGTGATGCCGATATGACCCTCGGCGTTCCGCGTGGCCGCGGGCAGCTCCGCTTCGTTTTGGAATTTCTTGAAGGCCTGGGCGGCGGCTTCTAGGCCAGCGGCGTGATCCTTGCTCATGGTCATTCATTCCCTTGGGCTTCAGGGCTCGCTTCGGCGGGCGCCCTATATCGAAAACCTCAGCCCTGCTCGTGGCGGGGTTTTGTGTTTGGCTCACCCCGCGAGCTAGCGTAGCGGTTAATCTTGGCCAGCTCGGCGTGCCGTGCTCTTCGACTAAGGCGCGCCAGCCGCCAGTATCCTATGACGCCGACCAGGAAGCCCAACGCTGTCACGAGAGCCGCGACCAACATGTGGTCACGGACTCGCCAGCCATAGAATGCCGAAAATGCAAAGTCGCCCAGAAGCGCTGCACCTGCCAAAGCAACGCCGGCCATGAATGCCCCGCCCGTGGGCTTAGGCGCGTACTTTTCCGCCCGTTCTACAGCGAGGCGATCACGCCAGTTCTGAGGCATAGCGAATGGTATCACGCGCCCGCGAAATGGCCGAATGACCTTTTCGGCGCTACGAGGCCCTTAGCTTGATGGGCCATCGCGGTTCGGGCGGAACGACGTTCCATCCGGCGGCGCTCAAGTCTTTCAGCAAGGCATTATCGCTCTCGAACACGTGCGCAAGCTCCATCCATGTGTGAGCGAGCGCGGTGTAATCTTGTCGCCCTGAGTTCAGAAGTTGCTTGCTGAGCAAGGTACAGGCATTCCACCGCTAGCTGACGACATTCTCGGGCGTCACCAGGCATAGCCACCATCCTTCGTTTCAAGGCGGGAGCACACCCCACTCTCAGCCATCGGAAGCCTGTGAACGAAGCCGATGGTCCCGATACGTTAGCGAGTGCAGGAGGCAGTGACTGTGCTGTTTTATACAAGGGACAATGTTTGTCCCCTGTTGCTGATAGTCTTTCGGCTAAAGCGCTCGCTTCGGCGGGCGCTCTTATTGCAAGGCCTGACGAAGTACGCCGCTAGAGGAGCTTCTTGTTTTACCGGACTTGTGCGTTGCGACGCCGAACTGTGAACATAGTCCAGTTCTCGGGCATATTGGCTAGCACCCTGTCGCAGAGGATGTCGAAATCAATCCTGCCCGTGCCCGTGTTGTTGAACACCAACTTGCGTAGTGACTCCTGGCGCTCGCCATCCTTGTCGGGATCCCGAAACGGGTCGCGCGCTTGGAGGGCCGCCCAAGCGGCCTCATAGACGCGGTCCATAATCTCAAGGTCTAGGGGATGGAATGCGCGGGTGTGATTGTAAAAGTCCATGGCGGCCTCCCGTTATTATAGGCGGGAGCGCAAACACTCATGCTCTCTCAGTCACCGCCGGGCCTTGGGGGGACGTGGCCGATGATGCAGTAACCCTAGTGAACTGAAGTTCTAGTGACTGTTCTGTTTTATACAGGCGGCAACTTTATCAACGAACTTTTTGGGAGTCGTGCGCGGCCAGGCTTTCCTTTTTTGTGCTATACCCGCGCGCATGGAAAGTTTGGTCGAGTATCTGTTCGCTGCCGACATCCGCCTTGCGGACGAAGCTGCGCGTCGGCAAGGCTGGCGGGTGTATGGACGCTCAGGATGGATCAAGCCTGATGGCGTTGAGGTTAATTTCATTTGCCTCGAAGAGCAGCTCTCCGTGGTCGGCGAGAACGTGACCATCTATTTCGTGGGCGATCTATCCGAGCGGTTCAGACGCTTCAAACGGAAGTGGACCAGACTCCACAGGTGATATGGACACTGGGGTTAGAAACTTAGCCAAAACACCAGTGAACGAAGCCGATCACGATAGTGCAGAGTATCCACATTTCCATCTCCCTCGATAAACCACGCAGCTAAGATCAACGTACTCCAAAAATGGCGAAAGGGGCGGCGCATCGCCAGCAACATCGCCAAGCTGCCCGAGTTCATGAGCGATAGGCGCTCGCGTCGGCGGGCGCGGGGTCGGCGTTCGTGCAGGCGAAATCGAGTGAAGCCCCGATGGTTGGGGCCTATACGCTCGAGTGCAAGCCTGCAAATCCAATGTTCTAGTGGCGCGCTGGGGCTTCGGTAACAACTCGGTAACAGTTTCCGATTTGTGCCCCAAAAAACTGGTCGGAGCGGGGAGATTTGAACTCCCGACTCCCGGTCCCCCAGACATGAAATGAGTCGGCTCATAAAGTATTCAATTCAATCTTTTAGCCTGAGTTGTGCTCGGCAATTCGGGAATTATTTGGGATTTTTTTTTTGGTCTCCGCGACACCTGGAAGGAACGTCAGCCGCGTCGCGCGGCATTAATCGCGGCGATGTCGATCTTCTTCATGCCCATCATCGCATCAAATGCCCAATCTTTTCCGCATTCGCAGGATAATCGTCCATAACTACGCGTGAGGAGGCACTGGATGGTTGAACATTCCCCTGCGGGACGCCGCGCCCTAATTGTTGAAGATGAAACCCTATTCGCCATGAGTTTAGCGGTAGACGTGCAAGCGTTAGGCTTCGCCCATTGCGATCTAGCAGCAACCGGACAGGACGCCTTTTTAAAGGCGATGGAGGATGAGCCCGATATTGTCCTTATGGATGTAAATCTTGAAGGAGGGCGCGAAGGGATCGAGGCTGCCAGATGGCTTCGAGAGGTATGCGACATACCCATTGTCTTCATAACGGCGTACACCGACCGCGACACCGTCGCGCGCATTCATGAACAGGTGCCGGGCGCGCCCGTCATCGCAAAGTCGGTATATCGCGGGCGACTTGCTCAGGCGGTGAAGGAAGCGGTGGCGACCTGATAGTGTGACAGAACCCTTATTCGCCCCGATCTTATCGGCGGAGCCATCCTCCCGAGGGTTAGTAAGCATAATCCTGCCAACACATCCGACACCGCGCTCCTGAATTGTGCTCCGCAATACGGGAGTTATTTCGGGATTTGTTTGCCCTCCGCGTCATCTGGAATGCAGGACAATATCGGTTTCCGAAAACCCCGTCCGCCTTTCCGACGTTAAGTCTCCGATGCCAGGCCGATGAGGCCGGGTCAAACAAGGAGACAGACGATGCGTGTGATGGTGCTCGTGAAGGCTACCGATGATAGCGAAAAGGGCATTCTCCCCACGCCTGAAATGTTCGCGATGGGCAAATACAATGAGGACCTCGTCAAGGCCGGCATCATGCGCGACGCCGACGGCCTCAAGCCCTCGTCGCAGGGCAAGCGTATTGCGTTCGATGGTCTCCTCCGTACGGTCATCGACGGGCCTTTCGCGGAAACCCGTGAGCTGGTCGCCGGCTTCTGGCTCTGGGAAGTCAAGGACATGGACGAGGCAGTCGCTTGGGTGAAGCGCTGCCCCGATCCCATGCCGGGACCGAGCGAGATCGAAATCCGGCCGCTGTACGAGATGGCTGATTTGCGTCCAGACCAGACATCGACCACTTGAGCAGGCATCACTACCATCCTCGATGATGGCGACCTGCTCATTGGAGGCGCCTTTGCGATCAAACGGATGATCGACGTACCTGGCGAGCACAATTTGTAAACGTCCATAGGTCATTAGCGGACATCGGCGAGTTGTCCGCTTTCTTCCTGAAGCAGACATGCAAGTGCCATAAGCCCGACGTTGGAGCTATCCGCCTGGTCAACGTCGCGACATCCCTGACCCCCTGGCGACCCCTCACCCCGAAAAATCTTGCAGTTGCGGCAAACGCCACAGGGGTGCGGGGCGGCCGTGTGCCCCGAATCCGTTAAGAACGCATCGTTGGCGGTAAGCCGCAATAGGCACGCAAGCCGGTCTCTCAATCGGAGAGGCCGGCTGGCAGTCCTTCGATATGGAGGTCCGCGATGCGGCGATGGACGACGAATTGGGCGAACTATGACCCATGGGTTATGGGGGTCTTGGAACCCTTTATCCTGCTCCTGTGTATAGCGTTGATTGGAGCAGTTCTGGGACTGCTCTGACCCCTTCTCGGCAGCCAGCCTAAATGCACGCCTCACAACGCGAACCACCGTTCCAAATGTCCGCTTTGGGTCATTAGCGGAAGTCGTGTCATGCCCGCGTTATGTCCGTTCTTCCCCCCAAAGCAGACATTCGTCAGCGCGAGTGACACGTCCGCTATGTGCCATTAGCGGACCTTATTGCCTCTCGACGTTTGGCAGCCTGTAGGCTCCATCGAGGATCGGCTTAGTGGGTACGTACGTCCGCACGATGACGTCGGACTCTACCACAACGGCCGGCCCCTGCGAGATGTCCGCTAAGTGCGGTAACGGACGTAATTGGAACGAACATAATTGCGGTCTAAGTCGGGCTGTGGTCGCGCGCTACAGTGGCCCCCAACCCGGAATGGGGATGACCGACGTCAACCTGTCAGCTCCTGCACGAACTCGTCGAAGACCGCCGCGTAGCGCATGGCGTCGTTGTCGTTGTGCATCACCGAGATCAGCCACTGCTCGTCGAGGCCCGGTGGCAGGAGCACGCCGCGGTTTATGCCGTGGATCCATTGTGCGAATGCTAAGTCGAAGTCGGTACTCTTGTAGTCGCGGTAGTTGCGCACCGGTGTCGGCGACCACGTTATGCATCCTTTCGCCCCGAACCGCACCGTGTGGGCAGGAATGCCGGACCGATCAATGATCGCTTGGCAGGCGTCAACGAGCCGTCCGTTGCGGGCATTCGCGTCGGCATGTGCGTCGAGGGTGCACGCCTCAGACAGCGTCGCCTTGGCGGCTGCCATCACAAGTGGGTTGCCGTTGTAGGTCCCGAGATGCACGACCTTGCCCTGTGCAATCAGGTTCATGTGTTCAGCCTTGCCACCAAAGGCCCCGACCGGGAAACCGCCCCCGATCGACTTGGCTAGCGTGATGAGGTCGGGCGCCACGCCGAGCTCGCCTGTGGCACCGCCGTACCCTGCGGTGATGCCGGTCTTGACCTCGTCGAAGATCAGCAGCGTGCCGTAACGCTCCGTGATTGCGCGCACGGTCTCGAGATAACCGGGCTCGGGCAGGCATATACCGATATTCTGCATCACCGGCTCGACGATGAAGCAGGCCACGTCGCCGCCTTGCAGGGCGCGTTCGAGCGCGGCAGGATCGTTGAACGGGATCACAATGACGTCCTCGACGACCCGTTTCGTGATCCCCAGCGAGCTCGGGATAGGGTTGGGTTGCTCAGCCGGCCCGGCAAGCTCGAGCGGTGGCTTGGTCGAGATCATCACCTCGTCGTGGTGACCGTGATAACCGCCCTCGACCTTAACAATCCGCTCGCGACCAGTTACACCGCGGGCGAGCCGGATGGCGTCGTGCGTGGCCTCGGTACCCGAATTCGTCGGCCGCCACATCGGCAACCCGTACCGCGCGCCCAGCAACTCGCAGACCTCTGCGTCGAGCTCGCACGGCGTGACGTACAGTGACCCATGCTCCAACTGCTCGGCCACCGCGCGCCGAACGACGGGGTTCATGTGGCCGGCAAACAGGGCGCCGAAGCCCATGTCGTAGTCGACGTACTCGTTGTCGTCGACATCGATCATTCGGGATCCGGCGGCGTGCTTGACGACGACCGGCCACGGTTCGTAGGCCTGGAAGCTCGACGGCACCCCCGCCGGCATCACCTTCCTGGCGCGTTCGGTCGCGATCTGCGATCGCTTCGTGCGCTCCGAGTACACCACTTTCTCCCTGGCGGTGATCTCCTTGGCACGGGCAACGAGGTCGTTGTGGGTTGTGGGCACGGAAATCGCTGTTTTTGGTGAGTAGGTCGCATCAGCTTAGGCGCGCACCGACCTGGAGACTAGAGGTTCACGCTTCAGCTATCCCGCGCCCGACCGTGCGACCGCTCCCCAATCGTTAGGGCAGAGCAATGTCGCGGCACAAGCCTTCGGGCGTTTTGCGATTACCGTGAACTACACATCATAGCAAAGAGTTAAAGTCGGCTCCGGCGGAACTGAGATCTCGTCCTATGACAAGTCACAACTTTCGCTGTTGCGAAGCAACTCTTCGAAGTCGTTGTCGGTGGTCCGCTTTGGGTCATTAGCGGACATTTAAGCGCGGATCAGCGATGTCCGCTTTGCCCCCAAGAGCGGACATGCTCAGCGTCAATATCAATGTCCGCTAAGTGCCATAAGCGGACGTTAGATCCGGGCTTGGCGTAGTGCTCTGGGTGCGCTTCCGGTCCAACGCTTGAAGGCATGCGTGAACGCGCTGACGTGCTGATAGCCAAGCAGCCAAGCGATCTCTGAGATCGACAAGGCCTCGTCCGCAAGATGTCGTTTGGCCAGGTCCGACTTGAGGCTCTGCAGGACACCGGCAAAGGTTAATCCCTCTGATGCAAGGCGACGTGCAAGCGTTCGCCGGCTTACGCCTAGTTTGCGAGCAACTGTGCCTGCTCGTGCCTCGCCATGTGGCAAGAGTTGAGCGACGGCGTTCTCAACGCTCAATGCAAAAGAACTAGGCTTTGTCGCTCGGGCAGAAATTGCTTCCTCGCAATATTGGACCAAAAGATCATTGAGGTAAGGGTCAGCGCCGACCACCGACATCTGTCTGATCGCCGGCGAAAAGGCCAGTTCATCGACGGCTGCGCCGAATCCGACATCGCTGCCGAAGAATGCTCTGAACTCCGCAATATCTTTTCTGCGTTGATGGGTAAAACTAACCCGGCTAGCTGCTACCTGACGGTTCGTCAGCTGTCGGCACGTGCGAACCAGCGTTGCCATCGCGAACTCGATTTGGTGGCAATCCGTATGGCGGGCAACGCCGGCATAATCGAACCTGATTACAATATCTCTTCCCTCACGGTATCTTAGCGTAATGCCTTCATTGACAATTGCACTGTATCGCGCTGCTCGCTGTAAAGCCTCGTCGAGCGTGTCTGAAGACGCTAGGACGTAGTGGAACAGCCCAGCCATGCGAAGATCGAATTTTTGCGCTAGGTGAAATCCGAGGCAGTCATCTCTGAGTGCCGTGGCGGCGAGCTCGAGAAACCTGATCTGGGCTTTGACAGGGAGTTGAGCGCGAGGGTCATCGATCTGCTGATGCGTTAGCCCTGCCTTGCACAAGACCGCATCTAATTCAATTGCCTCTTGTTTTGCGCGGCCGCAGGCGAGCCGGGTGATGATACCCATGGCGCTCGGAAATATGTCGAGATCGACGCCGTTGGAATCGCGCACGTCCAGCAATCTCACAAGGGCTCCAACGAAATCAAAAGAACAAATCTTTGGCACATTCTAGCAAATTTCACGGGAGGCGTACCTGTATAGAGCGCCACTGAATGCGTGCTCGCGGAGAGGACAATCAGCCGACAGGCGACGTGGGATAGGCGGCGCCAGCAGGGGGATAGTCGCCGCGTATGGCGCCGTCCGGGCTCGTCAAGGTCAAGTTCCCAGGAACACCTTGGCGAGCCTTTCCCTTTGAAGCTGCCTCGGAGGTTGGTGTGGTGGCATTTAGGTTGGTTCACGCAAGGTATGACCGAGAAACCCGCCGAGCATACGTCGAATTGCGAGACGCCGATGACGACGGCGGAGAAATTCTGGCGAGCGCCATTTTCTCTTTTCGCTCATCCACGACCTTAACCGATAGACAGATTCGGCAGGAAATCGTGCGGAAGGCTCGCCACGTGATGAAACGGGCCGCAGCTGCCTGAGAAGTCAACCCATGCCACATTTGATCGTTGAAGTGCGAGATAGCGACATTGTGGTTCGCAGACTGGAAACGGGACATTCCGTGACGTACCGTCGAGTGTCTGACGGTCCCATGCTTGTCGCCCTCGATCCACTGCGCGACGATCCCGACGCAGAAAAGGCAAAGTTCCTGATAGAGGCCTGGCACGTTGCCTATGCAAAAGCAAAGGCCCTGGGTTGGCTCGATGATTAAGACAGCGTTCCAGGTGGTCGAGCTTACCCTCGATACGGACGACAACGTGATCGACCGTAGAGCCATCCCCTATCCATATCCAACACACAAAGATGCAGTTGATACTATCGAGAGCTTCGTAACGAGGTTCACCAAATCCGGATACGAGCCTAACGGCGATTTCTGGTGGGGAATTACTGGAGACGGCAAGAGTAGGGTCAGGTTCATCATAGAGCCCGTTTGATGCGAACTGCGTTTAAACCGCACGGTCACTCGACGCTTCGGCTGGTGTTGGTCTGTTTTGGGTGGGAGCAGACCTCGTGGTGCGCGTTCGGAACGTCCGCTAAGTGCCACTAGCCGCCAATCGCATCACTGTCTGGACGGTCTGCGGGGGAGACCTCAACAACGTCAATTCAGAAAGCCTGCAGCACCTTGAAGCCGCCCATGAACATGCGCTTTCCGTCCATCGGCATGGTTCCGGCCATGTCCTTGAACGATGGTTCCTCCATCATCGCCTTCATTGCCCGATCGCGGTCTTCCCGTGACTTGTATACCGCCCATGACAACATCACGATCTCGTCGTCACCCAGCTGTACGGCTTGGGGGAACGATGTTTGCTTACCGGGCTTCACATCGTCCGCGATGCAATCCACATACTCGAGGGCTCCATGCTTTTTGACGAAATCGCTGATGTTTTTCGGAAAAGCCTTATACTCATCAACCTTGGACTTAGGCACCGGCACGACATAGGCATCGACGTACTTGTCTGGCATGACATCCTCCACAAAGGCTGCCCCGCTAACGCCTAAGCACGCGCAATGTTCCTCACCGCGCTGGCGTCGGATCGCCACGCGATTGGTCGAATGGTGAGGTCTTGAAGCACCAATTGTGTTGCCGTCTCAATCGGGCTGCGGATCACAGCCATGCCGGCCGCGAAATCATTCCAGTTAAAATCGGCAAACCGCTAACGGATGTCCGCTTTGGGTCATTAGCGGACAATCGGCGGACGGATCAGCGAGGTCCGATTTACCCCCAAAAGCGGACATGCTCAGCACCGGCATAGATGTCCGCTAAGTGCCATTAGCAGACGTCGAGGGCCTCGCCGCCCTGCTCATGTATCGAGCGACACACCCGAGCGCACCCCGTTGCCCAAAAAAGTGAATGATTGGCCGGCGGCGGTTGCCCTGCAAGGGACTCAGGCGCTCCAACGCCCTCGATAAGGGGCCTGGCGTTTATGCCACACAAAGGTCTTTTAACGGCCCAATTGGGAACCGGGGGCATGAGGTTAAATGCTGGCGGCGTTTTCAACGCCGTCGGTTGGACTGATACCAGGGGGCGCTTCTATGAAGTATCGGACGCTCGCCCAGGCACTCGGGTGATGACTGTGATGGCTTTCCGTTGTATTCGGCGACTCGCAGGCGCGCTGACGGTTGGATTCCTGGTGCTGGCTTGGCCTGCCTCGCTTCAGGCACAAGACAACAACCCTCTCCACGCCGTCAACACTGCCAGTCCGCAGGCAACATTGCGGTCATTCCTCACACTCACGGAAGCGCTTGAAGAGGCGTTTTTTGCCTATCTCACCAATCCGAATGCAGCGACTCAGGCGACGACCCAACGGCTGCGGGACAAACTGATCCGACTATTCGACATGAGCCAAGTGCCTCCCGCCTTGCGTCAGGATGTCGGTGGAGATGCGATGGCCTTTCTGGTCGATGTCATTCGGCGTCTCGATGTGCCGCCACTTGAAACCATACCCGATGCCAAGGCCTTTCCGGACGCAAACCAGCCGGCAAGTTGGGCCATTCCCGATACCGAAATCTCCATCACCCGCATGATGGAGGGCACCAGAAAAGGAGAGTTTCTCTTCAGTGCGGATACCGTGTCACGCGCGGGCGAATTCCATGCGCTCGTTAAGAACCTCCCGCTGAAGCGGCCTGACCGGGTGGAAAGCTGGCGGGATTTACAATTGCAGTCCCATGGCTGGATGATCCCGCCGAATCTCGTAATCGGGCTGCCGAGCGGCCTCAAGCAACAGGTGCTGGACACCCCCGCATGGAAAGTTCTCGGCACCGCCCTCATCATCCTCTTGGCGGGGACCATCGTCTGGCTCTGGCACCGCCTGACCCGCCCCCGAGCGCTGGACCACCGACCCGTCAGCTATTTGCGTCGCCTGCTGACGCCGATAGCGTTGGTGGCCGCGATCCTCGGTGTCGGGTATGTGATTGAGGACCAAATCAACGTCATCGGCGATTTCGCCGATGTCGTCGAGTTCGCGACCACGATCGCCCTTTACATCGCCGCGGCCTGGGCCCTATGGCTCGCGACGCTCCTCGTCATCGAGTGGATCATTGCTTCACCTGCGATCCCAGACGAGGGCCTCGATGCCAATCTGCTTCGTCTTCTCGGGCGCGTTGTCGGTATCTTTGCGATTGCCATGGTGGCGGCACATGGCGGACAGCAATTGGGTATCCCGGTCCTTGGCGTTCTGGCTGGACTTGGCGTTGGTGGTCTCGCCGTGGCGCTCGCTGCTCAAAGCAGCGTGGAGAACCTGATTGGCGGTCTCAACCTCTACGCCGACCGTCCTATACGCGTGGGGGATCTTTGCGCATACGGCAGCATCAAGGGCCACGTCGAGCACATTGGATTGCGATCCACCAGGATCCGTGGGCTCGACAGGACGGTGACGACGGTGCCGAATTCCGAGCTTGCTAAGGTGCAAATCACGAACTTTGCCTTTCGTGATCAGATGCTTTTTCACCACGTCCTCGATCTGCCTTACGAGACGACAATAGAGCAGCTGCGCTTTCTGGCTCTGAGCATCCGGAACTTCCTCATGTCACATCCGAGGGTGCGCAAGGAGGTGGCCCTGCCACGGGTGCACGTCGTCGGATTTGGCGAATGGTCGATAAAGGTTGAAGTTCATGCCTACATCGATGCCAAAGAGTTGCCAGAGTTCCTCGCCACCCAAGAGGAATTCATGCTTTGGATAATGGCCTTGGTCAACAAGGCTGACTTGAGCTTCGCGTTCCCATCCCAGACCAGTTACATCGCCCGCGACGTAACCTCCTCGCCGACTGGTTTACGGCGAGCGATACCCTGAACATGGTGGTGCATCGCAGGCGACAGCCTGACCCGTTCCCAATTCAAATCATCTTGAGTTTGAGAATGGGGCTGGTCCGCTTTGGGTCATAAGCGGAAATGGCGTCACGACCGCTTCATGTCCATTCTTCCCCTCAAAGCGGACATTCGCCAGCGCGACTGGCACGTCCGCTAAGTGCCAGAAGCGGACCTAGTTGTCAGTGCCTCTGGGAGTTAGAGGCAAGCGCAGTCCGCAGCTGCCGAGCGTCAAAGAGGAGCTTGAGGGGCTTGACTTGGGGGTCACATCAACGCCGAACCCTTGCGGACTCAAGGCGCGGGAGCGACCGGCTCTTTATGGATACCGACCAAAGTATGGGTTCCCACATACCCCTGCACACTACTGCGCTGTCCGCGATCTCGCTATGTCGTATGAGTGGCAGTCGATTGCTTGACCCCCCGCAAGCCGAGACTGCCCCGGGGTCTTTCCCTCCCCCGGCGCAAACTCACTACCGAAGTTTTCTGGCGCCCGAGTTCCCCCTTTGGGCGCCAGATTTTTGCATGCGGGCTCGATATGAAAAGAGCGCGCCCGCCGAAGCGACGCGACATCTTCCTTGAGTAGCTGGAGCTCGGTGGCGCTGATTGGCCTATCGCTTTCAAGCAAGTCGTAGGCATGGATCAGGGCAATTGCACTGGACTGTCGTCGCTGATGTGCGACTTAGCGTCATTCACAGTAACTCGATTTCATACGTTCAAGCCATGCCGTGAGCCTTGATCTTTCTCGGACCAAGCCATCCTGATTGAAGTGGTGAACACAAAAATGAGCATATGAATTTTTGAACGCCATCTCCATATCCCCCGTGATCGAGGTTGTGCCTAGCCCGATTTCTGCGTAGGTGAACTCGAAACTGCCACTGGGACGCGCCAGCGCAATGTGGAATGGTTGATCAGTAAACTCGTTGATCATCGGCCTGCCGCTGCTCCGCATGACGCCGGGTATCTCTACTCTGGCGGTCCTGAGTTCCAAGTCCGCTTCAAGATGAATCGGCAGGAATAATGTCTCGCAAAATTCCGAACATGTGGATGCGAACACGGAGAAAAGATTGCTCAATGGTTCGCATGCCTCGCCTGAGATGATCGTTTCAAGCGCGTTCCGTTGAGCTTCATGCGCACGCTCATCGATAACGATCTGGCGCCGGCCGTTTCCGTCCTTGATTTCACCGGGCCACTTGTACAGCGCCGCCCAGTTCAGACCTGTGAGTGGCGTATCCTTGAAGTGGCCTTTAACGACGGTGCCGACGAAGGCCGACTGGCAATAACCGTGGGTACTCGGCAAGTTGAACTGGCAACCACAATTCATATCGCAACTGCAGTTATTATAAGTCTCGCTCTCAAATACCCATTGATCAGCCATCTCTCAGCGCCTCTCGAGCCTCATTGCAAGAACTTGGGACCGGTGACCATGTTGGCTTTCGGATCGATCGCCGTCAGCGCGAGTCGGCATAGGTGCCGGACAAGCGCCTCGCGGCCGAAGACTTCGTCGATGAGAACCACACCCGCTGCCATCGTTACGTCGGCAATGAGGTTGTCGGGATAGCCGTCGTCCGCCAGTTCTCTGAGGAAGTACGTGAGTCGTTCGTTCGCGGCGTCCCAGTTCTCGCGATTAAAGACTTTCATCGTCAAGCCCTCAAAACGTGTCAACCAACCCATAGACCTCGAGAGGTTAGCCGAGCATACCTTCCAATCTATAGCGGCTGGCCCAGCCTCCCATCGATTTATCGCAAGACCACGGCGGCACGATTACCCCCTCTTCAACCCTGTTACCGAGATGCGTAACGCCATCCTGGTTGTCCGGCTCTGCGTCGGTCCTTATCGCCCATGACTTCGGCATCCCTGTGGGGTCATCGTACGGCTTCTGAAGCACCTTCTCGCCTTCTCTCGCCGTCTTATTCCAGTCGTGCGTAGATGCGCGGTCATCCTGCTCTGGATAGAACTCCGCATTGTCGTTTCGCCACACCCCTCTCGTACCCGCATAAAACCCTTTCATGCCCACGCTCGCAGATTTTTCGTGTGAGCGAATGATAGGATCGTCGTCACCCCGATCATTGTACTTCTTCTCGCTCCACCACTTCGGTTTGCGGTTGCTGAGCAAGTCGCGCTTGACGAGCGGGCGGGGTGGCCGGGGGCGTTCAGGCTCGGGCAGCGCGCCGAGTGCTCCCGAGCCTCTGGGTCCCATAAACCGCGAGACGCAGTCGCATTCGGGGAGCGCAAGCTTGCAGTTGCACGGAACCCAAGGCGGGTTGAAGGTAAAAGTCGTGCAGAATTCGTGCAGATATCTCTCCGCTATTCGCTTCAGTGCGCTCCGATCCTCACGAAGGCGGTTCCACAAACTCCGCGGGCGGTTTAAGAGCGACGGGGCGACAGACCGAGGCATCGAGAAGGCCGTGCCAGTGTTCCTCTGCCTGCTGAAGGGCATGCTTGAGGATCGACAAAGTGCGTCGGCCACTTTTGCCGTAGGATCGCAGAGAGGCGCGAAAGCTGTTTAATTGCTGTCGGCAATGAATAACGCCAGTGTGGGCCTTGTCGAGATCTCCCGGCACCGGCTTGATATAGCGCCGTTGGCCATCTCGCCCCCACTCATATTGGATAAGCCCGTCTGCCAACTCAGGGGTCATTCTTACGCTGACCGTTCCTTGCGTATCGGGGGGCAGCTTTGTGCGTGCATGTTCAATCATCGATATGTGCCGCGGGTAAAAGCTAGCTTCACTAAAGAACTCAACCGCTGCGGCGTCGATATGCGCTTTGCTGTGGGCCGTACCCTCATTCAATAGGCCTACCTCGACAAACACCTCCACTAGCCGATTGAAGTGAAGGACCGACAAATCCAGGAAGTAGCCAGCATTGGTCCGCAGCCAAGCTGCGTCAGCATCTTTTTTTCGCTTGCGCGCCTTCTTAAGGCGCCATCGGTCGCGTTGCCGCTCCAATCTCTCCTCTGGGGTCATTCTCGGGGGGCGCCGGCGCTTTTTGCCTCTATATAGCTTTTGGTCGGTCATCTACTACTACCTTTAGTTAGCCAAGGCGCGCCTGTACTACTTTTGTTCCTATTCTGCAAGCGCTGCCTAAAGGCAGTTGCTTGAAATCCGAACTTCTCGCACCGAAATGGGCCCTAGAATGCCAACGCACCATGGAAAGTTCGTTTCTTATTACCGCGTGAGCACCGACAAGCAGGGAAAGAGCGGTCTGGGCCTCGAGGCTCAGAAGGAAGCCGTGCAGCAACGTCTCAACGGTGGGCGTTGGCAGATCGTCGGAGAGTTCGTTGAGGTTGAAAGCGGCAAGCGCCTCTCACGTCCTCAACTCGACGCCGCGCTGGATGCCTGCAAGAAGCACAAGGCAAAGCTGATCGTGGCGAAGCTGGATCGCCTCTCCCGCCACGTGGCCTTCCTCTTGAAGCTGATCGATTCCGGCGTTGAGGTGCTGTTTGGCGATCTGCCCGAGCTCAACGGCGCGATGGGCAAATTCGTGCTTATCACAATGGCGAACGTTGCCGAGCTCGAGGCCGGATTGATTTCCGAGCGCACGAAGGCGGCGCTGAAAGCTGCCAAGGCGCGAGGCGTAAGGCTTGGCCGTCATGGTTCTGCCGAAGTTCTCGCTCCACGTTATCGGCAAGAGGCTCAGCAACGTGCGGAGCGGCTCCGACCTGTCATCACCGAACTGCAAGGCATGGGCTTTTCGCTGGCGAGAATTGCTGCGGAGCTCAACAAGCGGAAGATCCCGACGCCTCGCCGCGGGCGATGGGATCATTCATCGGTGCGGAATGTGTTGAACCGCCTTCAAGCAGCTTGATCCAACGGCTTCCCCGCTTTTTTACGCCAATGCTTGGTGAGTGTCTGCTTTACCCCCAAAAGCGGACGTAGACGAGGCTGCTGAAGAATTCCGCTTTGTGCCATTAGCGGACCTCCCGTCAAGCCGGTGCCCGCTTTGCTACAAAGCCTTCGATGGCGGTGATAATCGCGGTGGCACTGGGTGGGTCAAGGTTTCCATCGGATAAACTGATCGTGGCATAGCACCAAGCCTCGGCAAGGGCGGGTGCAGCCCATTGCGGGTCCATCGTGGAGCTAGCGCCCTGCCCAATTGCCTTGGCCTGTTCTTGCATCGCACCCGCTGCTAACGCCGCGAGCAGCTCGTCAGTCTTGGCGGCGCTGGCTAGTTTTAGGTAGGTGCCCACACGCTTCGCTATGTCGGCTTGCACCTCAGGCGGCAGCTGCTCAACTTTCTCCAAGTGAGAGAGCACCATCTTCTCATATGACTTTGAACTGCTAGACATTGCGTTCCACGCCGAGTGAGGGGCGTTCATTTGGCCCACGCCGCGCGATGACCCATCTGCCCCAAGCCAGCACAGGCGAGCTGGCAATCAAAGGCGGTAACCCTTTCGCAAAGGAGTTTAGCGAAAATAATAACACTATGCGATTGATCCTAAGTCCCGTCACTCTGGCATCCATCGTGGGCCTTATATGCGGCTTCCTTTCTGTTATGGCGCTGCTCCCGGCGTACCCGCGCGACAGTATCGAAATTCGGAAGACTGAGTACGGCGACCGTTGGCCGTTCGCAATCCAGCAGGGCCGGCTTCGCTGCGAGGGCGCTGGTGCTGTCATTTTGACAATGCAAGGGAAGGACTATGCGGTCAACGGCATGGCTAGTACGCGCTATGCGTCCATGCAGCCAGTTTACAAGAGCCTGAACGATCGCGGCGATGTTGGCCGTATCATCTCGCGTGGATTGACGCTCTGTAAGTGGTAGGTTCGTGGTCGCTAGGGTTTGGTTCGTCTACATCGAGATCGCTCTAGGGCCTTGCGCCTTTCGGCCGTGTTATTTTCACGCCTCTGTTGCCTTCAAGTCACCCCAGCTGCTTGCATCCGTGCTCAATTGAGTGGTCAAACGTGGGGGGCTTGTAATGCGTACCACCGCTTTTTTCGCGGCAACACCGCGACCGCCTAACTGGCAATCCGACCTTAACCCGGTTAACAAATGGTTCCGCTCGCTGTCTTGGGAGAGGACGGTGTTCTCTCTGCTGGCAAAGGTGGAAGGACTCCCAACTAACGTCAAAGGGGAGATCGCTGCTCGCGTGGGCAAGTACATCAGTTTTGCCCGCACAGCACGGGATGATGCGACGCTGACACGCTTCATCGAGGCCGCTGCAGGGGAGCGAGAAACGGTTGCTCGAGGGACGAGGTCCACAGCTGATCCGCTATGGACCGCTGCGGCTCTTGCCGAGGCGTGGTGTGTGTCGCGGCTAGGTCTATCTAATGGCACCCTGAACCGCTATTGCGCGATGTCCGTGAGCACCGCTGTTGAGACCTTTGCATCGGAGCGGGTCGCTTAGTGCTTCTTGCCGAGGGGCACCCCTCGACATTTCAGTCTGCAATTTACCATTTGTTCCGCGGCAAAAGGATTGCTGACACACGGACAACAGTGATATTTGGTCGATGCGTCTGACCTTTACGAAGGTCAAGGCCATGGTGTGTCTCTCGCAAGAGACTTATCAAAAGCTCCGTCACCCAATCTTCGCCCGAGCTAACAGCCCCCGCGTTTAAGAGCAGGGACGAACGCGCTCGTCTGCGCCCGGCCTAGCCTAGGGAGGTTGCAATGAGAAGGTTGTTCCTGATCTTAAGCCTATTGTTGCCTGTCACGATGCTCATAAGCGGCGCTTCAATGGCGCAAACAAAACTCGACGCGAGTATCTTGTCTTATGACGGCAAGGACTTTGTTCGGACCGAAACGACTTTGATGCAAGAAAACGGACAATGGGCGGTCGGTACAAACCTCGACCATGATAGCGCGGCCTACAAAGCCTTAGTCGAAAAACACTCTTACGTCGGACCAGCGACCGTTTTTGGTCACAACTACCAAGCCAACTACGCACCGCTCATCGGGGCAGACGGCAAGGTGACCGGCGCGCTCTTTGTGGGCGTTCCGAAATAGTCGTCTTGATAGCGCGGCCAACCCGGTCCGGGACAATGGACTTACGAGATGGGGCTGGCGCGTAACGACGTAGGTTGCGTTTAAGTGGCCGGTCGGTGGCCCCCCACTTTCTACTTGCAGCTTGCAGCATCTCTGGATGTCCGCTTTGGGTCATTAGCGGACATCGGGCAGCCGATCCGGGATGTCTGTCTTACCCCCGAAACCGGACGTGCTAAGCCTCGGCGTCCAGGTCCGCTATGTGCCATTAGCCGACTTTCGAACAGCCACTAGGATCGAGCTTCCATCGGCACGAAGGTACGCTCGGTGACGCCAGTATAAAGCTGGCGCGGTCTGCCGATGCGCTGCACGGGATCGTCGATCATCTCCTTCCAATGCGCAATCCAGCCCGCCGTGCGGGCGATCGCGTACAGCACGGTGAACATCTCGGTCGGAAAGCCGAGTGCTTCCAGGGTAAGCGCCGAATAGAAGTCGAGATGCGGAGAAAGCCTCTTCTCGACGAAGTAATCATCGGAGAGCGCAATGCGCTCGAGCTCAAGCGCTACCTTAAAGACCGGCTCGTCGCGATGGTGGCGACCCACAGTTTCGAACACCTCGTGCAAGGCCTTCCGCATCATCTTCGCTCTCGGGTCATAGGTCTTGTACACGCGATAGCCAAAACCCATGAGGCGGAACGGATCGCTCTCGTCCTTGGCGCGCTTGATGTATTCTGGGATGCGGGCGACCGTGCCGATCTCGTTCAACATCGTGAGCACGGCCTCGGTGGCACCGCCGTGCACAGGTCCCCACAGACAGGCGATGCCGGCTGAAATGCAGGCATAAGGGTTGGCTCCCGACGACCCAGCAAGGCGTACGGTAGCGGTCGATGCGCTCTGCTCATGGTCAGCATGAATAATAAAGAACTGCCTCATGGCGCTGGCGAGGGCGGGGTCGACCGCGCATTCCTCGCTTGGCACGGCAAAGCACATATGCAAGAAATTCGCCGAGTATTGCAGCTCATTCCTTGGATAGATGAACGGCTGGCCGATCGAATATTTGTAAGCCATGGCGGCAATGGTCGGCATTTTCGCGATCATGCGGATACTGGCCATCTCATGCTGCGCCGGATCCTTGATATCGATCGAGTCGTGATAAAACGCCGAGAGGGCTCCAGCCACGCCAACCATGACCGCCATTGGATGCGCGTCGCGGCGAAACCCGGAATAGAACCGGATCAGCTGCTCATGCACCATGGTGTGCTTGACGATACTGTTTTCAAACGCCTCGTACTG
The DNA here is from genome assembly GCA_963802845.1 of uncultured Alphaproteobacteria bacterium. Classification (GTDB taxonomy): domain Bacteria; phylum Pseudomonadota; class Alphaproteobacteria; order Rhizobiales; family Methyloligellaceae; genus Methyloceanibacter. The sequence continues at coordinate 38,887 of CAWDKA010000006.1, forward strand.
TTTGGCCGTCGGCAGCTCGCCGTGGAGCAAGAGGTAACATGTTTCAAGAAAGGTGCTGTGCTCAGCAAGTTGTTCGATCGGATAACCGCGATAGAGTACGATCCCCTTGTCGAAGTCGATGAACGTGATCTTTGACTCGCAACTTGCCGTGGATGTGAAGCCGGGGTCGTAGGTGAAGTGGCCTGTGTCTCGATAAAGGGTACTAACATCGACCACGACCGGGCCTAACGTGCCCTTGCGCATCGGCAAGTCGTACCCCGTGCCGCTGATAACGGCGGATGCGTCCTTCTCGGTAGCGTCTTTGGGGCGAAGGTTGTCGGCAACGGTCATCATAACGACCTCTGCCCACGCTTTAGCAGACCAACAAGGCCAGGCTATGGCCACGAAGAGCCCCACTATCTCTGAATGCCCGCTATCGTCAAAAGCCGGCTTCTGTTTGCTGACGCGAATGTCCGCTTAGGGTCATTAGCGGACATCGCTTTGCCTGGGAAGTTCGTCCGCTAGGTGTCATGATCCGACGTTCCTCCCTTATGGCGACGACGTTTAGTTAGGAGATGTCATGACCCAAGACAAGAAGTTTGAAATTCCACAAGAGTTGCGTCAGCTGGCCGAGGAAAATGTCGAACGAGCGCGCCAGCTCTACCTTCAGTTCATGGATGGCGTCGGGCAAGCCATGGCCGCCTGGTCATCGGCTTCGTCAAATGTAATTGCCCCCGGATTCCATGAAGTCCAGGAGCGCGCTGTCAAACTCGCTAATGAGAACGCTGATGCCGCCTTCAAGTTGGCGAAGGACGTGGCGCAGGCTAAGGACCTCCAGGAGTTGATCGACCTGCAGACGCGATACGTGCAATCTCAAATGAAATGGTACGCCTATCAATCGCAAGAATTTGGACGGCTAATGGCGAAAGCAATAAGCGATACGAAGAAGACCCAAAGCTAGACGAGGGTAGAAATACCTCCATCGGCCCTACTGATCACGGCTTACGGCTAATGCACCGGAGCCTTGGGCTTTATGCTTTTGCTGATAGCCGACGTTGGAAGCGCGGCCCAATGAATGCCTGGTGAGGGGCGTGAACGCAAATGTCCGCTTTGGGTCATTAGCGGACATTGAGATGGCGGGTCGGGGATGTCCGCTTTGCCCCCAGGAGCGGACATTCGTCAGCGCATTGAGCATGTCTGCTTTGTGCCAATAGCGGACATCCCGACATGCCACTCTACGTGTCGGCCAGCGTCTCCTCACCCCCAGTCCGCAGTTGAAGGCCATGGAGCTGGGCTGCGACAACGCACGCCCGCGCTCCCATAAGAAAATCACGTTGGTGAGTGCGACGCCCTCAAGGTTGCGGCAGCGTGTAAGCGATGACGTAATCTCCGGGCGGTGTTCCCATGAAGTGATGCCCGCCAGCCATGATGACGAGATATTGCCGGCCGCCGCTCTCATAGACCATCGGGTTGGCTTGACCGCCGGCCGGCAAGAGATCCTGCCACAGGGTTGCGCCGGTTTCGACATCGATGGCGCGGATGAGATTGTCGGTCGCCGCGGCGATGAAGACGAGTCCACCCGCAGTGACGACCGCGCCGCCATTGTTCGGCGTGCCGATATTGATCGGTAGCATGGAAGGAATGCCCCATGGGCCGTTGCGACGCGCCGTGCCGAGCGGGCGATCCCAAATGGTTCGCCCCGTGCGCAGGTCGATGGCGCGTATGCCGCCATAGGGCGGCTGTTTGCAGAGGAGATCCGTGGACGGCATGCGCCAGCCGGCGTTGACATCGATGGCGAACGGCACACCCATTTGCGGATCGCCGGCGCCTTCGGCGCCGGAACTCATGTCACCGCCGCGCGCCTGATCCCGCGGCGCCCATCCGCGTCGGGTTGCTTCGTCACGCGGAACGAGGCGGTTGTAGTTCGGCAGGTCGCTGTAATTGGCGATGATCACGCCGCGGCGGGGATCGACGGCGATCCCGCCCCAATCGGAGCCGCCATTGTAGCTCGGATACTGGATCCAGTGCGTCTCCGTCGTCGGCGGCGTGTAGATGCCATGATAGGTCGCTTGGCGGAATTGGATGCGGCAGATCATTTGATCGATCAGCGACATGCCCCACATGTCACGTTCGCGCAGATCGGGCTTGCGCAATGTATGATAGCGCGAGAAGGGCTGCGTCGGGCTGCGCAATTCTGGCTCCAAGCCGCCGCCCGGGACTGGGCGCTCTTCGACGCCGTGGAGCGGAACGCCAATGCGCCGATCGAGAATGTAGATCTCGCCTTGTTTGCTGGGGAGGATGACGGCGGGAACGACGCCCGCCTCGGTGGGAAAGTCGATCAGGGTTGGCTGCGAGCCCAGATCATAGTCCCAGACGCCCATGTGGACGGTTTGAAAGCGCCAGACCTCGCGGCCGGTCTCGACATTGAGAGCTACGAGCGCGGCGGAGTGTTGGTTCTCGGCTTGCGATCGGTGCGAACTCCAATAATCTGCCGCGGCGTTGCCGAGCGGCAGATAGACGAGCCCCAGCGCCTCATCACCGGTCGCGGTCGTCCACATGTTGGGTGTTCCGCGGGCATAGGTTTCGCCTTCGGGCGGCAGACCCATGCGCTCCGGATGCTCCATGTCCCAGGCCCAGCGCAGCGCGCCGGTGATTGCATCGAAACCCTGCACCACGCCCGAAGGCGCATTCGCGCGCTGGCCGTCGAGGACCTGATGGCCGGTGATGACCACGCCCCTGACGATGGTCGGCGCCGAAGTGATCGACACTATGCCGGGTCCGGTTTCGCCCATGCCGATTGTGATATCGACGGCACCGTTCTTGCCGAAATCCGCACACAGCGTTCCGGTGCGCGCATCGACGGCAATCAGCCGCGCGTCGAGCGTGCCAGCAATGATGCGCGTCGCGCATGCGCCGGCGGGATCGGTGTTTGGCGCCGCGTAATACACGACGCCGCGGCACGCAGCCGTATAGGGAATGCTCGCATCAGGAACCTCCGGATCATGGCGCCAACGTTCCGCGCCAGTGGCAGCGTCGATTGCGATAAGCGTGCTGCGCCCCGTGCACAGGTAGAGCGTATCGCCTATCTTGAGCGGCGTCGTTTCCGCGCCCCAGCGCTCCTTCGGCATGTCGCCCGTGCGGAAGGTCCACGCGCGTTCGAGCCCGCGCACGTTCTCGCGATTGATCTGATCAAGCGGCGAGTAACGCTGCGCGTTGTAGGTCCCGCCGTAGGCGGGCCAATCGGCGCCGACTTGCATGAGCGAGGCGTCCGCCATGGCTTGCGCGAATGGTTCGGGCATCGCCCCGGGACCCTCTGGCCGGTTGGCCTGCGCCACTGCGACGCCCAACACGATCGCAATGAGTGCAAAGCTGCCGAGTTCCCAAGAGCCTTCGCCGACGTCCACGGTTCGCGTCCAGTACAGGTAAGGACAAAATGACGAGCAGCAAGAGAACGAGCGGCCCGACCAGACGCGGCACCAGCGCCCAGCCGTTAAGGCCGACTTCCCAAAAAGCCCAGAGGGCGGTCACCACGAAAGCGCCGGCATAGATCCAGGCGCCGAGCAGCTTGCGCTGCGCTACCGCTAAGCCGGCGACGATCAACGCAAGTCCGGCGATAAGATAGTACCAAGAGCCGCCGGCGCCGATCAGCTTGGCGCCGCCCAACGCGAGAATGATTCCGATCAGAGCGATGACGCCGCCAAGGATCCCGACAGACCATTCGGCCTTGCCGGTTGGCTTTTGCCAACCTTGAAGGAGGATGATGTTCTGCAGCTCACGGAGCATGGAAAATTTCCCCTCGCTAAGTCTACGCCGCCCGAACTCGATTGTGAAAATTCTAGGGGTTCATTAGGGCGGCGATAAGCCCCTCAAGAACGTCCGCTTTGGGTCAATAGCGGACACTCTTCACAGCAGCCTCTATGTCTGTTTTGCTCCCGAAAGCGGACATCTGAGCGTCGGGGCGGTAGGAAGGATTTATGAGTACACGCCCTAGTACCCGACCCAGTAGTTTAGGGGATTCGCAAAACTATACGGCCGATAGCCAGTATCGACTTTGGGCGGTTTTGGCGCCTTGGGTGCTTGACCAGGAACCATCTGATCTAACAACTGACCGACCAACCCGAGCGCATCAACATGGTCATCGTGCTTGCCGGCGGGGAAGCTGAGCAACTCGGAGCGGAAGGAGGGGTACCAGCTTGCGTGCGCCGGGACGTAGAGCCCTTCCAGCGCCATGCGGCCACGGATGGATTGGGCCCTAACCGCCTTGTCGCCCCGCGTCGGGAACTGTTGGCGATAGCAATAGGCTCGGCGCTCCCTCTGCCTACGGTCAAGCGCAGGACCGACGCCAGCGCTGATCTGCCCTTTCTCTTCTGCCCAGCCGACCGGCTTCCATTGGATTACAAGATCGCAGAACCCCTCGATCCATTCATCTGAGGCTGTCTGCTTGCGCCACACGTCCAACACATACATACGGCTATCGGGATCCAGCCCGACAACCACATGCACAGTGTAATCACCGCCATCCGCGGTAACAGCGTAATCAGACGCCCCATAAACCCTCAGTGTGTGTCTTGGTGGAGGCGCATCATAAGGCTTGAGCCAAGCCGCTTTGAAGTAGTCTCCCTCCTCGGGCGCTGGCCTTTGTTGATATAGCGCCGCCCACATCATTGGGCTTGTCTCGCGCTGCCGTGCCCACAAGAAGGCGCCGTAGTTGTAGCCGCTCGGATCATCCCAAAGGTACTCGCCAGGAGCGCGGCCTAAAGAATCGTCTGCTTCTGCAATTGCGGGAATCGAGATGACCCGGCCCCTGATCTCCTTGCGCTCGATCTGCTCAAGGACCCGACCGGCAACGTCTTCTTCGTGCCAGCGCGTATTCATGAGGATGCGCTTGGCACCTGGCTTTAATCGGGCACTGAAGTCGTCCTGATACCAGTCCCAGCGCTTCTGTCTCACCGTCTCGCTGTAAGCATCCTCTCGCGAGCCAAACAAGTCATCACCGACACCGAGGTTTGCGCGAAAGCCGGAGATGCCTGTGCCAGCGCCAACCCCGTAATACTCACCACCGCTTTCGAGCGACCAGCGAGCTGCCGCCTTGCTGTCTTCCGATAGTTTGATGCCGAGAATGTTCTCCTCCGCGGCAATGTCGTTGCGGATGCGTCTTCCCCAGCGCTCGGCAAATTCGACGGAGTGAGTGGCCGCAAGAATGCTGTGGGTCGGATTGTTGGCGAGATACCAGGAGGGCAGCAGTACAGAGACATACGTGCTCTTGGCCGATCCGGGGGGAGCAAACAGAAGAAGCACATCGTCATCGCCCGCGAGGAATGAACTCGATCTCGCTGATGATCAGGTGGTGATGCTTGGCGGGCTCGAACCCCTTATGTCTAGCCCCACTCCGCAAGTCTCCTACGTGTTGATCTGCGCTTGAGGAGTTCTTCTGCGGCCGCAACGGAATTAGTGCGGTCGGTCATCAATCTGCATCCCATTCCGAACGATGGCCGCAAGCTCTCCATCACTCATTGTGCTTGGATCGATCTTGGCGAGCGTTTGGGAGATTGGCTGAGCAGGCTTGCCATATCCACGATCAAGCAATGAGTTGGCAGCAGCAACTCTGGCTGCTGGCGGAGCCTTCTCGTTCTGCATTATTGAAACGAGCGTGTTGATGGCTTCCGGTGACTGTTGACGTGCAAGCTCCTGCACATCGGCTAATACTCTTGGGCGTCCTCCTGGATTACCACTCACCCCTTTCTGAAATGGTCTCCCTTTTCCTGGCATGGCTGTTCCTCCTTGTTGTCAGCGAAGTGGTTGAAGCAAAGAACCCGACAGCCAGGCTGTGGCTATCGGGCTCGTGGGCCGTTTTTGAGCTATCAGCCCGGCCTCAGGTCCGAGGTGTTAGCCTCTTCGGGCCTCTGAATGGCTCTGGTAAGCTATAACGCGCAGGAGAACGCGGTCTTAGCGAACAGTAGGCTGACGCGTTGTCCGGTGGAATTAAGTTAATCTCCGCGACAGCCGGAGGAGACCAGCCATGAGCAAGCGCTGGGAGTACCAACTACGGATCGATCTCGATGACGACCTTGCGGAAGCGGCACGCCGCGATCCCAACGATCCGGCAATCAAGCCGCTGGCGGATATCCTCAGCTAGGCATCACGCAACAATGAAATGCCAGTTCGATGCCTTTGCCGACTACGTGGCCGAAGCTGAGGAGCGGGGCACAAAGAACTACCCGCTTTACGCGTGGACCAAGGCGACGATCGAGAATCCCGAAAAGAAGGCGAAATATCTCAAATCCTTCACGCTCTATGTCGACGGTAATGAAGTGTACGCTAAGCCGCTGGCCGATGCGATCGAATCGGACTTGCAGCCTCTGGTCGGCGGCAAGTTGATCACGCGACTTTCCAAGTACGACACGAACCCGGCGAACAACCCCCAGGCGCCAGCGCAGTATCGCAATTAGGAGTGGGCGGGGGGCGAAGTCCGTTCGCTGCCCCTCCTCAATGTCGGTGATGCCTGGCCCCCAGCCCCATCTGGTTTGAAAATCGAGGCTAAGCTATTGATGCCTGGAAGACCGTTTTAGGCTTGGTTTGAGAAAAAACCTTTGCGGATCAATGGTGCGGGACGCACTCTGACTCCGCCAGTCTTGGTTCGAATCCAAGTCCCCCAGCCACTTGAAAAAATCGTTATATCAATAAGTTGAGTGGTTTACTGCTTCATCGTTCATGTCGCGTCAAATCCCAGAAAGTGCAACATATATCCAAGCATTTTCAATGGGTGACAAATGGCGTCGGCAGCTCCAAGCAACATGAACGCGACATGCGAGCGGCACGGGGCTTTTCCTCTGTTCCCCCACTTCAGCTTCGTTCCACGTCGCACGAGGTCGGTGCCAGCGTCGAGGAGAAACCGCTCAGCCGCCTGCTTAATCTTGCCCACTGGGCGACCGTCACCCTACATTCCCCCTCATGTTTCGCGTATCCACACGGCTCAGTTTCATTGAGCCTCAGCTCGCGACTGCCGTAGACGAGCCGCCGCAAGGCAAGCAGTGGATTCACGAAATCAAACATGACGGCTATCGCTGCCAAGTGCTCCTTGAGCGAGGGCAGGCTCGCGTCTTCACTCGCAACGGATATGATTGGACCGACCGCTATCGCTCTATTGCCCGCGCCGCGTCTAGCCTCCGGTGTCAGTCAGCCATCATTGATGGTGAGGCCATTGACTGCTCGGTCGGGGTCGGTGGTGTTTTCGAAACCGAGCACTTCTTGGCTGTCTTGTCGAACATGACGTAAAATGTATCGGCTGCGACGAGCGGGGCAGCGAAACCGACAATCAATGACGCTGGATTAGATATTTCTTCATGGGGTTTCTCCTAGAGGTTTGCCCTCCAACCCCATCCGAACATGTTGGCCCATCAATTAAAATGCAAGTTTCTGCACGGGTTCGTGATCGTGCGAGACGGGTGCTGGCTTCGGGCATGCGCTCGGCTTCACTCCAGTGGCTTTCCTTTTGTGTTACGCTTCCAGGCGTTGGACCCGCTTCACGCCACGGTCGAAGCTCTGATGGCTTCACGCATGTTGAGTGCCATTGCCCGCGATGCCGCATGATCAGGCTAAGACCGATCAGTTGGCTTCCCCGCATCTCGATGGGACTGACCATCGCGCAACTTTCAGCAAGGCTCCGTTGTGCGGAGTGCGGTGGCCCACTGCATTCAGTGAAGCCTTGGCGAATTGAAGACGTGCTAGGCAAGCCACTGGGGCGCCGAGGCTAGCGAAATGACCTCCGACAGCAATGACCTCGAAGAGGCGCTTGAGGAGAACCTGAAATTAAGAAGCCAGCTTGCCGCTAAGGTCGCCAAGGAAGAGGCAGCAAGCGAGCGCGGTGGGATGGCTTACCGCTTGGGCTGGGTTCTCTACTGGATTTGTTTCGCGCTCGCTGGAGGATGGGCGGCGTTTGGCTTATGGGCGATTATCACCAGCTTCGCTTCAGATGACATCGGCCTGCGTCAGTGGGCTATGGTGGTGGGGCCGTCACTGCTCCTCTACGGCCTTGGTCGAGCCTTCCGCTACATCCTATCTGAGGAGTAGACGCGGCGACTTGATCGCGCGCGTTGGGAACGATTGTGAAAAGCTTGAACGTGCAGCACAGGTCAGCGGCCGAGTTTGAGAACAGACGTACCGGTGCTCCTCTCCACGCTTGTGGATGAGTTTGTGAGCGCCGGGCCGCTGCGGGAACATCAATTCACTGGTTCTCTTAGTAAGCCAGTCGAACCCTGACGGCTGGTTAGGCCCGGTGCCGGTGCCTGTGTACCCCCGTACCGCGTGGCGCCGGGCTGCCATTTCAACAGTAAGGAGTAGCCCTATGAAGAAGATTGCATTTGCACTCGCGCTGGTCCTGGCGGGCTCAAGCCTGGTCGTCGGAATATCCTCCACCGACGCTAATGCCGGTGCTCGCAAGATCTGCAAGCAGGGGCTTAAGACGCACCCCATGGCAGGCGAGCACCGTGATCTGATGAAGCGGTGCAAAGCAGAATACAAAGCTCACAAGAAGGGGAGCTCGGCGAACGACATAGGTCCAAATAAGGGGGCTACCTGCGTCGCTCTTGCGCGTGTTGTGAAGCTTTAGGCACTCCTTCGGCGGGCTCGCCGCAATTCTGGTCCCGGCCACGCGGTGCTCGAAAGGGCGAGTTGCAGCGATTGCACCATTGAGGACGCGAAGCAAATCGCTAACGGGCATGATCCAGAGCTATATCGGACCGCGGCGTAGTGGATATGCCGGTTTCTACGGCCACTCGTGCAACCGCTAGAGCCGCCCATCAGCAAGGCTGGAAGGATTGCGGCGAGGCGGAGAGCTTGACGAGGCATTGAGCAGGCGTTGCGTGAGGTGGCGAGAAGCCGCTCACGGCGCAGCACGTTCAAAGCCTTCTCCCGCGGTCTCATCAGCGAGCCTCGCTCCCACGTTGAACAATTATGGATAAGACCGCAGTCGGGACATTTTATGTCTGCCAATACCGGTGGTAGCCCCTGATGGAAGCTGACCGGATCGATCTCTATTCCCGTTGAAATTTCACGCCCCGACATTGGGGAAATGAAAAGCAGAGCACTCATTTTAGCCTCCTGCCGATAACCTCCTAACTTTGGCAGTCGGGAATGCCAGCGTGCCGTTTCAAGGGCCCTAGTACGCTTTCAGAACGACCTACGCGGACTCTATTAACCGGTCCCATCTACAAACCTCCAGGAACTTTCCACAGATGGGTAGGTCGGGAGTAGACATGGGGGATGCGCGTATCGCGTGGTCACGAAGTCATAAGACGGCGGTCGCGGTAGACGAATACGATTTCACCGAGCTGCAGGCTTCCTTCCTCTTGCCGTTCCCGCGCAGCGTCGCACGCCCTGTAGTTGCCCCTGAGAAGAGTGAAGGCATCGACAGCGAACCTGCCGAAAGACCCGTCGCGGTACTGGGCAACGAATGCAAGCCACTCAGTATGTTTTTCTTGCAAGTGAGTGCTCCCCCTGAATTTGGGTCGCCTTATATTAGCTTCTTGGGAAAAGCAGGCTCTGTATGGTGAGCCATCGAAGCGGAATAGGATCGGTGACCCCATCCGCCACCAGGTTCAGTAGCTTTTGCCCGATTGCAAGTCTCAACTCGCAATCGTGGGCATAGTCGCGAAAAGGGTCATCGGCTCTTACTTGGCTCCAAATGGCGGCGAACGCCTGGTCCATCACTGCCAGCGTCTTAGGATCGTATATGTCCGGTCGGAGATTTTGAGAGGTCATTCGGGTCCCTCCTTTACAGGCGGGAGCGCGATTTACCTCTCTCAGCCACCAGTGCCTGTCGCGGTGCCGCTACTGGTGATTATCGAGTTATGCGCCCCTTCTGTGGCCTTACTAAGACCACTCCTCTGGGCGTGCCAGGCCGCCACACCCGGCCTCGCGCGCGAAAGCTAAAGTCGCCGCGCGCCCGATGCGTTGACGACGCAATCAGCGAAGCGTTTGGGCAGGCCGCTAGTGGCCGCTGCATCATCAAACTGCCGTAACGTCATCATGGCAACGGACGATACAGTGGAGATCAAGTTGTTGTGTGTGGCTCATGGCGTCTGTTTCCCCAATGACCCTCACCCGGGCGAGTTACTGGAAATAGGGGGTCAACCGAAGCATTAAATTTGATATGCTCGCAACCGGGGCTGGGATGTCGTCTGGTACAGAACCGTGAGCGTGAAGTAAGCAGGTCCGAACTAAGCAATCTGCTTCATGAATATGCGGAAGTGACCTGCTCAGGTTTACGAGAAGCCTCCTACCAGCGGAGCATGAACGGATCGATAATCTGATTCGGTCCGACTACTGAAAGCGGGCAGCGATTTGCTCGATGATCTGCGAAATGGTTTCGTCTTCGCTGTATGTCTCAGTGACGTGAAAGGCAGGGAAAGTATTCTCGCCATGATCCGGCAAAGACGTAGCAGACCGAGTGGCACTCACATAGGTGGAGATTTTGCGAGGGCGCTGAGGATTGCCGCCCTTGAACCAACTCAGCGCGACGAGGCATCACGATCTTTTCTTGCTTAGTCCGCCGTTGCGCTTGATTCCCGGGAGCAATATGACGGCCCTTCTCATCGACGATCTGAGGCGCGTGAAACCCCGGGACCGCCCGCGATGTCACGCAAATCCGATTGCGCGGGATAGTGCTAAGCACCAAGGTGCAGGCCGAGAGGCAAGGTCCATCAATGATGACGCGCTCACCTGAGCGACGGACCTTCGAGATAGCCTGGCCGGGGTCCAAGATCAGGCAGACCACCGTCTTGCTTCAAGCGGTTTGGGGCGCTGGGCTTGCACCCGGTCCAGTGGACTCTGGTGACCCTTATTTGCCGCAATATGTCGCCCAATCCGCCACCTATGTCCGGCGTCGGTTGGGGTTGCGGCGCGGAGGGGGCGGCCTTGCCAGGCCGCTCTTCATCAGGCTAGAGATGATGATTCCGGCCAGAACTGGCAGCAGCTTCTTCAGAATTGTGGAACTGATACCCGACATCTGCTGTGCTTGATCGGCGATCGCCCGGCTTGCCTCAGGCGATCCAAACATCCTCGATAAGGCTGCATTGCCAGCGGTGCGTCCCTCTCGCGAAAAAGCAATCCGCGGGTCGTCGTACATTTCATAGAAGTCGGGCTGAGCGCCCATCACAGCAAGGAGATTGCCGAAACCTTCGGGAGTCGCCGTTGCTCGCTTAAGGCCCATCGATATTGCGGGCAGAAGCGCCGCTACCGCAGCCTGGGTTTGCTGGCGCGAAAGCCCAAATTGCTGGCTAAGCTCGCTTATGGCTTCGCCGTTCTGAGCCTCCACAAGAACCTCGTAAAGATTCGCCATCGTTCGTACTCCTCAACTTAGCGCCGCGAAGGGTGTTCGCGCTGCGCGATCACCGTAACAGATAGAGGACCAGCGTTAGGATGATGCTGATCACAATCGAGGTTGTGATCGGAAAGTAAAAGGTGAACCCCCCGCGTGGACTTTCGTACTTGATGTCTCCCGGCAGGAGCGACAGGGCGGACGTTTGATCGGTACTCACATTCGACCGCTTGCTGGACAAATAGGAGACGAGTCCGAGCGCCAGCATGATGATAAGGGTGGTTACGAGGAACGTGATCATGAGGCAACTCAGACTTCCAGTCCTAGCCGAAATTCATGCCGTCGATAGCGCGTCGAGTTTCGATCGGATCGCGTCTACGGCGGGTTTGATGATCGCTGCGACGCCAGGTATCTGTGCCCTATCGAGCAGCTGATCGAGATTCGGCTTAATCGAAGCATAGGTATCAGCCAATAACTTGCGATTTTCTGGCGAGAGCTGGCTCAGGAGTCCGTACAACTGGTCAAAGTCTGACGCCGCCTGGTTGAGACTTGGCAAGTTGGCTCGGGCGGAAGCCTCATCCTTAATCCCCGTCAGCGAAGAGTACAAATGATTGACCGCCGACGTGGCGAGCTCACCAATGTCGCTCTCGCCCGCCTTGATGCCCTTCAGTTTATTGAACAGCCCCGCGTAAGGCGCCTCGCCGGTCGGAGTCGTGGTTTCTACCGGTGGCTTCGTGGTTTCGACAACGTTCTGGTCGCGTCCAGATAAAAGATACCAAACTAACCAGCCGATCGCTAATACTGCGAGGACGCCCAGCAACCACGGCAAGATCGAAGGTGGAGTCGCAGTTGTTCGCGATGCGGCTCTGGCGCCGGAAGTCATTTCATCGAGGATTCCTGTGTCGCTAAGATATTTCGAGAAGCCAGAAGGAAGCGCGCCGGCGATATTGCTCTTCTGAGAGGTAAGAAGGTTTGCGAGACCAGAGGCATCGAGACCCCTGTCACGCTGCTGCTGGCCCAGAACGCCGAGCACGACCGGCCCAAGAAGGCCCATTAGGCTTTTCGAGCCCTCATTCCCAACGCTGGCGTATTGTCCGACAGCATTTGTGAGAGCGGACAAGGTTTTGCCACCGAGAAGCGAGGTGAGGACGCTTGCCCCCTGGTTAATCAGAGCCTTTTGACCGGGCTCGCCGATGACGTTGGCCAAGCTCGACAACATTCCTGGCTCTTGCTTGCGGACGACTTCCGCCAGCTTGGTCGCGCCTTGTTGCTTGGTGACATAGTTGATGAGGGTAGCAAGAAGCGCCGGCACGGCGGCAACAACAGCTTTCTGCGTGGCGGTTCGGTTGAGGCCAAGCGCAGAGGCGATGCTCGAGACGATGTTGGGGGAAAGGACTTCGGCGATTTCTGTAACCAAATTGGTCGCCATGAGAGATTTCCTAACAAGAGCATCCCCCGCAGCCTCAGACTATCATATGCGACTGTTCTGCTGAAGAAAACTCTAGCGTCATTACCAGCCGCAAACTACCGGCGCCAACGCCAACGGAAAAATGACCGCTTGGGTCGATCAAAGCCCTCCAAATCGGCGTAGGCTGGGCCCCTGCGCTTCCATTTTTTGGTGTACTTAGCTTTAGGTTTACTGACCGCGACTCGCTTCGCTTTGGACTTTGGTATCTCTGCAAGTAACGGCGCGCTCTTAGCCAATATGATGTAATCGCCGCCGTCAGGCAGGATTGCCGAATCCTTGCTTTCGTCGCTTATGATGAGAGAGGAACCAGGCGTGAGTTCGTCTCTGATGCGTGCACGGATGTCGTCCGGGATTTCGACGCGGTCAAGGGCGGCTACCGCGTCACCTTCCAAGCTCATCACCATCCAGCGTGCATTGCGATCCCCTGAAGTGAATAGGACGGTAAACACATGCATTCCCAACATGTGTTCGGGGTCTCGCAATGCGATCGGCGTGTCAAAGACGGCTTTGAAATCCTGCCTCACGAAAAGATGTCCAGTTGGCGGCTCCTCTTTGCCGGCAACTTCGTAAACCTTCTTGGCCAGGCCCGCAGTGAAAGTTCCGGTTTCCGGCAGGCCATTCGCCTTCTGAAAACTCTTAATGGCGGCAACCGTCGCATTACCTAGCCTGCCCGAAAAGTTTCGAGGTTCGAGATAACCCATCGACGACAGCAGATACTGTACGGAGATAATCCGATCACGCTCTGTCCGACGGGTTACTAAAATACGCAGTGGGGCCACAGAGGTTGCGGCCAATGGTACCGTCAGAGTGTTCAAACTGGTCTTGGGCAGTTCGTTCGCGGTAGACGGGTGAAAAAGAACCGCGTGCTCCACGATTTTGGGAACCGCCCTTTCACCGCTAACGATTACATTTTCGCCACCCCCGGTGATCCCGAATAGCTTCGGTGCAAACGAGAATGGCACCCGGATACAGCCATGCGAGGCTGGATAGTCCGGCACCACTCCACCATGGAGCGCTGTCCCCGACCACGTCAGACGCTGCATCCAGGGCATGGGTGCCGCGCTGTACATATTGGAGTGGTGATGGCGTCGTTTCTCAAGAATGCTGAACACGCCAGCGTTGGTAGGATACTGGCGCGTGCCGGTTGACACTTTTGACTTCGCGATGAGAGTGAGGCCTCGGTAAAGGTCGAGTTGCTGATCTTTGAGTGAAACGATGAGAGTCAAAGGCTCGCCATTGTCGGGGTCGGGGAAGACCTCCGCCATTTTTTGGGGCTCTTTTACATTTTTCTTGGCTGCCAGGGGCGGCGCTGTCGCCATCACGAACGCAGCCGCGCCGAGGGCCGCCGTGAAGACTAACAGCAGCTTTCGGCCGAGCCGTTCGCCCTTGCCGTACTCGCACACGCCACACCTCACTCGACGCGAATGACCGTTCAGATTGGGCTAGGGGGTCTAACCAAGCCTAACGGTTGAGTTACAGTTTACACCCAAGCCGCAAAAACTGAAATCACGCCGAGCGAACCGATCGCATCGTTCGAATTCCAGTTCGCACTCTCTGTATTTCAGACATCTCGGAACACATTACCCGCGAGCAGAACTAAGTAACCAATGACCAAAAGGACAAAGCCAGTGCCGAACGGCGGCACTGCGATATGAAGCCAATGAACGAGGCAGGCGAAGATTGCCAGGACTAGGGATATTAGCAGTGTCAGTTGCTTGGGCGGCGTGAGGGGCCAGTCAAACATGAGGTTTCTCCCGACTTCATTGCTTATTCGCGGATTTTTGAAAGCCGCTTCCGCTTCGATCCTTTCGAAGTTCGTTTAGCCGAAGCGAGCTGCCCACTCGGGCCTGACTGTTTTCTCTCTCGCTTCTTTCGCAAAGGTTCTTGAGCGTACTGGCCGAAGCGGAGAGCGTATATCAGTTTAGAAACTTGTTCTTCGGATATCTCGACATTGAACGGACCTTTGTCAGTTTGCATCAAAAGCTCTACCGGGCCCTCTTTGATCTCGATTGAGAACCCGATCAATCTCAAGGTCGTTATCTTGTCAGTCATAGCGTACCCTGAGGCAACACGGTGTCGGCCAAACCGACTGATTCCTTGCGTAAACTTATAACGGAAATCGTCTAACCAGCTCGCAGGTAGCCATGGCGCGGTTCATTTGTCGGTACACCTAGTCTCTGACTAGAAACATTCTCAAATTTGGAAGGGGGACAGGCCTGCACGGTCCCGCTGCACACCTATCTGAAAGCAAGGTGCTCAGCCGTAAGGCCAACCCCTAGCCGCTTCAGCACCGTCTCATTGAGACAGTTTGTGTCGAACGCATGCCGATTGCTCGCGCCGCACCAAGCGAAAGGTCCAAGCTATTGCCACGCGTGAACGGTCCGCGATCATTGACAGTAACTCTTACGCTTTTGCCGGTCCTCGGGTTGCCGACTAGGAGACAGGTACCAAAAGGAAGGCTTCTATGAGCTGCCGTCATTCCATGTGGATGGAAGATTTGTCCTGATGCGGTTTTTCGGCCGCCAAGCTCGTGGCCATACCAAGTTGCTCGTACGTGTTCGGCAAAGGCTGTATTAACAAGGGCTGTATCAATCACGAGAACTCCAAGGAGGGAGCCGAGCACAAGGGAAGCAACGCGATACATGATGAAACTCCTTTGTCGTTGACCTTTTGGCTCAACGTCTGGAGCTCAGCATGGTTCGATATCGGCCTCATCGCATAAGCAGAGATTTTGTGGCGATCCTCACACCACCGGTGGCGCTAATCCTTCTCTGACCATTCGCCTTCGTCCAAAGATCGATCGCGAGAAAAGCCAAACAGGATGGGGCCTTACAGATTCGATGCCAGAAGATAGGGGCGCCCTTGATGTCGCACCCAGCCTATGACCGTCTCCTTACGGGAAAGGCGCCAGAAGGGCAAGCTCAAGGTCGGCGTAGATATTCCAACGTGGCGGTCACTGCTTGTGACAGCGATATTCACCGGCCTTCGCGCGTCAGAACTGCGGGGTTTGCGCTGGCCAGATGTGGACATGAGAAATTACAGGCTTCATGTCCGTCAGCGCGCTGACAGGTTTGCTGAGATGGTCCGCCCAAATCGGTTCATAGCGAACGGGAGATTCCCCTAGGGGGTTTCGTCACACGCACCCTTAAAGAGTGGGAAGTTTGCCCGCCCAACGAACGAGCTTGATCTTGTGTTTGCTACCGGTAACGGCAAGGTCGCCGATCTCGCCAACATCATCCGGGACGGCTTCATACCCGCTCAGATCGCCGCCGGAGTGGTCACGAAGGATGGCAAGGCCAAGTACTGCTGCGTTGCGAGATAGACGTCTCGCAATTGTCATTAGAAAGAGTCACAGTGATCCGTCACCGGCCCGTGTACGATCAGGCATCCGGTGACTGAGAGAGTATGAGTATGTGCGCTCCCGCCTGGGCACGATGGGAGGCGTCTATAGGTTCTTACAAACATGCGCAAGTATTCGGTCCGCTGGACCTAGAGATTATCGACCGCGTCTATGACGCGGCCTGGGCGGAACTTGAGGCACGTGAACCCTTCCGCGATCGAGAACGCGACGATGAGCGCCGGGACGAACTCCGCAAGCTCATTATGGATAGCACCGGGACAGGCCGGGTCGAGTTCGATGCTCTTTATGCTCGGGTGCTGGCGAACATGCCGCGGAAGCGGTCGTTCTCCACGCCCCCACATGCGCATTAGTCGGCACGCGGCGAACGAGTTGTGATGCGTTAAAAGTGTGACGATCCGCGCTCCCCGCGATCAAGTGGGCGGCCGTCTCCAAGATCGTGAAATGGTGACCGTTCTCACTCCATCAGGCCGGCCGCAAATTTCCCGAGCCGGCGCCGAGCACGTCCGCCATCCTCAGCAACTCGGCAAGAGAGTGCGCCTGCATCTTGCGCATGATATTGGCGCGATGCACCTTGGCCGTGGCGTTGCTGATGCCCATCTTGGCGGCAATTTGCTTGTTGGCGAGACCGGCAACGACGAACCCGATCACTTCCTTCTCACGCGCGGTCAGCGATTCGTAGCGCGCGCGTAAGACGGCAACAGTTTTTAGGTCCTTGCGCCGCGCTCGGTCCCGATCCAAGCCGACCCGGACGGCCTCGAGCAAATCCTGGTCGCGGAACGGTTTGGTCAGAAACTCGACGGCGCCAAGCTTCATCGCCCGGACACTCATCGGAATATCGCCATGTCCCGTGATGAAAATGATCGGCAGCGAGACACCGCGCTTCAACAGTTCATTTTGAAACTCGAGCCCGGTGAGGCCGGGCAGCCTCACGTCGAGGATCAGGCAGCTTGGAACGTCGGGCGGGTGAAATTTCATAAAGGCCTGCGCCGAGTTGAATAGCTCGGCATGCAGCCCGACGCTGTCCAGGAGATTTTTCAACGAATTGCGAACCGAAGCGTCGTCGTCAATGACGAACACGACCTGCTCCGGAGTGGGGCGCTCCTTCATTGCCATGTCATGTGGATTGGTTTGGCTCGTCGCAGGGCAAGCTTACCTGAAACACCGATCCGCCCTCGCGCGCCGGCGACGCGGCGATGCGGCCGCCATGCGCTTCAATGATCGATCGGCAGATTGAAAGTCCCATGCCCATTCCCCCGGGCTTCGTGGAAAAGAACGGCTCAAAGACGCGCTCGAGGTCGACCCGGTCGATTCCGTTTCCGGTGTCCTCGACGGTTACGACTATGTCACAGTCGCCGGTCTTTTGGGAGCGAAGGGTCAGCACCCGCGCGCGCTGCTCGACCGATGCCATGGACTCCGCGGCATTCGCAATCAAGTTGAGCAAGACCTGCTGCAACTGAACGCGCACGCCAGCGATGCGAGGTAGAGCCTCGGCGAGTTCGGTTCGCACCGTGATCCCGTGATGCTTCAGGTCAGCGCGCACAAACGCCATGACCTCGCGAATGAGCTCATTCACATCGAGTTCGACCCGGTCTTGGCCTCCCTTTGCCAGCATCCCGCGAATGCTGCCGATGACTTCGCCCGCCCTCCCCGCGTCGCTGACAACGCGCTCGAGCACCAAACGCGCCCGCTTCACATTCGGCGGGTCCTGGCCCAGCCAACGCAAACTCGCGCTGGCGTTATTCGCGATTGCCGCGAGCGGTTGGTTGATCTCGTGCGCAATCGACGCCGCCATCTCGCCCATGGTCGTGACCCGCGCGACTCGCGCAAGCTCGGTTTGCATCGCCGCCCTTTGCGCGGCATCGGCGGCCTCGCGCTCGCGCGCCGCCGCAAGCTCCGCCAACATCGCGTTGAACGCGACCGCAAGCCGGCCAATCTCGTCACGGCTCGCGTAGTCGGTGCGGAGTTTGTAGTCCTTGGTCTGCCCCACCGCGTCAGCGAGACGTTCGAGCTTCAGGAGCGGTTGAACGATGTACCGTCCCAATAGCAGCGCAAATGCGAGGCTCAGCGCCGCGACAAGGCCGTTTAAAAGGAGACTGTTCCACAGCTTGCTGAGAAGGTTGGAGAGTCGCGAGTTGAGCAGCCGTTTCAGCTCGGTGAGGCTTACCGTCCAAGCCTTGATCGCGCTGTCGATTGCGGCCGGATAGAGGTCGTCGACAGCGCTCGCGTCGCCGGCTCCGGGCGCCGCCTTCACGGCATCGAGATAGGCGTCCCAAACCGAGACCATGGCATCCACGTCGGCCTCGAGGGCTTGCCGAAGCCGCGCGCCGTTGCCGCCGCGGTACGACGCCTGCAAATCCCTTTCTATCCCTTCGAGGGTCGATCGGATCGAGCCGTCCAACACCAAACGACGCACCGCAAGGGTTTCGGGCGGCGCTTGCGCGGAGGAAGGCATATCAAGCTCAGACTTGAGCTCTCCGATCTCGCTAAGGAGGGCAGGTATTTTGGCGACGACGATGTTCTGGACGTAGAAGCTGTCGAGGTCCGGATCGAGCGTGAGGTTGGAATCGTCGCCGATCCGCGATGCGAGGTTGCGCGCCGCGTCAAGCGCTTCGACGAAGGAGGTCCGCTTCTGGTCGGAATCCGGGGCCGACGCGAGCTTGTCGATCGCCTCGCCGAGCGTACGTTCGAGCGCATCCGTGTCCAACCGCTCGGAATCCGCCTTGTGGGCCGCGATGAGCTTGTCCAGTTCCTCCCGGGCCGCGCTCCCTCCGCTTGCGCCCGGCGGCGCGGCGAGGTTCTCCTTCAAAAGGACCGCGTAGACTCCGCGAAGAAATTCCAAATGTTCGACGCCGACAAGCTCCTTGCGCACGAAGTGGATGGCGATTTGCTTCTCGGCGACGAGACTATAGGTCGCCACCACCAGCGCTCCGACGAACACGCCGCACAGAAGGAGAAGCTTGGTGCTGGTTCGCAGATTCTTGAACATCGGCAGGCTCTGGCGCGAGCTGCGCCTTCGGAGCAGACGGGCGTCTAAACCAAAGGGGAATGCGGGCTATCGCTTGGGGAATGCCTTCATCCTCCCGGCCAATGGAGCTTTCGTGCCGCAAAGCCCATGTTGTCAAGGTGTCAGAGTTAAGACGATGAACGATAGCCACGAGACGCCGACGATGAAGCAATCCACCAAGTGCATGGCCCTCCTCGCGTCCCTGCTGCTGTTCTCTGCGGGCGTGAATTCCATTTTCATCGCGACCGCGGGGGGCAGCATGGCAAAGCAAACGCAGCAGGTTCACCGCCAAGCCTCGACTCCGCAGCAAACCGTCGCGGTCGAGTGCAGGGTTGAGCCCAAGCACTGCTCGCCTGTCGTTCGCTGACCTGGTGTCATCGGCCCCAGGTCTTTGGCCCGACGCCGTGGGTCTGTTCCCGGCGTATCCGGCTTACAGGCCCATCGCCTTGTGGGCTTCGTTCATATATTTCATGCACTCGGCGTTATTGCCGGCTTTCATCGCCGCCTTCGATTGATCGAGCGCCGCCGTCGCTTCCTTCTGCTTGGCGGGATCGGTCATCTTGGCAATCATCCCGTCCATCTGCTTCATATGCTCGTCATTGCACAGATCCTGGGCGGCAAGCATCGGGCTGAACGCCATGCTCGCCAGGAATGTTGCAACAAGTGCCTTTGACATGACTTTCCTCCAGGGTTGGAGTTGGCCCCGGAGGAATAACGCTCGAGCGGCGAATTTGGACGATGCCCGCTTACGACTCCGTGGCGAGCCGATAAGCCTTGACCCGTGCCGGTTTTCTGGCCTCATTGCCCGTTCCACGCCTTGAGCCTTGAGGAGGGCCGCCCATGCCGCGTGTCGTTGTTGCGTTCGCCCTCGCCGGCCTCTTCGCCACGAGCACATTTGCGCAAAATGGCGAGCTGGCGCGCTGCCTCGACGCGTGGACCATCATCGGCGCGGGCGGCGACGTATCGGATCAGGAGTTGAAGGCGGCGCAAAGCGCCTGCGCGCAGCTCAAGCAGTCCTCAACCGACAAGGAGACGCTTGCGCGGGTGAATGCGGCGGCCGAGAACATCGACGAGGAAGTGAAGCGCCGCGCGGCCGGAGGCCGCTGACGGCGCTCTCCGGATCATCCCTCCCCGCGAGGGGAGGCTGAGCCAGGTGGGGCGATCGTTCGCTTACACCGACCACGGCCCAAGCCGGTCGGTCGGATCCCACGCCATTTCGGCATGCGCCCTGTGAGCGGCGCGCCATCGCGCAAGCAACCACCGGCGGAACGAAAGCTCGATGCGGCGAAGCGGCGAGACGCCCGCCTGGTGGTCCTCGCCTTGGACGACGAGCGCGCCTGCGTGCCCGGCATGTTTCTCGAGCCATTTCGGCCCGGGCCCGCGCATATAGTGCAGCTCAGGCCGGTAGCGATCCGTCAGATGTCTCATGCCTCAACCCCTCGACCCCCCAAGCCGGTTCGCTTGCGAGCCATGCTTCGCGGCAAGAGTGGCCGCAAAGCGGTTGCGAATGGGTTTATTCGCGGCAATCCGCGGGCGCTTCTCCGCATCACGGTTAATCGCCGGTAGCCGGACCGCGAACGCGGCGGCGCGACGTTGCGAGCGTTTGCGCGAGACCCCCGTTATCGGCTAGGCAAGATTGCTTCAAATCGGGATCGACGAGCGATGATCATGAACACGCGCCGCCGGGTGCTCGGACTTCTTGTCGGCATGGCGGCCGCGTTGCGGTTCCCGCAACTGCCGCTTGCTGCCGCCGCCGCCAAAGATTGCTTCGATTCGAAGGCGTTTGGCCCTTGGAAGGCGCAGGCGACCGACACGCAGGCCGGCGCCCGCATCACGGAAGTGCAGTTCGCCGCGAGCGGCTGTGATCTTCGCATCGAGGTCCTGGTCGCGGCGAGCTTCGAAGGGAAAATCGTCGTCTATGGCGATCCGGACAAGACACCGCTCCCCAAGAAAGTCCTGATCGATCCCGAGAACCGCCTGATCGCCTGGAGCGAGGACGGCAAGGAGGCGGTGAACGAGCCGCTCTGCGGCAACTGCACCGGCATTGTCGACAACAAGGTGAGCATCGTTCTGCCGCTCGCTTGCGCGCCGCTATTTCGCGACAGTAAATCGATCGAGATGGCGGTCAGGCTTGCCGACCAGGAGGAATGCCGTTTCAGTCTCGACGGCGATAACTTGCGTGCGGGCCTCGCCTGGGCGTCCGAGCGCCAAACGGCGCTTGCCGAAACCCGCGCCGAGGAAAAATGCACCTCGCCCGAAGGCTGCTTCATCACCTCGGCCTGTTGCGAGGCGCTCGGGCTTGCCGACAATTGCTTCGAGCTTCGCGCGCTCAGGCGCTATCGCGACGACGTGCTCGCGCATGAGCCGGGCGGGGCCGATGCGATCGGCGCTTACTACGCGCTCGCGCCTTCGATCTTGGCGCGGCTCCCGCGCGAAGGCCGGGAACGCCTGCTTCTCTTCATCTATGCGCGTTACGTGCTGCCGAGCGCGGTCGCGGCGACGCTTGGCCTCAATGCTCTCGCCTATCGCCTCTACGGACGGATGATTCGCGATCTCGCCAACGCCTTCGCGCCGGAAAAGATGCTAGGCCAATGGGATAGAACGGCGTAGCCCCCGCTTTGCCGCAATCGGGCCGACTTGGCGCCGCACTCGATAGTTAACCTCCGCAGCAATAAGAAAAGACGTTTTTGCCCCGGTTTTCGGGGCCCCCTCGCGCAAAGCATAAGACTGCATACCGCGAGCTTTTTTCGCTTGCCGCCCGCCGCCGCAAATCTTCGTCGTCGCGGGCCTGAGCGAAAATGGCTATGTGCCTCGGGAACTTTCTTCTCGCGGCGCGCGTAATTGCGGGTGAAACGGGGGAAGTGTGTTGCGTTCGGTTTGCGTTGTTGGCCTCGTTCTCGCGGCGTTCTTCGCGAGCGGGCCGGTCCAGAGTGCCGAGAGGGAAGTGAAGCGCGAGGCTGGAGAAGCCTTCCTCGGCTTGATCGCGGGTTCCGTCGCCGGCTCCGAGACCGTGCTCGCGGCCGATATGGCGGGCCTCTTCCCTGAAAGCGATCTGAGCATCCTTCCCATTCTGGGCGACGCCGGCGCCGGCAACCTTGCCCGTCTCGACGCGCTCAAGGTCGGTCTTGCTTTCGTCTCGACCGAGGTTTTGGCGGAAGCTGCGGCCAAGGATGCGAGCCTGCACGAGCGTCTCGAACTCGTGACGCGGCTTGCTCCGCAAGAGGTCCACATCCTCGCCCGCGCCGACATCGGTAAGCTCGCCGACCTTGCGGGACGCGAAGTGAATTTCGGACCACCGGGGTCGGCTTCAGCGATCACGGCGGCTGCGCTGTTCAAGGCGCTGCAAATCGAGGTCGCCTCTTCGAGCCTCGACTTCGCCGCCGCGATCGAGCGGCTGAAGGCCGGCGCAATCTCGGCCGTGGTCTTTGTCGGCGGCAAGCCCTCGCCTGTGATCGGCGCCGTCCCGCCCAATTCCGGGATTCATCTCTTGCCTGTCTCATTCGGCGAGGCGCTCGCGGCAAACTATCTGCCAACCCGGCTTGCGGCGGCGGACTATCCCAATCTCATCGAATCCGGCGGCGAAGTTCCGACCGTCGCGACCGGCCTTGTGCTGCTCGCGGTGACCTCGGCTGAGGGTTCCGGCTCCGCGGCGCGCATCGCCCGTTTCGTCGAGACGGTCTTCCCGCGCTTTGCGGAACTCCAGGCAGAAGGGCGCCATCCCAAATGGCGCGAAGTGAATCTCGCGGCGTCGCTACCGGGCTTCAAACGAAACGCGGCAGCCGCGTCATGGCTGCTTGGGGAGCATGACCGCCCGAAGAAAGCGCCCGCGATAGCCAAGGCCGATGCAAGCCAAGGCCCTCTGCTCGCGCGGAGCCAGTCCCTGAGCAAGGAGCAAAAGGAAACGCTGTTCGAGCGCTTCATCGAATGGCAGCGAGGCAGCGAACGCTGATGCGCCGCGAGAGAGGAAACGGAAGACGGCTATTGGCAGTTCTGACGACCGGCGTGCTCGAAGGTAGTGAGCGCGTCGTGACGGGGGAAATCGGGGCGTGGCTCGCGCGGGGGCGCGGGCAAAAGAGGGAGTTACGCGTATGACGAGTTACACGCCGCCCGCGCCGGAAGACTTCCATTGGCATCCCGTCTATCGCGCCAATGCGCTGCTGCGCGAGGCGTTGCAGAGCACGACCCAGTCGCTCGAGTCGCTCGAGACTCATTACAGCGTCGAGCAGCTTTCGAATGCGATCGAGAACGTGCTGCAAGGTCCGGTGCAGATCACCTACCCGAGGCCGCTCGCCGTGCGCCTCGACAATTTGCACGTCGAAGAGAAAAGGATCCCGGGGTTGGAAGCGTTCATGCGCCCCATCCAGCATGCCCCGGGCGCGCCGGTCGCCGATGCCCGCGATGGCGGCGAGGACAAATTGGCTGAAACCGAACGTGACGATTTTTCCGGCGAAGGGTGGGACGATGCCGAGCTTGCCCTCGACGAGACCCCGCCGCTCAGGGCCGATTTCCCGCTCGATCCCGCCTTGCGGCCCCGGGAAGTTCATATGCACACGCTGATGGGCGAGTTCCAACGCCGCCAGCGTTCCGCAAGCCTGCTCGTCGCGGTCTCGGTCGCAACCGCCGTTGTGCTCGCGGTCGGAGGCTTCGTCCTTGCCGCGAGTTCTCGCGAGCCCCGCCGGCGCCGGTCCGCTTGAGGTGCCCCGCTCCACTTCGATCGCCTGGTCGAAACCGGCCTCCGCCACGCCTCCGGAGACCGCGGCCAATCGCGCCGCCAAAGGCGAGCCGCTCGCCCTTCCCGCGCAATCCGGCGCAACACCTCCTCCGTCACGACAAATCATTCTGGCCGCAAGCGGGCGGCAAATCGGCCTTGGCCCGCTCCTGGCGCCGAGCCTTGCCCGCTATTTGATGATCCGCGGGCTTCCGCCTGAGGCCACGCTCTCGGCCGGACGCCAAAGCGGAGGCGGCGCCTGGATGGTGAAGGGCGCACACGTTCCCGGCCTCACCCTGACGCTTGGGCTGGCCCCTTCCGGCGATTATCCGGTCGAGGTCTATATGTTGGAGACGGGCGACGGACCGCAGGCGCGGCGAAGCTTCCTGTTGCGGGTAGCGCCGTCCGATCGCGCCGCTGCTGTCGCCGCTCCTGCCGCGACCCCGGCCCCTGCCCCGGCCAGTCCCGGTATCGCTGCCGCCGAAGAGCCCACCGTTCCGTCAGGCTTGCTGCGCGACAGAGCCATGCAGCTTCTCGGCGAGGGCGACATCGCCGCCGCGCGGATGCTGCTGCTCCACCTCGCCGAGCGCGGCGATAGCGAGGCGGCCTACGATCTCGCCCGCACCTTCGATCGCGAGATGCTGGCCGAGCTCGGCGCCAAGGGCGTGGACGGCGATGCGGCCAGTGCGCGCGGCTGGTACGAGCGCGCGTCGCAGGATGGCAACGAAAAAGCGGCCGAACGTTTGAAAATCCTCGCTAGTCTCTCGGGAGCAAATCCCACCGACTAGTAAGAGGAGGGCCGCAGCTGCTCATCCGAAG
This sequence comes from uncultured Alphaproteobacteria bacterium, assembly GCA_963802845.1. Classification (GTDB taxonomy): domain Bacteria; phylum Pseudomonadota; class Alphaproteobacteria; order Rhizobiales; family Methyloligellaceae; genus Methyloceanibacter. The sequence goes on from CAWDKA010000006.1 coordinate 63,543, forward strand.
GGTAACCTATCGGGGGGAGTGGAGTGGTTGCGGCCCACTCTGCCATTCTATAATATTTGCTACAAATTCAGATAGATAACCAACATGATCAGGGCGAGAAGCAACCTTGGGCAACGTATGGGGCAACATTATGCAAATTTCGGCACTGCCGGTGCTTTCGCGGCGCGCCTCAAATGCACCGGTTTGGCTGCAGCTCCGCCCAGACACCGAAGTTGCCGTTGAAGGTCAGCCAAACCTACGCTTGCGGTCTGCGAAGGCTGTGAAAGAGAAGCAGGCAGCACGTCGGCTGTCAGTAGCGCCAATAAAAGCCCTGCGACCTTCCGCTAAAACGGCGCTGAAACCAATCTCTGCGACTGAAACGGGGCGGTGGCGCGTTAACGCGGGTTTTTGCTCGTTTCATCTGCTGCTTGCGTGGACTGGTCTTTGCCACCCTGGATTTGCCACCAGGAGTATCTCCATTCAGTACGATCTCCGTGTTCTGAAGGCCCTTCTCCTTGACCAGCGCAAAAAGAGTACGAGCGTTCTCGGGGGCAAGGCGTACACAGCCATGCGAGGCAGGTCTGCCAAGCTTCTTCGTCTCCTCAGTGCCATGAATGGCGTGCCCCTCTTTGGTGAAGAAGATCGCGTGCGGCATGGGCGCGTCATCCCACTCTTTGCTGTACCACATTTCATTCATGGAGCTTGCCGTATAATCTCCTGAAGGCGTCGCATGCCCTGGCAGACCACTCGACACCTTCCAACTGTATAGCTCCACATCATCGACATAGACCTTCATCTTTTGCGTCGGCTTGTCGATGATAACGAGGAGCTTGGACGCGGGTGGCATGGCAGCCTCTAGGCTTTGTTCTGGCGGTGCGCCCGAAGGACTGAGTTCTGTCTGAGTATCCGGAGCGAGGGTGTCGCGTTCCAGGTTAGCCTGTTGGTCATTTGGAACCTTGGATGCCTTGCCGCTCGGGTGAGCACTTGAGCCCGGCCCTGCCGGCGAGCCGCTTGTGCCCTCCTCTCCCATCGGCCCTTCGGGACCCGATTGGGCACCGGGCGAAGGCGCGACACTCAGGTCAGTGCTTGAGCCCGTCTGCGGTGCCGAGTTATTGGCATCCCACTCTATCAGCCCGTTGGAGGATTGAGCACTGGGCGAAGGCGCGACATCTCGGGGCGCGCTTGGTGGACTCGACTCGAGCTCTGCATCCGGTGGACTCGACTTGAGCTCTGCATCCGGTGGACTCGCCTCGGTTGAAGTATCAGTGATGCCCTGTTGGTCGTTACCCGTCTGCGATTCCGAACTATCTGAGTTCCACTCTATCAATCCATTGGAACCGGATTGAGAACCGCGCGAAGGCGCGTTCTCTCGGGGCGCGCTTGGCGGGCTCGACTTCGAGCTCTCCCTCCTCCGCGCTCGGAGGAGCCGAACTTGGTTGAAGTCCCAGGAGCAGTGATGCCCTGTTGGTGTTTTGAGCCCTTAATCGGCTTTCGACTTGAGTCCGTCTGCGGTGCCGAGCTGTCTGCGCCCCACAGTCCCATCAGCCCATTGGAACCTGATATGGGCGGAGACGCAGGATCTGCGGCAGCGGGGAAGACAAGGAACGCCAGCATGCAAAAAGCAGTGACCACTGGGCAAACATAGCTGACGTGTCCAAGGAACGCTAAGAGACGCATCTTACAACCTCAAGAGGACGGCAACGAGTTAACTACTAAAGTACGGACAAAGGTCCCTACAAGACCCCACCTTCCAGGAGTGTCCAGCATCACTGAGGCCATGACTGGCAGAACTCAGAAACCCCGTCGGAGAAAGCGCTCAGCCACGAAGAAAGCTGCCAAGCCAGGCAGGACGACGACCAGGGGCGGAAAAGGGAAGCATTCTACTGGTGCCCGACGGTCTACTGCAGCGACGCGCAGGTCCACACGAAAGAGCACTGCTGGCAAGCGCACCCGACGGGATGCTCAAGCCAAACGAGGACGTCGAAATCTAGGATCTCGAAAGGTCGTAGAGGGTCAACCAAGAGACGCTCGCGGTAGGCGCCAAAAGAGCGAAGCTCAACAGTTGTGAAGGCCCAGGCAGGCAAGCCGCTTTGACTGGGCACTTGGTGGCTGCACTGGTACTTGCGTCGCAACTCCCGCTCTCGCAGCAGAGTTTTACTTGGCGGACGTACATAGCCGTCCGACCGAAATAAATACCATCGCGCCTCAAATCTCCGCCTGAAACCGAGCTGAGAGCACTCCCAGTACCCCGCGTGCTTGGGGTTTGTGACAGCCGAGGCGGCGTTAACGGTCTCCGGCCGCTTGAGCCGCCTAGCCAGCACCCAGAAAGTCAGAGAAATGATGTTGCGAATTGGTTGGCTGAAGCCGTTGCGCTTCTGCTTGCTGTGGCACAATTCCCCCGTGGTCTGGAGAATAGAAGACGTGTCTGCCGATCGGCTGTCCGTCGCGGTCAGCCCACGATGGCAAGGAACCACCTCGCCTTTGTCGAACGACTACTGGGTTTAGGAAGTGCGTCGCTCCCGCCGTAGGATCTGGAATAAGGCCGGCGAGCACACCATCCGCAATCTTAGCTGCGTCAAGGTAGCGAGGATCGTTCGGAGAGAGCTTCTCTATCTCGTCTTTGCGAGTCATCCACGGCTCAAATTGGTTGGGGTACGTGACCACGTCCCGGATCCTGTCACCCCAACTGCCGTTTCTCTTGCGATTAAGGATGACGTAAGCGATTGCGGCTTTGCCGATCTCAGTCTCCCCCAATGCCTCAAACACTATCGTCCTGATCAGATAATCACGTCCCTCGGAACCTTGGTCGAGAGCTGTGTGAGCTTGTTCGGCAAGCGGCGATGTCACATCCAACGAAGACTTTTTCCTGAGCTTCTCAGTCTGCGTTCCGGCCTGATCTGACTCCTTCCGGGGTGCGCCCCGCTTAGCCTTACCCCTTGCATCTTTTAGCTCATTTTGATTTGGCCCCAGGTGGGATCGCATCTCGACAAGTTCCGACCTAGCTGCGTTGAGTTCGGTTCTCAGTCGCTTGAGGTCCGAATAGGCCAATTGCAGGTCCGTCTGAAGCGCATCACGCTTGGTGTTAGTCTCATCAAGTTTCGCCTCTAGACTAGCGACCTGCTTCTTGAACGATTCAGATTTTGCTTCAGCCTGCCCTGCCGACTGCTTGGTACCTTCGAGATCGCTTCGCATACTCTCCAAACGAGTCCGCCAATCGTCTTGAGAAGCTTCGGCTGCGTCGACCATTTCGCTCAGTTGTTGGATTTTGGAATTCTTTTTATTTAGTTGGTCCTGGAGCTCGTTGTGCTTGAAGTCAGCCCTTTGAAGCTCCTGCTTCAGACCGGCGGCGGTTTGCTCAAGATCAACAACCCTCGCCTTTGCCTGGACTGCGTTTTCGCTGACTTTGTGGAGTTCGCTCTGCACCGCCTCAAGACGCTTCTGCGTCTGCATAATGAGATAGCCCAACACCACGGCTATCATTATTGCGACTCCCGAGAGCCAGTTGGATTGCCGCTTCGCGTGGTTGCGTTGTCGTTTTCGATTTCCGCTTCTTCGTGGTGTCTAGTTACTTTCCACATCGTCACTCGATTACTCCATACACATCGAGTTCGTGCCGCCTGGCTAACGGCGTCGCAAGCACTTAGTTCCCTCGTCATCTCCTTCATTCCGCCGAAACGGCTGATCGAACTCCACCCCCTCTCGCGGCGTTATTGCAAGGAAAGGCGATACCGTGATGAAAACGATTCTCGTGATTTTAACTGTCGTGGCGCTCGTGAGCAGCCCTGCGCTCGCCTTGGTTGATACGGAGTTGGAGGCGCGAAGCTCCGCCTGAGCCGCAGGAGAGTGCGAATGCTGCGTCCACGAGCAAGGATCCTATGAGGGTGTCCGACTGGCAGGTTGGCGCTCGTAGAGCCTTCGCAAAGGGTCAGCTGTTTCTAAGAAAGATCAGACGAACTCGAACGGCAGCAGCAGCGGCCGAACTTGGAAAGGCCCTATGCGCGGACGTATCCGATCTGGCGGACTACATTTACCGAGCAGTGGCGGATAACGTTTCCACGACCGAGTGGAAGGAGGAGGCTGGCCACGCAGCCGCTAAATTCCACAGCCTCAAGCAGCGAACGCATCTGCCCCACGCAATCGGCTTCGGCTTGCTAATTGTTCTTGCATCGTTGGTGGGGACGCTTGTTTGGACATTGAGCGGCCTTCCCTTCGCGGAATCCCTAAAAGGAGGCCCGGAGCGGATCATCCTTCTTGAAGCGGCCGACGGCCAAGCGCTTGTCCGCAAGGGCCCCTTCAGAGCACCCGATAAGTCCCTTGAGGAATTGCCTCCGCACCTCATCGACGCGGTCATCAGCATCGAGGATGAGCGATTCTACACGCACAATGGCATCGACCTCCCGGGAATTTTTCGAGCCCTTGGTCGGAACATCCGAGCAGGCGAAGTCGTAGAAGGAGGCAGCACGATCACCCAACAGCTTGCCAAGATTCTCTACCTCGACCGGGGGCGGACACTGACCCGTAAAATCCGGGAGGCTGCGCTGGCGCTGTGGCTCGAGACAAAGCTGAGCAAAGAAGAAATCCTGACCCGTTACCTGAACAACGTCTATCTCGGTGCGGGCGCAACGGGCATACCCGCGGCGGCGCAGGTTTATTTTGGCAAGGAAGCATCTGATCTCACGCTTGCCGAATCCGCACTCCTTGCAGGCCTGATCGTTGCCCCCTCCCACCTCAATCCTCGCCTAAATCCTGACGCGGCACGGGCACGAACCGCGCTGGTGCTCGACGCGATGGTCGCCAAGGGAAAGCTTGACGAGGTAACGGCCAACACGGCGAAGGACCGGCCCGCTGCGATCATCCCCAAGCGCCTAAGCCCGCATTCGGGCACTTGGTTTGCCGATTGGGCTTATGAAGAGGCCGCTGAGATCGCCGGGCCGTTCCAAGGCACAATGCGAGTCCGGACCACACTAATCCCTTCACTCCAGGCTTTGGCCGAACGCGTGATTTCAAGTGCGCTCAAAACTGAAGGCAAGGGAAAAGACGTCACCCAAGCCGCGCTCGTCGCGATGCTCCCCAATGGAGCTGTTGTCGCGATGGTAGGCGGGCGAAACTACCAGCAAAGCGAATTCAATCGAGCCGTCCAGGCAATGCGCCAGCCGGGCTCGGCGTTTAAGCTATTTGTCTACTATGCTGCGCTCCGCAATGGCGCGTCCCCAATCGATCGTGTTGAGGATGCCCCTCTCGAGATCGACGGTTGGTCGCCAGAGAATTTCGACGAAAGATTTCATGGCAGCGTCAGCCTTGCGGAAGCCTTCGCGCGCTCTTTGAATGCTGCGACAGTGCGGCTCGCGCTAGAAGTCGGACTCGATGAGGTTATAGCTGCTGCTCGCGACCTCGGGATCGATGCTCCGCTACAAAAGACTCCCAGCCTGGCGCTTGGCTCATCCGAGGTTAGCCTTCTTGATCTGACCGGAGCATATGCTTCCGTACGAGCAGGGGTCACGCCGATAGAACCCTGGGGAATTGCGGCATTCGGTTCAGAGGATCAGTTGCTCTTCAAGGTCGGGCCGTCCGTAAAACCACGAACTTCCCTCGAGCCGTATAATGGAACAATGGTCGGGCTTTTGAAGCTAGTGGTGGATCGGGGCACCGGGCGTGCCGCCGGCATCGACGGATTCGCGGCAGGCAAGACCGGAACTAGCCAGAACTATCGCGATGCCTGGTTCGTCGGTTTTTCCGAATTGCTGGTCGTCGGTGTCTGGGTGGGCAACGACGATGGTACCCCTATGGACAAGGTAACTGGTGGCAGGCTCCCTGCCCGTATCTGGAAACAGTTCATGACTGAAGCGCCAACACTTGTCGTCGCGGATCAAGCTGCTTCGGTTGATGAAGTAAGTATGGAGGCTCAAGGGGACAGAGCCGGACCCGAATGTAACTATCGCGCATGTGCGAGAACCTATCGGTCCTTCCGGACATCGGACTGCTCCTTCCAGCCCTATCGAGGCCCACGAAGGCTCTGCGATAAATAGCATCCTAAAGTCGGCAACCTCTAGCCCTTGTTGATGTCAGTTATTGGCACGCGACGCTGAGCATGTCCGCTAATGACCCATAGCGGACATCCCCCACACGTCATATGGCGAGCGGTGTGACCCAGTGATAGAATGCACCGTCGAGAAAGGGGTCGCGTGATGACGGACGTCTCCTCGCTCACTGAAGCGGTGACCGCGCTCGGCAGTACATTCACTGGACAACTCCTCTTCCCCGACGACGCAGGTTATAACGAAGCAAGGAAGGTCCATAACGGACTCATAGACAAGCGTCCGGCGCTCATCGCGCGTTGTCGAGGCTTGGCCGACATCGTCGATGCCGTGCAAATGGCTCGCAATCGAAAACTCGAAGTCGCCGTCCGGGGAGGCGGCCACAACGTCGCGGGTCGCGCCACGATCGACAACGGTCTGATGATCGACCTGTCGCTCATGAAGGGCATTCACGTCGATCCGAAGGCCCGCACCGCCCGCGCGCAAGGGGGCCTCACGTGGAATGAATTCAACCGTGAAACGCAGCTCCATGGACTCGCGACGACGGGAGGCGTGGTCTCGACGACGGGCATCGCGGGCCTGACGCTCGGCGGCGGCCTTGGGTGGCTCATGGGCAAGCACGCCCTCGCCCTCGATAATCTCCTCTCCGTCGATGTCGTCTTGGCGGACGGAAGTGTAATGACGGCCAGCGAGGATAACAACGCGGACCTGTTCTGGGCGATGCGCGGTGGGGGCGGCAACTTTGGCGTGGCGGCCTCGTTCGAATATCGCTTGCACCCAGTCGGCCCGATGGTCACGGGCGGTCTCATCGCGTATCCGTTTAACTCGGCCTGGGATGTGCTCAGGTTCTACCGCGACGTGACGGCGTCACTGCCCGATGACATGATGGTGTTGGCCGGGCTGCTTCATGCGCCGGATGGATCAGGCATGAAGCTGGTAGGCTTGGTGCTCTGTCACTGCGGACCGCTCAGCGCCGGCGCGATCGCTACGCAACCGATAAAGAAGTTTGGCTCCCCCGCAATCGACGTCATCGGGCCGATGCCCTATTGCCAGGTCAACGCGATGCTCGACGCGGCTTATCCCAAGGGAGCGCTGAACTACTGGAAGTCGAACTTTCTCGCCAGCCTCAGTGACGAGGCGCTTCGCACGATGATCGACTGCTTTGCGAGGTGCCCGACGACGATGGGGCAGGTGTTACTCGAGCACTTCCATGGCGCCGTGACTCGAGTCGGAATCACCGACACCGCATTTCCCCACCGTGCACCCGGCTACAACTTGATCGTGCTATCGGAGTGGATGGACCCGAAAGACAACGACGCCTCCATCGCCTGGGCCCGGGATTCTTACACCGCGATGCAGCCCTTCATGGGTTCTGGCCGGTACGTGAACTACCTCGGAGAGGAGGAATCAGGCGATCCCGTGGCCGCCGCCTATGGACCGAACTACCGACGCCTCCAGCAGCTCAAGGCAAAGTACGATCCGCAGAACTTTTTTCACATGAACCAGAACATCCGTCCGCAAGCATAAATTCTCTTCGTCGATTTACCCACCCGTGGGCTTATTTGCTGCCAAGATTGGCAGTTCGACCGTAGTCAAGAAAGGAGTACCGCTATGAAATCGATGCTCGCTTCGATGGCTGTCGTACTTACGTTTTGCGCGGCTCCAGCAGTATCTGCGGAGTTTCCGAAAACTGGCAGCGCGGAATACGACACCTACTTTACAGATAACACTGTGGCAAAAATCGATAGCGGAGCCGGCACGGGGGCCATCGTTGACAGCGCTGGGATCACCCGCAATGTCAAAGGAGAAGGCCCGTTCCACGACATGTCTATGCGCTGCCTCTATCACTGGAGCGTGGTGGGAGAGACAAATCACTTCAACGGGAGCTGCGTTGAAACCGACAAAGATGGTGACAACGTCTTCACGACCTTCGACGACAAAAACCACTACCTGATCGGTGGTACGGGGAAATACAAGGGGATCACGGGAACGGTTCCCTACACTGTGGTGGAACTTCACGAGATGGTCGGCGGCCGCGGGGTCTATATCGTCAACCACAAGGCCACTTGGGAGATCAAATAACTGAAGCAGCTGCTGACTGTAGCGAGCCATGCCAAGGCGTTGACGGGCGGATTTCAACGGGCCCGCCAAACTGGACCAGTCCAAGCTGGACGGGTGAACAGGTGACCGTTGATGTTAGAACTGATGACCGTGCAATGATGCGAAAAGCCCCGCTAATGGCGGGGCTAATCCGGGTAGAAGACCCTATTGGCTAGAACGGAATCCAAACGCCGCCACGGTAGTAACCGCGGCCAGCCCCTGGCTCGCGCCAGCGATACTTGTCGCCCTCCCATTTCCAATCGTCGTCGTAGACGGTGAGACCCCAATCCGGACGGTAATCGTATTTTTCCTTCACACGCCAACAGTCGCCGTCCGCATTGCAAACGATAGCGGCAGACGCAGTTGTGGCCAAAGCGAAGACGCCGACAAACCCAACAGCGGCGCTTAAGAGATACTTATGCATGTCGTCTCCTTGTTGTTTTCGTTATCGTCGTGGGAGACAACGTTTGGCCACCGCTTTTGTTGCGTGACGCGGAAAATCCTCAGGAGTTGAGGGCTCGATAGCTTGCCGAGCAAAGCGGACATGACTGATCGGCTGGCCGATGTCGGCTAGCGGACACCAACCTTCTTGCCCTTGGCGACGCCCCAAGAACCTGCCCAATTCCCTGGACGGTTTCAGCCTTGGAGGCGGCGGGGAAGTTAAACTCCCAGAGCGTCGAGAGGCTGGAGCGAGCGATTTGCTTGTCGGCCTGGCGGAACGGCGGTTTTTATGGGGCGTTGAGCCGTAGGGCGGCGCAGGAGTTAATCAATGCTTCGAACTCATCCTTCCTGCCTTATTGGGTGTATCGTTCGCGTTGTTGCTTGCACTGCCGCCAACAGAATTGGCCGCTCGACAACGCTCCCCGAGCCTCACCTTCGAGACTGTGAATGATGCAGCGTGGGAAACACGGGGCAAATCCTCCACACCGTTGGTGGTCAAGCTGCAAGTGCTGCTTGATAGGGCTAGTGCCTCGCCTGGCGAGATCGACGGCACTCTGGGTGAAAACACCCGCAAGGCAATTGCCGCCTATGCTGAGTTGAAGGGCCTTGAACCGACTGAACAGATCACCGAGGAATTGTGGCGCGCGATCACTGAGAGCGATGCTGAACCAGCCCTCCTCAGTTACAAGATCACTGACAAAGACACGCGCGGCCCTTTTTACAAAAAAATTCCTGAGGACTTCCGAGCCAAGGCGGCGATGGACCGGCTTGGCTATACGAGCCCGCGGGAGCTTCTCGCCGAGAAGTTCCACATGAGTGAGGACCTCCTACGGAAGTTGAACCCCGGCGCCTCGTTCGACAAAGAAGGACAGGAGATCGTCGTTGCCAACGTTGCGCGCCACTCGTTGCCCGGCAAAATCTCACGGATAGAGGTCGATGCGAGCCGTCAACGAGTGAAGGCCTATGGGGAAGGAGATAAGCTCATAGCCATCTATCCGGCCACTATAGGGAGCGCCGACCGCCCCTCTCCTAAGGGGGAGTTCAAGGTGACCAAAATCACAGAGGATCCCGTCTACCATTACGATCCCGAGCTTCATCTCCGTGGCGTTCAGGTCAAGGAAAAGCTGGAGATACCGCCAGGACCCAACAACCCAGTGGGCGAGGTGTGGATCGATCTTTCCGCCGAGGGTTACGGCATCCATGGCACCCCTGACCCCGACAAGATCAGCAAATCGGCTTCACATGGATGCATTCGCTTGACGAACTGGGACGCGCTTGCGCTTGCAAGGCATCTAAGTAAGGGAACACCAGTCGCAATCGAAGAGGGGGAGAAAACGGGCGCTTTGGAGTTGCCGGGCCAAGATTTGCAGCATCTGGCTGCAACGGAGGTCACCCCGCTACCTGGACGCAATCCGGAGCGGGGTGGTCGGCCCACACTGGAGACGCCTCTTGTTCCAAGTCAGATGGCGACCATTCCATGGACTGAGACCGAAATCGCGGCAGCTAGAGCCCAATGCAGGCAAGCGCTCTCTTCCCTCACACTCGATTACGAGCCGCTTCCGCCTATCAAAGAAGGGCTGTGCGGAGCGCCTGGCCCCATACTGCTAAAATCAGTAGGAGGAGATCCTGAGGTCGCTTTAGACCCACCGGCAACCGTGACCTGCACCCTGGCCCTGGCGCTGAGCACATGGCTAAACGAGACCGTTCAGCCTCAGGCCAACGCCTTGTTCAATTCCCCCGTTATCAAGTTGCACGTTGGCTCCTATACGTGCCGCAACCGAAATGGGGGAGCTGACCAACCCTTGAGCGAACACGCTCTCGCCAACGCAATCGATATTTCCGACTTCATTTTCGCCTCTGGCGAACGGGTGGCTGTGGTCGATAGCTGGCCTTCAGATAATCCACCGTTGCCGGTGCCCAATCCGGACCGGACCTCCAGCTCCACAAACTCCATGCGGCGGGTATCGGTCAGATTACATGACCCCGAAAGATCATTCCTGAAATCAGTCCGCGATGACGCCTGCCGCGTGTTTGGCACCGTGCTCGGACCGGGGGCCAATGACGCTCACAAGAGCCATTTTCACTTTGATATGAAGGAGAGACGGGGCGGGAGCTTCTGTCAGTGAGGCTTTGACAGATGGCCAGCCACCGAAGCCCCAGGAACCGCGGCTCCGGCCAAAGCACCCCTCCGCCACCACCAAGGGCGCTTATCAGCGATGAAGCGCGAAGCATCCTCAGGCCTCAGCGACCTACGCACCCCCGGTGCAGCCCTGCCGACCACGGGCGTCACACAGAGTGCATGGTGAAAAGGAACGTCCTGGTTAGTTGCACGTTTGAAAGCCGGAACGGGGGCCGATTGGTGGTTACATGGCCCCGAGAAACGTCTTACTCCTAACCTTCTGGCTTCTGGCGGCTGCCATTTGCGTCACGTATGTGGCTGTGAGGCAGGAGCCAGGCCCGCGCGGTCTTTCAATCTCCGCCCAGCACGATGATCTCCAGCGCTTGCGCGACCGGCCTTTTGGCTCCTGGGGCACCTATCTTCCCCGTCCCATTATTAGCAAGCAGGTCCCCACCGCGATCGCCAAAGCGCCATCTCTCGGAGGGGAACAGTCAACTATCACAAACTTTCAGAAGCCGAAGCGGCCGGTCGTGGAAGTTGCGAAGTTAGAGCCAGCGGTTCCTTCCTCCTCGGAACCCAGCCCCCTCGCTCCGGCGGCATCGGGGAAACCCACACAGGAAAATTCACTCGGCGTCGAGAATAAGCAACTCGCCGTGAAGTCATTTCCAGCAAGAGCGGGGAAGCTTGAACCAACAGCCAAGCTGCCCAGTGCGCGAAAAAAGGTGATCACAGAAAGACGGAAGAGCCGGTTGGCGCGACATGAGGCGGGTCGAGGTTTGGGTTTGTTTGCTCTGTCAGGCGATTTCGGTGGGCCCACACGCTACTAGGAGAGGAAAATGAAAAAGATTGGTTTGATCGTCTTGATCTATCTCGGCGCCATGAGCAGCGTTACAGCTGCAACCGGGCCCTGGGCCTATGAGCGAGACCCCGGTTTGGGCTTCCAGTTCACTTACCCGCGCGATTTGTTTGACAGGACAGAAGGCGACGGAAAGCCTTCGTTCCACTACTTCGCCTCAAGAGACGCTGACGCAAAACTTATGGTAGGGGCCTGGAACAATGAGGCAGGCCAAACGCCCGGTGAGTTCAAGCAGTGGCTGCTTGGGAATACAGGCGGCTACGACGAAATGACCTACGTGCCGCGCGGCCGCTCCTGGTTCGTGATTAGCGGCTACCGAGGTGACGACATCTACTATGAGAAAGTCATGTTCTCCTGCGCCGGGAGTGTCGTGAACGTCTTCGCTATTACCTATCCGAAAAGTCTGCGGTCCGAATACGATCCGGTCGTGGAACAGATGGAAGATAACTTCCGTCCCAGCAACCGCTGTTCCTAGGCTGAGGCCTTGCTTTTACCAATCGCGCGGCACGGCAAGAGTGACCGCGTATCCGTGGTAGAGGCCCTGGGGTTTCAGCACACCCAAAGGGTCGGCCCGCGACTATTCCCGCGCCGACGATGTGGCTAAGAAAAGGCCCGCCGCGGGGAGCGGGGCGTCCGATTATCGGCGCGCGCATCGGTTCCAAGGAAAAGGCGCCCGCCGAAGCGAGCGCCTTAGGGCTGCGTCACCCGGCTTGCCCCAACGATTGCAATCGAGACAGCCAACCAGCACTTCGCCGTAATAGTCGATCTAAAGGAGCGGACGATTGCATTGGGGACAGTAAACCATTCTACTGCGCGAATGCTCCAACCGTGGCGTGGCGGAGCGGCTTGCTTCCCGCCAAATGCTTCACGCGCACCATTAGTTTGGGTTCACACCACTTAACTTCGGTCAACCGGGTGGACGCGAAAGAGCGGTGATGGCTCGACTCTCAATCTCCTGTTGTTTGAGCAATTGCAGATAGACCGGGACATTGACGTCATCCCTGGCCGACTCCTGGGCAATCAGCAGCGCAATTTGCCTAGCTGCAACCACATGCCGGCACCACTGGGCCATCAAGGGGTAGTGTTCCGCGCCGAAGTAATCGGCCGGCATTCGGTTCATGAGGTCCGTCCACTCACGGCCTGGTCTGAGGTCAATTCTGCAGGCGGTTTGACCCGTGGCATAACGAGAACTTTTGAGTTATCGACCACTGATATTTGGCGGTTTTCTGCGGTTTTTTTCATTTCTCAACCTAAAAAACTGTAAATCCAACACACTGCGACCCCAGCGCGGTCCTGCAGGCATTCGACCAGGAATTTTAAAATACCCCCCCGGTGTCCTCCTCCCTAAGCCGCCCATCCCACACAAGCCACGAAATGAACTTGGGCATCTTGACGAGCGCCCGCACCTCTTCGAGGCCAGCCTTGCGCCGCTTCCGCTGCGCTGCTTTGGCTGCGGCCGTCACCGTAGCCCCACTTTAGTCTCTGCCTCCTTGCGGCACTTGGCTCCGGAGCAGATGAGCTCGTGGCGATAGGCTCCGCGCTCGTGGTCGAACCATCCAAGCCCCTTCATCTTCTCAGCGGGGAACGATCCGCCGCAGAACGAACAGCGGCAGGTCGATCCGCCGCCGTTGCTCCGCCGTTCGCGCTCTCGACGGACTCGAGCGAGCTCATCCGCCTCACGGCCCATCGTACTCATCCGCTCCGCCCGCCTTCTTCTGTTGCGGGTTGTAGGTGCCGGGACTTCGGCCCCACCAATAGCATGAAGATTTGGCGGGCGGTCCCAGTACGGCTTGCCGCCGATCTCCTTCTCGATGACGCCGATGCTTCCGGGCCTCCTCGCACCATGAGCTTCTTCGGGTAGCCGTATCGCGTTGCTTGGCGCAACCGACTAGGCCGTCGACCGGGCGCGGTTGGTCCTTAAGGCTCTCCAGGATGAAGGCGCGGGCGTAGACGTGGCGGGGCCAGTAGTTGCTCATTCAGCTCTCCTTTGGTTGCAGGCGGCGGTTAGGGTCTTTCAAGCTCTCGAACGGATCGCCATCGCGGGCGGCGGCGGTCGGGGCACTCCGGCAGGCATCGGGCAGATCGGGCAGCTCGTCGTGCCGGCTCGGCCGGCGCGGCGGTCTCCTCGGCCGAGGCTCCGAGGTCGAGGCTGCCAGGTCGCCCGAGCGCCATCCCCAGCCGCCTCGTACCCCTCAGGGTCGGCCTTCGCAGAGCGTCCCACAGGGTGTACTTGTGCGCGGGACACCACGAGCTAATCGGCTTCACCGCAGGCTGCGAGAGCCCGGCCCAGTCGGCGGGAAGGTCGCCCCGGTAGCTCGCGCCACAGCCCTCGAACTGGCAACCCGCTCCGGCTCCGGCTCCGGCTGTTTTCCGTCCTGAGCGCTACCTCCGCTACCTCCGCTACCTTTTTGTTGTTATTCATCAATTTGGTAGCGCTGGTAGCGCTGGTAGCGCTTGGCTCGGTCGCCAGGTATCGCTTCCAGGCATCATGGAAGTCCTCCCGGAAGTAGCCCTTCCGGTACGTGCCATCGAGCTTCACGTCCCTGGACTTGATCCGATAGGGCTTGAGCCGGAGAGCGAGCCCGCGCTCATCGAGCGGCTTGCCCTTGACGTCGGTCCAAGGTGACTCGTCACGCTCGCGGAGCCTTTGGCAAAGTGTGCTTGCCCAGATCCGGTCGCCCTCGAGGAAGGCCTCCCGGCAATGGGCCAGCAGCTCGCGGCCGGAGCTGAAGACGTCATCCTTAGCCGCGAAGGTAAGATAGACGGCGGCGGCTCCGGCCTCCTTCGGCCAGGGGCCGCCCGCCATGTCGGCAATCGAGAGCAGCGGCTCATATATGTCGGCCGTCCGATCCGTGATGCTTCGGGCATCTTCGGCTCGTAGCCCGTCAGCCTCGGCGCGATCTCGTCGCACCAGTCGATCAGGTCTTGCTTGATCGGCTCCGCTTCGCCCGGATGATACCTGAGCCGGAAATTCTCCTTCGCCTCGTCGTGCGCTCGTGGCCTCATATGAATGAAGATCGACCGCGTTGCCAACGCATCGGGCAGCGTCCGCAGGCCAGCCACAGCGAGAGGGGCGAAGCAAGCGAAGTCGGCAATTCCCGTCGCCCTTATTGATGCAGCGCGTGGCCACAGCTCCGCGCCGATAGCCGGCATTGAGAGCGCCACGAAGATCGGCAATGCCTTCCTCGCTCTTGGAGAAAAGGTTGTCGATCTCGTCATATAGAGCGTCGGGGATCTCGCCGGTCTCGTGCCCCCTGGCAATGATCCGCACCAAGCTTGCCGCCGACATGCTGAATGACAGCCGGGGCGTGGGAACGAATAGGGCCGTCACCTCGAGCGCGCTCGTTTTTCCGCTCTCAGGCTCGGGTGACATGAAGCCAATCGCGGAGTCGATTCCCAGTGTTCCATTAAATGACAATGCGCGATCCAAAGCGTATGAACCTTGAGCGCATGCTCGCTCGGATAAACGATGAACCGACGCAGGAAGCTTTCGACTTGATCGAGAGGGCAATAGCTCACGCGGCTGCCCTCCTCTTTGCAGTACTCGACGACCAGGCCGCGCGCCGCGCGGTTGAAGTCGCGAACTTCCATCTCGAGGTCTTCGTAACCAGCGAAGCCGTTCATCTTCGCGAAGTAGTCGTGGCGCTGGTCGAGGCGGCGCGCGAGGCTTTCGAACCAATCCGCCATCACCTCCAGGTCGGCAATGAACTCGTCAAAATCGGAATGGGGTTGCTTTCCGATTTGCTTTGGGTCATATCTTACGGCGTTGAGTGATTTGATTTCGGGCCCGCTGACTGCAACCGGCGCGGCCCTTTTTACTTTTGCCATTCAATTTCTCCCTGATAAATCCCCCGTTGGGGCGGTTCTTGAAAACGGATTGAGTCGCGAGTGACGGCATATCGCCTTCACGATTTCGACCATGGTCATGCCGGAATGGATCATCGCGCAGCCTCACGCTCGGCAGCGGTGCCGCGTTGAATTCAGCCAGTTTCTGCGCTTCGGTATTTGTGCTTTCGGATGTAGACTGGTTTTGGAAAATGCAATTCTGGGTCGTTATCCCAGCGCCAGAGCGCGTCATCAGCGAAACGCCATAACGCTTGGCTACAAGTGAATTGGGAATGAGTTGTTCCACGGTTGCACGCTCCTATTCTCGTTGGTGCGTGCAACAGATAGAGGGCTTGGTGGCGCGACAGGCTTAGCTAGCCTTCCGTGGTTTTTTCAGCCTCCTGAGCAATGGCGTCCACGGTTTCCGTAAGCCTGAGTCTCATCTTGAAGGAGCCTGAGCCACAGCAATTTTTTGCCGCCTTAGCCACCAAATTTTTCTCTGCCTCGGCGTTCCAGTGCATATGCTCGGCGGCGCGTTCACGATGAAGCGCCGTGTCCTGGGCGTCGCTCCGGGCCCTGAGAGATGAACTTTGCCCCAGGTCTCAGTGCGAACAAATGGCACTGCCTCCATCGCGCGAAGATTGAAAAGTATCCCATCAAGCCAAAAGGCGGGCCTCAGTCGCCGCCTGTGAAATCCCTAGCGTTCGATGTGCTCCTCAAGTTTTGGCGATTGCAGCCTCGGCTTTCATAATTTCCCGGTTTCGGCAGTTTTTAGGGTTCTGCCTCTTATTGAGCCAATCAAATCCTACCGCTTCGCCCCGGCGTAACCATAGTGTATGGCCATCGCCCTAGCGTCCTCATGGTGTGGACGCCTTCCCATCCCCCTTCAACCAGCGCCATGACTTGCTTGCCCCAGGCCTCCAGCGCGGCGCGCTTCTCATTCGCGAAATCGTGACGTTGATAAATGCCGACGATCTCCTGCGCGGGAACCGGAGGTATGCCCCAGCACCGCCTCGACAGTTTGCAGATTAATACCAAGCCTCTGCATCCCTGTCGCAACGGTGCGCCTCAAATCATGCAGCCTCCAGGCGGTAACGACTGACCGGGCATCCAGGACAAGCTTGCATTTGCTCCATCCCGAGATCGGTTTGGTGCCGCCTGTGAACACGTACTCACTGCCGACAATGCGCGGCGTTGATTTCAACAACGACTTGGCGGGAGCCGATAACGGAAGAAACGTGGGGGCGTCCCGGTCTTGGTGCGGTCGCCCTCAAGCTCTCTCCATCCGTGTCTCCGTCAGTTCGCGACCAGCGTAATCGTGCAATCTCTTCACGCCTTGCACCAGTTAGCGCCAACATGCGAACCACGCCGCCGTATGGAC
>CAWDKA010000007.1:0-61781 GCA_963802845.1 uncultured Alphaproteobacteria bacterium
CGCCCGAGTACAACCACGGTGTCCCAGGCGTGTTGAAGAACACGATCGACTGGCTGTCCAGGCCGCCGCGCAACAGCGCATTGAGTGGCAAAGTCGCGGCGCTGATGGGAGCCTCGCCCGGCATGACCGGAACCGCGCGCGCCCAGTCGCAATTGCGGCAGGCATTTGTATTTACAAACACGTACGCGCTTTTGCAGCCGGAGGTGCTCGTCGGCCGCGCGCACGAGAAGTTCGACGCCGACGGTCACCTCGTGCACGAGGCAACGCGTGATTTCCTCGCGACCTTTCTGCAGCACTTTGCAGATCTGATCGCGCTTCACGCTACGGTTGCGGCAAGGATCGCGACATGACGCTGGAACCCCACCCGAGCAGTACAACGGTTCCGCCGGAAGATGATGTTCGACGTTCATGAGGTCCAGCCTCGGCCGCCAAGCCCGCGCTTCCACGCTCAGCGATGGTGAACACATCGTGCGAGACGGCACAGCGCTCCGGCCACAGCAGATCGCTGTCGACGAGCAGCCGTACCTCCCAGATGTCGTAATGCGACAGCAACTCACAGCGGGCGATCCGCCCGCCGTGCTCGAGCGTCCACAAGATGCCGACATCCTTCGGCAGTGTTCGATCCTCGCGTGCCGATACCGAGCTGATCGCGTAATCGTTGCTGCGCGGTATTGTGTTGTTGGACGGCGAGCGGAACGTGCACCCGAAATCCGGGCGTTGAGCTGGTAACAATCAGGGGAAAGCTATGCGCGAAATGCTCGCTTTGGCCGTGTTGATGCCGTGGTCATGTTCGCCTTTGATGCGGCTGCCGAACCATCACGATATAGCAAAGCGGTGCAACAGGCCGGCGTGGTTGACTATAAGAAATATTGCGGCGAGTACGGCATCGAAACTGCCAATGTCCGCTTTTGACCCACAGCGGACATCAGACTCGAATTTCGGCCACTACCAATTGGCGTCTCCCTTGGCTTCGGTTGCGATAACTTGCTTTAGCAATTTGGGAGTTACAGAAATTTCACCGGTGAATGGGCGACTATAGGCGGCTATCAGGAGCACCGAGAACGCAACGCCAGTCGCAAAAAGGGTCAACGTTATAGCGCAGGCCCGCCGGTTATCGCTGTGAACCATTGCGATGGCGACCAGGGTGCAGAGTGCCTGAAGCAAAATCCCCACCCATTTAACTGCGCCTACAGAAGACTCGCTGATAACGATGCGCTGGCGTCGCGCATCCAGAGCCGTATGGAGTTCTCTTATCATTTCAGACTGGGCGGCTTCGCTGGCTATTATCAGCAGGCTTTAAGGCGAACATGTTATGAAGTTCCTCGATCAAAGGCGTAGGTAAAGTCGAAAGAGTCTCTTGCTGTTGAGCCATCTGCGGCCATTCCTTGCTTAACAGCCTCCTCTATATGGCGGTTGATCAGCGCCTCAATACGCATCCTCTGTTCATCAGGAAAATTGCGGGCGAGCAGAACGACAGCACGAAGCGCGCTGGCCTCGGTGGCGACGGCAGTCTTTGCCTTATCGAAACTATTCCAGACCTTGACCGCGATGAATCCGACCAATAGCGCAAAAAGAACGCCCAGCACCGGTAGAAAAGCCAGGTGATACCGCCTTGAAGGCTCGTGCCCACTCGGTTTCCGCGAGCCTGGTCACAACCAAATACACTCCGCCAGCGATGAGAAAAGTGGCCACAAAGACAATCAAGGCCATCCAAAGCACAGGCAGATTGAGAAACCAGTCGGCCATTTGAATTTTCCTACTATGAGCGGTGCGCGGCTAATCATAACCCCAGTCTGCTAGGCGTGACATTAGCGATGACGACGGTCGCTCAAGATCGAATGCGTCAGTCCAGGCTTCTTAAAATCCAATACGCTGCCATTACTGCTATGAAAAATGACATGAGAAGCGCAAGGACTGCCACGGCCGCAATCATGGTGGCGTAGGGTTCTGATTTAAGTGATTTTGCTGTCAGAGCAGCTATAGCTGCGACGAGTGCAATCACTATGCCGCAAGGCTCGTTGCGCATGTCGACGGTAAACATCTCGCGCGGAGGATTGGTCTTTGGGATCCAATGTTTCGTAACGAACCGCCACGGCTCCCAAATAAACCAGGATCAAGCCAGCCAACGCCGTGGCAGCGTCCGCAACGTCACTAGCAACCGACACTATGTCCAGCGTTGCCAATCCGTCCCTCAGACCTTTAGGCGGCCCTCTCGCGAGCGACCCTTTGTTTGCCAACTTGCCTTTGCCTCTTGCATGCGAGAGCAGCTTCAAGCCGGCAAACGTAGTCCTCCGGCATAGGTTCCAAAGGCGAGGCCCCCCGTCGTCCAGCGATGCGGGGCCTCTAGTGCGAGCCTTGGGGGTTGGACTGACCAAGACCCGCGCGTGTCATCTCGATTTTGGCACGTGAAAGAGAAGCAGATAACCACAGACACCTAGCGCTGTCCCGAGCGCAACTCAGCGAGAACAATCACGACGCCAAAAAGACGCCAGCTATCGAAAAGCGATTTGATCGGTGGGGGCAGCAATAAAATTGCCGCGATTGCTAACGCAGGCCAATAATTTCCAGTCGGTTACTGCCTTCATGTCTCGACTCGTGTACCAAGTCCGGTGACGAGCCCAGCGTCACTGGTTCGGGAGTTCCGAGGGGAACGGTCCGCCGGCATGCGGGATGCCCATCCAAGCGCAGATTTGCCAGTGGACGTTTCCAAGCCTACATTTCTCGCGGCCGACCAACATCCGCCACCAAGAGGCAGACAGAACGGCGATCGCGCTTACCAAACCGCGTCTCATCTCATTCAGAACTCCGCTGAGCGGACACATAGTCAGACTGGCACGCTCGGCAATCTTATCGGTCGACTTTCGTCAGCCCTGCTTACGCATCAGGACACGGATCATGGGCAAGTACGACAGCAAGCTGTTGGGCAGCGAGGAGATCGCCCCGCCACGTTCGCCTTTCATTTCGAAAAGCCGGACGGGTTTGAATTCACGCCGGGCCAATCGATCAACCTTTTCCTGCCGGAGGATTTTCCAGGCGTGAGCGACGACCGCCAGCGTGCCTTCTCTCTCGTCAATGCGCCGCACGAGGACCGGCTAACGATCGCGACCCGTATCCGCAAGAGCGCCTACAAGCAGCCGCTCAAAGAGGCCGCCCCCGGCACAGCCGTGCGGATCGTGGGGCCGACGGGATCGATGAGCCTGCACGACGAGCCCGACCGCGCCATCGTGATGATCGCCGGCGGGATCGGCATCACACCGTTTATGAGCATTCTGCGCAGCGAGGCGCAAGCCGACCGGCCGCGCCCCATGGTGCTGCTCTATTCCAACAGCCGGCCCGAGAATGCGGCCTACCTGGACGAGTTGCGCGCACTAGAGCAGCGTCTCAACGGCTTCCAACTCGTCCTGACCATGACCGAGATGAAGGACTCCGACAGCTGGAAAGGTGAAACCCGGCGCATCGACGCCGACATGGTGAAGGAGGCCACCAGCGGTCTGCCCCGGCCCCATTACTATGTCGCCGGCGCACCGGACATGGCGGAGGACATGCGGCAGATGCTGGACGACAACATGGGCATCGACGACGATGACATCCATAGCGAGGACTTCACCGGCTATACCTAAAAAGAGTTCAGTCAACGGTGGGAGCCGCGTGGACATCCGCACCGTCTCTCGTGACGGCCGGAACGACCCCTAAGTACCAGGGGTTATTCTTTGCGATGCCACGAACAGTTTACGTATTGATCGATGGAACTCGTGCAGGTCGCGCCATAGCGCTTTGTGATCGCGCCCGTTCTTGGCGAGCAGTACGGCGAAGAGCGCGTTCGACAACACTGCGAAGGTATGCGCCGGCTCTAGCTCCGCGACAATGCTGATCACGTCCGCGTATTCGTCAGGTGGACAAGGAGGATTGGTCTGACCGAAATCGACGTGGATGACGTTACCCATAGTGCCCCCTGATTCTCATCAAAAGGGCACGCCCTCTGTTGATTCCTGTCAACTAGCGCAGTCAAATCTCCACAGGGACCAACCCAGCGGGGCCCTTTGCGGCTTGTGTACAGGAGAACCCGAGATGGCTAGATGCGACCAATGCGGCAACGACTACGACAAGAGCTTTGAGGTGACACTGGCGGGCCGCACCATGACGTTTAACTCGTTTGAGTGCGCGATTCAGGCGCTCGCGCCAACTTGCCCGCATTGCGGCAACCGCGTCATCGGGCACGGTGTCGAGCAAGATGGCACCATCTTCTGCTGCGTACATTGCGCCAAGAAGGAAGGCGTAACCGGCTTGCGCGACCGCGATTGAGCGAGGTCACTTCGAATCTGGTTGGGTTAGAAAATCGCTGGGGATTGGCTGCGCGGAGACTTGTTCGCAGAGGCAATCGCAATGTCCGCTTCTGGCACAAAGCGGACATGCCGACGCGGCGGCCTAATTTCCGCTAATGACCCTTAGCGGACATCCAGCCTTATGTGCTGGGTTCGTCGATCATTCGCTTCACCGAAAACGCGCCACCGATCATAGATCTCGGGAACAGAGGGGTAATGCGACGCGTTTCTGTGCTGCCCGCAACGGGCTGAGCCCCAAAACGATCCAGTGAGGTGATTGTGATCAGGACCTACGTCATATCGGCGCTTGCCGGTGCATTTGTGCTTGGCCTCGCAACAGCCCCCTTCGCCGCGACCGGCGAGTTCGACAATATGTGCGCACAAGGCCTCGCAACCGGCCAGAAGATCGAAACCGACTGCTCCATCAATACCGCGGGCATCGAGCGCGCTAGTGACTTTCCTATGGACGCCGAGATAGACGAGCACACCCATGAAGATGAAGAATGATACCGCGACCCAGAATTCCGACTGGGAGATGAACTCCATGGTCACTCCTTATGTGTGTCGAAATGTGTGTCGACGAGCTAACTCCGACGGTGAATTACCACAACATTCTCGAACCTCCTCTTGGTTGCTGAGCTCAGTAAGGCTGCGAAGGAACGTTCGCCTGGCATCGATTGAACAATGGGTGCCAGCTTCGTCTTGTTTGCGCCTGACGTAGTGGCGAGCCGACCGGGGCGGCAATCGCTCTATATGCGCAGCTTGTGATGGTCAGCAAGACCGTAGGCTTTAACTAAAGTATGGCGTCCGGGCAAAAATGTATTCCCATGCAGCCTAGGCTTTCCACCCGATGGGCCCCCGAACGGCTACCTCGTACCCACTATGTGTGCCTTTCCTCTTCGGCAACATCTCCCCGGCCATGGAACCCGACAAGGCCGGGCCGACAGCTTGGCTGAATTGTTACTGCGGGCCACCCGACTAATCGCCTGATCGGACCTTTGCTTTGGCCTCTTCGAGCAACCGCTCGATGTCTGCCAAGTCCGCCTTGGCCTGCTCAAGCAAGTCAGCGGTTGTGGTGATCCATCTCTCGAGTTCTGGCTTTCCAGTGTGCGGTAGGCGAGCTTCCATCAGTTCAATTCGTTGGAGAAGGTCTCTCCTTCGACGCTCATAGTCATCGATAAAGGCATCCCATAGAGACATCGCAAATCTCCATCCTCTACATGAACGACCCAGGCGATAATTTTGGGGAAGGGCTCAGCCATTCAGGTGGTAGCCTGCCTAGAAGCGATTTTACCCCCAACTCAATAAGCATTGAGAGCTGACTGATCCCCTTCTTATGAAGGGGGCTTCTCGCACAGAAGGTCAGACTGAGCATGAATTCCCGCTCAATTGAGGCGGGAGAAAGCGGCGCGCCTATCGGGTTACGCCGGCGTGTGCAGAGAGTTCTCGCATGTGGTCCCCCATTAGAGCCCTGCGACGGGCTGAAAGGTCAGTTTAGCTTCTCCCACTTCGGCTGGCGTACTTTAGCTTTTCCCCATTAATCACGGGAAGGCATAGCGGCTAATGGCACGCGAGGCATTGCAGCTAGTGCGCCCGCGAATGGTGACGGGGGCGGATGACGAAATTCGAAGGGGGTCGCAGAGCGCAATCGATGTCAGACGCAGCCGCGCACTTAGCGGCACTGCGAGCTCTCGGCCAGCGTTTGTCGCCACCTTTCTGTCAAGATTTGCCCCATTAACGCCGGTTATTGGACGCATTGCGCAGCTATGGCGCTCGCTGCTCGTGGTGTTGATGGAGTGATCGAGTGACGACGCGAGATGGCAACAAAAAATTCCAAAGCAACAAACGGTAAAATCGGAAAAGTAAAAATCAAGCCAGGTCCCGATCAGCCTGGCTCGTAGGTGTAGCTATATTGAGCATAGCCGTGGTGCTGGGCTATCTCGCTACGCAAATGCAGAGGATGCAGGGTGAGCTCGGCAGAGCAACTGCAAGAGTGGTCCATCTTGAACGAACTGCCGCCACTTTAGAGCAAGAGCTCAAAGAAACTCACTTCAAGCGCAATGTGCTGCAGGGCCAATTAAATTCAGCAAGCTCGAAAATCGAACAACTGCGCGAAACTGTTCAGGCAGCGGAAGCCGCACATGAGAATTGGCAAACTCGCTTCGAAAGCATGCGAGGCGAGCTCGAAAGCGCCAAGAAGTTGGCAGAGCAGGCTAGAGCAGAGGCTGAGAAGTCAACGAAGCACACCGCCAGTCTGCAGACGAAGCTTGACAAGGCCAATGCCAGTCGCAACTCACTCCAGAGCGAACTGGAATTAGCTCATTCGAGCGTCCAGCAGCTGCGAGGCGAACGCGAAAAGGCGCAATCTGAACTTGATGACACGCGGTCGCGCTTGACTTCGAAGCAAGACGAGTTGGAGGACGCAAGAAAAAAGCTGAAGCTCGGCGCGCTGCGTAAAGATTCGGGTCATCCCTCGGAGTCCGTGAAGCACAAGAAGGGCTCCTTAGATCCAAAATTGCCGCTCACCGAACGAACTGAACTCAGTGCTGACCCTGCCGCCGAGGAGCGTGATTATCTGATTAGAACGCTAGTCTTTGAGGCATCAGGCGAGACTGAGATCGGCATGGCCGCGGTCGCTCACGTCATCCTTAATCGTAAGAAGAGCGGCAAATGGGGTGACAAAATTCGTGACGTGGTCACGTACCCCCAGCAATTTGAACCGTGGATAACTCGCCAAGATGATATAGAGCAGCTATCTCCCAACGATCCTCCCTACCTAAAGGCAGCTGTTATTGCAAATGGTGTGCTCGCCGGACTTATCTCCGATCCTACCGCTGGTGCGACGCACTTCCTTAATCCAATAGTCGTTAGACAAAGGCGAGGTGGTTCCCTGCCCTCGTGGGCGGATGCGGTCGGACAGCCATTCGGCAGACACGTTTTTTATTCTCCGGAGCGCAATCGAACTGTACCGCAGCATGCAGCTTGGCAAGGTCATCCCTTTGGCTTTGCGGGTACTGGGTAATCGGTTTCTGGCGACCGCGTCGGCGTCAGCGGTTGCGCGATAAGCGTGTCGAGCAAGACCGCGTTACTGGCCGCTGTATCGACAGGGGGACTGGCCGTGGCACTACCGCTTAGAGCCGCTGCGAAACGTTTGCAGCCCAATGCGCCGCTAACTGACCATCCATCGTTGAAAATTTGGCGGAGAGGGTGGCCGCCAAACGATGTTGTTTTCGTTACCTTATTCTGTGTTTCGAGGATTTAACCCCCTGGTTCAGCCCCTACAGAAACCGCTGCCTCCACCGGCGCGGGTTAGCGTGGGAAATACGGCCGGTACCGGCGGCATTAAAGCTCGCCGGCCCGCGCCGGGGCGTCCCATCAAGCTGCGGCGCTCAAGCGCCGCGCTTTAGCAGTGTAAAGTCGGCTTTTGACCCAACGCGGACATTAGTAACTCCAACCCACGGGGATTATTCAACTTCTGATAGACATAAAACAATCTAACGCGTGTACCTTGTATTTCCGCTGGTTAGGCCCACATCATCCGTACTGGCACGCCAACTGGGCGCTGACGGTAAAGACTTACCGTGCCGACTACGTGCACCCCCCCTTTCCCGGAATTCTCAGTAGTCGATTGCCCTAGGGGCCTGAGGCTTGCGCCGCAAGCCTAAGTCCCAATGTTAACAGGTGCTATCATGACTGCTCCCTTGATGCCCCCCAAGTTGCCGATAGCCTTAGCAACTCTCGCAGCTCTTCTACTTGCGACCCCAGCATCAGCAGCGGGGTTCAACTGTGCTTATGCCAAACTGGCAACCGAGGTCCTGATTTGCCAGGACGACACGCTAAGCTCCGTGGATGAGGCGAATGCAAGGGTCTACTCCGCCGTGGCTAACGCCTTGCCCGGCTTTCGCGAGCACGCCTACCATGAAAATGGCCGACAATGGCTCAAAGCTCGCAATGGTTGCGGCTATGACGCTGAGTGCGTGGCTCACCAATACGTCTTACACTTCGAATACATGTGCAACATCGCTGGCGACCAGCTGAACCTGCCAGACTGCAAAGGTGTAAGCACAGCAAGCAATCAAGCCCAACCGCCAGCCACCGAGTTCATATGATATTGTTGGCACCATAGGCGTCGACCCGTGGGTCACCGATCCCTATCTGGCCCTACGTACCCATCCGAGTACCGTGTACGGAAAGCGCATCGCCAAGCTGAAAAACGGAACCAATGTCGAGATATTGGATACCACGCGGACTGACGGTTGGTGGTTCGTTCGAACTTCTAACGGGCAGACCGGATGGGCCAAGTCCGGCGCTGGCTATGACGGCCAAGACCGCACATGATTCATACGGATGAAGATGAATAAACCAATCCGACCACTCAGCCCCCTTCACCGGGGGCTTTTCTTTGTCTGTCGGAGCCCGCACCGGGGCTTTAGTGATGAAACGAGCGCATGCGGAAGCTGCACGTCGTGATCCTGTTATTGAGGGTCACGCAAAACGATGAGGCCATCCAAAGAGCGGATCAAGTGCTGCTAAGCTCACTAGCTGACGCAGCCGCCAAGGTCGGAGCTAATGCGGCGGCAATATCCGCGTAACGGCGAGCAATGCTGCAACGGCCATCAACACCCTCAAGGACAGGCGACCCATTGCTGTCGCCGTCCTAAAGGCACGGCGGGGGGAGATCTGTACGCTTCCTTTCGTCGGGCTTCTTCGGGTTGTTCATTCCTCCAGTTTACCGCGTAAGTGCGTGCCTAGGCATCCATAAACCAGGGGTTGATCCGGGGCTATTGATGGTGGGTTTATGGAAACAATAACAAGATCGTGGGGTAAGCCAGTTGCCACCGCCACGGGGTGAATAAGGCTCCTTTGTGCAATGCAATAATTCTGGCCGGGCTATTGTGCAGTGCACCATAGGATGCCATATGAGTATTCACACGCAAGATTCTCCCATCAGGCGAGGCCAGAGAGGTAATCAGATGTCTGACGTTCAAAGGTTTAATGACGAGGTTCAGAAAGCAGGCAAGGACGGCTTCGATGCCGTTGTCAGCTCCTTCGGTGAGGCGAACAAGGGATTGCAGGCTATTGCCGCGGAGATCACCGCTTATTCGAAGAAGTCGTTCGAAGACGGCACCCGCGCTTTCGAGCAGTTGCTCGGCGCAAAGTCGTTCGAGCAGGTGATCCAGATCCAGTCTGAGTACGCCAGAATGGCCTATGAAGCCCATGTTGCCGAGCTGTCGAAACTCGGTGAGATGTATGCCGGTCTAACGCGCAACGCATATAAGCCGGTGCAAGCCGCTGCTAAGACCGGGGCGTTTCATCGACAAAGCGCCTAATTCGAGAAAGACCTGAGGGCAGCCTCGGGTCTTTTGCTTGCTGTCTGAACAGCTCGAGCTATTAGAAGCCCAAGACAGACGGAGACACGGCCTGTGACCCGCAATCGGTACATCGTCGTCCTTAACGACGGCGAATGGAAAATTGAACATCGGGGCGAACTTTCTGCCCGCTATCGTACGCAAGAGGAGGCGCTCTTGGATGCCCTCAATGCCGCGCGCAGACTAGATAGAGACGGCCAAGACGCCGAAGTTCTTACGCAAAGCGCAGAATTCGGGTTGCGGATGGAATGGACCAATCGCTTGGGACGCCTACGAGCACGAGTCGGCGAAGGCTCGGAACGACAGACTTCGGTTGATCCAAACCATACGTAGGCGGGGGCTGGACCGTGTGGCCGTCGCTCTCGACACCCGGAGGCTCGTGAGCAGCGAATTCCCGCGGTGTAACAAGGGAGCATGTGTGCCGGCCCGCGAAGCCCTGGGTGCTGGCCTGGACGGGCAGATGTTCTTATTAGGTGGAGGACTAACCCCCGGATAGCTCGTGCGAATTCAGGAGAGCAAAATCGTTGTGCAAAGACCATAGGCTAGTTGGCGGAGAGGGTGGGATTCGAACCCACGGTGCGGTTGCCCGTACAACGGTTTTCGAGTTCTATGATTCTCATGCTGGCGCGTGCCGCGCAGTAGCTAAGCGTGTGCTCTGGTTTCAATTTTGATCCTGCCATCCTGGCTTGTAATGTCCGGTGTTATCCTGTGCCGTGTGGTTGGTTTGCAATTTGGTTTGCAAACTCACTGTCCGATTACAGGGCCAAGGCCAAGGCATGATCTCTCCCTTGTTTCAGCTTGGCGCGATAAATCCTGCTTTGTCTCTTCACGCCCGGGATGGCTCGGGACGAACCTTGCCGCACCGAATCCTTCAGGGGCGCGGCCTACATCGTTTGTAGTTTCGACCTGACTAAGGATGACCTGCGCATCTTTTGGCGCAGCCCCGATGGCACACCCTACCGGACCTTTGCCGCAGTCGCCGCAGAGCTCCAAGGAAAGGGCAAATCGCTGCAATTTGCTGTGAACGGCGGTATGTTCCAGGAAGATTTCCGCCCGGTGGGTCTTTATGTCGAGAATGGTCGCGAACTGAGCCCGATCAGTACCGCGGCACTCACCGGTCCCCCTGCTCAGATACCGAACTTCTACAAGAAGCCGAACTGAGTTTTCTTTATCGGAGATGGGGAAGCGGGCATCCTAGAGACTGAACGGTTTCTCGCTGACAAGCCGAAGGCGAATTTCGCTACCCAGTCGGGGCCAATGCTCTTAATCGACGGGACGATCCACCCAGCCTTCATCGTGAGCTCAACCGATCGTACGTTCCGGAACGGGGTCTGCGTAAATCGCCGGACCCAGGTTTATTTCGTCCTCACCAAAGGATTGGTCAACTTTAGCGACTTTGCGCTTTTTTTCCGCGATAGCCTCGGCTGTAGGAACGCCCTCTTTCTCGACGGAGGCGCGGCGTCGGGACTTTACGCGCCAGGGTTGGGCCGTAATGATACGCCCGGCCATGGTGGCTATGGGCCGATCATTGCGGTGGTGGAGTAGGTGCGTCGGGCGGGGTGTGTTACCGGGATTGTGGTGATCGTTCCCTGCGATCACCCCTTTGGTTGGGAAGCCCCGGTCGTCCACCTTGACCGGGGCTTCTTCTTAACTGTGATGACAAAATGTTCATGATTGAGGGGGTTGTGCTCAACCTCTCGAGTGTTATGCAAGACCAGTGACGGTTCCCTCCCGTCACCTTGTTCCCCTCGAAGGAACCGAAGAAGCCCCGTCCCCCCCGTCGGGGCTTCTTCTCTTTCGATTGGAAACTGGGGCGCGCAAAAGAAAAGCCCGGCCGTTGGCCGGGCTTCCCCCGTTCAGGCTTACGATTTTCCCTCTCCCACGCGCGAATCTCGTTGCGCCAAAGCCGCTTTCCTAGTGAGTGGGACGATGCTCAAACAGCCGAACTCGCACGTCTAAAAGGCGAGTTCACCGCTATCCAACAAGTCTCAATCCAAAAGAATTGTGGGACTCGCTTTGAAAGCAGGCCTCTGCCCTCACAGCGTTCCTAGAGAGGCGCTCGAAAAGCACCAGTCACTGCACCCTCGGGGCAGTTGACATATCGGCATTGGGGTCGAACGCCGTCACCGCAAGTCGACCAAGATGCCGAACAAGCACATCGCGGCCGTAGAACTCTGTCGATAAGGACTACGCCTGCCGCCATCACCACGTCAGCAATAAGCTCGTTCGGGTAACCGTCATCGGCGAGGACCTTGAGAAAGTAGTCGAGTCGCTCATTTGCCGCTTCCCAGTTCTCGCGATTAGAAGCTCTCATGACAGCACCTCCGTGGCCAGCATCGCTGAACATGAGCGCACCGCCGCCACAAATAACGTGTCGTCGGTCAAAGCAGTCCTCATGAGGATCGGTTGACTTTTTTGCCAGCACTACCCTTGCCGACGGCAAAATCAAGTTTAATACGCAGCGGAGCAAGTTGGCTTAACTCCACGGACTGGGGAACTTGAATTGGGATATCGACAAATCAAAGCGGGCTTTCCATGCCGCGAGAGCGAGCCCTCGTCCTCTCGCAGCACGGAACTCGGATCATCACGGAACTCACCGATGACCATGCCCATACCTACGCAGGCTACATTCGAGCTGCGGTGAGGGAGGTGGGGCAGAACTACCGTCAGGTCGCCATCGGCTCACTCGGGAATTCCGACGCAGCGCAATGGCCGGTGGACTGCCCAAAGCGTGAAAAACCTCGTCAACCGCTATGAGCGACTGACCGGCAAACAGCTTCTCGTCCCCTACAAGGCCTTTCCAACGCCCGCAAAACGCAAGGATGCGCCATCACAGGTTCCGCTGGTGCCCTGGGAGGATCGAGGCGGAGGCCGGAGAGTCAGAGTTCGTACTAAGGGGTTCTATTGGCTGTACTAATGCGTGGGCGTGGCGCGCCAGCGGCGTTTTACAAGTCGATGAGACACGCCCAGAGGTCGGCCGATTTCGGCAAGCTATCTGGTGTCGCAGCCACATGGCAACGCGCTCTTGTCCCGCGCCCAATGTTTGTGACGCTGAAGAGGGTTCATTTCCTTTTCCGTAATTGCTAGTGTCCAGCATTGTTCAACCCGACGGGGATTAACGAATGGCCAGAGCTAGAAAGCTTCGTACATGGACGACACAAGACGTTCGTCAACTGAAAGCGCACTCAAAAAACAAGACTTCCGTAAAAGCGATCTCTAGGACGATGAAACGCACGCCCGCCGCTGTGAGGCAAAAAGCGAAGCGCCTGAGAATTGCGATTGGGCATTCGCGCTAGAAACAAGCCAATCCGCATCCCGTTTTTCTTCTAGGCAGCGGGGTACAGCCCATCGGCTGGCTAGGCCCGGTATCGCGCCTCTCAATTAAGGCGCGGTGCTGGGCCGCTATTGGAACATCAATTCACCGCTAATTCACCGCTCTCGTTTTCTTCTCGGCCAGTCGGAGGCCGCACCCTGCGTCTGGTTAGGCCCGGTGCCCCATCCTCTCCTGTGCAAGGAAATTCCAGTGGTATCGGGCCGCACCTCCCCCGCCAAACTTATGGAGAAACCCTATGACAATTAGACACTCAATAATTGCCCTCGCTTTCTTGTTGTGCACGACTGGGGCGTTGAACGCTCAACAACCAGCTCCAGACACTCAATCACCAGCCACAACGGAGCGAACGATTACCCGAGACGATGACTTCTCGAACTGGGGTTGGTTGGGTCTACTTGGGCTAATAGGGCTTGCGGGCCTTTTGGGACGTGATCGCTCCGTTGTGCGAACGAGAGAGAGAACGTAGCCGTCCGATTTAACGAGCTATAGAACTATGACCTGCGCGAAGCCGCTGCATGGCCTCCGTGGGAACAGGCGGTTGCACGGCGCGTTCTTTGAACAGCCGGTCGAAATGGCAAGGTGATCTTCCCGGTCGGTTAGACCTGGTGCCTGTCCCTGTACCCCCGTACCGCGGCACCGGGCCGTTCTTTGAACAGTAGGAGTAACCCAATGAAGAAGATTGCACTAGCACTCGCGCTGGTCCTGGCGGGCTCAAGCCTCGCCGTCGGACTAGCCTCCACCGACGCTAATGCCGGTGCTCGCAAAATCTGCAAGCAGGGGCTGAAGACTCACCCGATGGCAGGCGAACACCGTAATCTGATGAAGCAGTGCAAAGCAGAATACAAAGCTCACAAGAAGGCCGGTCACGCTCGTCAAGCGACATAGGTTGTGGGGGCCTTCGGGCGCGCCACAACTCTCTGGCAGATTCGGCGACGAAAGCCGGCAATAACGCCGAGAGCCTGAGATACGGTCGAGCCCACAAGGCGATGGGCAGTAAGGCGTTCATGCCAGCGACGAACTCACGGCCTCGGGACAGAATCCTGGGCCTTTTCTGACCGGTGGCGTCGGCTCGTCGGAAAGCAGCTATCCAACTAGTGAAGCGTGGCGTTCAGCAACCGGAATTTTGTCGGATGTACCTGCCGGTATTTGCAGCACCGTCGCTCTCTGACCCTGGCAGAGACATGTCAACAGAACGATCTTTCCGTCAGGGAACTCAAGCGCGTCGTGGTGACGGTTCCCTTGAGCCCTATTGATTTGGCGGAAACTGGCTACCTTGTGACCGAGCATGCGGGAAAAGACAAACCCGGTTTCGCATTTTACCTCGTCCTCAAAGGCAAGCTCGGTGCCAGGAAGCAAACAAACAGCTACCCCGGTTCGTCCACCGAGGCAAATCCGCGCGAGACCGTGTGGTGAAAACCCGCCGATATTAACTTGTCGCCTACCTTTGCAGGGCGGGATGCGACGAGTTCTAAGCTGTAATCACACATTGGTGGGTACTCCATGGCGACAGCGGTAGCACCCCTCGTCTTCTTCCTAATCGTATCGGGACAAAAGGGCGATCTCTTGACCGAATGATGCGGCAGGTTCCAAAAGTTAAGTCGTGGAATGGATTGCTTAGAGCCAGGTACAAATGTTCGCACTATCGCGGAGGCAGTGCATTTGATGAGAAGTCAAATGCTGCCGTTATTTCAAGACTAATGGCTACGCAGCGCAGGCTCATAGGTACGTCAAACTGACCGGACCCTGCGTCGAACTCGTGTGCGCCATCAGCCTACGGATTTCAAAATTGTCGTGTCTTTCGCAGGTGTTTGCTGAAGACCGGTGGTTTCACTTTCGCGGGTCTTGTAGATGAGATTGAATGCCATCGCCGCAGCCTTGAGCCACCTTAGCCCGATCTTCGATAGACCAAATAGCATTGGGCTTGGGCAGTTTATCTACAAGCGCCTGAATGAGTGGATCAGCCTTTTCAGTCGACTTGGCATCGTTTGGTTCTGCGGTATCGACAAGAGTTAGAACGGGGGTGTCATCCGCTTCGGCAGTTCTCGTTACCAAACAGCTTCTTTCAGCTTGCGATCCTAGTGCGTATGAGCGAAATGGTCATGGTTGTACTCACAGTCCGACAAACGAACGCGGGGCTGTCTCGGCCGTTCCAATACTCGCGCGAGCCGCGTGCCTGTGAGCAGCAAGCGACCGTGATGGTGCCGCATAACCGTTATCCCAACGATGCAGGGCGCTGGAGCTTGATTTTCCTGATCGATAGCGGACGGCTTTTTGCTGACGGCGATATTCTCTATGGGTTTTTGCGGTTTTATCTCGACTGTAGCTTCAGCGTTCGGGGTTCCATTGGTAGCCCGGGCTTCGTCGGGGCTTTTTTTCATCGCGTGGATGGTATTAGACGAAACATTCTCATCTCACGTTGTGGTGGTGGGCAGCCAGCGCGAGGCGCACCCCGACGGATAGGCCGGGTGCGCCGACCTCGCCTGTGCAAGGAAATTCCAGTGGTATCGGGCCGCACCCCCCGCCAACTTATGGAGAAACCCTATGACAGTTAGACACGAATAATCGCCCTCGCTTTCTTGTTGTGCACGACTGGGGCGTTGAACGCTCAACAACCAGCTCCAGACGCTCAATCACCAGCCACAACGGAGCGAACGGTTACCCGAGACGATGAC
Source organism: uncultured Alphaproteobacteria bacterium (assembly GCA_963802845.1). Lineage (GTDB taxonomy): Bacteria > Pseudomonadota > Alphaproteobacteria > Rhizobiales > Methyloligellaceae > Methyloceanibacter. The sequence continues at coordinate 15,698 of CAWDKA010000007.1, forward strand.
TTCTCGAACTGGGGTTGGTTGGGTCTACTTGGGCTAATAGGGCTTGCGGGCCTTTTGGGGCGTGATCGCTCCGTTGTGCGAACGAGAGAGAGAACGTAGCACTCGGATTTAACGAGCTATAGAACTATGACCCGCGCGAAGCCGCTGCATGGCCTCCGTGGGAACAGGCGGTTGCACGGCGCGTTCTTTGAACAGCCGGTCGAAATGGCAAGGTGATCTTCCCGGTCGGTTAGGCCTGGTGCCTGTCCCTGTACCCCCGTACCGCGGCACCGGGCCGTTCTTTGAACAGTAGGAGTAACCCAATGAAGAAGATTGCACTAGCACTCGCGCTGGTCCTGGCGGGCTCAAGCCTCGCCGTCGGACTAGCCTCCACCGACGCTAATGCCGGTGCTCGCAAAATCTGCAAGCAGGGGCTCAAGACTTACCCGATGGCAGGCGAACACCGTAATCTGATGAAGCAGTGCAAAGCAGAATACAAAGCTCACAAGAAGGCCGGTCACGCTCGTCAAGCGACATAGGTTGTGGGGGCCTTCGGGCGCGCCACAACTCTCTGGCAGATTCGGCGACGAAAGCCGGCAATAACGCCGAGAGCCTGAGATACGGTCGAGCCCACAAGGCGATGGGCAGTAAGGCGTTCATGCCAGCGACGAACTCACGGCCTCGGGACAAAATCCTGGGGCCTTTTCTCACCGGTGGCGTCGGCTCGTCGGAAAGCAGCTATCCAACTAGTGAAGCGTGGCGTTCAGCAACCGGAATTTTGTCGGATGTACCTGCCGGTATTTGCAGCACCGTCGCTCTCTGACCCTGGCAGAGACATGTCAACAGGACGATCTTTCCGTCAGGGAACTCAAGCGCGTCGTGGTGACGGTTCCCTTGAGCCCTATTGATTTGGCGGAAACTGGCTACCTTGTGACCGAGCATGCGGGAAAAGACAAACCCGGTTTCGCATTTTACCTCGTCCTCAAAGGCAAGCTCGGTGCCAGGAAGCAAACAAACAGCTACCCCCGGTTCGTCCACCGAGGCAAATCCGCGCGAGACCGTGTGGTGAAAACCCGCCGATATTAACTTGTCGCCTACCTTCGCAGGGCGGGATGCGACGAGTTCTAAGCTGTAATCACACATTGGTGGGTACTCCATGGCGACAGCGGTAGCACCCCTCGTCTTCTTCCTAATCGTATCGGGACAAAAGGGCGATCTCTTGACCGAATGATGCGGCAGGTTCCAAAAGTTAAGTCGTGGAATTGATTGCTTAGAGCCAGGTACAAATGTTCGCACTATCGCGGAGGCAGTGCATTTGATGAGAAGTCAAATGCTGCCGTTATTTCAAGACTAATGGCTACGCAGCGCAGGCTCATAGGTACGTCAAACTGACCGGACCCTGCGTCGGACTCGTGTGCGCCATCAGCCTACGGATTTCAAAATTGTCGTGTCTTTCGCAGGTGTTTGCTGAAGACCGGTGGTTTCACTTTCGCGGGTCTTGTAGATGAGATTGAATGCCATCGCCGCAGCCTTGAGCCACCTAGCCCGATCTTCGATAGACCAAATAGCATTGGGCTTGGGCAGTTTATCTACAAGCGCCTGAATGAGTGGATCAGCCTTTTCCGTCGACTTGGCATCGTTTGGTTCTGCGGTATCGACAAGAGTTAGAACGGGGGTGTCATCCGCTTCGGCAGTTCTCGTTACCAAAGAGCTTCTTTCAGCTTCGATCCTAGTGCGTATGTCCGAAATGGTCATGGTTGTACCTCACAGTCCGACAAACCAACGCGGGGCTGTCTCGGCCGTTCCAATACTCGCGCGAGCCGCGTGCCTGTGGGCAGCAAGCGACCGTCATGGTGCCGCATAACCGTTGCGGTTTTCTCTCGACTGCCGCTTTTCCGCGTTCCGGGGGGACTTTGGTCGCCCGTGCTTCGGCGGCCGCTTTTTTTCAATTCGCAGTCGGCTGGGATTAGACCGGGAACGAGTCCTCACCTTCTCCACGTTGTGGTGATGGGCCTGAAGCTGTCTCCGCCAGGGGGCAGAGGCGGGCTGGCAAGGGGCGTCCGCCGGGCCGGCGGGCGCCCCCAGTATTTAGGTAACGTACGGGTTGGCGAGGAACCCCTCTGCCCCGCTCGTGTTTACCAAGCATACCGGCGAGGCCTCCTCCCTCCCGCGAAAGTCTCGCCGATCAAGAGTATGGAAAGCCCCCGACCCCCCGGCGTGGGGCTTTCTTTATGGTCGGAACCTTTTTTTTCGCTTCGGGATTTTGTTTTAGTTCGGCGTCGTAGCAAATCTCACCGAACGGGTTCCATTGGAAAGCCCCGGCTGTCGTTTTTGCCAACAAACGTTTTAAAGCGGAGAGACGGAATGCCAGCAAAATCTAAGGCGCAACAAAAGGCGGCTGGTGCCGCCCTTGCCGCCAAACGCGGTGAAACTCCAGTGAGCAAACTCAAGGGCGCGTCAAAGAGTATATATGAGTCAATGAGCGAGAAGCAGTTGGACGAGTTCGCTTCCACCAAGCGCAAAGGCAAGCCCGAGCACGTGTTGAAAAAGAGATAGCAACGCCGACCTTTTCGGCGATTGCCTCCGCCACTACTTCGCCAGCATCAACCTGAGCCGGTCCTGATTGCTGCGCGGCTATTGGCACTCAGCGGACATCGTGATCGAAGGCCAAAATGTCCGCTTCTGACCCAAAGCGCCCGGCGCGCGAACCAGGACGCTGAAATCGGCGCTCAGCGGTCCGCGTCTCTCTTAGGTCGGATTGCTAGGATCCGACTGGACAGCAAGTCGGACATCCACTTTTGGCACTTACCACATTCTGCTGGCTGATCTCAATGTCCGCTTTTGACCCAAAGCGGACATCGCCGAGGTTGGAAGAATTACATCACGCACGTCACGCTGGTTGCCAGTTAGTCGCCGAATTAACCCCCAACGCCTCCAGCTCATCCAACAGAGCCTTGGCGCGCTTAAGATCAGGGGTGTCGAAACCTTCGGTGTACCGACCGTATGTGTCGGCGAGGATCTGCCGCGCTTCATCGCGTCGACCTGTTTGTTGGAAGAGACGGGCAAGACTTGTCGTCGCCCGGAGTTCCCCAAGGTCATTGCATGCTCAAAGTCTCTAATCGCATGGGGCAACGCTCCCCGAGCCATCGCTTGTGTGCCGGCAAGTTGCAGATACTCAACCGCCTTTACCTGGTTGCCGCTGCGAGAAAAGTTTTCGGCGAGATGATCGTCCAGCGAGGCTCTATACATCGTTTCAATTGCATGACCACATGCCCGTGCAGCTGCTTGCGACGTTCGAGCAGCGCATAGCTTACAGGCTCAAGCAGCAATGACACGACGCGATGGCCCCGCTGGTCCATTTAGGGCACGCCTAGAAGTATAGAAGGAAAGGACGAGAAAAAGGCTGTTTCTGATGTCCATTGTTGGCACAAAGCGGACCTTCCCACTGGCCGATGCAATGTCGGCTTCTGACCCAAAGCAGACCTTCTTCACATTTCAACCGGCATCTTGCCGGCTGGGGCGTAGAACACCTATGGCTTGGGTTTGACCGTTGTTGCTGCAACCTGTGTGATGGGCTTGGCGGCCTTTCCGCTTCCAGCCGGGTCGCAGCCGAATGGCAATCGCGCCTTCTGCGTCACAAAAATTAGGCGCGGGAAATAAGAGCGCAGCTAACATGTGGTGGCAGCGATGCCAGATAGCACCGCGATTTTCGGCTCTGGTGCTTGCCACAAAGCGGAGGTCAAAAGCTCCGGCGCGCAGAAAGCGGACATCCACGTTTGCAAGCCTCATGTCCGCTTTTGACCCAAAGCGGACATGGCTCAAAGATCGAGGCTATTCGCCGGTCGCTGCCTGACGAAGCTCGAGCCCAAGCTCCGTCGCCTTCTCGCGGACCTCTTCTTCGGTGCGCCTCAGGAAGGTGGCAATGTGTCCGACAGTGCGCCCGTGCTCAATCCTGTTGCGGAGAGAGAACAGGTCGTTCTTGGACCATTCTTTGCCAGTGTTTAGATCAGGCTGATCGGTCATGCTACCCACCCCAACTCCCGGGCTTTTTCGTTTGCAAGCTTCCAAGCTTGAGTGAGAAACTCCGCCTGGGTCATGGGCGCGCTACTATCATCCATGCTCGGAAAGTTTCGAGCGAGGAGTTGCGGGGAATTATGGGGCTTGTAATAGGTGACGGTGTAATGCGTAAAGGGAAGGGTCACGACGATTTCTTCCGCATCCACGCCTAGTTCAAAGTCCCAGCGCGCCATTAACTTTTCCTCGATCCCTCGCCCATGCGGACCTAATGCGGCGTATCCAGCTCGAAGCTCTCTAGCAACCGCTTGCAAAGCTCTCTCGGGTCTCTCACGCCGGTGTCGACCAGATTCATAAGCTTTTCTGCTAAGGCTTGCTGCACTTCCGCATCTTTAGCCCAATCACGATCGGGATCATGAGCCTTAAGAACTTGGCAAGCGTCTTTCAACGCTTGTTCAAGCGCGATCAGGGTTGTCTCATCATGATGTTTCGGCGTCGGTTGCTGGGAAGCCATTGGCTCCCCTCCTTGCGTTTCCGGCGGGAGCGCGAATTGCTCTCTCTCTCACCGGTGCTTGTTGTGGTCTCTGACCGTTGATGGAGAACGATGGCACATCTCTTCCAAGAAGTCTGCACATAAGTCGATCTCTGGCTTGGGACGCATTGCGCTCACCAGTTACAGCGGAGCAACGTGACAGGTCATTCCTGCCAGTGGCGCAGCATCTTTGATGCAATAGCTTGTAAAAGCTATTTTTAACGCTTATCTAACTTTCATCGACATTTGGCCGGCCGCGGCCGTTTTGCCTTCGCTCATTGCTCGGCGCGCGCTCAAACCCTCCAAACATCGACGATGCTTCGGACTGCGCCATAGCGACGTCCTGAGCACAAAAACGAGTTAGCGAATGCTGGACGCTTCGCGCCGGATGAAAGGAATCACGCATGTCATTTGACTACACGGCCTTGGCGGAACTTTATCCGACCAGAAGCTACAAGCGCAGAGCGGGGTGCGTTACTTACAAGCGATTTGAGGTTGCAGCGGAAGCCGTACGCTTTGCGGTAGAGGAGCTTCCACCTGAGCTTCTCTTGGGCACGTACCTTGAGGTCGACGAGGAAAGGTTCAACGGCAATCAAATTCGCCTGCTGTATGAGAGCACCGATTATCCACTTCCTCGCAAGCTTCCGTCAGCCAGAGGGCGCCCAGAGGAAAAGAAGGGTGAGACGGCTATCAGACTACAAAAACGAGGTAAGCGACGGAAATGACTCGTCGACAAAGAACCACAAAGAGCGCAGGCTTTAACAGTGCGTGGTTGATCCTCCAGCGAGTATGGCCATCCCTTTGATGGTGTTCCCTGTGACGCGGAGCCCACGCACGCCCTTACTCATCAGTTGCGAGTGTGTCGCTAAGGCGCTAAAAAACTTGCCCGTTCGAGAAACAGTATGGACATCTGAAAGGAGTTCACTCTGAAAGTTTTTGTTCGGAACAACGATGTCGATCAGGCCCTCAGGATTTTGAAGAAGAAGCTTCAACGCGATGGCCTCTTTCGTGAAATCAAGCGGCGGAGGGCGTATGAAAAACCGTCGGAGAGGAAATCGCGAGAGAAGACTGAGGCAATTCGCAGGGGTCGAAAGGCGGCCCGCAAGCTTGCTCAACGCGAGGGCATACTGGCGACTCCGCGAATCAAGCGAACGACCTCCGTGCGGCGATCCGTCTGGTGATCGTCCGTTTTGGTCTCAATCAGTTTTGGCGCTCGAATAGACAACGTGTTGATACCGTTGCGGCGTGTATCTGTGGGTTTGGCTGCGAAGTAACCCCGGGAGATGCAATGATACGCTTTAATAAGACGCAATCTGATCGAGGGCGAAAACCGACTAAGCGGGTGCTAATCGGAGAGACGCGGGAGGAAGAGGCGGCTCGACTGGAAAAAGAGATAGCCGCCCATCCCGTGACGAAATGCAAACCGGCGCAAAGTAACCTTTCCTCTTCGCGCCCGGGTTGGAGCAGCAAGCCGATATTCCCTGTTTCGGAGCAGATTGCCGCGGAAGAAATCGCGAAGAAGATGAGGCGGAAGCCAAAAACGAGTTCCTAAATCTTCAGCGCGGCGACCCAATGTCCGCTATTGGCACTTAGCAGACATCGAATTCGTCGCGGGGCATGTCCGCTTTTGAGAGTAAAGCGGACCTAGCGCGATGGCACCTTGATGTCGGCTTCTGACCCACAGAGTTTGTCCTGATAGTCGCAGAGGCCTGCAAGGTAGATGGCGAGGGTTGCCATCGCTCGGCTCTTGCCGCCACGTCTGCCAATGCAGCACCAAAGCTCGTCGATACGCTGCGAGGGAGCGGTCTTGCGGCCGGTGAACTGGGTGAACGTCTGCCTCTCGTCCTTGGTGAGTGGCTCGCCCATCGCTGCCAATAGGATGACCCGCCAGGCGTGCCAGGTGGGGCCTGCCAATACAGAGCCTAGCAGCTCAGGATCTTCGAGGACTTTGCGAAGGGTAACACGCGGCGTCATTCCGGCGAGTCCTTGGAACAAGGTGGCATCAGTCTGTTTCCTTAATGCATGTCGTAACTCGAGCTAGGCACCAACTCTTTCGCAGGAGTGCTCCGGATGCCTGGCCTTCTTTTTGGAACATTCAGTTCTGACCCCCTGGGGCGTCCGCCGCTGTTTCTACAATGACCAAGGCGCGTCAACACGTGAGGTCGCTGGGCCGCCCCCGAACAGCCAGGTTCCTGCTGTTTCTTCTGATAAAAACTGAGGTGTTGCCGGGCCGCTTCATGCCGCCTCGGTATCAACCGAACCCGTTTCGAGGCTGGGCGGTGCGTTATCCGTAGCCCTTGGGGACTTCCTAAAGCGAAGTCCGCTCCGGTTCTCAACGGAGGTAATCAGTCCGGCGGCCTTCTCCAGGTCGATTATGATTCGGGGCTTGCCAGTCTTGCCGTCGAGCATGGTGAGCTTACCGGTAATTCCGCGGGCTACCAGCGCCCTAGCGGCGTCGCACTCCGGATCGCGGGACCGGTCAACAAGGAGCTTGCCCTCGAATATGACCGAATAGCGGTAGCCGTCTCTGCCGCCTACCCAGAGGGGATGCAGACGCGCCTTCATGCCTTGCCTCCCTTCGACAGGTAGGCGTCAATCGTTGGGGTTATGTCTTTCATGCGGCGCTCAAGGCCGAGGTCGAGCAGCAGACGCCAAAGGGTGTTTGTGGCCGTGATAAACTCGGCGATGTTGAGCGCTTCCCCTGCTGCCGCCTTGGACTCTGCCTGCTCGCACCAAACCGCCAACGTGGTCGCCCGGCGAGCGATGATGCCTTGAGCCTCGGAAGGCTCGCCTCCTAGATCGCTCACCAGTTGTGCGAGAATGTCTCGGTAGCGGCGAGCTAACGCCGAGCGGCCGTCAACGCCCTCCAGGAAGAGTTCCTTGCCATTGGAAATGCGGCTGCAACTTCGCTTCGGAGGACATCGGCCTGCGTCAGTGGTCTATGGCCGTTGGGCCGTCCCTGCTCCTCTACGGCCTTGGCCGTGCCTTCCGGTACATCCTGGCTGAGGTGTAGACGCGGCAAAAGTTGGAAGAGCCATGACAGACTTAACGCCAGAAGTGCAGCAGCTTATGTCTTCGCTGCGGGTGCGGCTAAATAAAAACTCCAATGTTGATGAAGGCCCGCTCTGGAACGTGGTCGCAGCTTATTTGAATGCGACACTAGTCAGCGTTGAGGGCGGGTTTCGTGGCGAAAGGGACCTCCGTGAGGCAATGCAGGTTTTGGCTGAATACGACACGTGCCGACGGCGCAAAAAGGCTGCCAAGGGTCGAAGTGCCAAGTAGCTGAATGATGCTGGCGCCAGAGGCTCGCCGCCTTGGGTCGCGCGTTAATCGCACTGAGTTTGAAGCCGTTTGTGCGTCAAGTAGAGGGCTGGCGAGGGGCGTCCCGGCCACGGGCGCCGCTAATGTTTGTGCTCCGGGTCGAGCGCGTTTGTTTTGCACATCATCGGCGACCTTAGTCATTCCCCCCGAATGCTTTCGCCGATTCTGGAAAACCCCGCTCCCCCCTCCGGCGGGGTTTTCTTTTCCCCATTACCAGACTCCGCGCTATCCAGCTTCGGCCAGGCGCCTTTTGCGGATATCGGTGCCAGTATGTCGGGAATTGCGGCCACCCTGACCACCGCGGCCTTCGTACCGCAGGGAACAACACTGGCTCGGAGAGGCGTGGAATAGACCTGCAAGGAGTTTGCCGTCGCGATAGAGTCCCGTAGGTTGCAGGCAATCCCTGTTCTGCGGCGGCGAGTAGTGCCCAGAACATAAGCTTCGGCCTGCGCAGCAGCGGACATATCGAGCCTGCGAATTAATGTCCGCTGTGTCAAAAGCAGACATAGCCAAAGACTGCCGCCCCCCTCGGGGAAAGGCGGGCTATCAGTAGAACTAATTAGCCCATCCGTTACCCCTTAATTTCTTGGTTTTAGGCTCAACACCATAAGTTATTGATTTCACTGGTGCGGACGCCGGGAGTTCGAACCCGGACGGGGTTTCCCCCTCAGGATTTTAAGTCCTGTGTGTCTACCAGTTCCACCACGTCCGCGGAGAAACGCTCAAATGCGACGGTGCCAGAAATCAAAGCCCGTGGGAACGTCTGCTCATCGCTTAAAGATGTGGCGCCCCCGGCATCGGCACAATGGCGCAGGCGGGGTCCGGTACTTAGGCCGGGAAGAACGTCTTCTGCTCGCGCTTCTCGTCTTGCGTCTCGGCCTCGTCAGTTTCCGCCGCAGCCGCTAACGACACCGGCTCGCTGGGTTCTCTTGCCGCCTCGACCTCTTCCGGCCGCAGGAATTCGACCGGCGTTTCGGCATGAGGCTTGACGGAGACCGCCGGTCCGCCTTCGAGGCTCGCCCTGATGAGAAGGAACAGCGCGAGCGCGTTCAGCACATGCCAGGCGGCATGCGTGCCGGTGTTGCGCCCTTGGATCACGACCTTGTCGCAAAGCGCAAGGTCGAGCGAGCGAAGCGTGATCGAGACGGCGAAGATCGCGGCGGCCCACAATAGCCACGGCGCGGCCTTGTGTCCGCGCTCGGAAAGAACGAGGCCGACGACGATCAATGCCGCAAGCGCGGGCAAATAGCCGAGGCTTCCATTGAGGCACGGCTTGACGCCTGTGAGATCGGCGGGGGGAAAGCCGATAAAATCCTGACCGCACCTGACCTGCAAGACGATCGGCACGATCGCCGCGAAACCGATCACGAGGAACGCGGTCGTCGCCGGCGGGACGCCGAGGAAGCGATTGAGCGCCAAGCTGAGATAGGCAAGCATGAAGACGCCGATCGGCACGACGTCGAAAAGCTGAGCCGCGCTGTTGGCATAGAGGTGGAAGGCAACGCTGCCGAGACCGATGAAGAGCACGATAACGGGCAGGAGAAACTGGTCGGTGTTGCGATCCTCCTCGGGCTGCCGCAGCACGACGAAGAACCCGGCAAGCGCGGCCAAGAGGAAGGCGCCGTTGCTGAGCGCATTGACCGGCTCGGCCAGGAGCGCCTCGTTGGTGCCGCGCTCGCAATAAAACACATGCTCGCCGAGTGTCATGACCCCTCTCCCTTGCTGTCCCACTAGAAAGAGGGGTGAAAGCCTCGCGGTTCCACCGCGGGACCGGGTTCATGCGCTTTTTGGCCGATCTCCGCGCCCCTATTCGGGCGGCGACGCGTCATCCTCGGCCGGGGCCTCTTCCTCCGCCGGGACTTCCTCGTCGTCCCCCGGCGCCATCCCGTCCTCGATCTGCTCTTCCTCCATATCGGTGCCGATATCGGTCGGCAGCCCGAGGGTCTCCCGGCACTTGTCCTCGAAACCTTCGTTGGCGTTCATCAAATCTTCGAGGGTCGGATAGGCTTCGGCGTCGGCGTCGCTGAGCTCCTCGTTGTGCATCTTGGTCAGCATGTCGACGTCTTTTTGGCTGAGATTGTTCTTCGCGAGCGCGCCCGCCACGCATTCGCAAAACGCCTTCGGCGTCACCTTCCCGTCGTCGAAGCTCGGGTCCTCGGTGACGCCCGGATCGTCGCTGCACGCGGCGGTGAAATCGCCGGTATTGAGCTCGGCGGCGACCGCGTTCGCCGCACATACGCTGAGACCGGCCAAGGCGCATAGCGCGACCAGGCGCATGAAGAAGTCCTTGTGCATGCCCGCCCCTCCCATCGCTGTTGGATACCTTATGACGTTGCGTCAGCGACAGCCGCCAAGACTAAGGAATGACTCGGCCTTTAGGCAACAGCGAGGCGGAGCACGAGGGTTAGCGGCAGCTTAATTCTTGACCGGCGGAACGCTCCGAATATGCAACTCTTTCAATTGCTTAGGCGAAACCTCCGAGGGCGCGCCCATGAGCAGGTCCTCGGCCTGCTGGTTCATCGGGAACATGACGACCTGCCGCAGAATTCTCCTCCCCGCAGAGCAGCATCACCATGCGGTCGATCCCGGGCGCGATGCCGCCATGGGGCGGGGCGCCGTATCGCAGCGCGCGCAGCATGCCGCCGAAGCGCTTCTCAAGCTCGTCCTTGGGGTAGCCGGCGATGGCGAAGGCCTTCTCCATGATCTCGGGCTTGTGATTTCGGATCGCGCCCGAGGAGAGTTCGACGCCGTTGCACACCACATCATATTGATAGGCGAGAATGTCGAGCGGATCCTTGGTTTCGAGCGCCTCGAGGCCGCCTTGCGGCATCGAGAACGGATTGTGCGAGAAGTCGATCCGCCCTTCGTCCTCGTTCCACTCATACATGGGGAAATCCACGATCCAGCAGAACGCGAATTGGTCCTTCGCCGTGCGCTCGAGCTCGTTGCCGATCTTCACGCGCGCCTGTGCGGCAAAGGCGACGAACTCCTTAGGGAACCCCGCCACGAAGAACACGGCGTCGCCGTCGGCAAGCCCGAGCTCAGCCTTGATCGCGGCCGTCCTTTCGGGGCCGACATTCCTGGCGATCGGCCCCGCCCCTTCGCCCTCGCGGAAGAAGATATAGCCGAGGCCGGGTTGCCCCTCCTCTTGCGCCCACGCATTCATGCGGTCGCAGACGGCGCGGCTTCCGCCGCCCTTGCCCGGGATCGCCCAGATGCGCGCGTTCGCGTCCATGTCGAGCATGCCGGCGAACACCTTGAACCCCGAGCCGCGGAAGTGTTCGGTCACGTCCTGCATTTCGATCGGGTTGCGCAAGTCCGGCTTGTCGGTGCCGTATTTTCGCATCGCCTCGGCGTAAGGGATGCGCGGGAATTTCTTGGTGACGGGCTTGCCGCCGCCGAATTCCTCGAACAGCCCGCGCAGGATCGGCTCGACCGTGACGAACACGTCCTCCTGGGTCACGAAGCTCATTTCGAGGTCGAGCTGGTAGAACTCGCCCGGCGAGCGGTCGGCGCGGGCGTCCTCGTCGCGGAAGCAGGGCGCGATCTGGAAATAGCGGTCGAAGCCCGCAATCATAATGAGCTGCTTGAATTGCTGCGGCGCCTGCGGCAGCGCGTAGAACTTGCCGGGATGGACCCGGCTCGGCACCAGGTAATCGCGCGCCCCTTCCGGCGAGGACGCGGTCAGGATCGGCGTCTGGAATTCGAAGAAACCGGCGTCGCGCATGCGATGACGGAGCGACCAGATGATCGCCTGCCGTTTCATGATGTTCGCATGCAGGCTTTCGCGCCGGAGATCGAGGAAGCGGTATTTGAGCCTGGTCTCCTCGGGATATTCCGGCTCGCCGAACACCGGCAGCGGCAGCTCCTTCGCCTCCGACAGCACATCGAGGCTCTTGATCCTGACCTCGACTTCGCCGGTCGGAAGATTGGCGTTCACCGTGTCGGACGTGCGAGCGACGACCTCGCCCTCGATCCGCACCACGCATTCCGGCCGTAGTTTCTCGGCAAGAGCGAAGGCCGGCGACTTCGGATCGGCGACGGCTTGAGTGAGGCCGTAATGGTCGCGCAGGTCGATGAAGAGGAGCCCGCCATGATCGCGCACGCGGTGCACCCAGCCGGAGAGGCGGACGCTCTTGCCGACGTCGTTCTTGCGAAGCGCGCCGCAATTGTGAGTGCGATAGAGATGCATGGCCGGAATGGGAGAGCGGGCCGTGCCCCGCGCGGAATGGAAAATTGCCGCGGAACAGCGCATGGGCGGCTCTTATTGTCAAGGTGAGTGGATGCCTCTCTATGGGGATGCGAACGGCGGCATGACACAAATTTTTGCTCGTTCGCGCTCTTGGCCTCGCGCGCACCCTTAGGCTATACCGGCCCCCCATGAACCTCATCACTACGACCGAGGACCTCGCCGAAGCTTGCGCCCGATTGCGAGGCGCACCCTTTATCGCCATCGACACCGAGTTCATGCGCGAGCAGACGTTCTGGCCGAGGCTCTGCCTGATCCAGGTTGCGGCGGGGGAAACCGAGCTTCTGATCGACAGTCTTGCCCCCGGCCTCGACCTTGCGCCCTTCTTCGAGCTGATGGTCTCCGAACGCGTGCTGAAAGTGTTCCACTCCGCGCGCCAAGATATTGAAATCGTGCATCATCTGGCTGGGGTCATCCCCCACCCGATCTTCGACACGCAGGTCGCGGCCATGGTCTGCGGCTTCGGCGAGGCGGTGAGCTACGCCATGCTGGTGAAGCGGCTCCTGAACCGCAACCTGGACAAGACCTCCCGCTTCACCGATTGGAGCCGCCGCCCCCTCTCCGAGCGCCAGCTCACCTACGCGCTCGGCGACGTCACCTATCTGCGCGACCTCTACCCCAAGCTCAAAGCTCAGCTCGACAAGTCGGAGCGGGCGAGTTGGCTCAACGAAGAGATGGCCGTTCTGACCGATCCCGCCACCTACGAGCTTCATCCCGAGCATGCCTGGAAGCGGCTCAAGATGCGCACCAAGACGCCGAAGGCGCTCGCCGTGCTCATGGAGCTTGCCGCTTGGCGCGAACGCGAGGCGCAAACCCAGGACGTGCCCCGCGCCCGCATTCTCAAGGACGAAGCCCTCTACGACATCGCGAGCCAGGCGCCGCGCACGATCGACGATCTCGGATCGTTGCGCACGCTGCATAACGGCTTTGCCCGTTCGATGCGCGGCCGCGCCGTGCTCGAGGCAGTCGGGCGCGGGCTAGAGCGCGATCCGAAGTCGATACCGCCGATCGAGCGGGGCGAGCCGATGCCGCCCGAGGCTCAGGCCGTGGTCGATCTGCTGCGGGTCCTGTTGAAAGCGCGGGCGGGGAGCCATGGCGTCGCCCCCAAGCTCATCGCCACCAGCGACGAACTCGAAGAGATTGCTCGCTCCGACGGCGCCGACGCGCCAGTCTTGCGCGGCTGGCGCAAGAAACTGTTCGGCGACGATGCGCTCGCCCTGAAGCGCGGCGAGCTTGCGCTCGTCATCAAGAAAGGCGAGGTCGCGGTGATCGCGCCCGAGGGATCGGTGACCGATGCGCTAGCGGCGAAAGAGCCAGAGGACGGCGCTTAGAATCACGCTGACAATGACCGCCGTGGTGATCGGGAGATAGATCACGACGCCGCCCCGGTCGATGATGAGGTCGCCCGGCAGGCGGCCAAGACCATAGCGCACGCTGAGAAACGTGAGGGCGACGACCGCGATTAGAAAGACGAGCGAGGCGCCGAGCGGCTTCATTCGCCTTCTCGCATCCGCGTGATCCGCATCCTGACCGTGGCGCGAAGATCGGGCGGCAAATCCTCGAGCGCGTCGAGCAAACCTTTGAGCTCGGCTCTCAGACCGTGAATCTGGTCGATCAGGTTGAGCAGGACCGGCACGTCCTCTTCATCGAAGCCAAGCTCGTCTTCGAGGTTGCAGATGAGGACCGCGCGGGCGAGATCGGCCTCGGAGTAGCTTTGCGTCGCCGCGCTGGCGGGCTTGATCCACCCTTGCGCCACCCACACTCTGAGCCGCGTCACGGTGAGGCGCTCAACGCGGGTGAGGAGATCGCGTTCGGTCAGCATCACGCTTGCTCCTTGAGCTTGCGGCGCGGATCGTAGCCGTGATCCTGCCGCCATTTTTCCGCGAAGCTCTTCAGGTCTTCGTCGATCCGCTCGGGCAGCACGACGGCGAGCTTGACGAGCTGATCGCCGGCGCCGCCCCTCGCCTTCACGCCGCGGCCCTTCAGTCTCAGCGTCTGGCCGGTGTTCGCGCCCGCGGGCACGGTGACGGAAACCCTGCCGCCGATGGTCGGCACCTCGAACTTGCCGCCGAGCACCGCCTCATCGAACGTGATCGGCACCTCGACGACGATGTCGTCGCCCTCGCGCTTGAACACGGGGTGCGGCCGCACGCCAATCTCGATCAGCGCATCGCCCGGTTCGCCTTCGCCGAGCCCAGGACCGCCTTTGCCCTTCAGCCTCAGCACCTGGCCGTCGTTGACGCCGGGCGGAATGGCGACGTCGAGCGTGCCGCCGTCGGGAAGCGTGATGCGGGTCTTGGTGCCGTTCACAGCGTCGAGAAATTCGACCTCGAGGCGGTATTGCGCGTCCTGCCCGCGCATGGAGAAGCGCCGGCCGCCGGCGCGCCCGCGCGGCCCTCCCCCTTCGCCAAACAGATCGCCGAAGAGATCGCTGAAGGCGCCGATATCCTCATAGCCCGCGGTCGAGCGGTAGCGCGCTCCTTCGGCGCCGCCGGCATATTCGCGGTAATAGCGCTGCTGCGGCGTTTCCTGGCCTGTCGCGTCGATCTCGCCGCGATCGTAGCGGCCGCGCTTGTCCGGATCGCCGAGAATGTCGTAGGCGGCCGTGATCTTCTTGAACCTCTCCTCGGCCGACTTGTCGCCCGGATTGAGGTCGGGATGCAGCTTCTTGGCGAGCTTGCGATAGGCCTTGGTGATGTCCTCGGCGCTCGCGGTCTTCGCGACGCCGATTACGGAATAGGGATCGTCTGCCATCGATATTTCAGCTTGCCGCGCGCTGCCACGCCGCGCCGACCCTGAGCTCCGCTTCGCGGTCGAGCAGGCCGGCGAGCGCCTTGAACCGCCGCTCGACCCGCTCGCCTTCGAGATTCGCATAGGGATCGGGCAAGGTCCACACCAGCCGGTTCCCCTCGTAAGCGATCGGCGTATTGGTGAGGACGCCCGGCATCGCCGCCGAGACCATATGCGCGGCGCGGAAGGCCGCGCCGAGAATGCGGGCCCGTTTCAGCATGTCCTTATCCACGAGCTCGATCAGCCTTTGGCTCGGCTCGTCTTTGACCAGGCCTTCGTTGCGGTAATAGACGCTGAGCGCAAGGAAGGCGCGGCCGGGGTGATCGACCCCGACGAAGGTGCTGTTGGCGACGAGGTTGAGGCTCTGGATGCCGCGATAGTCCGGGTGCGCCCGCCAGCCGACATCGGAGAGGAGGCAGGCCGCATGGCGGAGCCGCTTCTGCTCCGGCGTTTCGGTCGGGCCGGGCGCACGAAACAGCGCATCGGTCCAAAAGCAAAGCTCATAAGCACTGTCGAGGGAGCGCGCGCGCCTGCGGGCAATGTCGCCGCAAGCGACGATCAGCGGATCTTTGCGCTGCTCGTCTTCGCTCAACAGACTGTAGAGCAATCCTTCGCGGATGCCGCAAACCGACACGACGATGGCGCGCGGCTTCATCTGCTTGATGAGACGCTCGAGCACGAGCGCGCCGAAGGGCAGCGTTTCGCGCCGGGCGCTCGAGATGTCGCGGATGCCGGCGAGCGAGCTTTGCGACTGATGGTCGAGCAGAGCGGCAAAACGCAGCGCGTCGTCGGCGCCGATGCGGTAATTGTGCATGACGCTCAAAGTATAGTTGGTCTGCGTCATGTGGAGGCGCGCGAGCGCCCGCCACGTCCCGCCGATGGCGTAGAAGTCACGGCCCCTGCCCTTCTCCAGCCACTCGACCTTGGCGAGCTCGGCATCGACGATTTCCCGCGCCTTTTTCAGGCTGCCGCCCGCCGCGTCGATCAGGCGCAAGCCGCCGAGCGGGAGCGTCGAGGCGTCGCCGAGCCTGCCGCCCCGCACATCGATCAGCTCGAGACTGCCGCCGCCGAGATCGCCGGCGAAGCCGTCGGCCGCATGAATTCCCGACACGACCCCGAGTCCGGCGAGTTCCGCCTCTCGCGTCCCCGACAGGACGGTAATGGTCTGGCCGAGGATGCGTTCGGCCTGGGCGATGAATTCCGGTCCGTTGGCCGCCTCGCGCGCCGCCGCCGTGGCGATGACTTCGACGCGGCTTGCGCTCAGCTGGTCGATGAGGGCCCGGAACCGGCGCAAGGAGCGGAGTGCGCGTTCCACCGCCTCGGGCGCAAGCCGCCCCGTTGATGCCAGCGTCCGGCCGAGGCCGCACAGAATCTTTTCGTTGAAGATCGGCGTCGGCGCACGGCCCGAATTTTCATAGACGATGAGGCGGACCGAGTTCGACCCGATATCAACCACCGCGATGGGGGCCAAATCGTTGGTGAGGGTCATGGGCGGCCGAGCGCTTAGTCGGTCTCGACCAGGCCCGTGAAACGCGGCGGCATGTGCTCGGTGAGAGACTTGCCACGGCCGGACAGGCTCGGATTGGTCATGAAATAGTCCTGCGCGCTGAAGGGCTCGTGGCCGCTCGCGGGGTGTATTCGCTCCGAGCTTCCGTCCTGCAGCACTCGCCAGCTTTGCAGGTTGTCCTTGAAATTGGCCACCATGATCTGGTCGAGGATCTGCTCGTGCACGGTCGGGTTCGTGATCGGCACCATCGCCTCCATGCGACGGTCGAGATTGCGCGGCATCATGTCGGCGGAACTGATATAGACCACCGCGTTCCGATGCGGAAGGCCATGCCCGGCGCCAAAGCAGTAGATGCGGGAATGCTCGAGGAAGCGCCCGACAATGCTCTTGACGTTGATGGTCTCCGACAGGCCGGGCACGCCGGGCCTCAAGCAGCAGATGCCGCGCACCACGAGGTCGATCTCCACCCTCGCCTGGCTCGCTTCGTAAAGCGCATCGATGATCTCGGCGTCAACGAGCGAGTTCATCTTCATCCAGATCGCGGCTGGGCGCCCCGCCTTGGCGTGATACATCTCCTCGCGGATATGGTCGAGGATGCGCGCGCGGATTCCGTGCGGCGACACTGCCATCGCCTCGAGCTCGGCGGGCTCGGCATAACCCGTCACGTAGTTGAAGATGCGCGAGAGGTCATGCCCGATGACGCGGTCGGCGGTGAAGAACGAGAGGTCGGTGTAAATCTTGGCGGTCACGGCGTGATAGTTGCCGGTGCCAACGTGGCAATAGGTGACAAGCTCGCCGCGCTCGCGCCGCACGATCAGGCTCAGCTTGGCGTGGGTCTTGAGCTCGATGAAGCCGTAGACCACCTGGACGCCCGCGCTTTCCAGGTCGCGCGCCCATTTGATATTGGCTTCCTCGTCGAAGCGGGCCTTGAGCTCGACCACCGCGGTCACGGACTTGCCGGCGTCGGCCGCCTCTTTCAGCGCCTCGATGATCGGCGAGGTCTTGCCCGTGCGGTAGAGCGTCCACTTGATCGCCACGACGTCGGGGTCGGCGGCGGCCTGCTTCAGGAATTGCAGCACAACGTCGAACAACTCGTAAGGATGGTGGACGACAATGTCCTTCTTGCGGATAGCGGCGAAGCAATCGCCCTGATGCTCGCGGATGCGCTCGGGAAACCGGCTGACGAAGGGTTGGAACTTGAGATCGGGCCGGTCGGCGACGATCAGCTGGTTGGTGTCGGTAAGTCCGATCAGGCCCTTTTGCACGAAGCTCTCGCGCTCGGTGACTTTCAGCTCCTGCATGACGAAGCGCTGCAGCCGCGACGGCATGGTCGCGTCCATTTCGAGCCTGATGACCGAGCCCCGGCGCCGCCGCTTGAGCGCGGACTCGAACAGGCGGACGAGATCTTCGGCCTCCTCTTGCACCTCGATGTCACTGTCGCGGAGCACGCGGAACGCGCCCTGGCTTCTCACCCGGTAGCCCGGGAACAGCCGCGACACGAAGGTGCCGACCACCGTTTCCAACCGGATGAAGCGGATCGGCGCCTTTGCTTCGCCCTTGCTCGGCAAACGGATGAAACGGTCGAGCTGCGGCGGGATCGGCAGAAGCGCGTGCATGGTGCGCAGCGACCCTTCGCGCACGAGTTCAAGGCCGAGCGTGAAGCCGAAATTCGGGATGAACGGAAAAGGATGCGCGGGATCGACGGCAACCGGCGTCAGCACCGGGAAGATATGGGCGAGGAAATGGTCCTCGAGCCAATTGCGCTCGACCTCGGACAGTTGCTCGGCGCTCAGCACGTGAATGCCGGCCTCGGCCAGCAACGCTTCGAGCTTGACCCAGTTCTCCTGCTGCTCGGCCGTCAGCTCGGCGACGGAGCGGTTGATCTGTTCGAGTTGCTCGACCGGGCTCAGTCCGTCGACGCTCGGCGTCTCGATGTCGGCGAGAACTTGCCCGCGCAAGCCGGCGACCCGCACCATGTAGAACTCGTCGAGGTTCGAGGCCGAGATCGACAGGAAGCGCAGGCGCTCGAGCAGCGGGTGGCGCTCGTTCTCGGCCTCTTCAAGCACACGCCTGTTGAACTGGAGCCAAGACAGCTCGCGGTTGAAGAAGCGGCTCGGACCGAAGGCGCCAATCCCCGCCGTTGCATCGAGCCGTTCAACTTTTTCGGGCAAACTCATCGGTAACCTATTGAAAACACGTTGTTTTTAATCGTGACGCCGCTTCGGAACGCCTCGCGCGGCCCAACTCTAGGCCAAGAACTGTATCACTTGCGTTACAGCCGAGGCCAACCGGCCACGCGCCTAGTCCGAAAGCCCGCCCCCCGCAAGCACCTCGCTCACCAATTGGCGGCTGATCTTTCGCCCCGTCGCCAGCGCCGCGCGATCGACCGCAGCCACGGCCGCAGCGGCCGCCGCAAGCGAACGCTCAACATGCAGCGAAAGATATGTAAGCACTTTCGGATCGATATCGAGCTGCCGGTCGGCGAAATGCTTGAGCATGACGGTCGTGATGAGCGCCTCGTCGGGGGGCCCGATCTCGACAGCGGGCACGGCGTTCAGCCGCGACAGCAGGTCCGGCAGCGATAGCCCCCAGCGGTTCGGCGCATTCCGCGCGGTCAAGAGCACGTAGAGCCCGTTCTCCCGCGCAAGATTGAGCAGATGGAAAAGGACCTTCTCGTCATACGCCGTGCGATCGGCGTCCTCGACGATGAGCGTCGTGCCCGCTCCCAACCGGTCGATGAAATCCATGCGAAGCTTTTCGGCATCGAGCGCGCGCGCGTCTGAAAGCGCCTGCCAAACCCGCGCGAGGTGGGTCTTGCCGCTCGCTTGCGGGCCGGTCAGGAGCTGGACGCGATCCGGCCATTGCGGCCACTCGTCGATCAGCCTGACGGCGGCGCGATTGCACTCGCTGACGAGAAAGTCCTCGGCGCCAAGCGCCGCGCGATGGGGCAAATCGAGCGTGAGCTGGTCGAGCGTCACGAGGCCCTGACCCGGGAGGGTTTCGTCTCGTTGAACTTTGCCGCGGGTCTTTGCCGGGGCGGAAGCGGCTGAGGCGCCGGCTCGTAGGATGCCATATGCCCGAGCCACTGCCAGAAATAGGCCGCGGCCGAAAGAATGGTGAGCGTGCCCGTGATCCAGATGAGGACGAACACAAGCTCATGCAGGCCGAGACCGACCCCGAGTTCGGCGAGAACGAGGCCCGCGAGCACGATCTGGGCCAAGGTATTGGCCTTGGAGATCAGAAGCGGCTGCATGGTGAGCGGCCGCGAGAGCATCCAGGACAAGACCACCGCCCCGACGATGAGGATGTCGCGGCTCACGACCGCGATCACGAGCCAAACCGGTAGGTGGCCGGCGAAGCCGAGTGTGACATAGATGCTGACGAGAAGCGCCTTGTCGGCAATCGGGTCGAGATAGGCGCCAAGCTCGCTCCGCCAGCCGTAACGCTTGGCGATGTACCCATCGGCCGCGTCCGACAGCCCCGCCAGCAGAAACAGCACGAAGGCCGCGGTCATCTCGTGCGTGATGATCAGCCACACCACGAACGGAACGAGCACGATCCGCCCGAGGGTCAAGCTGTTGGGAATATTCACGAACACGCCTCCCGGACGCCATTTGCTCCTCGCGGCATGGCGCCTCCGGGACCGGAGTTTAGCAGATTCTCGCCTGCGGCGCGCACCAGCCCAAACTCAACGCGAACGGAGTACAAAAGTCCCCTCTCTCTCGCCAAAAACGAAACCATTTTGGTCGAGCTCCTGCTGAAGGCGCGCTAGGGGCCCGGCATAGTCGAAGGTAATGGCTGCCCCGCGCGCCGACAGCGAATTGACCTCGAGCGCCCGGATTCCGGCGACGTTCGTCAGCCTCCCGCGGATATCCTGCCACTCTTTGAGGCCCGAGAACTCGACTTGGGCCACGACGTTACGCGCGACCTCGCCTTGGGGCGCGGCCGTCCCCGGCTGAACGGCGCCAGCCCCGGGTGCGTAATTCGCTTCCGTCCCCGGCGCGACGGCGCCGCCGCCAGTCGTTTTCCAACGGCTCTCAATCGTTCCAAACGCAAGCGCGGCGGCCGCGCGAGCGCTTGCCTTGGCATCGCTCCCCACAGGATCGCTCTGCTCGAACTGAATCGCGCCTACGCTGTCAGCGCCGGCAAGCCGGGTCACGAACGCGCCGTCCGCGACCTCGCCCACGGCGATGACGAGCGGGGAGCCGTATTCGTCCTGCAGCTTGGCAAGCGCCGCGGCATCGCCGGCAAGCACCGCCTTGACGGTGTCGATGGTGAGGTCCGGGCGCGGCCGCAAGATCGTGGCGGGTGCGATCGAGTGGGAAAGATCGAGATCGTCGAAGGCCTGGCGCCAGCCTTCCTCGCCTTCGCTCGCAACCGTGCCGCCCGCGATCATGAGCGGCAGGATCGAGACCGGTCCGGCGCGTTCTTCGCTAAAGGGGAGCTTGTATTCTTGCAGGAGCTGCTTGATCGCCTCCTCGTTCACGCCGACATCGAGGGTGGCGATATAGCGCGTGGCCGAATTTCGCTCGTTGCGGATCGAGACGCCGCTGACGAGACCTGAGATGTCCTCCTTGGTCAGTCCTGGCAGTTCGGCGTCGACGCCGACCGGCAGCAAGCGCTGCAGCACGGTTTTCACGGCCCGCGCTTCCGCTTCCGCCATGCCCGTCTCGCGCGCGGCAACGGCGTTCTCAGCGGTGACATCGACGGAAATCTTGGCGACGTCATAGAGACTGTCGGCGGCGCGCGCGGCCCCGCCCGTCCCCGCGATAGCGGCAAGACAGGGCAAGAGCAGAAGCCCGGAGGCCAGCGCGTAGCGTCTCAGTTGCGTTGCCGCCATGTCCAACTCCGCCCAGATTCCCGGCACATAAGAGCCGCTCCCCGCCGCCTGGTAAAGCTTGTGAATGTGGCCGGTCCACGGCCTCTTCAAGCCTTGACGGACCTCGCCGGGCGCGATTGTTATGCGAAATCTCCTGCCCCGAGTGGTCCGGTGCCCGCAACGCCCAAGGACAAGGCCAAAGTGACCTACCGCGACGTCGGGGTCGATATCGACGCCGGCAACGCCCTGGTCGAGGCGATCGGCCCGCTTGCCGCGGCCACGAAGCGCGCCGGCGCGCTCGGCGGCCTCGGCGGCTTCGGCGGCCTATTCGATCTCAAGGCTTCCGGTTTTAACGATCCCGTGCTGGTCGCCGCCACCGACGGGGTCGGCACCAAGCTCAAGCTCGCGATCGAGACCGGCCGCCATGACGGGATCGGGATCGACCTCGTCGCAATGAACGTTAACGACATCGTCGTGCAGGGCGCCGAGCCGCTCTTCTTTCTCGACTACTTCGCCTGCGGCAAGCTCGAGCTTGGCGTGGCAACGACCGTCATCGGCAGCATCGCGAGGGGTTGCAAGGAGGCGGGCTGCGCGCTGATCGGCGGAGAGACCGCCGAGATGCCGGGGCTCTACGATCCGGGCGATTACGATCTTGCGGGCTTTGCCGTCGGCGCGGTCGAGCGCGACCGGGTGCTGCCGCGAAAGGATATCGAAGCGGGCGACGTCGTTCTCGCGCTGCCCTCTTCCGGCGTTCACGCCAACGGCTTCTCGCTCGTCCGCCGCATCGTCGCCGAAGCCGGGCTTCGCTGGAACGACCCCGCGCCGTTCGCGCGGCAAGCGACGCTCGGCGAAATCTTGCTCACGCCGACCCGCATCTATGTCCGGCAGGTGCTTGAAGCGATTCGCCGAACCGGCGCCGTCAAGGCGCTCGCCCACATCACCGGCGGCGGGCTGACCGACAACATCCCGCGCGTCCTGCCGCAAGACCTCGCGGCCGAAATCGAGCTCGCCGCGGTCGCTCTGCCGCCCGTCTTCGCCTGGCTCATGCAGGAAGCACGCCTCCCTCAGGACGAGATGCTGCGGACGTTCAATTGCGGCATCGGCATGATCTTGGTCGTCGCGGCAGGAGACGCCGAGCGGGTGAAGCAGATGCTCGGGCCCGAGGCGACGACCATCGGCATCATCGGCAAGCGCGGCAGCGGCGGGGCGATCCGCTACGCCGGCGCGTTCGCACGGGGCGCGCAGTGAAGAAAACGCGTGTCGGCGTCCTCATCTCGGGCCGTGGCAGCAACCTGCAAGCCCTGATCGAGGCCGCTAAGACTCCGAGCTTTCCCGCCGAGATCGTGCTCGTTGTGTCGAACGTGGCGAACGCGCAAGGTCTTGGCCGCGCTGAAGCAGCTTCCATCCCGGCGCGCACAATCGATCATAAGGGCTTCGCCTCGCGCGAGGCGTTCGATGCGGCGCTGACCGAAGCGCTCGAAGCGGCGCGAGCCGAACTTCTCTGCAATGCCGGCTTCATGCGGCTCCATTCGGAGAGCTTCGTCAGGCATTGGTGGAACCGGCACCTCAACATCCACCCTTCTCTCCTCCCCGCCTTTCCCGGCCTCAATACCCACGCTCGCGTTCTAGAAGCGGGCGTCAAGCTCAGCGGCTGCACCGTGCATTTCGTGCGCGCTGAGATGGATAATGGCCCGATCGTGGCCCAGGCCGCCGTCCGCGTGCTCCCGGGCGACACGGAGGACAGTCTCGGCGCGCGCGTGCTCGCCGCCGAGCACCGCCTCTATCCCCATGCGCTCCGCCTGGTTGCGTCCGGCGCAGTCCGCGTGGAGGGCGAGATTGTGGCGAGTTCGGCGGGGTTAAAGCCAAGGGCCCTCAAGCCGCCCTATTCTCGCCGTCTCTCGACGAAGGACTTTGATTGAAATTGTTAACGGCCCTAAGATCGGGGCCTGGACGGGGCAGTCTGTCGCACCGCAAAATGGCGCCTAGCCGCGGTGGACAGCGTAGACGGCCGGATGCTACAGAGACCTGGCCCAAATCGAGGCAGTTTTAGACCTATTTTCCCAGCGAACGGCCGCTTTTTCAGGAATGGTGCCGGCGCGAAGGAAGCGGGCAAAAGGCCCCCGAAGCCAACAGCAGGGAGCGAGGGGCAAGGCATAAAATGGCGGATATGACAGTCGCCTATTCTCCATCGCATGGGCTCGGCGAAGAACAGAGCATTTGGTTCAAGCTGACCCCGCTCCTGAACCAGGAGAACCCTATGCAGGTTCTCATGGCGCTGAGCGACAAGTATGGCGGCGTGGTTCCGATCAATCTCAAGAACCAGCGCGTCATGCTGTTGTCGGAGCCCGCGCACGCCGAGCGCGTGCTGGTGTCGAACGCAGACAATTACGTGAAGTATTTCGACGGGCTTCGCCCCATCTTCGGCAAGAGCATGATCACCGTCGATGGCGCGCTGTGGCAGAGGATCCGCGCGCCGCAGCAGGCTGCTTTCCACCCGCATATGTTCGAGGCCTACTTCCCTTATCTCATGTCGGCCATCGACTCGAAGATGGCGCGCTGGGGAAAATTCGCCTCGACCGGCGAAACCATCGAGATGGTGGAGGAGACCTGGACGCTCGCCGCCGAGATGGTGTGCAAGGCGCTGTTCGACCGCGAGATGCCGTTCAATCCGCATTTCGTCTTTGGCCAGGTCAAGACTTACACCGACGTGATGAACCACAAGTCGATCCGGCTCAAGAACGTGCGCGGCGAGCTCGAGGAGATGACGCAGGAAGACGCCGCCAAGGCCATGGAAGTGTGGGGCCAGATCCCCGAGATGGTGACCGGCGCCGGCGTGCTCGATCACCGCGACAAGACCCTGCTCAGGATGCTCGAGGAAGCGGAATCCGATCCCACCTTCCCTGAATTCGATCGCCAGCAGGTGATCGATGAAATGAAGCAATATCTTTGGGCCGGGACCGAGACCACCGCGCTGACGCTCGCCTGGTCGCTCTACCTTCTGTCGCAGCATCCCGAGGCGCTCGAGCGCATCAGGGCGGAAGCGCGAGCGGTCTGCGGCGAACGCGATCCGCAGTGGAACGAGATCCAGCAGTTGAGCTACACGCGCATGGTGATCCAGGAGACCATGCGGCTGTTCCCGCCGATCTGGGCGCTCATCCGCATCGCGGCCGCCGACGACGAGATCGAGGGCCACAAGATCAAGGCCGGCGACAAGATCGTTATCCTCGCCTACGTGATGCACCACAGCCCGAGATATTGGGACGAGCCGGAGAAGTTCGAGCCTGAGCGCTTCGCGCCAGAGCGCTCCAAGAAGCGGGTGAAGTACAGCTATCTGCCGTTCGCCGCAGGCAAGCGTGCCTGCATCGGCGGCGCGCTGTCGCAGATCGAGAACACGCTGGCGCTGGTGCAGTTGCTGCGCCGCTTCACGCCGGAATATGCGGGTCCGGTTCCGGCGAAGATCCACGCGACCGTGACCCTCTGCCCCAAAGGCGGCCTTCCCTTCCGCATTCGCGCCTTGAGCTGACGCTCTGCACTCTCCCTCCCCTGAAGGGGGGAGGGTGGCGAAGCTTGAGCGGAGCGAAGGCTGAGCCGGCTGGGGTGCAGGTGGTTCTACGGACCACGGCTTTGTCACTTGGAACGCAGCCCCCACCCCAGCGTCGTGCTTCGCCACGCTGTGGCTTCGCGCGCCGCCGGACCTCCCCAGGCGGGGAGGTAAGGAGGACAGCAAAATGAACAGGCTCTGGCTCAGAAGCCCCCTTCGAACGCCTGCAACCGCCCTTCCAGCTCCCATTGCTGGGCTGCTTTCGCGTTCGCGGCGAGGAAGGACGCGCAAGACGGCGACGGCTCGCCCCGGCCCGGCATATCGCTTCCGCAGTCCGCGCCGAAGCGCGAGAAGCCGCCTTTATCGGCCCACAGGCTCGCGCCGGGAAGGAAGCTGTACTCGATGCTGTTCCGCACCATCTCCTTGAGGTCGGCGTAGGTCAGCGCGTAGTCGGTGACGGCGCGGGCATAGTCATGGGTGAGATCGATGCGCTCGATCCCAGGATCATCGGTCGAAAGCGCCACCGGCACGCCGAATTTGCGATAGGTCGCGAAAGGGTGCTTGTTGCCGCTGACGCCGAGAATGAGGTCGTTGCTCGTGAGGTTGATCTCGACCAGCACGCCTTTGTCGGCCATGGTTTTCAGAAGCTCGTAAGGGTGGTCCTCGTACATCACGTCAACGCCGTGGCCGATACGGTCGGTCCCCGCCTCTTCCACCGCAAGCCTGATGTGGCAGCAGAGCCCTTCCGGCGGCACCAGTCCCGGAACGAGCTCCCCTGCATGAAGGCTGACATGGACTTTCGGGTAGAGTGTGCGGAAGAATCCGACCATGCGCATGTGCTCGGCGTAGTCGGCCATGGCGCTGGGCCCGTCCTCTTCGCCGACGAAATTGATGGCGACCACGCGCGGATCGGCCGCGGCAAGCTCGAAGCCGAACAGCGTTTGCGCGAAGACGAGTTCCTTCGGATTGTTGCGGAAGACTTCGTAGATATAGCGAAGCGCGACCTTGCAGCCTGGCGCCTCGCCCTCTTCGTTGCAGCGGCCGAGTTCGCGGCGTTTGGCCTCGGCCGCGGTCCAGAAGTCGCGCGCCGCGGGAATGTCCTCGGCCAAGCCCTTGGCGAGAAGCTCCTGGCGCAATCCTTCCAAATCTTCGCGCCACGCCACATCCTTGGTGATGGTGTTGAGGCGGTTCCACGTCGGCGTCGCCATCAGTTCGAGATACTGCGTGTTCTGCTGCGCGGCGCGGTTCGCGACTTCATCGAGCCACTCGCCGGTATGGCTTGGATCGGTGCCGCCAAATTTCGTGAACGCGCCGAAGAAATGGTCATGCCCGGTATCGCCTTCGGAAGCGACGAAGCCGCGCATGGAGAAGGCATCGACCAGCCCATCGTAAAGCCGCTGGTCCTTCAAAACCGCGGCGGCGGGGACTGTCCCCTCGACGCAGGAAGGCGCGCTGTCGCTTGCGACCTGCCGCTTGTCGAAAGCGTGCGCCGCAACGTCAACGCAGAGCTTGTCCTCGATCGCGTCTTGGATCAGCGTCTCGGCGAACACGGCGCTGTGCAAATGAAGGTGCAGCTCGCCGCCTTTCGGCATGCGCTTCAAGAATTCGTTGAGGGCAAGCGGATCGCCGCGAATTTCATCGAGCGCCTTGGCGGCGCGGAGCTCGGCTTGGCTCGGTTCGGGCCCCGCAACGACCTCAACCGGCGCGGCCGCAAGCAGAAAGGCCGTTACAATGATGGCGCGGGCGCTACCCATGGCACTAGTCATAGCACGAAGAGCAGCGTCCCCGTCCTTCGGCCCGCGCTAACCCTACCCCACGATTTCGCTCTTCTTGAAGCAAAGCGCGATCTCGCGCTTGGCCGTCGCGGCGCTGTCGGAGCCGTGCACCGAGTTCCGTTGCAGACTGACGGCGAAATCCTTGCGGATCGTGCCGGGCGCCGCCTCAGCCGGATTGGTCGCCCCCATCACCTCGCGATTTCTGGCAATGGCGTTCTCGCCTTCGAGCACCTGCAACACAATGGGCCCGGAGGTCATGAAGCTGACGAGGTCCGTGAAGAAAGGCTGCTCTTTGTGGATGTCGTAGAATTTTCGCGCATCCTTCTTCTTCCACCACACGCGTTTCTGCGCGATCACGCGCAAGCCCGCGCCCTCGAGGCGCGCGATGATCTGCCCGGTAACATTGCGCTCGGTCGCATCGGGCTTGATGATCGAAAGCGTGCGCTCACTGGCCATGCGAGACTGTCCCTCTAATCCCTTAGAATCTGCGGCTTATAGCCGCCGCGAGCGGTAGCCACAAGGCGCATGGTATGACGCTTTGGTGAACCTCATGCCTGCTCGAGCCATCGCCCGTCGGCGTCTTGCTGAAAATAGCTGACGGCATCGCCCCGCGCCTTCGCTTCCCGCCAAGCTTCCCGGGCGCGCGCGACAGCATCCCGATCGCGGCCGTCGAACACATGGGCAACCCGCACATAGGGCGAGGCATCGGCGAGCGTGGCGCCATCGACCAGGAAGCGCACATGCGCCGCATTGGGATTGTCCTCCCCCGCGGTGAGATAGATCGGTTGGGCGGAAGCCCGGCCGTCGCGTGCCGTTCCATGCGGAAGAAAGCTCTCATTGCCGTAGGTCCACAACAGCGTGTCCAGCGCCTGCACCCGCTCTTCGCTCGCGGCCTGGACGGTGGCGCGCCAGCCGCGCTTGAGCGAGCGTTCGAGCAAGTTCGGAAGGACGTCGTCGAGTGTCCGCCGCTCCAAATGGTAGAAATAGACTTCCGTCCCCTCAGCCATTCCGCGACCCTTTGGCGTACGGATTGTCGCCCTTGCGCAGATTCAGTCTAATCGGCACGCCCGGCATGTCGAAACTCTCGCGCAAGGCATTGACGAGATAGCGCGTATAGGACTCCGGCAGTGACTTCGGCCGCGAGCAGAACAGCACGAAGGTCGGCGGGCGCGCATTGGCTTGAGTGATGTATCTGAGCTTGATGCGCCGTCCCGACACGGCCGGAGGCGCATGCGCCTCGACCGCTCCTTGCAGCCATTCGTTGAGCGCATGGGTAGGAAGCCGCAAATTCCACATCGCATCGGCCGCGAGGATCGCCTTCATCAACTTGTCGAGTCCGGTCCCGGCCGTCGCCGAGACCGGCACCAGCGCCACGCCTTTGACTTGCGGTAGCAGCCGTTGGCAGGTCTCGCGCAAAGAGGCGAGGCGCTTCTCGGGGTCGCGCACCAGGTCCCATTTGTTGACGGCGATGACGAGAGCGCGGCCTTCCTGCGCGATCAGATCCGCAATCTGGAGGTCTTGCTTCTCGAAGGGCTGCTCAGCATCGAGGAGCAGGACGACAATTTCGGCGAACCGGATCGCCTTGAGCGCATCGCCGACCGAGAGCGTCTCGGCGCGGCCCTCGACGCGCATCTTGCGCCTCAGCCCCGCCGTGTCGAACAGGAGCAAGGAGCGGCCGCCCCACGCAAGGGGCGATGCGATGGCGTCGCGCGTGATGCCGGCTTCGGGGCCGGTAATCATCCGTTCCTCGCCGAGAAGGGCATTGATGAGGGTCGATTTGCCGACATTGGGCCGCCCCACGATCGCGATCCGCAAAGGATGCTCCGGCGCCTCGGCGCGCGTCCCGCCCTCCTCTTCGCCTCCACTCGCGCGGTCGCGGCACGCAATTTCGATCGCCTCGGCAAGTTCGCCGGTGCCGATATCGTGCTCGGCCGAGATCGCAAGCGGCTCGCCCAGGCCAAGCGCATAGGCCTCGTAAAGCGCAGGCTCGGCCGCGCGCCCCTCGCTCTTGTTGACGGCGAGAATGACTGGCTTGCCGGACACCCGCACAAGCTCGGCGAAAATCTCGTCGGCCGGCACCACGCCCGTTCGTCCGTCGATGAGGAAAAGCACGAGATCGGCGCTCGAGATCGCGGCTTCCGTCTGCTTGCGCATGCGCGCCGTAAGCCCCGCATCGCCGGGCTCGAGCCCCGCCGTATCGATGAGCCGGACACTGCAGGCGCCGATCGTCGTCTCCGCCTCGCGCCGGTCGCGCGTCAAGCCCGGCTGGTCATCCACCAGCGCGAGCTTCCGTCCCGCCAGCCGATTGAACAGGGTTGACTTGCCGACATTCGGCCGTCCAACGATGGCGACGGTGAAGGACATCGGAAGGCGACCTTGCGGACATTGGCGGGGCCGGAGGGACCCGCGGGGGCATCAGTTGAGGGCGATCAGCGAGGCGTTGTCGGCAAGGATATACATGCGCCCGCCGGCGACAACAGGCGCGACGAAGACCGGCGTGTCGAGATCGAGCTGGGTGATGAGCTGGCCTGTGCGCGCATCGGCCCCGACGAGAAGGCCCTCGCCCGAGACGAGCCAGAGCTTGCTGCCGGCGAGCACCGGCCCGCTCCAGCGGCCGCTCGGAAGCTGCGACACCCATCGCACCTTGCCGTCGGCGCGCGCGAGCGCAATGAGCTTGCCGCCGAGGTCGACCACGTAGACGGTGTCGCCCGCGACCCACGGCATCTGGGTGCTGGCGAGATTTCGCGTCCACAGCCGCTCGCCAGAGGATTCGGAAACCGCGATCATCTTGCCGCCGTGGCTGATCACGAAAACCACCCCGCGATCTACGACCGGCCGCGCCGGATCGGCGAGAACGCCGGCGGCCGAAGTATCGGCTTGGCGCGACAGCGAATCGCGCCAAGTCGGCTTGCCGCTCGCAGCATCGAAGGCGCCGATGTCGCCGGCCGGAAACGGCGCGACCACGACACTGCCGCTCACCGCGGGGCTGACACTGCTGAGAAGGGTCGCGCTGACCGGCAGTCCGCGCGAAGTCCAAAGCTGCTGGCCGTCACTGGCGTTGAGGGCATAGAGCGTGTTGCCCGCGGAAACGAAATAGATCTTGCCGCCCGAAGCCGTAGGCGCGCTGCGGATCGGCTCGCCAACGCGCTTGGTCCAAACCACGGCGCCATTGCCGGGATCGAGGGCAACGACAGTGCCATAGCCGGTCGCCGCATAGAGGCGCCCGCCGTCGAGAGCAAGGCCGCCGCCGAAGCCTTCTTTGCTCTTCTCGTTGTCGGGGGTCACGTCCTGGGACCAGACCCGCGCGCCATTCGCCGTGGAGAAGCTCGACACCGTTCCGCCGGCATCGAGCGTGAAGACCTTGCCGTCGGCAACCACCGGCACGGCGCTCAAGCGCCCGCTGGAGGAGGAGCCGGTCCCGGCATCGGCCGACCAGACCTTGCGCACATCCGCATTCAGCGCGAGATGACCGAGGCTGTTCGTCGGCGCGCCGCCCGGCTGCGACCACGACGCATTGGCCTGGGCCGCGGGCAGCTGAACCGGTCTTCCCACCTCGGCTGGATCGGCGACAACGGCTGTCGGGTCGGTGATGATGGCAACGCGCTCGCCCGGAAGCGGCACTTCCTTCTTGGCGAAGGGATTCTTGAACTTCTTCTCGAGGCCGTCGAACGATGTGCCCGCGCATCCGGCAAGAACTCAAGGCGAGAGCTGCCACGAGCCCTCCGCCGAGCAGGCAATGACCAAATCCCCGTTTTCGACCCGAGCGCAACTTCGAGCCACCCTTCGCTATGCGCCAGCTACTGCGCCGTGGTGCTCAACGTTTGCGGCGCCCCAACGATCAGCGCGACCATCATTTCGGCGCGCTCCCGCAGATTCTGCGGCGTCGCCTCATCCCCGATCAGCGCATCGAATTGCGTTTCGGCCTCGCGCATGTTCTTCAGCCGATAGGCCGACAATCCCAACAACTCGCGCGCCGAGAAGCGCCAGGCGCTGCTCGACTCGGCAAGCGACTTGAGCCGCTGCTCCATCTCGGCGTAGTCCGCCTTGTCCAGTCTGAGCGAAGCCGCCTGAAGTACGGCGTGGTCTTGCAGGATCGGATCGACGCTCGGGTCCTTGGCGAGCGCGTCGTAGTCGGCGACGGCCTTGTCGGTGTTGCCCGATTTGGCCTCGGCCGCAGCGAGCTGGAAGCGCGCGAGCACGCGGTAGCCTGCCGGCCCCTGTTCCGCCAAAGCGGCGAGCATTTCGCGCGCCTTCGGCGCCGCGGCCCCCTCCTCCAGGCGAAGAGCTTCGGAGAATTTCGCGCCGGAGTTGGCGGCCCGCTTCTGCTGCCAAAATGACCAGCCCTGGTAACCGGCGACGCCCACGACCAAGACCGCAGCCGCGCCCAAGGTATAGACGCCGTATTCGTCCCACAGCTTCTTGTATTTGTCCTGGCGGACGGCTTCGTCCACCTCGCGAAAGAAATCACGGTCGCTCATGGGGCAGCGGACTCTTTTATTGCTTGGCGTTAAGGCGAGACGAGGCAGCTTAGCCTTGTGGGGCTCAAGCCGCTTCTCCTGCCGCCGTATTAGTGAAGGCGCCCCGGCCACGCAAGTTAAAGGGGCGAGGCCCTATCCCCGTGGCCCGCGAAACCGAAGACCGGCCGACAGGCTAACTGCCTGTCATTTTGGTCTTTTTCGTGACTTCGGCGTCGTCGTCCGCCATCGGGTAAGTATGTTCGGCCGCGGGAAAAGCGCGCGTGCGGACGTCGCGCGCGAAAGCCTTGACGGCGGACTCGATCCCGTCGCCGATATGCGCGTACTCCTTGACGAATTTCGGCACGCGGGGCGAGAGGCCGAGCATGTCCTCGAGCACGAGGATCTGTCCGTCGCATTCGGCTGACGCGCCGATGCCGATGGTGGGAATGTCGATCAGCTTGGTGATGCGCGCGGCGAGAAGCTCCGCCAGCGCTTCGAGAACGACGGCGAAGGCGCCCGCCTCGGCAACCGCCTTGGCGTCGGCCTCGAACGCCGCCCATTCCGAGCGCCGCCGTCCGCGCGGCGAGAAGCTCCCGATCGTGTTGATGGCTTGCGGCGTCATGCCGATATGGCTCATCACCGGCACGCCGCGTTCGGAGAGATAGCGGATGGTCTCCGCCATTTGCACGCCGCCTTCGATCTTGATGGCGCCGCAGCCCGTTTCCTTGATCACGCGCGCGGCGTTGCGGAAGGCGACCGGCGGGCTCTCCTCATAGGATCCGAACGGCATGTCCACGACGACGAGCGCACGGGTCGAGCCGCGCACCACCGCTTGCGCATGCATGATCATGAGGTCGAGCGGCACCGGCACGGTGGTTTCGTAGCCATGCATGACCATGCCGAGGGAATCGCCGACGAGCAGCATATCGACATAGGGATCGATGATGCGCGCGGTATGGGCGTGGTAGGCGGTGAGCGCCACGATCGGGGCGTCGCCGCCCTTGCGATTGCGAATGTCGGGGGCGGTCACCCGCCTGATGCTAAAGTCCTGCGACACTTCGGCTTGGCTCCTTAAGAGCGACCCGGTGGGTCATTTTATGGCAGAAATATAAGCGGTTGTGCAGTGCAAAAAAGGCACGGTTTGACCCCTATCGCGGCAAGACGGCCGTCCCGATCAGGAGCGGGTGCAGCCAAACCAAAAAGACCGCGTAGAGCACGGTGCCGAGCACGACGGCGATGACGTCGTTTTGTGGCCGTTCCGGCCCTTCGATCCCGACCATGCTCGACGGCCTGCGGTGCTTTAGCGTGATGCGGTCGTAGACGGCGTAGGCGAGGAACGAGCCGAACAGAATCACCGAGGCGAGGTCGCCATTGGCGAGGAGGTGGGCGAGCGCCCAGGTCTTGATGGCGACGAGGAACGGATGTTTCAGCCGCTCCCGAATTCGGCCCGGAAGGTAAGCCGCGACCAGGAAGATGAAGGCGGGCAGCATCAGAACGATCGCCACCCAGCGCGTCCACTCCGGCGGCGACCATAGCTGGACGAGCGGCGCCGTGGCGTAGCCATAGATCAGCAGAGCAAGGCTCGCGAGCGAGAGCAGCGAAAAGGCGCCCTTATAGCCGGCTTCGCCCACGCTCGAGACGAGCCGCGCCCGCAGGTCCGTGATCGTGGGCAAGAGATGGACGCCGAGAAAGACGATGATGCCGACGATGAGGAGGGTCATTGGCGCACCCGTTGTCCTTGAATCGACGTTCTAGCCGATTCGCGCGCCGAAAGGGCGAACGGCCGAGCCTTAGCTCGCTTTGGACCGCGAGGCGCGGCCCTCTTCGGCGATCGGGGTACGGGCCTTCGGCGCGCGCAAATAGCGCCTGAACACGCGAAGTAGGGACTTCGGTCGGCGTCAGCTTGCAGTTCTGAAAGTAATCGAACACCGCGCTCAGCGCCCGCGCTTCGGCCTTCGCATCGACCGGCTCACGAAGTCCTTCGCTTTCGGCAAGCTCGGAATCGTGCTCCTGCTCGATCTCGGCGAGCTTCGCCTGCAGAATCTTGAGAGCGTCCTCTTTGCGCATCACGGCACCACGCAGCGACCATACCGCTCCCCGTGGAAGCCATTATAGGCGAGGCCGGGCCCGAAAGTGGCGCAAAAAAGTTGGCGCGTGAACTCGGGTTTCGCCGCCCGACAGGACCCTACTCCCACTCGATGGTGCCGGGCGGTTTCGAGGTGATGTCGTAGACCACGCGATTGATGCCGCGCACCTCGTTGATGATGCGGCGCGCCACCGCGCCGAGAAACTCGTGCGAGAAATCGTAGTAATCGGCGGTCATGCCGTCGGTCGAAGTCACGGCGCGGAGCGCGCAGACATAGTCGTAAGTGCGCGCATCGCCCATCACCCCCACGGTCCGCACCGGGAGCAGCACGGCGAAGGCCTGCCAGATCTTGTCGTAAAGTCCGCGCCGCCTGATCTCGTCGAGATAGATGGCGTCGGCTTTGCGCAGGATCGCGAGCTTCTCCTCGGTCACTTCGCCCGGCACGCGGATCGCAAGCCCGGGACCGGGAAACGGATGGCGGCCGACGAAGGCATCGGGCAGCCCAAGCTCGCGCCCCAGCGCCCGCACCTCGTCCTTGAACAGCTCGCGCAGCGGTTCGATCAGCTTGAGCCGCATGCGCTCGGGCAGGCCGCCGACATTGTGATGCGACTTGATGGTGGCCGACGGTCCGCCCGTCGCCGAGATGCTCTCGATCACGTCCGGATAGAGCGTGCCTTGCGCCAGGAACTCGACCGCCCCGATCTTGTCGGCCTCAGCCTCGAACACATCGACGAACAACCTGCCGATCGTCTTGCGCTTGGCTTCCGGATCGGTGACGCCTGCGAGCGCCTCGAGGAACCGTGCGCTGGCATCGACCGCGACGAGAGGAATGTTGTAATGGCCGCGGAAGAGATTGACGACCTCTTCGGCCTCGCCTTGGCGCAGCAGCCCGTGATCGACGAAGATGCAGGTGAGCTGGTCGCCGACCGCCTCGTGGATCAGGAGCGCGGCCACGGCGGAATCGACCCCGCCCGAGAGGCCGCAGATCACGTTGCCGTCGCCGACTTGCGCACGGATGCGTTCGACCTCGCGCGCGCGGAACTGGGCCATGGTCCAATCGCCGGCGCATCCGGCGATGGCGTGGACGAAATTGGCGAGCAGCGCCGCGCCTTTCGGCGTGTGCACCACTTCGGGATGGAATTGCACGCCGTAGAGCTTGCGTGAATCGTCGGCGACCGCGGCGAAGGGCGCGCCGGTCGAGATGCCGACGGCGCGGAAGCCCGGCGGCAGGCGCGTCACGCGATCGCCATGGCTCATCCACACCGGCGCGCGCTCGCCGACCTGGAACACGCCGTCGAAGAGCGGCGTCTCGTCGATGATCTGGAGATCGGCGCGCCCGAACTCGCGCTCATGTCCCCCCTCGACCGCGCCACCAAGGGCCGCGACCATCGCCTGCTCGCCGTAGCAGATGCCGAGCACGGGCACGCCCGCCGAAAACAGGCTCTGCGGCGCTTGCGGCGTGCCCGCCTCGTGCACGCTGGCGGGACCGCCGGAAAGGATGATGGCCTTGGGCAGGACGGGTGCGAGCGCCGCTTCCGCCTTGTCGTAAGGGACGATCTCCGAATAGACGCCGGCCTCGCGCACGCGCCTCGCGATGAGCTGAGTATATTGCGCCCCGAAATCGACGATGAGCACGCGGTCTTGCGTAAACCCCTGGCCTGAGCCGGTATCCCGGGGCGCTTCGATCGTTTCGGTCTCCGTCATGGCCGGTGGTTATAGCAGCGCCTTCGACCAGGCAACGATTCTCGCTTCTTCCGCCCCCGGCTTGACTTGCCCAAGCCCGAGTTGGTTAGGGTTCCTGACGCCGTGCGCTCCGCCCCGAGGGTCCCGATGATCCGCAGCAGCCGTGCTTCCCTTCTCGCACTGATCGTGCTTGCCACCCCGATGGTTGCGCGTGCGGAGCCGGGTCTCGCGCAGTCCAACCAGGCCGGAACGGTCGAGGTTGACGGCCGGAAACTCTATCTCGAATGCAAGGGTAAGAGCAGCCCGCTCGTGATCCTCATCTCGGGCTACCGCAACAACGCCGCTATCTGGACGACGCCGCCCAAACCTGGCGTCACGCCGGTATTCGATGCCGTCGCTGCATTCACGCGGGTCTGTGCCTACGACCGGCCCGGAACCATTCTCGATGCCACCCAGCTTAGTCGCAGCGACCCGGTTGCCATGCCCCGCAGCTCCGACGAGGTGGTCTCGGAGCTCCACGACCTGCTCGATGCGGCAAGAATCGAAGGCCCTTATGTGCTCGTTGCCCACTCGCTCGGGGGGCTGTTCGCCCGGCTCTTTGCCGCGACCTATCCCAGCGAGATTGCCGGCCTTGTCCTTGTCGATGCCTGGCCTGAGTCCATGCCGAAGCTGCTCGGGCCGGAGCAGTGGCAGGGCTACGCGACGCTTTCCGCTCCACCCCCGCCCGGGCTTGAGACGTACCACGATCTCGAGGTCGTTGATTTCGGCGCGGCGTCGCAGCGCATGGCGGAAGCGGCGAACCGTCAGCCGCTCTCGGAGATTCCGCTTTTCATCCTTTCCCGCGCCAAGCCCGTGGCGCTCCCCCCGGACGTCCCGGTAGACTTCTCGCCGAGCGCGTTCGAGGCGGCGTGGCGCAAGGGTCAGGACGAGCTCGCGGCGCTCCTCCCCGATGCCAAGCACGTCGTCGCCACGGAGAGCCATCACTACATCCAGATCGAGCAGCCCGATCTCGTGGTCGAAGCGGTGCGGACCGTGGTCGATGCGGTGCACGACAGAGCGTCCTCGCGAGCGCGCCCGCAATGACGCAAGAACCGGACGAGGAAGGCTTCGAGAACCGCCTCAGCAGACAGATCGCGGCCTATCACGACGCGGCCCTGCTGCATGCCGCGATCGTGCTCGGCCTGCCCGAAAGGATGGAGCAGCGGGGCATCGCGGCCGATGCGCTTGCCACGGAGCTAGGATTGTCAGCCCCGCATCTCAATCGCCTTCTGCGTGGGCTTGCGAGCCTCGGCATCTGCGCCGAAGGTCCTGACGGAACTTTCGCGCTCAGCCCGCGAGGCCAATCTCTCCTTCCGGGTACCCGGCTACGGCAAATGGTGCAGATCATCGTCGCGCAATATTGGCGCCCTTGGGCCAATCTCGCCGCTTCGGTCACAACGGCGAAGCCCGCTTTCGAGCAAATCTTCGGCCAGAACGTTGCGGATTGGCGCCGCGACCACGCCGAAGCCGGCGCGCTATTCGACTCTTATCTCGCGCAGGAGGCGCTGGCTCAGGCTCCGGGCATCGTCGCGGCGCTCGACCTTTCGAGGGTCGAGAGCGTCGCGGATCTTGGCGGCGGCTATGGCGGCCTGCTCGCAGGTCTCCTGCAAGCCAATCCCGATCTTCGTAGCATCCTGTTCGACCGCCCCCACCGGATCGAGGCGGCGTTGCCGTTCCTTCAGGCGCAAGGCATAGCCGATCGCGTCGAGCGCATCGGCGGCGATCTCCTGACCGCCATCCCCATCGAAGCCGATCTCTATGTGCTGAACGGCGTGCTCCAGCAATGGGCCGATGTGAACGCGCGCGCGATTCTCGCCAATTGCCGCAAGGCGATGCCGCAAGGGGGAAGGCTCGCCATCGTCGAGCGGCTTCTCCCCGAGCAGGCCGTGGACGACCCTGCCGCCATCATGCTCGACCTGCATATGATGGCGATCACCGGCGGCCGCGTGCGCGGCCTTGCCGAATTCGTCGCGATGCTATCTGAAACGGGCTTCGCCCGCGCCAAAGCGACGCCCACGCCATCAGGCCTTTCCGTCATCGCTGCCGTGGCGGCTTGACGCGGCCTACTTCGCCGGGCCGTCCATCACGACCATATTCTTGTCGCTGCGCGTGTCGGGCGTCGCGGCGAGATCGGTCGTCACCAACACCGTGCCGGCCTTGAGCCGCTTCTTGATCGCTTCCATCACCTCATCCGAGCCTTCGATCCGCTCGAGCACGGCGGTGTTCGGCGCGACGGCGCCCTCGCCGTCGGCATGGAAACCCATTCCGTCCCAAGTCGATCCGTTCTTGTCGCCGCCTTGCCAGATGAAGACGTTGGAGCCGATCGGCTTCGATGCGTCTTTGATATTCGCATCGCCCTCGGCCACGATCGCGCCGCCCTGCAACACGTCGATGCGGTTGTCCACCCGCGACACCAGGATCGAGGTGACGGCATTGCCGCCTCCGGCCGCCTTCTTGCCGACCTTGGCGTCGATCTCTGCTTTCGTGCTCGAACCGAGAACTGGTCCCGGGTCTTTGACCGAATCAGGATCGGTAACGTCGCCGGCGATGATGACCGGCGTTCCGATTTGCGTCACCTCAAATAGGTTTCGGCGAATTTGGGCCGTGACTTGCGGGATATCCCGGCAGTTTGCCCGCATGCAGCGCCACCCCGCCCCAGGTCAGCCGCTCCATATGCGGCATCGGCGCATCGTCAAACTCGCTCGAAGCGTGCTCCTTGGCTTTCTTCAAGATGGTGAACACGCCGGTCGGTGTCTCGAAGCCCTTCTTGCCGGTCGAACAGGTCGAGACACCGATGAGAATCCCGTTGCGATAGACATAAGCGTGCTGCTTCGGCACCGAGACGATGATGGCGACCGGGCCGCTCGGCGAACGTTCGGGATGCCAAGTGAATTGGCCGGGCTTGAGGTTCTTGCCTTCCGCGGTTGGGGTGGCCGCCGCGCTCCGGCCGCCTTTGCCCTTGCGCCGCGCGGCGCGCGCGGGCCCAGCCGGGAGGAGATTGCCGAACGCGAGGAACGCGGCGCCGAGCAGGCCGTAGCAGGCGTAGCCCACGAGAGTCTCGCCGCGTTCGGCCAATATGAAATGATAGCCGGAGCGGAGACCCTTCGTCAGACGATCGGCGATGAGACCGGTGGCAACCTCGACCTCAGCCGCGTTGAAGAAACCGGTGCTGGCGACCAGGGACCAGACGCGCGCAACATCGTTGGCCGTGACCGCGCTGCGCCAATAGAGTCCGTCATGCACCAACTCGGGGACGTGGAGCATGGCTTAGATGCAAAGCGCCTCGGGCGGCGGCAAGCGCCGGAGCGATGCCTCGATGACACGGCCGATCATCGCGTCGTAACCGATGCCGGCCTCGATCGCGGAAGCCGCGAAGCCTGCGTCATCGCTGAGACAGGGGTTTGTATTGACTTCGAGGATGAAAGGCGCGCCCGCGCGATCGACGCGGAAGTCGACGCGCGCGTAGCCGTCGAGAGCGAATACGCTCCAGCACGCGAGCGCAAGCCGCTTCAGCTCGGCGGCAAGTTTCGGCTCTTCGGCCTCGATGCCGAAGCGGCGCGGCGTGCCGAGATATGGCTGGCTGCCCGGCGTCCACTTCGCGTCATAGTCGGTAATCCGCGGCGCGCCGTCGCCGAAGCCGTGGAACAACGTCTCGCGGATCGGGAGCACTTCGACGCGGTGGTTCCCTTCCATCATCGCGACGGCGAATTCCCGTCCGTCGATATAGGCCTCGGCGAAATGCTCCGTTTCCCAGCGCGAGCTGCGTTCGGCGATCTTGCCGGCGGCGTCGGCGCCGCGCGTGACGGAGTCCGGGTCGATGCCGAGCGAACCATGCTCGAACACGGGCTTGACGATCACGCGCAAGCTCGGATCTAGCCCCGTCCCGTCTTGCGACCATTCGGGCGTGGGCAAGCCGGCATGAGCGAGCCTGAGCTTGGTGACGATCTTGGAGAGCGTGTCGAGCCAAGGACCCGTCCGGGCGCCGGTATAGGGAAGCCGAAGGGCATCGAGCCTCGCCGGCACCATCGGCGCCAAGCGGCAGTCGCCGGCGACGGCATCGGCGAGGTTGAACACGAGGAGCGGCCGGCGCGCGGGCAGCGTCTCGAGGCCAGAAAGGTTCTGGTCAAGCCCGATGATCTCGGTGGCGTAGCCGAGCCGCGCGACCGCACCCGCCACGGACCGGGCGGCGGTGATCGTGTCGATCTCGTCGGGGCGGCTTTCCGTCGCCGCGTGCACGACCGGGATGAAGCCCGCCGAGCTTGTCATCACGCGTGCTTCCGCCGCGGCTGCTTGCCGCGGCTGCGCCCGTAGCGGGCGAGACCGGCATCGAGGATGAGGCCGATCAGGGTCACGAAGTCGATCCCGTTCTGGGCGGCGAGGATCGGCAGGTCCGAATGCGACGGGTGGAGGCCGGCAAGCGGATTGGCCTCGAGGAAATACGGCTCGCCCTTGGCATCGGAGCGGAAATCGATCCGCGCCGCGTCGCGGCATTGAAGCGCCCGGTAAGCCGTAAGCGCCCGTGTCCCGGCGAGGCGGGCCTCCGCGTCGGAAGCCGGCGCGTAGGTCACAAGCTCCTCGCACAGCTCCTTGTTGTGGAGCGAGTAGACATTGGCCTCGGCATTGGGCTTCAGCACGATCTCGCAAACGCCGAGCACGCGCGCTTCATCGCCATTGCCGGCGATGCCGACCGTGAACTCGCGGCCGGGAAGGTACTGCTCGACCAGCGCCGGCTGGCGATAGCGCGCGATGACGCGCGCAACCGCCGCCTGAAGTTCAGCTTGCGTCTCGACGAGCGAGCCTGCCTCGCAGCCTTTGCCGGTGCCTTCGGCGAGCGGCTTCACGAAGGCAGGGAAATCGCTCCAACCGGCGACCTCGTCGGCGCTTCTCTCGGCGACGGCGAAGGCCGGCGTCGGCACGCCGGCGTCGCGCACGAGGCGCTTCGCCACGGCTTTGTCGAGCGCGGCGGCGGCCGTCAGCGGGTCGGAGAAGAGGTAAGGCTGATCAAACAGCTCGCAGAGCGCGGGCACTTGCGCTTCGCGGGCGCGGCCCCGCACGCCTTCGGCGATGGAGAAGACGATATCGTAGCGCTCGCCCGCGGCGAGGCGCGCGGCGAGCACCTGCCCGCGCCCCACCCTGACCGGCTCGACGCCAAGCGCCGCAAGCGCGCCCGCGAGCGCATCGATCGTTTCGACCGAGTCGAACTCGGCCACCTCCTCCTCGGAGAAGCCAAGCGCGCGGTAGTCGTCGCGCAGGTCGTACACGAGAGCAACGCGCATCGGAGTTATCCCGCGCGAGGGTTGCGGTCGAGGCCGACCGTGCCTTCAGGGTCGGTGTAGCGGTAGAGCTTGCCCTCGAAGTTCTTGAGCAGGAGGTCGTCGCCCTCGCGTCCCACGACATAGTCGGGAAGGAGCGGGATCTTGCCGCCGCCGCCCGGCGCATCGACCACGTAGCTCGGCACGGCGTAGCCCGTGGTGTGGCCGCGCAAGCCGCGGATGAGCTCAAGCCCCTTGTCGACGCTGGTGCGGAAATGGGCCGAGCCCGAGATCGGGTCGCATTGATAGAGGTAGTAGGGCCGGACCCGCCGGGTCAGGAGACCGTGGAACAGGCCCTTCAGCGTCTCGACCTCGTCGTTGATGCCCTTGAGCAACACGGTCTGGCTGCCGAGCGGAATGCCGGCATCGGCAAGCCGCGCCGTCGCCTCGGTCACCTCAGGCGTGAGCTCGGCCGGGTGGGTGAAGTGAAGGCTCATCCAAAGCGGATGATGCTTCTTGAGCACGCGGATGAGCGCGCGCGTCACCCGCATCGGCAGCACGACCGGAACCTTGGTGCCGAGCCGGACGAACTCGACATGCTTGATGGCCCGTGAGCCTCCCGAGCAGATAGTCGAGCCGCTCGTCCGAGAGCGTCAGCGGATCGCCGCCGGAAATGAGCACGTCGCGGATCTCGGGATGGGTCGCGATATAGTTGAGCGCCTCCTCCCATTGCGGCCGGCTGAAGCTATAGTCGCCGCCCGCCTCGCCGACCATGCGCGAGCGAGTGCAATAGCGGCAATAGGTCGAGCAGAAGCCGGTCGCCAGGAACAGCACGCGGTCGGGATAGCGGTGCACGAGCCCCGGCACGGCCGTGTGGCCGTCCTCGCCGAGCGGATCGTCGGCCTCGCCCGGCGACTTTAGATATTCGTCGCCGACCGGGATGTGGGTGCGGCGGAGCGGCTCGGTCGCGTCCTCGCGCGCCATGAGGCTCGCGTAATAGGGCGTGATGCCGAGCGGGAGCGAGCCTTCATGGCGCATGACCGCGTCGCGCTCGTCGTCAGACAGCACGAAGATGCGCTCGAGCTCGGCGAGCGTGCGGATGCGCGAGCGCGCC
Organism: uncultured Alphaproteobacteria bacterium; assembly: GCA_963802845.1. Lineage (GTDB taxonomy): Bacteria > Pseudomonadota > Alphaproteobacteria > Rhizobiales > Methyloligellaceae > Methyloceanibacter. The sequence goes on from CAWDKA010000007.1 coordinate 56,856, forward strand.
TGCCAGCGCCAATCGTTCCATTGGCCGGCGTCCACCTCGGGGTAATAGCGCTTGCGGAAGGCGCGCGAGACCGGCCCGATAGGGAAGCGCTCCATGCGCACCACGACCGCGTCGAGCCGCGGCGCCTTCGCCGAAGGGGCCGGCGCGGGTGCAAGAGCATTGATCGGCGATTGCGGTTTGATGAGGAGTTGAGATGTCGCCTGCGGGCGACCGGGTGGCTCTTCAGCCTCGACCTTAAGCGGCTTCATGGGATGTCCGTCCCCTCTGATCTCTCGGCGGTCAGGCTCGCGCCCGCCGCCGAGTTCTCGTCCATCAAAAAAACGCGAGTCATTTCAGCAAGCTCGCTCTGAATTTCAAGTGATAACCCGCTCAGCCCCCAATTTTTTTTGGAACGCGTCGCGCGGGCTCGCGCGCGCCGCGACGATCAGTTCGAGCGCTGCATCACCGCGACGAAGAAGCCGTCAGTGCCGTGATCGCGCGGTGTCATCAGCAGCGTCTCGCTCCGAGCCGTCGGCGGAAGGCACGGGCGTCTTGCCCGGAAGCGATCGTTGCCACAGCTCGGGCCACGCAATGAGCTTGAATTGGGGATGGCGGGCGAGAAAGCTCTCCACCTGGTCGCGGTTCTCCGACGGCAGGACCGAGCAGGTGACATAGGCGAGGCGGCCGCCGGGCTTGACGAGGCCCGCGCCCTCTTCGAGCACGGTCTTCTGCTCGCCGTGCCGCGCCTCTAGCATCGCGGGCGAAAGCCGCCATTTGGCATCGGGGCGCCGCCGCCAGACGCCCGAACCCGAGCACGGCGCATCGATCAAGAACGAGATCCATCTTGCCCGCGAGCTTGGCCAGGGCCTCGCGGTCGCCCGGGGGCAGCACCTGAACGTTCCTCACCCCGGCCCGCTTCAGCCGCTCGAAGATCGGCCGAAGGCGGAAAGAATTCGGCATCGTAGGCGTAGAGCTGGCCCGTATTCTCCATCAGCGCCGCGAGGCCCAAGGTCTTGCCGCCCGCGCCCGCGCAAAGATCGATGACTTGCTGGCGCGGCCTCGCGCCCGAAAGCAGCGTCGCGAGCTGCGAGCCCTCGTCCTGAACCTCGTACCAGCCTTTGCCGTGACCGGGTTCCGCCTCAAGATGCGGATTGCGGGAAGGCCCCGGAGCTTGCGCGACACGGACCCCGAAGGGCGAGAGCGGCGTCGGCGCTGGCTCGAAGCGCCGCAGCGCCTTCAGCACCTTGTCGCGGTCGGCTTTCAGCGTGTTCACCCTGAGATCGACCGGGGCGCGCCGCGCCAAGCCCGCGCCCTGCTCGGCAGCGTGGACGCCGAAGGCCCGGTCGAATTCGGGCGCAAGCCATTCGGGAAAGTCGCCCCTCACATGAGCCGGAGCGGTCGCCGGGAGCGTCGCCTTGAGCCCGGCGAGCTCGGCCTCCGACAAAGGCTGCGGCGCATGGCGGCTGCCATCGGCGAGAGTAGCGACTTGCTCGGGCGTCATCTGCCATTGGCTGACGAGCGTTCGGAGCACGAGCGCGCGCGGACTCCCCTCGCCCATGGCAAAAGCGGCGGAAGCACGATTGCGCAAGCAATCGAACACAAGATTGCCGATCGCCGCCCTGTCGCCCGACCCGGCGAAGCGGTGCGACGTCCCCCAATCCTTCAAGGCTTCCGCCGCGGGCCGCTTGCGCGCCTCCATGTCGGCGAGAATTTCGATCGCCGCGCTCGCCCGCGCCGCCGGCGTCATCAGGCCGTGTAGAACAGGATGATGCGCGCGATGACGATCACCCACATAAGTAGGAGCGCGATCGCGCCGACGCCGAATACGCCGGTGCGGCGATCGAGCCGGTTGGAGGTCACGTGGACATAAGCGTGGACGACCCGCGACAGCACGAACAACCAGCTCAAGACGAGAAGGGTCACGTCGAGCGTGTTGCTCGCGAACGCGAGCAGCACCACGACATAGAACAGGACCGGCAGCTCGAGCTGGTTGTGGTAGGCGTTGGAGATCTGGAGCACGCGCCCTGGCCAATGCGGCTCGCGCAGCCGGATCTTCTCCGGATCGACCTCGCCCTGGCGGATGGCGCGCAAGCGAAGGGCTCCCATCCAGAACAGGAGCACGAAGGTCAGCCCCACCTGGACGAACATCGGCATCAGGATCGCATGGATCGACATCGGCCCCTCCCCTCCTCTAAGCCTGTCCCTCCGGCACGCGGTGCAGGAGCTAGAGCAATGTCCACGCCGTTAGGCAAGTCCATCCTCGACCCCGCGCCGGCGATCGGCCCCGGTAATCATGGACGGAAGTTCAATTGACGGCCGCCCCGAGGCCCCTCTAAACCTACCGCCAAGGACCGAAACTCGCCCCTTCTGGAGGTTTTCCATGCGCTTTCGCGCTTCTCACGCCATTGCCCGCGCCGCCCTTTGTGGCTGCGCTTCTCTTCGCCGCCTGGCCTCGCCAGGGCCATGCCGAGAGACAATCCCTGCTTCACCGGCGAAGGCTCGGTCAAAGAGGTGCTCGACTCCTGCGCCGACCTATATCGCCTAGGGCTCGACCGACAAGGAACAGCTGGTCAGGGCGCATGCCGTTCGCGCCATGGCCTTCTCCGCCATCCGCATCTCGATCCGCGCTCGCCGAGATGGACAAGGCGATCGAGGTCGAACCGACCAAGCCGAATTCCTATTTCATGCGCGCCGCGGCTATGACGCCAAGAAGGAATACGACAAGGCTCTGGCCGATCTCGACAAGGCGATCAGCATCGAATGACAAGCATGGCGACTATTATCTGTTGCGCGGCATCGTTTACCGGGACAAAGGCGATCTCGACCGGGGATCGTCGATGTCAACCGGAAGATCGAGCTCGATCCGAAGGCGACCCTCGGCTATTCGACGCGCGCCGACCTCTACCGGCAGAGAAGGACTACGACAAAGCCATCGCCGAGTACAGCGAGGTGATCAAGATCGAGCCCAGACGCCAAGGGCTATGTCGACCGCGGCTGGATCTTCGTGCTCAAGAACGACCTCGACAAAGCGGCTGCGGATTTCGACACGGCGCTCGATGCTGCAGAACAACCATGCCTCGGCGCTGGTCGGCCGCGGCGTGGTCAAGAGCCGCAAGGGCAAGCCCACCGACGGCGCCGCCGATCTCGCGCTCGCCAAGAGGCTTGAACCCAGAATCTTCGACGAGGTCCGCAGGCTCGGGGTGGGTAGCCGTCGCTACGCGCAGGAGCGGCTCGGGATATCTGGCCGACGTCTTGGAAGCAAAAGGCCACGAAAGCCGCCGCGGGCGAAGCAATGTTGGGCGGCTACCCTTCGCGCGGGTAGTTGGGCGATTGCGGTGATGGTCACGTCGTGCACGTGGCTCTCGCGGAAGCCGGCGGCCGTGATGCGGATGAACTCCGCGCGCGTCTGGAAGTCGGCAAGCGTGCGCGCGCCGGTATAGCCCATCGAAGCGCGCAAGCCGCCGATCAACTGGTGCAGCACGCTCGACACCGGGCCTTTATACGGCACCTGCCCTTCTATGCCTTCCGGTACGAGCTTGAGCGCGTCCTTGATCTCCTGCTGGAAGTAGCGGTCGGCCGAGCCCCGCGCCATGGCGCCGATCGAGCCCATGCCGCGATAGGCCTTGTAGGAGCGGCCTTGGTAGAGGAACACTTCGCCCGGGCTCTCGTCGGTGCCGGCAAGCAGCGAGCCGAGCATCACGCAGTCGGCGCCGGCCGCGAGCGCTTTGGCCATATCGCCCGAATAGCGGATGCCGCCGTCGGAGATTACCGGCATGTTGGCCTTCTTCGCCGCCTCGACCGCCTCGACGAGCGCGGTGAATTGCGGCACGCCGACGCCAGCAACGACGCGGGTCGTGCAGATCGAGCCCGGACCGATGCCGACTTTGACCGCATCCGCGCCGGCATCGATCAGCGCCTTGGTCGCCCTCCGCGGTCGCCACATTGCCGGCGACGACCTGGACGGCGTTCGAATGCCAGCTTGATGCGGCGGACCGCGTCGAGCACGAGGTCGGAATGGCCGTGCGCGGTATCGACCACGATCAGATCGGCGCCGGCGTCGATCAGGCGTTCGGCGCGCGCAAACCCGTCATCGCCCACGCTGGTCGCGGCCGCCACCCGCAAGCGCCCCTGCTCGTCCTTGCAGGCATTGGGATGCGCCTTGCCTTCTCGATGTCCTTGACGGTGATCAGCCCGACGCAGCGATAGTCGTCATCGACCACGAGCAGCTTCTCGATGCGGTGCTGGTGCAGGAGCCGCTTGGCCTCCGCCATGTCCACGCTTTCCCTGACCGTGACGAGCCTCTCTTTGGTCATGAGCTCGGCGACGCGCTGGTTGGGGTTGGTGGCGAAGCGCACGTCGCGATTCGTGAGAATGCCGACAAGCCTGCCCTTCGCGTCCGCCATTCCCGCCCGGCTCGACCACGGGGATGCCGGAGATCTGATAGTCCGCCATCAGCTTGAGCGCATCCGCAAGGCTCGCTTCGGGATGGATGGTCACCGGATTCACCACCATGCCCGACTCGAACTTTTTCACCTGCGCGACCTGGGCGGCCTGCGCTTCGGGTCGAAAGATTGCGGTGGATCACGCCGAGACCGCCGGCTTGCGCCATGGCGATGGCGAGCCGCGCCTCGGTCACCGTGTCCATGGCCGAGGAGATGATCGGGATATGCAGTGAGATCGTGCGGGTGATCCGCGAGGAAATGTCGACTTCTCTCGGCAGCACGCCGGAGGCCGCTGGCCTGATCAGCACGTCGTCAAAGGTGAGCGCAATCGCGCTGTCGGGGAAGCGTCTGTTTGCGGGGGCTTGCCCTTCGGGCATCGGCCAACCTCGTCTCGTGGGGCGGCCCGGCGTTTCGCGCCGGCCACCGGTTGGCGGCCTCCTTTATCACCTTGCGCCGGGTTTGGGAAGGCAAAGGCGGGAGGTCCCGCCCTCAGGCAAACCCGCCC
>CAWDKA010000008.1:0-279595 GCA_963802845.1 uncultured Alphaproteobacteria bacterium
GACGACGAGCAACACTTCATTTTACAGGAGGTTCGTTCGATACCTCGATGAGCGAAACGACTGACAGGCGGGTTCCAGCAGATGGCAGCCGGCTGGCCTGATCGTCACCCAAAGGATTTTTGGAGACGGTGCAGATTGTCGGCACCGAGCCGGATGTCCTAACCGCCATCAAAAGCTGGCATCAGCAGCAAGCGAGCATCTGCACTTGGCTAGGACGCGAGCTCCAGAGGCACGTCTCTCTGGAGCTAAGTAGAAGCCACCGTGAGAGCCAGGGCATTCGCCTACTTGAAGACGCCGAGGAATTCATTACCCGCCCGGGAGCTGGGCACACTGTTTTCATTCTCCGGCCCTGGCTCGTCCCATCGAAATCACAGCCGACGCCGTGAGGCGCAACGTGACCTGCCGATGCTCTATCGCAGCGCCTGAAGCCAGGCGACGCTACCAGTCGCACATGAGCTGGCTGCTAGAACAGCTCCCGGAGAGCAGCATCGGAGATACCATGGTGCACATCACCTGGGACAACGACGAGGAGACATGCGTTGCGCTGGGAGGATTCTGGGAGGAAATCGAGATCGAGTAGCATTTTAGAGGGAGCGTTGCCTATCTCTTTCGCACTTTCTCGAAGCTTCAATCTAGCTGAACGTTTCGGTGGCCCGAAAGTCTTTGTCGAAAGCGTAAACTCGGCTGTTTCGACGTTCTGCCGAACTGGATTCCGCGGCATCTTCGTGCGTGGCAACCGAGACCAATTAGACGCCAGCAAAATCAACCTGAACTAGCACAAGAAGGGAGATGGCGGGCGAACAGGGTGATAATCCGTGAAGCGAAGATACCGGGGGGGAGAGTCAGGGTTTTCGATGACGGGTCAATTGAACTCGAGACCGATGCTGGCACGACGCTGTATCCGGAGCTTCACTGAGCTGGAGCGTTCATTACGTGCCCGCGACGGGCTTAAGACCCGTCAACAGTCCGATAGTGCCGATGGGAACAGGGGTGACTCGTCGCGGCGCTTTAGCCCCTGCCCCTTCAACCGAAGCATCGCCTAGGCCGCAAGCGACCTCCACGAGATACTAGTTAGGTCGGTTTAGGGGGGAGTAAAGGGATGCTTGCTCCGACAACCCAATCGGCGTCGCAGGGACGATTGTCGAAGTGGCGGGAGCAGTCCGTTCCATTTTAGAAGGTGAGGATCCCGCTGGGGGCGCACCTTCGAATATTTCGTCTATGCGTTGATTGTTGTCACAATGATTGGCGTGACTCTAGAAACGCTTCCTAATCTGCCCAACAGCTGGAAAGTTGCACTCGCAGGTTTAGAGGTCGCGGTTGTAGCCATTTTCACCGCGGAATACCTGTTGCGATCTTCGCCGCGCCAAGGCCACTCGGTTATATCCTGAGTTTCTGGGGTTTGGTCGATCTCCTCGCCATCGCCCCGTTCTATCTCTCACTCGGGCTTGACCTTCGCGCTTTACGCTCACTTCGTCTCCTGCGATTGTTCCGAATGCTGAAGGCATTCCGCCGCGCCGGAAATCGGATAGTTGCCGCGTTCATCCGCGTTCGAGAGGAGTTGGCACTCTTTGGCGTATTTGCCCTCATGATGCTCTTTTTCAGCGGGGTAGGAATTTATCAGTTCGAACACGATGCTCAACCGGAGAACTTTGCCTCAATTCCCCATGGGCTTTGGTGGGCACTCTCGACGATGACAACAGTTGGCTATGGAGACGTTTACCCAATCACCGTGGGTGGGCGTCTGTTCGCGTTTCTTGTCCTTATTGTTGGTTTAGGCGTTATCGCAGTGCCGACCGGGCTGATCGCCTCTGCACTGACGGAGATACGCAAGCAGGAGAGCGATAAGGCAAGCGCTAAAGCTATGTCTGCACGAACAGATAAGAAAAACACGTGACAGAACGCTGAGAGGATGGAAGATAACCCGATGGGGTTCTGCTGCGCTGCCTGGGCTTTTCTTTGGGGCCTTGTTCTGCTGCTACAACAGTATGGCGGCCTATGAGCAATAACATAACACCGCGCGGCGGAGCTGAATGACGGATGCATGAGCGAATGAGGACGCTGATTGCTGCCCTGTTGGTCGCCACGCCTCTCCATGCTGCAAAATATTCAGGGTCGGTGAATAAGGTCGTAGATGGAGACACGTTCTGGCTGTGCGATGACACTGGTTGTTACAAGTTCAGGGTTTGCGAAATCAACCTCCGGAAAGAGGCGAACCCGGCTACGCTGAAAGCAAAACAGCGCTGGCAACGATAGTGAAAGGCAAGCCTGTTCGCGGTGTTCTGGTGGGCGGGGGGACGCCCTGCGATGGCAAGTCTAAGCCCGCCAGCAGTGACCGATTTGTCGCTCAATGCTTCGCGCAGGCCAGTGACATCGCAAGGACAATGGTGGAGCAAGGTTTTGCCTGCGAGCACATTAAGTTCTCGGGAGGCCACTACTCCTAAGGGGGAAACGGCAACGCTTGCGAGGCGCGCGTGCAAACGCGCTCACCAGAGTTTCGGCTCATGTGGCCTTTCTGATTTCAGCGTTGGGGTCTATTTAAATTCGAGAAACAGGACACTGTTGGACGTCCCATATGCAAAACAAGTGCACCCAGACGCGTGCGGGGCTGGCGGGCGCCTTTTTTTGATAACCCACTCTTCGCGAACGCTTTGGACAAATCCCACCCCCTAGGTGTTATGGTGATGGGCCTGAAGCTGTCTGCACACGTGGGCAGAGGCGGGCTGGCAAGGGGCTCCGTCGAGCGGCGGGCGCCCCCAGTCTTTGGGAACTCTGACGCCTCAATCGCGTTTAGTACGCATAGGTTCGGCGAGGCCCCTCCCTCCCGCGAAAGTCTCGCCGAATAACAATACGGAAAGCCCGGCTCTCCCCCCGTGCGGGGTTTTCTTTTATGCTATACGGGTGGGCATGGAGCGGGGGGCAGTCGAGTATTTGTTCGCGGCGGCCGTTGGCGTCGCCGATCAAGCCGCGCGCAAACAAGGCTGGCTGCCTCGTGGTCGCACTGGATGGCAAAAGCCAGACGGCACAGCAATCCACTTCATCTCCTTCGTCGAGCAGATCGCCATCGTTCCAAAAGAAGCGACTATCTATTTCGTGGGGGACGCGCGGCCGGAGCTTGCACGTTTCAAGCGCAGGTGGGTTGCGATCCCCACGTGATCTTTATTTGCGGGAGGCAACGAATGAGCACCATCGATATTCCCTTTAAGAAAGCGATCAAAAAGGGGGATGACCTTAATGATCCAACTCACCCCACCTGTTGAAGTTTAGGATACAATTCCTCACGTTGGGGAGTTTCAATCGATGGAGGTAGGCATCTACCGAGACCGAAGGCGCAAACATAGCATCGGTCTATATAGCTTCCATCTCGAGCCTCGAGGCGCGGGCACTCTGGTCACTTTTCAGCTCAATGACATGAGACGCAAGGTGATCAAGCACGAGTGCTCGCTTCGGCGGGCGTCCTTTTGCTAATCTGTTCACGGCCATTCGGGGGAGGCTCAACCCAGTCGCGGCTCAGCCATGTCCCAGTCAAAACTTCGAGAGCTTGTGCAGTCTCTCATGTCAAGATACCCGAACGCATCAAAAGGTGAGTTGGCTGATCACTTCATGGAAGAGCTTCGCAACGATGAAGCGCTACGCAAGTCCGTGCTGGAAGAGGTTTTTGAACTTATGAGCAGTGGGCTAGAGCGAACGTGGCAAAAAAAGTAGGGGGCGTCTGGGACTCACCATCGCGCAGCTCGGAGGACCGGGGGGCGGTCATGATCTCAGACAGCGATGACCCTGAACAGGAGCTTCAGGAGAACCTGAAGCTAAGGCGCGAACTTGTGGCTGAGGTCGCCAAGTCTAAGGGGGCGGCAAACCAGCCCGGTAGAGTGGGGTTGCCGCTTGGGTTGTTCCTCGACTGCTGGCTTCTCTTGATCGTCTTGGCGATTGGCTTGGATTGAGGCCCTAAGGGAAAGGTCCGAGTGCGGCGGTCAAGTGCACTCGGTTAAGCCTTGGCGATTGGAAGACGTGCTTGGCAAGCCACTAGGGCCTAGAGGCTAAACATCGAAGGACTGTTAAATGCGGAGGGCGCTTTTCGTCGTCGCACTTCGCACAGTGCTAGTTGATCGCAATCAAAAGTGAGGTTCCATCCGATAGTCAGGTTTTCGCGCGTCCGCGCTTGACCACTTCCGCAATGCCAAGCCGCTCGACTTCGGCGCGGGCGTAGGCGAGACACTCGGTGGCAGTCTCTTGCCCCGCGACCGTGGTAGGTTCGTCCTTATCATCGAAATCCACGTAGAGCCCCGCTTCCTTTTTAGAGGCGAACGCTTGCGCCCTCTTTACCCAGGCCGTGTACTCCGGATGGTCGGGAACGGCATTGTAGGTATCGCGCAGATCGCGAGTACTTGCTGATAACGCCGGTTGCCTCTGCTAGTTGAAACCTCGCCGTCGTCGAGAGCTTTGCGGGGTGCAAATGGAACTTTTGCTGCCACGCAGGATCAAACTTCACTAGCCAGAACTTACCCGCCTCTTCTCCGGCAAGGACCGCAAGCGCCGCCGCACGGGCATACCTTCCGTGTTCAAAGAGAAACTCGGCGTCGTTCAAGAGTGCTGCCGCGTTTCTGGCAATCGCTATGAGAAGAGTATCCCTCGCGCCTCCCGCTTCCGAATGTGCGAAGGGCCCCGCGATGGGGCCCTACTCCGCTACGCAACTTCGCTACGCCACTATCGCCCTCTGTCTGTTTGCGGGCTCCGGCGGCATAGGGCGTATATAGGCTAGAGAACAAAATAGCAACACCTTTGCTCCTACCATTGTGCCGTGCGCAAGGCCGCAGGCGCTGCCCTAAACCACAAGTCATCGACAGGGACACCCTTTGGTCCCATCACGTGGGTCCCATGCGCCCCCTGGGGGAAACACACCGCCGCGTCCGAAGCCTCGAATTGTGGTCGGTCTGGTCGCAAGATGAGGTCGAAGCGTCTAACATTGGCAAGTGGAGTGACTGGCCTAATCGCTCTCATGCCGTCGGTCGGAGCACGTGCCGGTCTTTGGTGCCCCACCCCGATACCGGGCGTCCTGATAAAATATTGCCTTTGTGAGTCCATTACAGGTAGGGCCGACGTCTCATCGCCCACGCCGCTATCCCCGCTTACGCTCCTTGGTCTTCGGCGACTTGAATGCGACGGCAATGGCGGATTGGGCGGGCCGTGTCCACGTTCGCGGGGGAACGCGTAAATTTCTTTCGTCTCGTTGGACGTTGGCCTGTGATCGAGAGCGAGACTGTAGACGGCCAGGACGGTAGCGGGCGGGACTGTGGTTCACAAATATGCTTGTTACGCAAAGGCAAGACCAGCGCCGTGCTTTCCTTCTCGCTATTGCTGAGGGTTGGTCTGGCGAACATCCATTGCGATAACTTCGTCGAAAAGCGCAAGCACAGCCGCATGGCCTCGAATGTCGTTGACGCGAACCAGTGTGGCGGTGCCGTATTGTGGACGCAGGGCTTTGAACGCAAAGTCATGCGCAGCGTCCAAGTCATGCGTGAGTTCGTGAGCCGCCGCGATCACTGCGCCCAAGCCACACCGCTTCACAGCGCTGGCAGCGGTTGGACTTACCTCTTCGCCATTTATGTCGCGGGCAAGGTCGCCACGACACCAACGCTGTTCACCCCACCGACGATCAGCGGGGTCGAACTGGGGCGTCTTACGGACCTACACCTTTATTTGTGCTATCTGGTGGACCCCCAAGCAATCAGGACAACGCAGTTCCTCGCCGCATAGACTGGCAAAGCTGACCGGATCAAGTTCGATCCCCGTATCGACTTCGCGCTCGCTGGCAGGGCAAACAAACCATAGCCTACCCATCGTTTTCCCCTGAACAAAAATCAGCTTTCGATCCACGTGCTCAGGTAAGAGCGGCGAAAACTCTTCATTCAAACCTGTTAAACCGGACCCTATTCTTCGTCAGGCGATCCATCCCCGGCCCTACGCTGCCTGAGAACGAAGGTTCAAGGCGCGGGGTATTGCATCGTAGGGCTCGCCATAGGGCGCGCCGGACTCAAGCTCGGAAAGCGCGCCGAGAAGCGCCTGATCTGCTCCGAGTTCAGCTGCGAGTTTTTCCCACGTCTCGGCCATGGCGAGAAAGTTCTCACGGTGTCCTCGCGCGCTCGGCAAGTCTCAAGCAACGTGCCGCATTGGAGCGGCACAGCGTGGGATCTCCTAGCATGTGAGCCTCCTAGGCCACATACCCCCGCAGGAGAATTAAGTTCAAACTCTTGCACTAAACACACCTGACATCGTTCTCGGTTGGCTTCGCGCCAACCCGCACCGGCTTGATCAAAACGGGAGTAAGCGGCAAACGGCGTTTAGGCTTGATACGAGCGGTTGCATGCAGACACGGAAAAAGACCGTCTCGCCAGCCCGCCCGGAACAAACCACTGACCTTTTGAGCATTACAATAACAGCGTGCAGATGACGACGGATCGCCATCATGCGCGAATTCTGCAACAGGAGGTCGCTATGCCAGAAACCAAGAGAATGGCCGAAGAGGCCAATAGAATTGGGCAGGAAGCTCAGGAGCAGGCCAAGCAAGTAGGACAGGAATTTCAGAGGGCTGCTGAGCGTGGCTTTGAGGCGGCAAGCCGTTCCTTCGCTGAAATCAACAGAAACTTCCAGGCCATTGCTACCGAGATGACTGACTTCTCGAAGAGACGCCTCGACGACGTTTTGCAGTCGTGGGAGCAACTTCTCCGTGCGCGGTCTTTCCCAGATGTGGTCGAAGTCCAGACGCGGTATGCCCAAAAGGCGTATGACGCCTACATGTCCGAATTTTCCAAACTCGGAGAGATGTATCTCGGCACGGCCCGCGATGCGGCTAAGCCGATAGAACAGACTAGGAAGTTTAGCTAGCCTGGGTGGCGATTATACGATCCAGCCCAGCTCTCTCGCCTTGGCGGTGGCGAGCTTCCAGGCTTTCCCCACAAATGCCGCCTGCGAGATCGGAGACCGTCGATCGACCTCCACTGGGACGTGCTTACTATGAAGCTGCGGGGAGTTTGCCGGCTTATAGTACGTCGCGGCGTATCTCGTTCCCGGCAAGGTAACAATGACCTCCCTACCCTCCACTTCGACGTGAAGGTCCTCGGTGGGTCGATGATGCCATCTTCTCTGTAGCTGATGTCGCCGCTCAGCACCGTCAAGCATCCACAGTAATACCCGGATGTTGTCGGGTAGTGGCTGCTGCGAATAGTCGAACTCTGGCAGGGGGCCCTGACCTATGAACCGAACGGGGCTCGAGTTGGAGGTTCCCATCTAATACCTCCGCTGAGTTGAGTGGTTAATGCTCCCGTCGGTTTGCGGTAATTTTGAGTCATTCGTTCGGTTTTTAGATGTCGCGCGCAAAGAAAGTGCGGGTGCTACGACCGGTACGTCGCGTGTGAGGTTCACCTTCGAGTGTCGGCCTGCCGCATCTTCGACGGTTCGGCCTTGCGCCGGCCTTTTCCTTTGCCGATTGAGGGCCTAAGCTGGACGGCGACAGTGTGAGGTAAGCACATGTCCCAAAATCAAATAATCGCTATTGTTGCCGCGCTCGTCATCCTTCTCGCCATCGGTTGGGTTGTCATGCGTAGGGGCGGTCAGGAAGCGATTTCACCGCCGCCACAGCCGGCACCTTCGCAGCAACAGACGCCTCAGCAGCCACAGCAGCCCTAGCTGAGTGGCATGGCTAAAGCTGCCAAAGTCAGCCTGAGCGTCGAAGTGCGGGGCGACGAAATCGTCGTAACCCTACCCGGCACGAGCTATGTGGTGACGTATTACAGGGCAGCCGCCTTCCCTCAGCAACTTCTCACCAAATCCCACTCAGGCCGAGAGGATGAGGGTGCCCCGATAACACAAGCCGAGTTTCACGCCCACGCCTGGAAGGCGGCAAGGCACAAGGCGCGAGCATTGGGGTGGATCGTGTAAAAAGTGCGTCGGAGGCACCAGGATGCAGGACCTCCACATAGAAGTACGGGATCAAGACATCGTCGTCACAATGCTAGGCACCAACTTAAGGGTAGTGTACCGAAAGCCACACCGCGGTTCGCAGCTCGTGGCGAGGCTCGACTATTTTCAGGATCAGCAGACGGGCCCGATCACGCGGGCGGAGTTTCTAACTCGTGCCCTAAAGGCCGCCAACGACAAGGCGCGCGAGCTGGGGTGGATCGTGTAGGAGCGCTACCGCCAGTATCCCCGCCAACCCCAAATCGCTGAGCCCACTATCAGAAGGTGCATGTCATGCCCAGGATGAGGCCCTGATCGCTGAACTGACGGCACCCACTTACACCTTCTCATCGACAGGCAAATTACTCGTGGAGAGCAGAGCTGACATGAAGAAGAGGGGCTTGCGTTCACCCGACTTGGCAGACGCCTTCCTCCTCACATTTGCGAGCGGCGAGAGACGCAAGGCAGAACGCTACCGCAGGCCAGAACCGCGCAATTACTCAGCATGGTCTGCTGAGCCTGTGGGGTGTTTTTTGTTCTGTTACAAAAGCATTATGCACCGCACTCATCCTTACGCTGCGCCGCATGAAGACGGACCCCAGCGGAGCTGATAACTTTAATGCATCACCGTACCCTCTCCCCAAGCATGCGGTGATGGAGAGCTTTAAGAACTTCCGCTTGGTGTGTGGGAGTATGATCAATGCCCTTCCAACAATATGCAGCGCATTTTCGACCGGAGCAGCTCGGACTATGCAGGCAGCCTTCGATGCGACCTGGGAAGAACTTTGTGCTTCAGGGCTGGATTTGGGCACTGAAGACAAGGCCACTCTCATGAAGAAGAAGCTGGCGCATCGCATCCTTGTATCGGCCACTGCCGGTGGTGTTCGAGACTTTGAGACACTGAAGGAGCAGGCTCTGCGAAGCCTCGGTGGCGGCGTTCGCCTAAGCGGGAGGCCAACGCGCGCTTCGGAAGCTGCCTGAGGCAACCCATCACGGTTTCAAGGGCACTTACATGGCTGAGCGGCGCGTAACGTCACAAGGCGGCTCATTCAGCACGGCAGGCACCAACGCCTGATCCTGTGCCTACGAGACAAGCCCGCTGCCCAAAAGTGCTCTTTATTTGGAAATGTTGCCCGCGTTCAATCGCGGCGCCGTTTCTATCCCCAATCATCCGACTCTCCTGCGCGAGCTGCGCGGCTTGAAAAGGAGGACTCATAGAAGCGGTCGCGCTAAGTAGTCACCTGCTTCGATGCAGAGGCCGAAAGGTGTCCATCCGGACCGGCAGGCGAGCATTTCATAATCGTGGTCTTCGAATGTGTAGCTGGCATCGACCGAGCTCTCATGCGTTGCGTCGGGGCGATATTTCGCGGTTTCCTGCGCTTTTCTTCATTCCTCAACCTAAAAAAACGTAAATCCAACACACTGAGACCCCGGCGCGGTCCTACTTCGGTTCGCCTATTTCTTTCTACCCCCCGCTCCTTGGTTTCCGGGGTCGAGGCAACATCGAGCCGGCCGATAACAACCGGTTCGGGAGTTGATTCGGCGGCGTCGAATAGGGAGTCGTCCATTCAGGCCGCCTCCGCTTTCGTCGCGTCGGCCAAGACCTTCGCCGCGGTCCTGATCGCGACCATGGCGGCGTGGGTGTAGGCGCCGGGGGCGAACTCATAGGCGGTTTGCTTCACGGCCTCAGCCACAGAGGCTGCGGCGAGCTCGAGGGCCGTTTTGGGTGTCAGAAGGGCGTTCTCCCTCGTATCCTCCTTAGAGGAGGAGGGTGTTCTATTATATTGTGGATGCCAATCAACCACGGTCACGTCCTCCTCAATTGGTACAAATGAGGGTCGCCTTTGCCTCTGCCACCCCAATAAACTCGCTCTAGATGCTTGGTATGCATTAGGAACTTGATCGCGGTTCGGACTGAGCTTCGATCCCATCCGAGGAGCTCCGCGGTCTTTCCCTGATCGATGGCAAAGGTCTCGCCCAGTTTCGGATGCGACACCCGCAACAGCATCAACAGGATCGGCCCCGGCGGAAAGGCGCTGAGGGATAGGATCTCCTCGCGATCGGTCGAGGCTCTGGCTTTGCGTCCGACCCAATTGTTGCCGGCGATCTCGTATCCCCAAACAGAACGGCAGATGCCGACGACCTCGTTGTCGGATAGTGGCGGTGTGCATTCCATGTTTCGCGTTCTCCCTATGTCGAGCAGTGCGTCCAAATCGTCGCAGTAACGAACCTCCCTCAGCAGCCGCTTGAACAGCCAGTTGTTGCGGGTGCCTTTGGGTATGCCGTTCTCATTGGCTGCCGTGAGCCCCCGTGGCAGCCGCATAGTGGGCAGGTTGCCAAGACGGGATATGCCGCCCTTGACGAACCTATAGCGGCCCTTGGCGCCCTCACTTGGGGGCACAACGGCAAAGCCGCCGCCGAGTACGTCGATCGGCAATCCGTCGATCGGGCGGATGCGACGACCTTCCCCGTTGTAGCGAAACGCCATGGCGTAGTTGCCGCTGCCAGTGCGCCACAGTACGGGCAACTCGCCAAAGAGCTTGACGGCCTCGGCGACGATCGTGTCGTCGGCGCTATCAATGTCAACGAGCGTGATCCGGTTGCGCGGCCCGCACTGGAAGCCCAACGCCTCGGCCTCGGGGAACTTGAGTGCGAGTTGCGCGGAGCCGCGCAGCCCGACATTCTGCCAGCCTTGGACGCATGGTCGCTTGTCCTCGACCGGGAAAGTAGCAACGCCTTGTTCGGCATATCTCGGTTGCCACTCCGTAAAAGCATTCACCCGCCCTCTTGCGTCGACG
The DNA here is from genome assembly GCA_963802845.1 of uncultured Alphaproteobacteria bacterium. Lineage (GTDB taxonomy): Bacteria > Pseudomonadota > Alphaproteobacteria > Rhizobiales > Methyloligellaceae > Methyloceanibacter. Next base: position 10,749 of record CAWDKA010000008.1, read on the forward strand.
GCCGAACGCTGTTTGCTCTGACTTACTTACCCTTCGCCCCCGTGCGGCCTGCCAGCTGGCGGGGGTTTTGCTTACTTACGCGCGCAATCGCAATCGAACATCGTGCCGTGTACTTGCCGGTGATCGTGCCGGTGCCGTGACACTTGCGGCAGGGGCGCTGGGCGCCGACCGCTCTCTTTTCAATGTTTTATAAACCTCAGACCAAAGGGTCCGGCCTTCCAAACGGCATCTATGATTTCCGCGTCGATCTCGGCAGGGTCGGCGCTCGCGATGGCGCGGTGATCGCTGTCCTCGTTCAAGAACAAGTCGCCATTCCTCGGAGATGACCTGAAGGCTATCACCCTCGTCCTCGGCGTTGGGCAGCTCCTCCTCGAGCTCGAGCTCGGGCTTTGGAGCGGAAATAGCTTTGTCCGCGCCACGGGCGATCCGCTTCCGGTCTCGATCCTTGGCCCGCTCATCAGCTAGAGCAGCTTCAGGATCATCGGCCGAGGCGATCCGCATTTAGCCTCTCGCAATCCTTGCGGCCGTTTAGCATGAGCCGGCCCTTATTCGCCTCCCACCAATCCCACCAGTTATCCCCGCCCGCCTCAACAAGACCGCGAAGCTCGAGGAGCTCAGGCCGGCAGATAGGCGGAGCTTGTTGCATCTCTTCTGAGCTGCGTGGAGATCGTAGACATGGCCGGCGATCTCGCTCACGAGGTCGTCGATCGTCTTAACCACGGCGAGAGCTTTGCCCATCACGAGCCCCCGTCTTCGCCAAGGAGCCGCACGCAGCTTCGGCTTGGTCGAGTGCCATTGCTGGCCGATCTTCCAGGCGGGCAGCTGTTTGGTTTCGAGTTGATAAACAGTCTTGCGATAGGGCTGGCCGAGGTAATCGGCTATCGCCTGCGCGCCTCGTAAGAGGTCGGCAAAGTCATCATCATGTTGGGAATGCACCGCAGTCGGACTCCTTCATTGAAAGAACCTGAAGGAATCGAAACTGCCTTAGTAATAGATGTCACACCTGCCCCGACAGAATTAGGCCAAATGGCGATTTTTTGTGGCCCGAATGCGGAAAGCGGGGGGGCAATGCGGGGACAGGTGCAAAGCATGTCGCATTCATGTTGCATAGCCCGTTTGTCAGCCCCCGGAACTGATTGGAAATGCTGGGGTGAGAGTTGCAACATATGCAACATGAAAAGGCCCTCCCAGGTTTCGCCAGAATTGGCGTAAGTTATTGAACTGTATGGCTTAAGGATTGGAGCGGGCGATGGGGATCGAACCCACGACCCGTAGCTTGGGAAGCTACTGCTCTACCACTGAGCTACACCCGCATTCCAAGGGTTTTCGACTATATCGCACAGGTACCGGGGGCGGAATGGGCGCGTAATCTGTTCACCGTCTTCCCTTCTTTGGCACCAGCCGCAAGCCATCCTCTAGAACTTCGCTCCCGTCCCGTGACTCGGCCGTTCGTTCGTGCATGCTGCGCCGAGCGCCCGCTCTGGTGCGTGTTGGCCGCCGAGGCGCTTCCTCTTTAGGCTCAGCTTTGCCCATTCGCTTTCGCACCGCATCGCTCACCTTGGCCTGACCCTGCTTCTGCATACTCTTCTTGAGAGCGTCCATAATGTTGATGACCGGAGCCTTAGGTTTTCCATCGGCCTCAATCATCACTTCCGGCGCGCGATGTTCGACTTTGGCCTTTACGAGTTCGCGGACCGCGCTTGCATATTCGTCGGGCATCTTCTCCGGCTCAAAGGGTCCACTCATTCGCTTGATCAACTCGCTCGCAAGGGCGACTGATCGGTGGTCGGCCTCGCTGTGAGTCTGTCAAAGTATGGCTCGGCAGCGCGGACTTCGTTCCCATAACGCAAGATCGAAAGCATTAGACCACGCCCTAGGGCTTTGATCCCAACTAGGTGCCCGCGGCCATGCATGATGAGCTGGCCGATAGCGACCTTGCCGGTTTGCTTAAGGCATCACGGATAACGGTATAGCCCTCGTCGGCCTCGTCGCCATCGGGCACAAGGTAGTAGGGCTTCTCCCAATATCGACTGTCGATCTCGGCCTTATTCACGAAGCGCACTATGTCGATAGTGTGCTTGGCCTCAAGTTTGAGTTCGTCAAGTTCTGCGGGGTCAATCAGGACATGATGCCCTTTGGCGTGTTCGTAGCCTTTGACGATTTCTTCCTCGGGAACTTCCACAAACTCATCTCCATCGCGCACTCCTTTGACGTAACGAACTGGCTTGCCGCTCGGCTCATGGATCATGCGGAATGACACCGCTTCCTCTGGAGACAGCGGGGCAGAGTTTGACCGGAATGAGGACAAGCGACAGGCGAAGATTGCCTGACCAAAGCGACGGAGGTGCCATGCTGAACGCAGACGTAAGAGGCTACTAGCTCCGAATCTGGGTCCAGGTGGCACTATCGCAAGGGGAACAAATGGAGACTGGCTTGGTGGTCCGATCCAATGAAAAGCAGCACCCAGCTAGCCAAGTTTGATATGCTCGTAATCGGGGTTGGGCGTGTCGTACAGCGTGAGGGAGTAGCATCATAAATTCTCGATGTAGTCCGCCTCAAGCAATCTTCCGAAGACGGTCCTTTGGAGCTAACAAATCCAGTAGAAAAGACAGACTTCATGAATATCAGGCGCAAGGTTCAACCTGCTCAGGTTGTGACCGAGAAGGCCCAGACCACCGCCGAGTATCAACGGGGTATCAACAATCTGATTCGAGGACTCGTGGACCTCCTGCCAAAACCAGGCAGCGATTGGTTCGTCGATGATCGTGCGAAATGGTTTCGTATTGCGGCTGGTATTTTTGATCTTGGCTACAAAACGGGAGACGTCAAAGACAGGGAACTCATTATTACTCTCGTCGCCCATGCACCCACAAAAAAAGAGGTAGCAGTGCCTAAGAATGGGCAATCGGCGTAGCTGAAGGTTTGTCGAAGGGGACGCTCGCTTCGGCGGGCGTCCTCCTGCTTTTCTGTTCGAGCCATCTGCACTGGGGATAACTTCGCTACTTAGCCTCGCTGTGTCTTTTAGGATGCAGACCGATGGCGTTGAAGCCGCTATTAAAAGGGATTCGGAAACCTTTAGATCGAGGGGTATCGGAACAGCCCAAATGGAATTTCCCGCCAATGGCCCCGCACCAGCCCTGCGGGGCCTTTTAATTTTAATGAGAAATCTCGCGCCCCCGCGTGTGACCTCATTGGTTTCAACCGCAGTGTTGCGCCGAAGTGACAGTCATTGCGGGCGGAATCGATTAAGGATCAAAGAACCTTTGGCGCATGGCCAAGGTCCCTGATTGTCTAGTCCGTGGTAACTCAGGTGGCTCCCCCGTCGGGAGCCATCTTTGTAACGATCCGGTAGGTACTCATGATTTGGCTCATCATTGCGACCTTGACTGCCTTGCCTCCACTGGACAACGCTACGTGACGTCAGGATGCAACGTCGGGGGGCGTCGCCATGACCAAATCTATAATGTGGTTGTTAGTTGCGCTCTTTTTCGCTGTTCCGCTTGGAGCCGGCGTAGCCCAGACCATCAACCGGGATGGGACCGCACCTTTTCAATCGGTCATTACGTCGCCGAGGTCGGCTTGTGGTGCCGGGAGCCAGAGCGTACGGGTCTGTACTAATGATTTCCAGTCCTGCAACTCAGCGTGCTCCGCGGCGAGCGCTGGTGGTGCCGCCAGCATCGAAGGATGCACGCAAAGATGCTGTAACAACTTTAGAGCTTGTCTCAGCATCAGAGGATGCGCCAACCTCACTGCAACTGATTGCTTTAGCCCTCTCAGCCCTGAGGTTCGAGCTCTAAGAGGGGTCGCCCAATGATCGGCTCCACCTCGCTCAAACCATCCAGATGGCAACGAGCTGCCCTCGCCCTGCATCGAGCGAATGCTGAAACGGCAGGGAAGGTAGCAAAAGGAGGGGAAGGCTGAAGAGGGGTAGACCTTCCCCTCCTCGCTTGCCGTGCCGGGATGCCTAAGACCAAGCACCACAATTCTTGAATAAAAAGGGGGGCTACCCTATGCAACAAGAGTAGCCCCCTGGGATGCCACGGGGAAGAAGCACCCGCAGCTATGATGAGCAGCGCCGAAAACACCTCCCCTCGCGAGGCCGCAAGCACGGTTGCAACCGCGTCCGCGGTCGAGGCGGAAAGGCTCCGACTTTGGCACAAAGCGCACATCGATGCCGATGCTGAGCATGTCCGCTTTTGGGGGTAAAGCGGACATCCACGTTCGGCATCGTCATGTCCGCTAATGACCCTAAACGGACATTCCGACAGGCGATAGCGGGCCGGTCTTGTCCGTGGCAGAGGTGAGCTTGGGAGTGCTGGTTATCGGCTCCGTGCCCACGCTCCACCTCGCGTGCTGGAGCGCTTTCTGATGGCCTAGCCCTTGTGTTCACTCTTATAGAAGGACTCGGCCTTCGTCAGATTACTGCTCGGATTCTCCATGAATTGGCTCTTAGCGTCCGCGCTGCTGAAGCAGTAGGTCTTGCCCTTGATAATCGTATTCACGGAGCAATCCGTTTGCACGTCCTTATGGTTGGCGAGACCCCAGCTGCACATATTGCCGAATTGCCCATTGGCGGCATGGGCTGTGGCCCATCTTATACCGCAACGAAGTGCAGACTTCGGATCAAGATGAGGCGGTCATCGAGGCGATGGATCGTATCGACAGGGTGCTCAGGCACTAGACGGTAGTCGTTACGCTCACTTGGCCACGATTAACTACTGAGCTGGTCTCACCGACCAGAGCGATGCTTTGCACAAAAATAAAAGGGCCCCTGTCCAGTGGGGGCCCTTACCCGTTCGGTGAGTATCTCAATCGCGACCTGGGCGACAACTCTGGTACTAGCTACGAGATACTAGCGCCCGGAGGCCGCTTTATGGGGAGCCATATGGAAGCGGCTTGGTCGGTTTTCAATGCCTGATCCCTTCCTGCGGGTGCCTGGGGACTATCGGGTGCCCGCTCCGATGCGAAGTCTTCAATAGCGGTGGTTATGGACATCGCGCTGGAGGGGTTCAGGGTGCCGTTGGATAGACCTAGCCGCGATATGCACCATGCCTCCGCAAGAGCCGGAGCGGTCCATCGTGGATTGATTGTAAATTTCTCACCCTGAGCAACCTTTGCGCGTTCCTCTGCAGCGGCCTCGATGAAGCGTGTCATCTTGGCCTGATCCCGGACCGTCCGGGCAAAATGGATGTAATTGCCTACGCGTGTGGCGATTTCGACTTGGACGTTAGTTGGAAGTCGTTCCACTTTCTCCAGAAGGGATAGGGCCGTCCTTTCCCAGAACAGAGAGCGCAACAACAAGGGCTCGCGTCCCGTGGGCTGTGACGGTGCCGACATGGTAATATCGTGCAGATTTTCAGGAGCCATGGCGATCCCCCGTTGCTACTAGCCACGCTGAGCCTTCAACGCTGATTGGGGCGCGCTGGTTCATTCGATCCTGGGGAGCGGGGACCCAAAGCTGTGCGGCTCGTTGGGGACCAATCACTCCCCGATCTGTGAGGTGGCGGCCGTCTCTCGTCACGCCGCATATTCGCTCGAACGGCCAGAGCGTGAACGAGGTCTGGTTTTCCGCAACTTGAACGCCCTGATGACGTGTTTTGGTCTTCCTAGGATGCTTCTTATAGAAGCAGGCACTCACGTCCTGGACTAGCAGTGACTGCTCAGAACAAGCGGCTTGCGCCCCAGGTTGGCCCCAGGTTGCCGTGAACTAAGATCGAACGAAACGGAAATGGATCGACCGCGATCCATCGGATTTCTGCGGGCTTCAGGGGAGGCAACTACGTTGACATCGCGGGGGTCACCCAGGGTAGGTTGTCACGCGAGTGTCTGGTGACGATGGGACTGCGAAGATGAGCGGGGATCGTACAGAGGCTCATTGAAATCTGATCAACTGGCCCCAGCTAGAATCCGCAATGTGTGGCCGCGTCATCCAAAGCTCCGAACCTCTTCGCCTCGCCATCGTCGATGGTCTTGCTGTTACCGACAGGCGGACGGACAAGATCGGCCCGCGCTACAACGCTGCGCCGAGTCAAGAACTTCTGGTCATTCGCCAGAACCACAAGACTGGCGAGCGCTTGTTCGACCTGCTCCAGTGGGGCCTGATCCCGAATTGGTGCTACGACCCGAAGGGTGGACGCAGGCCCATCAATGCCAAGTCTGAGAGCGTATCAAAGCTTCCCATGTTCAGGGACGCTTACGCTCTACGACGCTGCATTGTGCCGGTCGATGGCTTTTTCGAGTGGCGCGCCATCAAGGGCGCACGCGTCAAGCAGCCTTACGCCATCGCCATGAAGGATGGCTCGCCTTTCGGTCTTGCGGGCCTATGGGAGAACTGGCGCAACCCGAATACGGGGGAATGGAAGCGCACCTTTGCTATCATCACCGTGCCGTCCAATCAGCTGGTGGCTAAAATTCACAACCGCATGCCTGCGATCCTCGAACCTGCTGGCTACGACCGCTGGCTCGGTCTCGAACCCGATCCGCATGATCTACTAATCACCTACCCGTCGGAGCCGATGACGATGTGGCCCATCTCCACGCGGGTGAACAAGCCAGAGAACGATGATCCCACGCTTCTAGAGCGCACCACCGAATTGTCCGATGTCTGGGCTCCACTGGATTAACAAAGGACGGTTGCACCGGCGAGACGTGGTCTGCGGCGGCGGTGCCTATTTGTTTGCCACAATGGTGGCCTCCATGCTTCGAGGTTCGAAGCCGGTGTGCGCGCAGACAATCGCCAGCGATGTTCCTGAAGTGGATCGCGTATCTGTTCGCGTCGTCATTGACAGCTACCAGTTCGCCGTCGCGGCAGGCAAGAAGACAGGGTCTATCGATGTCCAACACTTCGGTTGGGGCCTCAGTGCCGATCAGCCACCCGGCAGGACGCTTGTCAGCGAGTTCGGTTTGTCCCTGCATGCCCAGTCCCAACGTGGCAGCGAAACGCGCAACCTTTTTATGGACTTCGGCTTTACGGGCGAAGCGCTCAATAACAATCTCGATGTGTTGGGCATCGACTCCGACCTCGTTAGATGCCCTCGTGCTCAGCCATGGCCACTATGATCACTTCGGCGGAGTGGTTGGATTTTTACGAAAAACCGGCGGCAAACTGAAACCCGAGCTGCCGCTTTACATTGGCGGAGAGGAGTGCTTCTGCGCACGCGAATGGATCGGACCGCCAGTTTCGGGCAATTTCGGCGTGCTTGATCGGCGAGCATTGGAGCAGGCCAACCTGACGGTGACCTACGCTGAAGGACCATCTCTCGTCGCAGACCATGGGTTCACGACAGGACAGATTGGCCTGCGCAGTTTCGAGAAGGTGCTCTCACCGAGCACGATGAAGATCGGTTACGAGGATGGCATCGGCTGCTATCCCCGCAAGCTGCCTCAAGAAGAGCAGACCAAGTCGGTTATTCCCGACCAATTCCAACACGAACTCGGCATCGCCTTTAATCTCAAGGGACGCGGTTTAGTCATCCTCACCGCGTGCAGCCATCGTGGCGTCGTCAATACGGTCAAGCAGGCGCAGGCGGCATCTAGAGTGACAAAGGTCCACGCTGTCATTGGGGGGTTCCACCTCGCCCCTTACCCGGAAGATTACGTTCGTCGGACGATAACGGCGCTCAACGAGATCGACGTCGATTACGTAATTCCACTACATTGCTCCGGCGAGGTGTTCTACGAACTCGCGAAGGCTGAAATGCCTGCGAAGCTCCTGCGCTCCTACACAGGAACTCGCTTTGTGTTCGAGGGCGGTTGAGTTGGGGCGGCGCGTGATTGCGAATTGCCGCGTTGAATAGTCCAGCCCGGCGAAAGCAAGGAGGAAGCCATGACCATCACCGGCGGGTGTCGCTGCGGAGCAGTGCGCTACAAGATCGATGCGGAACGGATCACTGCGCGCCATTGCTGGTGTCGCGACTGCCAATATATCGGTGCGGGTTCAGGCACGGTGAACGTGTTCTTCCCGAGCGAGACGGTGAAGGTAGAAGGCGCTCTGTCGGACTATACGAGCCGTGCCGCAAGCGGCAACCTAATGCACCGGCAATTCTGCCCGACATGCGGGACGCCTGTGTTCACTCAAAGCGATGCGCGGCAGCACATGATCGGCGTGCGCGCTGGCACCCTCGATGATCCCGAGATCGGCAAACCACAGATGAACATCTGGACTTCGAGCGCACCAAGCTGGGCCGTGTTCGACCTGAACATCCAGCGGCATGAGAAACAGTCGCCGCCACCGCAGTAAAGCTAAGGACGCGGAATTAGGTGCTACGAAGCTGATCGCGACCCTTTTAGTCCTTCGGTATCGGTAGAGCCAATCAACGGCCATGCTCACGCTGCCGGTGGCAAGGTGGCGGCGGCGAGCTTCGCCTGTATCGTCTGCACTGCCGAGACATGCGCTCGTCCGGCAATCTCGCGGCCAGTCAGGTCAGCGCGGTCAGGGTTGGGCGGGTGAGCAATTTTGACCAGTTTTTTGTTAGGCTTCCCATTACAGTCTTCGAACTAGACGGGGGCCGCGGTTTTGCGACCCCAATGGACCTTCTCGGGCAAATTAATTATGGGGAAATGCTTAGTGGCCTGATGGTCACTACGTTCCTTATCCTGCTGAACGCCTCCGTCGTGGTCGTTTCCTCGATGGTTATGTTTCCTCTGATCGATCTGGCTTTCAAGAAGAAGGCTAAGCCCGCTCCGAGACCTGGCCAGGTTGAAACTTGGCAATCAGGGCGGCCTTGGTTGGCCCTGCGATCGGATTTTTTGCGGCCAGACGCTGTACCACATCCCCCACTGCCCCTGGTGGACATGGCACACCACGCCTTAGCTGATCCTCCGCTTGAGCACATTACACCTTTAATAGTTCGATCGCTGGTGCCGAAAGGTTCCGAGGGCGCGCCGCACGGTCCTGTCACCGCACCGCCGACGCCGCTGACCTCAAACTGCAAAGCTGCCTGAGCAAAATTGAGGATGCTACTCTCCGCAGTGGTGCCATTCGGTTTCTGGCAGGGAGTGAAGGAACTTTGCCGCGTCACCAAGGACGCCGTGCTTTGTGACAGTGTGGGGTGAGACAATGGCCACCCGCCGGGTGAAGTCCGGCCTTTTAAGTGCGAGCCAACTTTAGACAAGAAATTGTACGTCACGCGCGCCGCACCGGGTTGCAAACGCTAGCAAAGGAGTGAGCCATGACGACACGTCCATCCTCGGTGATTGTGATCATCGCATTATTGCTCGGTGTCTTGGGCGGCAGCGCCATTTCCGCGCAGGATAAGTACACTGTGCAAGTGCCGGGCGGCCTCGCGTTCTCTGAGTTCAAGGGATACGAAGACTGGCAAACTGTCGCCGTCAGTAAGACGGAAGCCGTGATCAATGCGATCCTCGCTAATCCCGTAACAATCGACGCCTACCGGGCTGGAGTTCCCGGCAACGGCAAGCCTTTCCCCGACGGCTCCAAGATGGTGAAGATTCATTGGAAGCCGAAAAAGAGTACGGAGGCCCCCGATCCGACGACGGTAGTGCCGGATACCCTACAATCCGTTGGTTTCATGGTGAGGGATAGCAAGAGGTTCGCGGACAGCGGCGGATGGGGATGGGCCGAGTTTAAGTATGACGCCGCATCCGACACGTTCACGCCCTATACCCTAGCTGACAACCCGCCCCAGGGGAACGACGCCAAATGCGGGTTCGCGTGCCACACGATAGTGAAGGCCAAGGATTACGTTTTCACGGCATACCCGAAGAGGTGAACGGGGATCGCCATCATTACTGTCAGTGCCGACGATGCTTCCTACATGACAGGCGTCGAACCAGCCGTCGCCACGGCGCGGCCGTACTCAGCCTTAGCCGGGCCTCATTAGGGCGGACCACCGACTCCGGCGGGGGTCGCGCCAGCAGCCGGAACGAACTACTCGACGATGTCCGCTTCTGGCACTTAGCGGACATTGATTTCAATGCTGAGCATGTCCGCACTTAGGGCAAAAGCGGACATTCCTGATGCGCTCGCCGATGTCCGCTTTTGACCCAACGCGGACACGCGATGCCTTCAGTAAACCGAGGCTCGGTAAAGCGACGAGCGGGCTGCTCCCGTGTCCGTTATTTGGTCGCGACCCACCACATTGCGGGGGCGAGCACGGCCAGGAGGACAATTGGCATCCCTATGAACCACGCTGCGCCGGCATATTCTCCGCTCACAACGCTATAGAGCAGCGCGAGGCCGGACAGAGTAAAGGCTGCCGCGACACCAGCTATGAACGGCTGCTCCTTTACCCATCCCTCGGATGCGAGCCATGGGCCGATCGCAATACCGAGAACAAAACCTCCAGCCCAGCGCACCCACCCTGGATTTGCTGGCACACCTGGATCTCCGCTCAACTGAAACATTGCGTACGGCATCAGAAGAAAGCCAAACCCGTACATCACCCCAATGATTGCCGCCGCTCGTAAAGCCAAGTTCGCGGCATCGATTTTGAGCTCAGTCTTTGCCATTACCCGTACTCTTCCAGGTTGGTTACCGCGGAAAGGGGAACTAGTGCTTCGCGGCAATCTGCTCGCCCAGCTTGCGATGGTGCTCGACAGCCTCGCTGGTGCCGAAGTCATCCAACTCGAACAGTTGCCTGATCTCGATTTCGCTCTCCTCGTTGTGGGGGTTGGGGCAGCGCTTGATCCATTCGATCGCCTCAGCAAGCGATTTACATTGCAAGATCCAGTAGCCCGCTACCAGCTCCTTGGTCTCTGCAAATGGGCCATCTATCACTGTGCGCTTATTGCCGGAGAACCTCACTCGAGCGCCCTTGGAACTTGGCTGCAACCCGTTGCCATCGAGCATCACGCCGGCCTTCACCATCTCCTCGTTGAACTTCGCCATGGCCGAGAGCAGCTCCTCTGAGGGCATCTTGCCGGCTTCGGAGTCCTGACTTCGCCTTAACTATCACCATGAAGCGCATTGTCGTTTCTCCTCTTCGGTTCGGTTCGGGGCTGGATCAATCCTGGCTCTACTGTGACGTCGAACCAAACGCTGCAAAATCGACAGATGCATGACATTTTTTCCCCCAAAGCGGACATTGAAGCCGGGTTTATCCTGCGTTCTGATAAGATGGCATTATTGCTACCAGGGACGCATAGGCGGCGAACATCCTTCATTGCCTCGGGTAGGCGACCATGCGCAGATCTTGGCTTTGGCAAAATGCCGACACGCTCGCGGCGGTGGTGACGGCCATCGCCGCCTTAGTGGCGTTGCTCTACGCTCATCTGCAGATCACCGAAGGCCGCAGAGCCGAGCGAGAAGCGAACGCTAATGAGCTGTGGCGTGAAACTCTACGGCTCGGCTTCGACAATCCGAAGCTTTCCGATCCGAGCCTGAAGCTTGCCGACTTCGACTATGACAAGCTTACGATCGACGGCAGCAGGGAGCTGTTCCAGCAATACGAGATCTACGTTGATACCGTTCTGAACGCGAGCGACGAGATCCTGGAAATCTCACCAACCGAGCCCTGGAAAACCTCGCTGCGCATTCAGCTCTTGCCGCATCGCGACTATTTGCTGTCGCCCCACTTCAAGCAGTCGGGCTACCTCGACCAGTACGGCGCAAACCTACGGTCCCTGCTGCGCGAGATTCTGAACGGACCATAGTCAAACCAACTCACGCGCAATCATGAGTCCCTGCTGATCAATCGAATATCCGCTATGGCACTTAGTGGACATCAGTGCACATGTGGGCATGTCCGCTCTTAGGGGTGAAGCGGACATCCGTTACTGGCGCTCTGATGTCCGCTAATGACCCATAGCGGACATTGAGCGTAATGGCTCGGTGCCTGCCGGGCGAGTTTAGCTGAGGCACTTAACGGACCAGATGCTTGCTGATACTCATGTCCGTTTACAGGCTGAAAGCAGACTTTAGAATGCGCCCTTAGTGCTGCTTAAAAACGTTTGCAGCGCGTTTGCAACTCGCCGCTGGCCCTTGGCGGAGAGGGTGGGAGTAGAGGGGGATTGATCGAAAAGAGAAATTCGGCCTTTTTGAAAGCAAGCCTACACGTGAACCTACAAGCGTTGTTCGGGTCACCGAGCCTTGGACGACCGTCGGGTGATGGTGGATGGCCCCAGGTCGAAACGGGTCTGGATGGGCCTCTGTGAGTCGAGAAAGTCGGGTGCAGCTTGGGATGCGCCCGGCCGTGACCGCGATGCTCGTGACCGAGTTCCGGCACCACCAGACCTAGTGTGTCGAACAGCCACACCGATACCAGAGCACGGTGACACCACGACGGGCTCGGCGGTGGATGTTCGTAGCAGAGCAGGACCGGTTCCGCTTCTCCGGCGAGGTGCTGGAGTTCGAGCACAACCTGTCGAGGATCGAGCTTAGCGAGGGTGTCACCGAAATACCGATCCTTGTATCGCGCCGGCGATGAGCAGCTCTTGAACCACGGGCCGGGTGCGAGCTTGCGATATGTCGGCAGATGCTCGAACCCGGCAGGGATTCCGCGGCTGATGCCGATGCCAGCATGGCCGGGCGGAATTGGCGTAAACCAGCAGGAGGTTTTCACGAGAGGAAGGGTAACAGGCAGCGGCCGTCATGGCTGGGAAAATCGGTGTAAAGAACAAATGCGGTAAACCAGCTGACTTCGGCTTTCAGCGCTGCCACCGCCATGTGGCCTTTCCCGCAGGCTAGGCCACAGTTCGGCCAGCATGATGCTAGATGTTTACGGTCACTAGATGGAAGGTGCTGAGGCGGCACCCGTGAAGGCACTCGAGGGAGTGCTGAAATGAAAACAACCTACACGTTGGAGTGCAACGGCAGGCCTGTCATGCTCTTCCGCGCCGAAGACGAGGCAGGGGCAAAGGCCGTGGCGACGTGGTGCGCCGGGCACGGCAAACACGTTGAGGGCAACGTAACCTTTCGGCAGGCGACCATCCCCGAACAAGCGGCTTGGCGTAACCATAGCGTCGAAATGGGTGACTGGCGTCCGGACAATGATGTCCTATTGCTCAACCCGCTGCCGCATGACGACGACCCGAAGTGATCTGCTTGTGCCCTGACCATCCGTGACCGTGACGCTCAGCGCTGCCAGCGCCACGGGGTCCGCGCAAACGCGGGCGCCTCCGATGGATCGCGGGCTGTCTCCCGCTCGAGTTGGCCTTGAAGTGTGTCGAGTTCTTGCCGTGACTGCTCGACCGCTAAGCGTGAACGCTCCTCAGTCTGCCGCAAATTCTCAGCAGCATACGCAACAGCTTTTTCCAAAGCCTCGCGGCGCGGCGTCATGCGTCCTATCGGTAAGCTGCTTCGCCGTGACTTTCAACGCCGAGAGCGAATCGGGAGCACGCAGGTGCAGGGTTTTCCTCGGGGTTTCACAGGAAGCCTCCCGGAACATCTCAAGAATGCCCGGCCCTTGTGGGCATTCCACGATTCCCCCGCTGTTCACAGACCCGGCATCTAGCCGCCTCGATGAAGCAGTTATGCTTCTGGTGGGTGAAGTCAGCTGATTCGCCCGCTTCAAGCCCCGGAGAGACCGATCTCCCGCCAAGGTGAAAGGGTCTTCCCGCGGGCTTAGGGGCCACTCCCTTCCAAAAGGAGCGGGCCGGGCTAAAGCGGGCCGGGGTTCCACACCCGGCTCGCGATAGCCAGAATCCTATCACCAAATCATCCAAAATGAATTCAAAACTCGAAGGAGGCTTCGAGCACCCTCACAAAATCTGTGAAAAAGACCGGAGCGAAATGCTCCGGCCTCTGCTTGGCGCGTGATGATCGCGCCTTCCCCAATGTCACTAGTCTAGCGTGATGTGAGCGTGATCCTGGTCGATGACCTCGCAGCCCATGCCGTGGAGACCTAAGGCGAGCAGAAACACGAGGCTGAGGACGAAGACCACTCCGTGTAGAAACTCAGTCATCGCCGCTACTCCATCTCGTCGCTCGGCCGGCTCCCTGTGAATGTGGTGTCTGTGGCTTAGGCGTGTCGTTAAGTCCGTGCCAAAGAGTTGCTCGGATGTGCCATGCAGCCAGCGGTCCCGACGCTCGAAATTAACAAGAGCTAACAGTGAGATTAAGTTGTGATGAACTGTGTTGACGGTTAGCGCTCGTCCACTACGTGCGCGGTGGCAGTGAAAAATGCTGCGAACACCAGGGAGGTAAGCCTGCCTTCCGCGACCATGCTAGGTTCTTTACGCCCGAACAACTCGAGATTCTCACAACGGCGTTCTATGCCGCGATGGCAGAACTCAGCACTGCGGGTGTAGAGATATCCCAACGCGATATGGCTAAGCGCATCCTGGATCGAGCCGCTGAGGGGATTTTTGACGTGGCCGAACTTAAACGAGCGGCTCTCAACGGCTTAATCAGCTCTGAACTAAACGAGAGCACTTAGCAGCCGCCTCCCTTAGCGCGCCGGCCTCGACTTTCTCACCTTCCTCGAGCCTGCTCAGTAGCTCGGAAAGGCGTTGAGGCAATGGGTCGTTTGCGATCCCTTGTCGACTTTGGCTGAACGCCTTCCCAATCGAGTAAGCAATTCTCGCATATTCTTTCGACATGCCATTGATACCTTCTATGTGAAACCATGCCGAGTTCACATGGTTCCTCGCTCCTTAAAGCGATCTCGGCAACAAGCTCGTGACCGCAATGCCCTGCGCGACGGAAAGAAATTGCAGGACAATTTCGGTTTCCGAAAACCCCATCTGTCGTTCCGGCGTTAAGCCTCCGATGCCAGGCCGATAAGGCTTGGTTTCAAACAAGGAGACAGACGATGCGTGTGATGGTGCTCGTGAAGGCTACCGACGACAGCGAAAAGGGCATTCTCCCCACGACCGAGATGTTCGAGGCGATGGGCAAATATAATGACGAGTTGGTCAAGGCCGGCATCATGCGCGCGGCCGACGGCCTCAAGCCCTCCTCGCAGGGCAAGCGTATTGCGTTCGATGGTCTCCTCCGTACGGTCATCGACGGGCCTTCCCCGAAACCCGCGATTTGGTCGCCGGCTTCTGGCTCTGGGAGGTCAAGGACATGGACGAGGCGGTCGCCTGGGTGAAGCGCTGTCCCAATCCCATGCCGGGACCGAGCGAGATCGAAATCCGGCCGCTGTACGAGATGGCCGATTTGCGTCGAAACCAGACATCGACCGGTTGACCCTGAGCGGACCTTCTAGACCTCGCCTCAATACCGCAGCTTCCGATCTTCCCCGCAATTACTGGCCAAGGTCGAGGTTACCGATGGCTCGTGGTCACCGCCGCCAGTACAAAAAGCAAACTAGCGCACGTCCGTTATTGGCACTTAGCGGACATCAATGTCCACGCCGAGCAATGTCTGCTTTGAGGGGTAAAGCGGACGCTTTTTCGTGCAGCCCATCATGTCCGCTAATGACCCAAAGCGGACGCTCAAGCCTTCGATCGGCCAAACGCAAACCCAAGCAAGAGGGCGTTTCAGAAGAAGACAGCTATTGGAGTGCAGCGCATCCGTCGGCTCACGCGTTGCTTTCAGCTCCATTGCCTTGCGCACTCGCGTAGTAAGCTTCTCGGGCGCTTTTTGGACACTGGTTTGCAGCGAGCATACCGACCGTCCCTCGAAATGGGCGCCGGGTTCGATCGAGAGATACTGATGGTGGATGTCGCCCACGACGTGTGCGTGGGACTTAAGCACGACTTCGCCGCCGCGGAGGGGGCCCTCAACACGACCGTCCACGAGTATCCTGTCGGCTTCTACGCCGCCGATTATGGCCGCCTTTTGAGAAATGATGAGTGAAGTACAGTGCACATCGCCCTCGATGTGACCATTGATCTCGACCAATCCCTCGGCCGAAACGCTTCCTGTAATCTTCAAACCTTCCTCAATGATGGTTCCCCTATGCCTGCGCCTGGAAAACATGAGTTCCTCCTGCGCGATACCGAAATCGCTTTTTCTGGGAAGACGACGCTCTTCGTCGCAGCATTTCCGCACAACTGAACGAGCTTGGCTACCATACCGGAAGGGTACTTCCTTTTGGCTAACCCAAATCAAACGTCTCCTGGGATCATAGATTTGCATGTGCCGCGCAATCTGATTGCCCTTCGCCGCTTCCGGACAACAGATTCGCCCGGATAGTAAGGGTCCAATGCCGGGGACGACCATGGCAGCTTCGGCAAGTCACTTTGTCACCAGGTTGATGTCCGATTACCGGGCCAGAGCAGAAGAGCGCTCATGGCACAGAGCCGCTTACCAGAGGCGGTCGAACCGGAGTTGAGACCGTCGGAGCGGTGTTGCTAGTTGGAATCGCGTTCACCGGCTACGGCTTGGTTCAAACACGACAGCATTTAGGGACAACGCAAAGCGAACTCGAGACCGCTAGACTAGATGCAGCGCAAGTCAAAGCGAAGGCTGCGGAGGTCGCGAGGTCGTTTGCCAGTCTCAACTCGGAGCTCGAGAAAGCGAACTCTGAACGCAATGAGCTTCAGACCAAATTGGATCGGGCCAACTCTGAGGCCGAATTAGCCCAATCCCAGCTCAAGGATAAGCAACCTTATCTAGAGCAAATGCAAAGCGAACTCGAGACCGCCAGGCAAGACGCAGAGCAGGCAAAGGCGCATGCGGGGAAGCTCGCGGCGTCGTTCGCCAGTCTCAACTCGGAGCTCGAGAAAGCGAACTCTGAACGCAATGAGCTTCAGATCAAATTGGATCGAGCCACGTCTGAGGCCGAATTAGCCCAATCCCAGCTCAAGGATAAACAACCTTATCTAGAGCAAATGCAAAGCGAACTCGAGACCGCCAAGCAAGACGCAGAGCAGGCAAAGGCGCAGGCTACGGAGTTCGCCAGCTTGTTCGCCAGCCTCAACGCGGAAGTCGAGAAGGCCAACGCTCAACTTGCGTCAAAGACCAACGGCTCTGGAGACCTACAAACGTCTGATAGCGCCCAGCAGCCAGCGGAGACGTTCGGAACGAACGAGCAGCCTCCGGCCCTCTTTGTGGACACCCCTGACACTGCCGCTCTCGCCACCGCTCACATTAGAGTCGGTAACGCGCTTATGGCTCAAGGCAGCTTCGCCGAAGCGCTAAATTCGTACCGCAGCGGTCTGACTGTTGCCGACCGCTTGGTTAAAGCCGACCCGGAAAATGCCGAGTGGCAGAACAAGATCACGCTAATTTTCATCAAGGTCGGAGACGTTCTTATGGCCCAAGGCAATTTTGCCGAGGCGTTAGTTCCGTACCAGGACGGTTTGGCCATTGCCGACCGCTTGGCCAAGACCGATCCGGAAAATACCGACTGGCAGCGCAGTCTCTCCGTTGCATACAACAAGATCGGCGATGCGCTCGCAGCAGAAGGCAACCTCACTGAGGCGCTAAGAACTTTTCAAGAGAGCCTTGCCATTCGTGAGCGGCTTGTAAAGGCCAATTCCAGCAAAGCCGACCACCAGCGCGATCTCGCGATTGGCCAAGGGGCCATTGCCGCTGTGCTAGCTCAACAGGGGGACGCGTCACGCGCACTCGACTTGTTACAGCAGGGACGCGTCATCATCGCGCGTCTCGTGGAGCAATCCCCGGGTAACCACCAGCTGTCCAACGATCTGGCCATGTTCGATGACAACATCGCGAAGTTGAAACAAGCAAATATCTCAGAGAGTCCATAAAACCGCTGCATCTGGCACCTGATGCGCACGCTAAGGTTGGAAATTCGCAGACCGCTATGATCGGCTGATAGCGAGTACCCGCGCGGCACCGTCGTCCGCTACTGGCACAAAGCAGACATTGATTTCGAGGCTGAACATGTCGGCTTTCGAGGATAAAGCGGACATACATGATCCACTCGCCCGTGTCCGCTAATGACCCATAACAGACATCAGTCTGCCCCTCCCGTTTGTTGGTCGCTCCCCGATTTCTAGCTGGCTTAAACCGCCCAAATCCGGTTTTGGACAGATGCGGCAAATGTTGATGCAAAAAAGTCACGCCCAGAAACTATCTGGTTTTGATTAGTAGCTTTGTGGTCGCGATCGCGTGAGACTTCGGCCTACAGTTCATTTCGGAGCGTAATAGTAGAGTGTAGTAGTCAGTTGGCTGAGTCCGCCCATCTTGAGATTTTGCGCCACGGTCCTAAAGCGTGGAACGTTTGGCGTGCACAGAATCCTGACCAGATTCCAAACTTGGATGATGCCGCGCTAACTCTAGGCGAGCGTCAGTTAGGTCCCATCAACGGAGGTCCCATAAATTTACACTCCGCGCACTTGCGGTGGGCGCTTTTGCGGTGTGCGGCCCTATCCAACGCAAAATTTGAGGATGCAGATTTATTTGGCGCTGACCTAACCTATGCGCGGTTGGATGGCGCCAATTTCAAGGCTGCTAATTTGAGCCATGCAGTTCTTGATTATGCGGATCTTAGGGGCGCCATCTTCACAAAGACGAATTTGAAAGGAACGAACCTGCGGTACGTTCAAAATCTCACCCAGGCGCAAATCGATGACAGTTTCTGTGATAGGACCACGGTGTTCCCGGCTCACCTAGTGCATCCCATGTCCACGCACAGATGGTCAGGCACACCAATAGTGCACGCCGTTGAGGCGACCAGATCGAAATTAGCATCTTGTCTCGAAGCAGTTGGGTTGGGGGAAAATGGGAGCACACGACGCAGTTCGCACTGATACGTTCACGGTTTGGGTTCACCGATTCGGTGGAAAGTTCGAGTATCGGGGGGTTAGTAATGCGTATGATCGCCGCACTGGCGGTCCTCTCCGCGCTTTTGGCGCTTGGAGGCTGCTTTCATCACTCTCAAGTCTATAGAGCCGAGCCGCAGGTCCTTCCTCCGTTAAAATAGGGCCTTGCGGCGGACATGACTGTTGGCCCGCGCGGACGATTTCGTGCGCGCGGATTTGACGCTCAAAATTATGCGACTTGCGTCCGACGGGCCAGTGGGGGAGCCGAGTTCGATCGATATCAATCGGAGGTCCGCCTTGCGAAATCGCCGGAGCATTCCGTTTGGAGACCGTCCTCCCTTACGCAATACGTTAACGGGAGGACGGCCTCCCGGGAGGGATATGTCCCGACCCCTATATGGGGGGGCGCGACGATAATAGAGGGGAATGAGGCAAAATCCCGTCAAATAGTGGTGGGTTCCCAGGTTAACAAAAGTGCGGGGCGTAACAATGGGGGCGAAAGAGTTGGCAGATCTGGAGGGCGATGTCCGACCCCATGAGGAAACCACAGCTGATGTCTTCGAAGTATCAGGGTCAGTTAAGTGGTTCGATCCATCAAGGGGATACGGGTTTATCGTCCCGGATGAGAACTTGCCCGACATTCTTTTGCACGTGACCTGCTTACGACGCGGCGGCTTCCAGACCGTCCGGGAAGGGGCCCGTGTGGTCTGCGACGTCGTTAGAAGTCGGAAGGGTCTGCAAGCAGTCAGCGTCCGCTCAATGGACGATTCGATGGCCATCCATCCTTCTCAGTTGCCGCATCGCACCCATGTCGTTGTCACTCCAGAAAGCGACTGGGAAAGAGCGATGGTAAAATGGTTCAATCGATTGGACGGGTTTGGCTTTCTTACCTGTCCGCAAACGCCCGATATTTTTATCCATATGGAAACGCTTCGGCGCTGCGGCTTCACCGAGCTCAGGTCTAACCAGACGGTGCTGGTGCGCTACGGCAAAGGACCAAACGGTCTCATCGCGGCAGAACTCAAGCCCGACGACGCTCCGGGTTCGCACTCCCACTTACGCTAATTGCGTTTTTTTGTAGTGCACGAGGCCGCGAGTCACTCACGTCCGCTATTGGCACTTAGCGGACATTCTGCTCGCCATCTGGATGTCTGCTTTTGACCCAAAGCGGACATTCAGGCTTGAGCGCTCGAAGGGGCTACAAGCAGCATTGGAGAAGACTGCTACGGGGAGCTGACATCCGCGGCAAATATGCAGAATCACATCGCCGTCCCGTGCCCTACCGCAGATTAGAAACTCGCTCTCTGACGGCCTGATCGTAGGGGTGACACAGTCTGCCTGCCAGCGCACTCATAACTGCGCGTGAATCCGTCCTGGCGACTTATATGCCGTGCTGCCTGTCTATTACTTGAGCTTTGCTACGGTGCTTTACTCCTCAGCCGATGAGCTGTGCCCCCTAAGGTCGCCGCCACCCCGCGTGATCGGCTGCGCCATCGAGGTGCTAACCCGTTATTGGGAGGGACGGGCAGTGATTGACGTGAACATGCACACGGTACAGCTCTACGCAGAAAGGCGGGAGCGGTCCCGAAGCACAGTCCGACGGGAACTTGCTGTGCTACGCGCCGCCATCAATTACGCAGTCAACCGGGGAGTACTAACCCGCGCGGTCCATGTCGAGCTGCCTAAAGCTCCGCCGCCACGCGAGCGATGGCTCACCCGTCAAGAGGCTGCCGAGCTGATTCGTGCCACGCGCACTAAGAAGGCCCGACTATATCTCCCACTGTTTATTCTGATCGGCATATACACAGGCAGGCGGACAGAAGCGATCCTGTCGCTACGTTGGCCTCACGTCGATCTTGAAAACAAACTAATCAACTTTGAATTGCCCGGTCGCGAACAGACTGACAAGCGCCGTGGTCGCGTTCGGATTCCCGGCAGGCTATTGCCGCATCTTCGGAGAGCGAAACTCCGGGGCACCGATCTCGGTTACGTTGTGCATGACGGTGGCAGGCGCATAAAAGGAATTAAGAAGGGCTTTGCAGCGGCCTGCCAACGTGCTGGCCTTGAGAATGTAACTCCGCACACGTTGAAGCACACGGCGGCAACGTGGTTGATGCAAGCGGGTGTTCCCGTTTGGGATGCCTCGCAGTTTCTTGCCACGTCAACCAAAACAATCGAACGCGTTTATGCGCACCATCATCCCGACGCGATGAAGGAAGCAGCCGACGCTATCGGTCGCCGACCCGGGCGCGGAATGGGGGCGTAACGGGTCCATGTTTATGATGCGTTCACGGTGGTTTTGAGTCTGAAGATCGCAGAAAACCGCGCCCTTCCCTGTAACGCTGTTGCTTGGGAAGCTACTGCTCTACCACTGAGCTACACCCGCGCCCCCGGCATTTCTATCACGACGGATTTTTCGCGAAAAGCGACCGCTCACGCAGCAATGATGCCGCTCCCCTTGCCGAGCGGCCGGAACCGCCTGTTAATGTCGGACCGAGGATTGACCATGGCCGAAGCCGCGCTCGAGGCAAATCCGGCGAAATTCAGCGACCCCGACCTCACGGCGAAGGGCGAGAAGCGCGCGCGGGTGGCGCTCCACGCGCTCCGCACGCTTTGGATCAATACCGGGAGCCTTTGCAACATCACCTGCCGCAATTGCTACATCGAATCGAGCCCCGAGAACGACCGCCTCGCCTATATCACCCGCGCCGAGGCGGCGGCCTATCTCGACGAGATCGTCAGCGACCGCTGGCCCGTGCGCGAGATCGGCTTCACCGGCGGCGAGCCGTTCATGAATCCCGACATCATCGCACTGCTCGGCGATGCGCTCGATCGCGGCTTTTCCGTTCTGGTCTTGACCAACGCCATGCAGCCGATGTTCCGCCCGCGCGTCATGGCTGGGCTCGTCGGCTTGCGCGGTGCTCACGGCAGCAAGCTCACCATGCGCGTGAGCCTCGACCATTATTCGCAAGAGCTGCACGACACCGAGCGGGGCGAAGGCTCCTATGCCAAGACCATCGAAGGGATCGACTGGCTTGCGCGCGAAGGCTTCAAGCTCGCGCTCGCGGGTCGCACCTGCTGGGGCGAGAGCGAAGACGCGGTGCGCGCCGGCTATGCCGAGTTGATCGCCGCGCGGGGCTGGCCGGTCGATGCGTACGACCCGGCCGCGCTCGTGCTCTTCCCCGAGATGGACTTGACCGCCGACGTTCCCGAAATCACCGAAGGGTGCTGGGGCATCCTCGGCAAGAACCCGGCGGACGTCATGTGTGCGTCGAGCCGCATGGTCGTGAAGCGGAAGGGCGCGGACGCGCCCGCTGTCCTTCCTTGCACGCTGCTCCCGTACGATCCCGCTTTCGAGATGGGCGAGACGCTGATGGAGGCCGCGCGCGCCGACGGCGGCATGTTCGAGCGTGGCGCGGTCAAGCTCGCCCACGTTCATTGCGCCAAGTTTTGCGTGCTCGGCGGCGGCTCCTGTTCGGCGTGAGCTTGACCTGGGGGTCCATTCCGTTACGCGTGAGGAGCGTCGCTAGTCCTGCTTGAAGTGCTTCGACAGCTTCAGGCCTTGCGCCTGGTAGTGCGAGCCGATGCCCTGGCCGTAGACCTGGTCGGGAATCTCGGTGAGCTTGTCGTAGACGAGACGGCCGACGATCTGCCCATCCTCGAGGATGAACGGGATGTCGAGGCTGCGCACTTCGAGCACGGCCTTGGCGCCCGGCGGCTTTCCTGGCGCATAGCCGAAGCCCGGATCGAAGAAGCCGGCATAATGCACGCGATACTCGCCGATCAGCGGATCGAACGGCGCCATCTCGGCGACATAGGCCGGGGGCACCGACACGCTCTCCTTCGAGGCGAGAATGTAGAACTCGTGCGGGTCGAGAACGAGGCGGCGGTCGCCGCCGAGATGCACCGCCTCCCAGAACTGATTGGCGTCGTGAGCCCCGATCGCATCGACATCGACCACGCCGGCATAGCGGCGGGCGCGATAGCCGATGAAGCCTTGCGGCGGAACCGGCGCGAGGCTGATGCGCAAATTGAGTCCTTCGCGGATCGCGGCCTCGCCTTCGACCAGGCCGACATCGGAATGAATCTCGCGCAAGGCCCGGTCGCCGACGCGGCCCGGCTGCTCGCCGGCGTCGAGCTGCTGCCCGACGCGACGGCGGAAGCGGATCTGATTGAGGCGTGAGCCGTAGCGCACCTTGATGGCGAAAGTCCGCGGGCAAATCTCGGCGAAGAGCGGTCCCGAATAGCCCTCCTCGACGCTGTCGAATCCGTCCTGGCGGTCAGCGATCAGCCGGGTGAAGACGTCGAGCCGCCCGGTCGAGCTTTTCGGATTGGCGAAACCTGCAATCGTCGAGCGGAGCTTGAGCTGCTCGATGAGCGGCACGAGATAGACGCAGCCCGCCTCCAGCACCGCGCCCTGCGTCAAGTCGATCTCATGGAATTTCAACTCGGCGAGCTTGTCGCGGACCGTGGCGTCGGGACCGGGGAGGAAGCTTGCTCTGATGCGATAGGCGACCTTGCCCAAGCGAAGATCGAGGCTTGCTGGTTGAACCTGGCTGCCCTCGATTTCGGGCGCGCCCGCGATCTCGCCGCCGGCGATCATGGCGCGGATCGCCTGGCTCGGCAGGATGCCGGTGCGGGCGAACGCGCTGCGCGGCGCATCGCCCGGCGCGGCCTGAGGCCGGTCCTCGGGCAAGGCCGCGAAAAGTCTGTCACTCTGGCTTGCTGATGGCATAGGCGGTCTTTGCATTTTTCGTCTGTTCCGTCATCATAAGCTCGTCCTTCTCCCCCAGATTCACAAGGGATAGGGGGTTCGCGGACTGAACCATGTTGATCGGACACCTCGCTCTCGCCGTCGCAGCCCTGTTTACGGGTGCCGCCTTCTACGTCAATTTCGCCGAGCAGCCGGCAAGGATGACGCTCGACGATCGCTCGGCTCTTGCCGAGTGGAAGCTGGCCTATTCCCGCGGCGCCGTCATGCAGGCAACGCTTGCGCTCGTGGGCTTTCTCCTCGGCGCGATCGCCTGGTGGCAAACCGGCACGCTTGCTTTCCTCGCCGGCGGGCTGTCGATGCTGGCCAGCTGGCCCTGGACCCTGTTTGCGATAGCGCCCACAAACAAGGCCCTCATGGCGACCGTCATCGCCGAGGCGGGGCCTGAGACGCGCGCGCGCCTCGTCAAATGGGAGGCGCTGCATCGCGTCAGGACCCTCTTCGGCGCGCTCGCGGTGGTTTGCTTTCTCTTTGCCCTCTCCGGGGTTTGATCAGGGCGGGCTTGACGGCGCGCCTCGTCAAGGACATTAATCCCGGCCACGTGGTGATTTGGCCGGCCGGCTTGCAGCCACGTTAAACAAATCGCTAAAAGGCCGTGCGCGGCGAATTTTGAGCCGATCCCGGTCTTTTGGCGGCAGCCAAAGTCCGGGTTTTTTATTGCGGCGGTCGCTTGAGCCGCGTTGTAAGGAGTTTCGATCATGAGCGCGCGCAAGGACCGCAAGGGCAAGACCGTTCCCTGGCACGAGGCGACCGCCCTCGTTCATGGCGGCACCTTGAGAAGCCAGTTCGGCGAGACCTCCGAGGCCATCTTTCTCAATTCCGGCTACGTCTATGACACCGCCGAGCAGGCCGAGGCCCGCTTCAAGGGCGACGAAGAGGGCTTCGTCTATAGCCGCTACGAGAACCCGACCGTCGCCATGTTCGAGGCGCGTATGTGCGCGCTCGAAGGCGCAGCCGCCGCGCGCGGCACGTCGAGCGGCATGGCCGCCGTCGCCGCGTCGCTTCTCTGCCATCTCAATGCTGGCGATCATGTCGTCTCGGCGCGGGCTCTGTTCGGCAGCTGCCGCTACATCGTCGAGGACCTTCTGCCGCGACTTGGCATCGCCACGACGCTGATCGATGGGCGCGATCTCGCCGCCTGGGAAGCAGCGGTGAGACCCAACACGCGCGCCTTCTTCTTCGAGACGCCGACCAATCCCGTGCTCGAGCTGGTCGACATCGAGGGTGTGGCGAAGATCGCGAGACGCGCCGGCGCGCTCGTCGTGGTCGACAATGTCTTTGCCACGCCTCTTC
Organism: uncultured Alphaproteobacteria bacterium; assembly: GCA_963802845.1. Classification (GTDB taxonomy): domain Bacteria; phylum Pseudomonadota; class Alphaproteobacteria; order Rhizobiales; family Methyloligellaceae; genus Methyloceanibacter. The sequence goes on from CAWDKA010000008.1 coordinate 35,392, forward strand.
TGCAGCGTCCGATGCCGCTCGGCGCCGACGTCGTGGTCTATTCAGCGACGAAACATATCGATGGCCAGGGACGCTGTTTGGGCGGCGTCGTGCTCGGTCCGAAGGAGTATATCGAGGAGAAGCTCCACAACTATCTCAAGCACACCGGACCGTCTTTAAGTCCGTTCAATGCCTGGGTGCTGCTCAAAGGGTTGGAGACGCTGCCGTTGCGAGTCGAGCGTCACGGCGTTTCCGCCGCCGCGATCGCCGACTTTCTTGCAGAGCGGAAAGAGGTCGTTCGCGTCTTCTATCCGGGCCGGGCCGATCACCCGCAAGCTTCGCTCGCCAAGCGGCAGATGGCGGGCGGCGGCCCGATGGTCGCCTTCGAAATCGAGGGCGATAAGAGAAGCGCCTTCCGCTTCATGAATGCGCTCCAGATCGTCAAGATCAGCAACAATCTAGGCGACGCCAAGAGCCTCGTCACGCATCCTTCGACCACGACCCATCAGCGGCTCACGCCCGAGGCGCGGGCCGAGCTCGGCATTTTCGACAATAGCGTGCGGCTGTCGATCGGGCTCGAGGACGTGCGCGACCTTATGGCCGATCTCGACCAGGCGTTGGCGGCATCGCGCCGCTAGGCCCAAATCGGGCTCGATGGACGGCGCCCGGCTTGTCTCGCACGGACCCATGTGCCACGCTTGCAACAATGGAAATTCCGTTGAGTGAGATCAGTCATGTGCCGCAACATCAAGACCCTGCATAATTTCGACCCGCCCGCGACGGATGAGGAAATCTATCTCTCGTCCCTGCAATTCGTGCGCAAGCTGAGCGGCTTCACCAAACCGTCGAGCGCCAATCAAGCCGCCTTCGATCGCGCGGTGGACAAGGTTTCGCGAGCCGCGCGCGAGCTGATCGATTCGCTCGTGACGTCGGCGCCGCCGCGCGATCGCGACGTCGAGGCGGCGAAGGCCCGTGCGCGCTCGGCCCTGCGCTATCCGGGGTGACAGGTTGTCTTTGCAAATCTCCATTGCGACCGATCTGCTGCGAACGCTTGTCGGCTTCGACACCACGAGCGCGAAGTCCAATCTCGCGCTGATTTCGTTCGTCGAGGACTATCTCAAAGGCCACGGCATCGCCGCGACGCGCGTGACTTCGCCCGATGGCGCAAAGGCCGATCTGTTCGCCACGATCGGACCGAAGGGCCAGGGCGGCATTGGGCTTTCCGGGCACAGCGATTGCGTGCCGGTCGAAGGCCAGCGCTGGACCTCCGATCCGTTCACGCTCACGCTCCGCGACGGCAAGCTTTACGGCCGCGGCAGCTGCGACATGAAGGGCTTCATCGCCTGCGTGCTCGCCTCGGTGCCGGCCTTCAAGGCCCGCAACCTGAAAGAGCCGATCCACATCATCGTGTCTTATGACGAGGAGGTTGGCTGCACCGGCGTCAGGCCTTTGATCGCCAGACTCGGCAGAGACCTGCCGCGACCGCGCGCCGTCATCGTCGGCGAACCGACCAGCATGGCCGTGATCGATGCGCATAAGCGCATCGACGCTTATCGTACCCGCGTCACCGGCCGCGAGGCGCATTCGAGCATGCCCGAGCTCGGCGTCAACGCCATTGCCGCGGCGGCCGCGCTGATCGAGGAGCTGGAACGCATCGGCGACGGCATCGCGGCGCGCGATCGCGACGAGCGCTTCGTGCCGCCCTACTCGACCGTCGTCGTCGGCACCATCGAAGGCGGAACCGCGCACAACATCGTGCCCAAGAATTGCGAGTTTCAGTGGCAGGTTCGGAGCCTGCCCGAGGCCGCGCCCGACGAAGTCCCCCGCGATCTCGCCGCCTTCGCCGAGAAGAAGCTCCTGCCTCAGATGCGGCGCGTGACTGAGGAGGCCGCCATCGACACGGCGAATGAAGGCTCGGTCCCCGCTTTCGTCGCGGCGCCGGGATCGGAGGCGGTTGCGCTTGCGCTTGCGCTGACCGGCGCCGACCGCACCAAAGCCGTGTCCTACACCACTGAAGCGGGCCTGTTCGAGCAGGCAGGCGTGCCGGCCGTGATCTGTGGGCCTGGCAATATCGCGCACGCGCACGCCGCCGACGAATATGTCACGGTCGCGCAGCTCGAAGCCTGCCTCGCCTTCCTCGATGGTCTCGCCGGCCGTCTCGCGTGAGGAGCGCTCAGGTGTCCAAACTTCGCGTTCATTGCTTTGCCCTGTCGCTCGATGGGTATGGCGCGGGCCCCCGCCAGGACATCGACAATCCCCTCGGCGTCGGCGGCTTCGCCTTGCATGACTGGATGCACCCCACGCGCACGTTTCAGCGGATGGTGCTCGGCAAGGATGGCGGCAAAACCGGTCCCGACGACGAGCTCACGGCAAAGGGTTTCGACAATCTCGGCGCCTGGATCTTGGGCCGCAACATGTTCGGACCGGTGCGCGGATCCTGGCCCGATGACAAATGGAAGGGATGGTGGGGTGACACTCCGCCCTATCACACGCCCGTTTTCGTGCTCACCCATCATCCGCGCGCGCCGATCGAAATGAAGGGCGGCACCGTCTTTCACTTCGTGACGGGCGGTATCGAAGAGGCGCTTACGCGCGCGCGCGACGCCGCCGGGGAAAGGGACGTCCGTCTCGGCGGCGGCGTCAGCACCGTCAGACAGTATCTCAAGGCGCGGCTGGTCGATGAGATGCACCTCGCCATCAGTCCGGTCCTGCTCGGATCGGGCGAACATCTCCTCGCCGGTCTCGATCTGCCCGCGCTCGGCTATGTTTGCAGCCGGCACCTCAACAGCGAAAAGGCGAGCCACGTGTTCGTGACAAGGGCCTGACGGCTCAAGCGTCGGCGAAGGCCGCGGGATCGAAGCGGTAACTTCGGTTGCAGAACTCGCACGTGACGGAGACTTTGCCGTCCACGACCATCTCGGCCAGGTCTTCGGCCGAGAAGCGGCGGAGCAGTTCCTCCACCCGCGCCTCCGAGCAGCTGCAATAGCTCGTGAGCGGAACGGCGCGAAAGGCGCGCACCTTCTCCTCGTGAAACAGCCGATAGAGCAGCCGGTCGGGGGGCAGCATGGGGTCGAGCAGTTCGTGATCCTCGACCGTCTCGGCGAGCGCCTTGGCCCGGGTCCAGTCCTCGGCGGCGAAGTCGGATTCGCGCGTGGCCCGGCGTCCGCCCTCGCGCGTGAGCTTCTGCACGAGAAGGCCCCCGGCGCGCCAGGTCCAGGGCCTCTCGCTCTGCCCCGCCCGGTAATGCCGCGCTACCGCAAGCTTGATGAAGGTCGGAAGCTGCTCGGATTGCCGGAAATAGGTATCGGCGGCATCGGCCAGGCTACCGCCTTGGAGCGGCACGACGCCCTGGTAGCGCTCGGTGTCCGGCCCGCGGTCGATGGTCATGGCGAGATGGCCTTCTCCGAGGAGCGGCCCATCGGCGGGAAGCGCGGCCAAGCGCTCGGCCGAGAAGCGGGCGTAGCCGCGCAAGGCTCCCGGCACCTGGTAATCCGCGACCAGGAGATCGACCGGCCCGTCGGTCGTGGCTTGGAGGATGAACTTGCCCTCGAATTTGAGCGCGGCGCCCAGGATCGCCGTCAGCGCCACGGCCTCGCCCAAGAGCTTCGACACCGGCTCGGGATAGTCGTGGCGCGAGAGGATGGTATCGACCACCGGGCCGAGCTTGGCGAGACGCCCCGCGACCTCGGCATGTTCCGCCTGAAAGGGCAGGATGAGGTCGTCCTTAGGGATGCTGAGCGCGACTTGCGGCTCAGGCTGAGGCCCGGTCATCTTTTGGCTCCGCGCCGCTTCGCCTTGCGCGCGGCGTACTCTGCCTTGCGGCGCTTTTTCTTTCTGCTCTCGCCCGCGAGACACCAGGCGACGATTGCCTTCTGCACATGCAGCCGGTTCTCCGCCTCATCCCACACCGCCGATTGCGGACCGTCGATCACCTCCGCCGTCACCTCGTCGCCGCGATGGGCCGGAAGACAGTGCATGAAGATCGCGTCCTTTGCCGCGGCCGCCATGATCTTGTCATCGACCTGGAAGGCGCGCAGGGCGTCCGTCCGTCTCCTTGCGTCATTGTCGCCCATCGAGACCCAGACATCCGTCATGACACAATCGGCGCCCCGCGCCGCCTGAACCGGACCCTCGCCGACCTCGATCTCGGCGCCCTCGCCTCTTGCCCACAGAAGCAGCTCGGGCGAAGGCGCGAACGATTTCGGCGCCGCGATCCTGAGCTTGCAGCCGAAACGCACTGCCGCGTGTACCCAGGAGGTCGCGACGTTATTGGCGTCGCCGATCCAGGCAATTGTGCGGCCTTTGATGGGCCCTTTCAGCTCCTCGAAGGTCATGACGTCGGCCATCACCTGGCAGGGATGCGACCTTGCGGTAAGTCCGTTGATGACCGGCACGCTCGCATGCGCGGCAAGTTCGTCGAGCGTCTCCTGCGGCCCGGTGCGGATCATGATGGCATCGACATAACGCGACAGCGCGCGGGCGGTATCGGCAAGCGTCTCACCCCGGCCAAGCTGCATGTCCTGCGGGTCGAGCACGACCGAGCTTCCGCCGAGCTGGTGCATGGCGACCTCGAAGGAGACGCGCGTACGGGTGGAGGGCCTCTCGAAGATCATGGCGAGCACGGGCGCCGGCTTGAACTCAAGGTCTTTCGGCACCCGGCCCTTGCGCTTCATCGCAGCCGCCCAGTTGATGATGGCGCGGAGCGTCTTCGCGTCCAAAGCGTCGATATCGAGAAAATGCCGTGGCGACATGGCGTTACCCTGCGGAATCAGGCGTGGGCGAGCGCGCCGCTCTTGAGCGCGATGCACGCCGCGTCGAGCTTGGCGCACGCCTCGTCGATCTCGGCTTCGGTCACGATCAAGGGCGGCAGGAACCGCACGACATTGTCGCCGGCCTGCACCGTCAGCAGCTTCTCGGCGCGGAGCGCTGCGAGCAGCTTCTGGTTCGGCACCTTGCATTTCAGGCCCAGCATCAAGCCCTGCCCGCGCACATCCTCAATGATCGCATCGTGCTCGTCGGCGATCGCGGCGAGGCGCTGCTTCAGCCTCAAGCCCATCGCGGCGACGTGGTCGAGAAAGCCGTCGGCGAGCACGACGTCGAGCACGGCATTGGCGACCGCCATGGCAAGCGGGTTGCCGCCGAAGGTCGAGCCGTGGCTCCCCGCCGTCAGCGCCGAGCCGACCGCCTCGGTCATGAGGCAGGCGCCCACCGGAAAGCCGCCCCCGAGCCCCTTGGCGGTCGCCATGATATCGGGGGTGATGCCGGCCCATTGATGGGCGAACAGCAGCCCGGTGCGGCCCATGCCGGTCTGGACCTCGTCCAGCAGGAGCAAGATCCCCTTTGCGTCGGCGAGCGCGCGCAAATCTTGCAGGAAGCGGGTCGGCACTTCGCGCATGCCGCCCTCGCCCATGATCGGCTCGATGAGAATGCCGGCCGTGCCTGCTCCAATCGCCTTCTCAACGGCAGCTAGGTCAAAGCCCGCGACCTGGTCGAAGCCATCGACGGGCGGCCCAAAGCCCTCCAGGTGCTTTGCCTGTCCGCCGGCCGCGATTGTGGCGAGCGTCCTCCCGTGGAACGCGCCTTCGAACGTGACGAAGCGATAGCGCTCGGGCGCGCCCGATTTGAAGTGATAGCGGCGCGCGGCCTTGATGGCGCATTCGACCGCCTCCGCGCCGGAATTGGCGAAAAAGGCCGTGTCGGCGAAGGTCGCGGCGCAAAGCCGCTCGGCGAGGCGCTCCTGCTCGGGAATGCGATGCAGATTGGACACATGCCAAAGTTTTTTTGCTTGCTCGGACAGCGTGCGTACGAGATGCGGATGCGCATGACCGAGCGCGGTCACGGCGACCCCGCTCGCGAAGTCGAGATAGCGCTCGCCCGCCGCGGTGAAGAGATAGGCGCCATCCCCGCGCGCGAAGGAAAGGTCGCTGCGGGCGTAAGTCGGTGCAAGCGGCGGCATCGGAGTTCGCTGTCCACAAACAAAATTGCCGCCGTTCGGCGGCAGCGAGGAATCTCAGAGCATTAGGTCTCGCGCTGTGCCCTGTCAATCAGAGGTCGCGCAGGCTTTATCCCACGCTCGTCCACGTTTCCATCCACGCCGCGATTTGTGTTCGCGACGAAGAAGTGGCAGACTTCACATGCGTCCCGGTGGAAAACGGACCAAACAAGCGTGGCGGACGCTTGCCGGATTCTGCCGGATCTAGTAGGGTATTACCGCTCGGCTACAAGATGTCGTGGGTGCTTAGTTTGGCGCCCGGGCGGTCAATCTCACCAGTAATTCCGAGTTTTCAAAACGCCGTCTCTAGGCAGACGGGGGGATTCTGAGTCCAATTCGAGGAGGCCACCATGGCTTGGACTGACGAGAGGGTTGAACTGCTGAAAAAACTTTGGGCCGAGGGGTTGAGCGCGAGCCAGATTGCCGCCCGCTTGGGCGGCGTCACGCGCAATGCCGTGATCGGCAAGGTGCATCGTCTTGGCTTATCGGGCCGGGCCACGAGCTCGCGCTCGTCGAGCCCGCGGCCGCGCCGCACGCATGTGCCGCGCGCAAGTCGCGGTTCGTCGCTTCTGTTCGGCACGCGGGGCGCCACGGCGCTCAAGCCTCATTACGAGGCCGAGCCGGACTACGCGCCGGCGCCCCTCGCGGAGCTGGTCATCCCGCTCAATGAGCGGGCCAGCATCATGACGCTCAAGGAAGCGATGTGCCGCTGGCCGATCGGCGATCCGGGCGAGCCCGAGTTCCATTTCTGCGGGCGCAAGACCTGCGCATCGCTGCCCTATTGCGAACATCACGCCCGCATGGCCTATCAGCCGGTGCAGGCGAGGCGGCGCGAACGGCGCTTTGCCGGCGCCTAAAGCGCCAAGAAAATGCGGCAGAAAATTGCAAGAGGCGCCCTCTCGGCGCCTCTTTGATTTTGAACCCCCGAAGAAGGACTAGGCGGTCTCCTCGAGCGTATCGGAGAAGGCGTAGCCTGCGCCGCGCACGGTTCGGACCGGATCGGTTTCCGTTCCCCGCATCATCGCCTTGCGCAAGCGCCCGATATGCACATCGACGGTGCGCTCATCGACATAGACGTTGCGCCCCCACACGCCGTCGAGCAATTGGGTGCGGCTGAAGACGCGGCCCGGGCTCTGCATCAGGAATTCGAGCAGGCGGAACTCGGTCGGCCCGAGATGGACCTGGCGTCCGTTCCGAGTCACCCGGTGCGACTCGCGGTCGAGCGCGATATCGCCGACGTTCAAGACCGAGGCGATGCGCTCGGGGTTGGTGCGCCTGAGGATGGCGCGCACGCGCGCCATGAGCTCCGGCAGCGAAAATGGCTTGACGACGTAATCGTCGGCGCCGGTGGTCAGGCCCCTGATGCGGTCGCCCTCCTCGCTCCGCGCCGTGAGCAGGATGATGGGAATGCCCCGGCTTTCCTTGCTCGCCCGCAGGCGCCGGCAAAGCTCGATCCCCGAAATGCCGGGCAGCATCCAGTCGAGCACGATCAGATCCGGCGTGCTCTCGGCGATGGCCATCTCGGCCTCGTCGCCGCGATGCACGACATCGACGGCATAGCCTTCGGCTTCGAGGTTGTAGCGCAGCAGGAGCGCGAGCGGCTCTTCGTCCTCGACGACCAAGACCTTGGCACCGGGGGTGAGCGCGTTCATCTTTAACCTATCCCGCCGACCGCTTGAGCGGCACCGGTGTCGAGCTCGTGGTGTCGCCCTTCGGCCGCTGATCGGTGATGGGGGCGCCGTGCACCAGGTAATAGACCGTCTCGGCAATATTGGTGGCGTGGTCGCCGATGCGCTCGATGTTCTTGGCGCCGAACAGAAGATGGGTGCAGAGCCCGATATTGCGCGGGTCTTCCATCATGTAGGTGAGCAACTCGCGGAACAGCGAGTTGTACATCGCGTCGATCTCTTCGTCCTTGTACCAGACCTTGAGCGCCCGGTCGGCGTCGCGCTCGATGAAAGCGTCGAGCACCTCTTTGAGCTGCGCCAGCGAGAGTTCGCCCATATGCTTGAGGCCCAGCATCAGCGCCTTCGGTTGCTGCTCGGCCACGACGGCGACGGCGCGCTTGGCGATGTTCTTGCCGAGGTCGCCGATGCGCTCCAGATCGTTGGCGATGCGAAGCGACGCCATGATCTGGCGGAGATCGTAGGCCATGGGCTGCCGCTTCGCGATCATCGTCACGGCCTGTTCCTCGATCTCCCGCTCCAGCGCGTCGATCGCTTCGTCCTCGTTGATGGTGGCGGCCGCCAACTCGGGATCGCGACGCTCCAGCGCGTCGATCGCCTGGCCGAGGACCTGCTCGGCGAGACCGCCCATCTTTGCGATGTTGTTGTTGAGGAGGGAAAGCTCCTCCTCGTAGGACCTGACGATATGCTCGTGTTGCTTTTCCATCATGCAAACTCCCGAGGGCCGATTAGCCGAAGCGGCCGGTGACGTAGTCCTGCGTGCGGGTATCGGCCGGATTGGTAAACATCTTGACCGTGTCATCCACCTCGACCAGCTTGCCGAGATGGAAGAAGGCGGTGCGCTGCGAGACGCGCGCTGCTTGCTGCATCGAGTGGGTGACGATGACGATGCAGAGCGACTCTTTCAATTCTTCCATCAAGGCCTCGATGCGGGCCGTGGCGATGGGGTCGAGCGCCGAGCAAGGCTCGTCCATGAGAAGCACCTCGGGATTCACCGAGATGGCGCGGGCGATGCAAAGGCGCTGTTGCTGACCGCCCGAGAGGCCCGTGCCAGGCTCGTTCAGTCGGTCCTTGACCTCCTCGAACAATCCGGCCCGGGTCAGGCTCTTGACTACGATCTCCTCGAGTTCCGGCTTTGTAGAGGCAAGGCCGTGAATGCGCGGTCCGTAGGCGACGTTTTCGAAAATCGATTTCGGAAACGGGTTGGGCTTCTGAAACACCATTCCAACACGGGCGCGGAGCTGCACCGGATCGACTTCGCGGGAATAGATGTCCTCGCCATCGAGCGTGATTCTACCGGTCATGCGGCATCCTTCGATGACGTCGTTCATGCGATCGAGCGTGCGCAGGAAGGTTGACTTGCCGCAACCGGACGGACCGATCAGCGCCGTAATCGAACGGTCGAAGATATCGAGCGAGACGTCGAACAGCGCCTGCTTGTCGCCGTACCACAAATTGACGCCCTGCGCGTTCAGCTTGAGCTCGCGCTCGGCGGCCGGCAACGCGATCAACGGGCTTGTCGCTTGAGGCGGCATCTGCACCCGGACGACTGGGCGCGCTTGGACTTTAGCCTCCATAACCGGATCCCCTTCTACCATTTACGCTCGAATCTCTGCCGCAGGACGATGGCGAGCAGGTTCATGATCACGAGAAACGCCAACAGCACGAGAATAGCGGCGGACGTTCGCGAGACGAAGCCGCGCTCGGGACTGTCGGCCCAGTTGAAGATCTGCGTCGGCAGCGTAGTCGCGGGCTCAAGAATGCCCATGCTCTCGACGCTCGGGATGAACGCGTTCATTCCGATCAGGAGGAGCGGCGCGGTTTCGCCGAGCGCATGCGCCATGCCGATGATGGTGCCGGTAAGAATTCCGGGCATGGCGAGCGGCAGGACGTGGTGCATGACCACTTGATGCTTGGACGCGCCGACGCCGAGCGCCGCCTCGCGGATCGAGGGTGGCACCGCTTTCAGCGCCGCCCGGGTCGCAATGATAATGGTCGGCAAGGTCACGAACGACAGCACCATGCCACCAACGAGCGGCGTCGATCGCGGCAGGCCGAAGAAGCCGAGGAACATGGCGAGCCCGAGCAGACCGAATACGACCGATGGCACGGCTGCGAGGTTGTTGATGTTGACCTCGATCAGATCGGTAAGCCGGTTCTTGGGTGCGAACTCCTCAAGATACACAGCTGCGGCAATGCCGACCGGGAAGCTCAGGCCGAAGCACACGAGCAACATCAGGAATGTTCCGGTGATGGCGCCGGCGAGCCCGGCGCGCTCTGGGAAGCGGCTGTCGGCGTTAAGGAACAGTTCCCAGTTGAACGGCGTATGTACGAGCCCCTTCGCCTTCATGGCCTCGAAGATCTCAATCTGAGCGGCGGTGAACCGGGGATTGAGAACTTTCGGGGTTTTGCCCTGGGCGAGCTCGGCGAAGGGCTCTGATAGCGGCAAGGGGCATCTTCACCGTCTTGCCGATCAGTGCCGGATCGTCGGCCACGCTCGCCGCGATAGCGGCTGGCGCATCCGCGGCCAGCATGGTGGAGAGCGAGGCGCTTCGCACCTTGGGCAGATAGGCCTGCAAACTGTCTCTCGCCAGCGCGGTAAAGTCGCCGGTTGGGGGCGGACCCGCTTCGATCTTCGCAGGGTCGATATAAACCTCGATCTTGAGGACCTCACGGCCGTTCTCAACACCTACCAAACCCTGGTTGCGCAAAGTCTCGAACCAGCCGATTTCGACCCAGTTCAGCGCGTCCACCTCCTTTGGGATCACGCCCTTGTTCAGCTGATCGAAGGCATCGGAAAGAGAGATAGGTAGAGTGATCGTCTTCCCGATCACGTCCGGGTGCTTGATGATATAGTCGCGCAAGATATAGGGCGCGTCGGAGGTGAGAACCTTCGCAGCGTCGGCCTTCGCTTTGTCGGTCGCATCGGCGGGGAGCAAAGGCTTCAGCGCTTCGCGCACGAGCGCACGGAAATTGCCGTCGGCAAGTTTTTCAGGCGTCCACCTTGGCGGGATCGATGAAGAACGAAATATCGGCCTTGCTTTGCACGAAAGCGGGAAGTCCGTTCGCCACGATCGAAGTCAGGAGCACGCCGAGCAATCCGATAGCGAGCGCAATCGCGATGATGCCGTAGACCTGCAATCGCCGGTCTGCTGCGTAGCGCCGGCGAATGCGCTGCCGTACCGCATCGCTCGCTCGTCCGCCCGCAATTGGGGGGCGATCTATTGCCTGAGCGTCACTCATATTGCTCTCGATATTTGCGCACGATGTGAAGCGCGATCACGTTGAGCGTAAGCGTGACAAGGAACAGGACAAGACCAAGTGCGAAGGCGGCGAGCGTCTTCGGGTTGTCGAACTCGACGTCGCCGATGAGCAGAGTCACAATTTGCACAGTCACCGTGGTGACGGGCTCGAGCGGATTGAGCGTCAACGAGGCGATTATGCCGGCCGCCATGACCACGATCATGGTCTCGCCGATGGCGCGGCTCGCGGCGAGCAGGATACCACCCATGATGCCGGGCAGAGCGGCCGGCAGCAGGACCTTGGTGATGGTCTCGCCCTTGGTCGCGCCCATGGCATAGGAGCCGTCACGCATGGCGCGCGGCACCGCCGCTATAGCGTCGTCGGACAGCGACGAGACGAACGGAATAATCATAATGCCCATGACGGCGCCGGCCGCGAGCGCACTGTTGGGCGCAATCGCAACGCCGATCATCGCGCCAAAATCACGCAGGGCTGGGGCGACCACCAGCACGGCGAAGAAACCGAAGACCACCGTCGGAATGCCCGCGAGAAGCTCAAGGGTGGGCTTGACCACGGCTCTGAACTTGGGATGGGCGTATTCGTTGAGATAGATTGCAGATAGGAGGCCGATGGGGATGGCGACCCCCAAGGCGATCGCCGAGATCAAAAGCGTGCCGGTGAAGACGGGAATGGCGCCGAACGCGCCGCCTGCCGTCACCTGGCCCTCACGGATCGGAATCTGCGGCTCCCAGTTGAGGCCGAAAAAGAACTCGAGCGGCGAGACACGATCGAAGAACCGCAATGCCTCGAAGAGGAGTGACAGAACGATGCCGAGCGTGGTGAGAATAGCGATCACCGAGCACGCCAGCATAAGTCCGCTCATCACCCGCTCGGTGGCGTGGCGCGCGCGGAATTCGGGTCTGATGCGGACCCGAGCGATAACGAGGCCGGCGAGCGCGATTGAGAACGCGGCGATGACCATCGCGTAGCGGGCGATCGTCTGCCAGCGCTGATAACGCTCCGCCGCCTCTTGCACCACGAGGCTCGGCTCGCCGAAGACGTTTCCAGCGGCCACCGACCTGATCTGGCTCAGCATGAGATCAATCTGCCCGATGATCCAGCCCGTCGGTCGTGCCGGGGGGCAAACTCCACAGCAGCAATCGGTCGATCACCACACCCTGGAGCAGGAGCCAGATGAGGACCAAGAGAAGCGAAGGAATGCCGACCCACGCGGCGACGAAAGCTCCGTGATAGCTTGGGCGCGAATGGAGCTCCTGCTGGCGGCCTTTCACAGCCGCTATGGCGCCGCGCCGGGCCAGCAAGTAGCCGAATAGGCTAAGTGCGACAATCCCAAGGAAAACGTAGCCAATCATGCGAACGCGCCTTCATGGGGTGCGCCACAACGCTGGCATCCGCTAAGCGGCATGTTGCCTCTCAAAACTCACGGGCGTGGCCGCGAAACGCCTCCACGGCCACGCCCAGTCCTTCTGCTGCGGCGGCGCCCTCCTAAGATGTCGGCGCAGCCATCTTGTCCGCGTTCTTGGCGCGGTCCTGCATTTCCTTCAGCATGTCATCCGGCAGCACCACGAGGCCCCGCTCATGCAGATAGCCATCGGGTCCCATCGCTTCGTTTGAAACGTACTCGGCGAGAAACTCGTCCATGCCGGGGATGACCTTGCGATGAGCGTTCTTGATGTAGATGAAGAGCGGCCGCGACAGCCCGTAGCTGTGATCGGCGATGGTATCAAAGCTCGGCGCGACGCCGGCGATCTTCACGCCTTGGATCTTGTCCTGGTTCTCGAACAGGAACGAATAGCCGAAGATGCCAAGCGCGTTCGGGTCGGCTTCGATCCGCTGCACGATGAGATTGTCGTTCTCACCGGCCTCGATGAACGGGCCGTCCTGACGCATGGGCGTGCACTTCTCCTTGATGAGCTTCTCGAATCCATCCTTGTCCAGTTCACCCTTCTTCTTCTTGAAGTACTCGAGCGACTTGCAGCCCTCATGCATGGCAAGCTCGACGAAGGCGTCGCGCGTGCCTGAAGTCGGCGGCGGCCCATAGACGGTGATCGCCATATCGGGTAGCGACTTGTCAACATCGCTCCACTTCTTGTACGGGTTGGCTACAAGCTTGTCGCCATCGGGAACCTCGGAAGCGAGCGCTAGGAACAGCTGCTCTTTGGTCAGATCGATGGGCTTGCCCGTCTTGGATTGGGCGATCGACAGACCGTCATAACCGATCTGAACCTCGGTGATGTCGTCCGACCCCGTTCTTGGTGCAGAGCTCCCACTCCGACTTCTTCATCCCGCGCGATGCGCCGGTGATGTCAGGGTTGGCCTCGCCGACGCCCTGGCAGAAGATCTTCATGCCGCCGCCAGTTCCGGTCGACTCCACGACCGGCGCCTTCTTGCCGCTCTTCTTGCTGAAATCCTCGGCAACGGCCTGGGTGTAGGGGAAAACCGTCGAGGAGCCGACGACCTTGAGTTGGTCACGCGCCAGCGCCGGGCCGGCCGTGCAAAGAGCGGCGACGGCAAGCGTCGACGCCACGATACAAATCCTGTTCACGTTGCTCTCCCTTCATTCTGGATGAAGCCTTCGCCGGCGCGGGATCGATCCGCCGCCAGCTCGCGGGTCACGCTAGTCACCGTCGGTCATTGTTTTATGACGCTGATGATTCGGCTTTATGACAGCTTATGTGTATGATTTTGAACTGATTTCCTGCGAGACGGTGTGGATAAGTCGCTGCCCGTGGGCGCGTCGGGAAAAGGCGCTTTAACCAGCGCGCCGGGCCTCGGACGTGAGCGCCTAGCCTCGTCTCAGCCGGCGGCCGCGCCCCGTTCGGGGCTATTCGCACGCGCCTCGGAGAGCATCACCGTGAAGGTCGAGCCCTTGCCTGGCGTGGACGCGATGGCAAGTTCGCCGCGGTGACGGTTGAGGATGTGCTTGACGATGGCAAGCCCAAGTCCGGTTCCGCCTTTCTCCCGGCTCGCCGCGACATCGATCCGGTAGAAGCGTTCGGTCAGGCGCGGCAGGTGCTGGGGCGCAATACCCGGTCCATTGTCGATGACGGCGATCGTGTAGCGGCCGGCTTGACGGCCGAGCGCGGGGATATGCTTTGCCTCGATCCTGACCGTGCCGCCCTTGGTTCCGTATTTGAAAGCGTTGTGCACCAGGTTCTGCATCACTTGCATGAGCTCGTCGCGGTCGCCGCGCACGATCGCAGGGCGGGGGAACCGTCCCGCCTCGAACTTGAAGCCCATGTCACGCGCAAGCGGGTCGAGCGTGTCCTTGGCGCTGCCGATCACCTCGTTGAGATCGACGAGATCCGACGGCGGCACATGCGCGTTCATCTCGACGCGGCTCAGCGACAGAAGCGCATCGATGAGGCGCGTCATGCGCGAGGCCTGCTCGGCCATGATCGGAAGGAAGCGGTCGCGAGCGGCGGGATCGCCTTTGGCGCTTCCCTGCAGCGTCTCGATGAAGCCGCGGAGCGAGGCGAGCGGGGTCCTCAGCTCATGGCTCGCATTGGCGATGAAATCTGCGCGCATCTGGTTGATGCGTTCGATCTCGGTGAGGTCGCGCAGCAGAACGACAATATTGGCGGCGCCTTCTTCCTCTCCCCCGCTCACAGGCGCAACTGTCGCCCCCATGCGCCGCCCGACCGGAACCCGCTCGGCATAGGTCACGGTCACAGCGCGGCCAAGGCCGGGCGCGGCTGCGACCGCATCGAGGAATTCCGGCGTCCTGATCACCGAGGAGATGTGGCTCCCTTCGCGCAAGGAGGCGAAGAGAGAGCGAGCCTCGGCGTTGGAGAAGAGGACATGTCCGTCAGGGCCGAGCAGGATGACGGGATCCGGCAGCGCCTCGGCCATGACCCGCATCGCCGAGACGTTTTGCATCGCCGCGGAGGGACGTTCGATCCAGGTGCCGACGAAGTGACCCGTGTCCTGCCGGGGAAGTAGCACCACCGAGACTACGAAACTAAGTAGCCCGATCAGGGCAAAGCTCTTGGACAGACCGCCGATGAAGACAAGCGAGGCCATGATGACGCCAACGGCAACGATCAGCCATAGGGCCGTTTAAGCCGGGCCGCGATCTCCCGAAGGGGCCGCATGACTGCGCTGGCCGACCGCCCAAGAAGGCCCGGCTGAAGCATCGAGGACCATGCCCTGCTCGCTCACTCAATAGCAGTCACCTTTCACGACGAATCGCCGGAGTGGATTTGCTTCAATGTTTGACCGTCGAATTATCACGTTTTTACGACAGATGACGGCTTTCCATGAAGCAATGATGACGTTCGGTTCTGGTGCGCCTATTGTTCATGGAATCGCTTTGAGAGAGAACCCTCTGTGTTAACAACAGCTGGAGGTAACAATGGCATCAGAAAAGCAATTGAGGGCAAATCGTGCAAACGCGAAGCGCAGCACCGGTCCCAAGACGGCTACGGGAAAAACGCTGTCATGTATGAACGCGTGCAAGCATGGACTGACCGCGGAATCGATCGTCATCGGTGATGAAGATCCAAGGGCCTTCGACCTCCTCCGCGCCCAACTCGAAGCCGACCACAACCCCAGACCGGGGATCGAAAGGGAACTTGTAGAGCGCATGGCAGTGATCATGTGGCGCATTCGGCGCGTGCCGGTTTTCGAAGCCGCTAATCGAAATACGGCGTAACGATAAGTACGCTTCCAGGGAGCCAGTCATTGCCTTTCAAAACAGTCGAGATACGCTCGGAACACTGTTCAGATACGAAACTGCACTCATGAACGCGTTCAACCGTACCCTCCAACAGTTGCTTTGCGTGCAAGACGTCGTGCGCGCGAAGAAAGTCAGGTCCTTGATATCGTTTCTATCGATCATAAACAAAATGCTGCAGCGCAATAATTGGGTTCGTTTCGCAAACTTGAGCGCATCGTTTATTTTCGTGGATTCTTCGGCTTCCTGGGCGGACCGGGCCGGCGCAGCCTGGCGCCCGGGCCTTTTGTAGCGTCTTCAGGTAGAAACTCCACGCCAGCAGCTTCCAAAGCCTTCTGAATTTTCCACACAGCCTCTGCAGAGCCTCTCACCTCAGTGCCTGCACCTTCTAGTCTCCTGACCGTCGCTATCCCGACGGAGGCTGCTTTTGCGAGCTCCAATTGGCTCCACCCGAGCAACGCCCTAGCCGCTCGTATTTCACGTGAAAAAATCATTTTACGATATAAAACAGATCGAGAATCTGATCGAAACAAAGCGGGAACTCGCGCTTCACGCAATGACTGAAGTCGGGCTCGCCCGGATTTAGCAGCCCGACTTTACTGCTTCTACCCGCCCAGGATCACCGGGGCTCGTGATCACTGCGGAGGATGCCATTCCTTCCCTATATTGGTTACCGCAGCCACCAAAAATCGACAAGCAAACCCTCCTTAGTGAGCTAAAGGAGGGTAACGAAATCCCCGGCGTGCAACTCAGCAATCCGAAATCAGTTCTCGTAGTGAGGACAAAGTGATGGAATTCAACGATGACCAAGTGCGTCAGCTCAAGGCAAAACTCGACTTCAGGCATGTCAAGACGCGCCACGCCAATGGGTCGGCTCTGCATTATGTTGAAGGGTGGCATGCCATTGCGGAGGCCAATCGCATATTTGGGTTCGATGCCTGGGATCGCAGAACAATCTCCTCCACCTGCGTGCACAATGAAAGTAGTGGGAGATCCCATATTGCGGCTTATGTCGCCAAAGTACGCATATGCGTGCGTGCTGGAAAAATCACCATAGTGCGAGAAGGCTCCGGCACGGGCGAATTTGATGCGGTTGATGTCTCTGCCGTGACAAAAAGGCCAGCCTCGCCCTCATCTCCCTTGTCTTGATACTGATGGCGCGGGTCGTTTTCAAAAGCGCATGAGAGGGGCGGCCGTATGCAGTTCACCACAGTGAACCCGCACAATCGGTTTCAAGTTGCTTGGCAAAGGCCGGATTTGACAGCGGCTACCGTGGGGGTATCGAGCGCAAGCGCGCGCTCCTCGCCCAGGAAACGAAACCTTGAGGCTTCAGCGCGCGAGACCCTTGGCGCCGAGATCGTTGAGATAGCTCTGCCAGCGCGCGTGCTGGTTCTCGCCGAGCTCGCGCAAATACGCCCAGACATAGAGCCCGGTATCATGGCCGTCGTCGAACACGATGCGCACGGCGTAGTTTCCGACCGGCTCGAGCCTTGCGATACCGACCGATTTTTTGCCCGCGACCGTGACCCGCTGCTCGGGGCTGTGGCCCTGCACCTCGGCGCTCGGCGACAGCACGCGCAAGAGCTCGGCCGGCAGCGCGAAGCTCTTGCCGTCGTCGAAGGTCACGGTCAGAACCCGCCGCTCCTTGTCGAGCCTAAGCTCGGTCGGCCATGGCTCGGCCATCGCTTGCCCTTCCGCTCAGCCGAGGTCGATCGTGCCCTCGACCACATGCTTGAGTGTGGTGCCCTCGGCCGTGAGCACCATCGTCATCTTGAGCTTGCCCTTGCCGCCCAAGCCTTCCTCGCGGACCACCTCTTCGATGGCCTGCTGGGAGGTCACGCCCACTTCTTTCAGGTATTTCCGCATCGACATATTAAAGCGTTGTTCGTCCATGCTCGGTCTCCTATGGCGCCCGGTCCCATGTTATGACAAAGCCGAAGCGCCTATATTGCTATATTAGAGACGAAATCCATGCCGGTCCCCTCTGGGAAACGCCGCGCCAAACCGAAGAAGAGAACGGCCCGAAAGATGAAGGCGAAGCGTAGCGTAAAGCGCCGGAGCGCCGCGGCGGCCGCTCTCGCCACGCCCCTCTATCGCAAGCGGGTGGTGCGAAGCGCCAAGGCCTATAGCCGTAAAGGCAGGGCGCGAGCCGAGCGCGACGAAGAGGCATGACGATGCGCCCCCTGATCGACCCCTTCGGCCGCCGCATCACCTATTTGCGGGTCTCGGTCACCGACCGCTGCGATTTCCGCTGCGTCTATTGCATGGCCGAAGCCATGACGTTCCTCCCGCGCGAGGACCTGATGACGCTCGAGGAGATCGACCGGCTTGCGAGCGCATTCATCGCCAAGGGCGTGCGCAAGCTCCGATTGACCGGCGGCGAGCCGCTCGTCCGGCGCAATATCATGTGGCTGATCCGCTCGCTCTCGCGCCATCTCGGCGCCGGTCTCGATGAGCTGACGCTCACCACGAACGGCAGCCAGCTCGCCCTTCACGCCGGCGCGCTCGCGGAATGCGGTGTCGCCCGCATCAACGTGTCGCTCGATTCGCTCGATGCCGCGAAGTTCCGCGCCATTACGCGGCGGGGCGACCTCGCCCAGGTGCTCGGCGGCATCGATGCCGCCGAGCGGGCCGGTCTCAAGATCAAGATCAACATGGTGGCGCTCCGCGACGTGAACGAGGACGAGATCGAGGACGTCATGCGCTGGGCGCATGGCCGGGGCTTCGACCTCACCTTGATCGAGACGATGCCGATGGGCGAAATCGGCGCCGACCGCACGGCGCAGTATCTGCCGCTCTCTCTGGTGCGGGCGCGCATCGAACAGCGCTTCACCCTCGACGACGACGCTTACCGCTCCGGCGGTCCCGCCCGCTATGTCAAAGTGCGCGAGACCGGAGGGCGGCTCGGCTTCATCACGCCGCTGACGCATAATTTCTGCGAATCGTGCAATCGCGTGCGCGTCACCTGCACCGGCACTCTCTATATGTGTCTCGGCCAGGAGGACGCAGCCGACCTCAGGACTCCGCTTCGCGCAAGTCCCGACAACGCCCTCCTCAATGCCGCGATCGATGCCGCCATCGCCCGGAAGCCAAAGGGCCATGACTTCGTCATCGGCCGGGAGGAGCGGCCACATTTGGCGCGGGCAATGTCGGTGACCGGCGGCTGAGGCAGCCGCGCGAGCCCTGCAATCCCGCCATTTCTTGCCGATCTCACACGAAGAGGCCTGCCGCGCCGGAGGGTTTGTTAAGCAAAGAGCTTACCGCGTTCTTAACTGTCGCCGCCCACATTGGGCGCGGTCGGCCGCATCCCCGGGCTTGTTCATGTCGTCTTTCGCGTCGCTCAAGAAGCACTGGTATTGGGCGGGCGTTCTGGCGCTCGGCGCAACCATTGCCGCGGTGGCGCTCGCAGCACCGGGCAGGATCAGCCGGATCGAGCTCGAACGCGAAGCCTCGCTCGTCGCCGCACGCCTCAAGACGCAAATGGTGCAAGAGCCCGAAGCGCTGTCGGACGCAATCCGCACTCCGTCCGTCACGCCCACCTTCGCCGATATTCTTGCCAAGTCCGGCTACGGCGATCGCGCGCTCCGATACGAGCTTTACGATCGCGACGGCAAATTGGTTTACACCAGCGGCATCGCGGGCCTCCCGCTCGAGAAGGACCTTGCCTCTCTCCTGACCAGCCCCGCGCCGGAAGGGACCAAGGTCACGCTGTACGAAAGTTCGGACACCTCCTCGCCGACGAATTTTGCCGCCCTCACTCTCCCGCTTGCGCTCGACGGCGATCCGCGGGGCACGCTCGTCGTCTATCTCGATCAGAGCGACCAGGCGAAGGTTCTCGCCAGCTATTTCGGCTGGGCCACGACCATCACATTGTTGCTTCTCGGAGCGGGAATTGGCGTGCTCGCCGCGCTTGGCTGGATGCGGGGGCGCGAGAGCCGCGAGACCGAGGCGCAGCTCCGCTATCTCGAACAGCACGATGCGTTGACCGGCCTCGCCAATCGCCAAGCCTTCAGTAACAGCCTGACCAAGGCCGTGGCGCGCATTCATCGCGACTGCGCCAGCATCGCGGTCCTTTGCCTCGAGATCGACAATTTCAAGGAAATCAACCACGCCGTCGACCATAGCGGCGGCGATCAGGTGCTGCGCGACATTGGCACCCGTATTCAGGCGGCGCTGCGCGAGGGCGACCTGGTGGCGCGGTCGGGCGGCGACGAGTTCGCCGTCGCTCTCATCGATATCGCCAATCTTGGCGAAGTCATGAGTTTCATGAATCGACTGGTCGAACTGTTGCGAAGGCCGTTCCTGGTCGCGGGCAAGGAGCTGACGGTCACCGTCAGCGCCGGTGCTGCGCTCGCGCCCGCTGATGGCGACAACGCCGCCACGCTCTTGCGTCACGCGGCAATTGCCTTGACGCGCGCCAAGTGCGACGGCGGCCAGCGCATGTGCTTCTTCGAGGAAAGCATGAACAAGGCGCTGCAGCGCCGCCGCATGGTCGAGCACGAGTTGCGTCTTGCGCTTGGCCGTGGCGAATTCGAAGTTGTCTACCAGCCCCAATTCGATCTCGCCACCGAGCGTCAGTGCGGCTCCGAAGCCCTAATCCGCTGGCACCATCCCGTGCACGGCAAGATCGCGCCGGCCCATTTCATTGCCGTAGCCGAGGACACGGGGCTGATCATTCCGCTCGGCGAATGGGTTCTGCGCCGGGCCTGCAGCGACGCGGTCGAATGGCCCGAGCCGCTTTTCGTCTCGGTCAATCTGTCGCCGGCACAGTTTCGCGAGGGCGACGTCGCCGCTTTGGTCGCCAGCGTGCTCAAGGAGACGGGGCTCTCGCCGGAGCGGCTCGAGCTCGAAATCACCGAGAATCTCCTCATCAACGACACCGAGGAGGTGCTGGCGAAGCTCAGCCGCCTGCGCCAGCTTGGCGTCAACATCGCCATGGACGATTTCGGCACCGGCTATTCGAGCTTGAGCTTTCTCGCGCGCTTTCCCTTCTCCAAGATCAAGATCGACCGGCAATTCGTCCGCAACATGACGCGCGACCCGGCCATGCGCGCGATCGTCAAGACCGTCATCGCTCTCGGCAAGTCGCTCGACGTGGTCATCACCGCCGAGGGGGTCGAGACCGAGGAGCAGGCGGAAATGCTGCGCGAGTTCGGCTGCCCGCAAGTGCAGGGCTTCCTCTACGGCTATCCGGGGCCGGCCGACACGAGCCTCATGGAGCTGAGCGGCAACGTGACGCCGATTGCCGCCGGCCGCCACAGCGCAGCTTAAGCGTCGGCTATCTTCGCTTGGCGCTCGGAGGCGGACTGAACCACCCGCTCAGCGCCCCGTTAAAGGGCTGAAACTTGGTTTGGCTCTTCGCGGCGCGGCTCGGCGCGCGCCGAAGCGCGGGCTTAGCCGTTCGGCTGCGCGGGCGGCTGACGCCTTTGTTGCGGGCGAGGTGGTCTCTTTCGTGTTGGTGCTTTCCTTCGCCGGAGCCGGCCTTTGCGGCGGAGCCGGCTCTTTCGGCGGAGCTGTTTCTTTCGCCGGTTCGTCGGTCGCGGCGCCTTCGGTCCCAGCCGGCATTGTTTCGGGAGACTCAGTCGCCTCGGTCGCTGGCGCGGTTTGAGGCTTGACCTCCGGCGCGGCCTCCTTCGGCTCCGGCATGGCTTCGACCTTCGGCTCCGGCGCTGCCTCGATCTCCTCCTTCACGGGCGTCTCCGCGCTCGGAGGCTCCACTTGAGCGGGTTCGGCTTTGGCAGGTTCCGCCGGTTGCGTCGCGGTGCCCGCCTCGGCAGGCGGCGCCGACGGTAGCGCGGACGTGTGCTCAGGCCCGGCGTCCGTCAGAGCCTGGGGCGGCGGCAGAACGATGACGTCGATCGGGGCAATCTCGGGCGTGGGCGCAGGGGCAGGCGCGGGCTCGCCCGCCGGGCCCGGCAAGGTAATCAGCATCGGCAACAGCAAGGCGAGGCCGATGGCATGGAGGATGCCGGCGTAAAGCAGGAACACCGGCACGTCGCTTCGTCTCTTCGTCACGGGCTGAGCAAGAGCGCAAAGTTGCAAGTCGCACGCGGCCGACGCCTCGAACGGCCTTATCTGAGTTGGCGCAAGCTAGGCAAGCCTTCAGCTCTCCATCACGATTCGCGGCGCGGGCCTCACCTGGCCTTTGCCCTCTTCCAGCGCGGCGACGGCGCGCGCGGCGATTTCGCGGAAAGCGCTTGCGGCGGGCGACTTGGGCGCGGTCGCGACCACGGGGCGGCCCTCGTCAGAGGTCGCGCGGATCTCCGGCAGCAGCGGGACTTCGCCGAGGAAGGGCACGCCGAGCCGTTCGGCTTCGCTCCGGGCGCCGCCATGGCCGAAAATGTCGGAGCGTTCGCCGCAATGCGGGCAAACGAAGCTGCTCATATTCTCGACCAGGCCGAGCACCGGCACGTTCACCCTGCGGAACATGTTGAGCCCCTTGCGCGCATCGATCAGCGCGAGGTCCTGCGGCGTAGAGACGATCACGGCGCCCGCAAGCGGCACCTGCTGCGCCATGGTGAGCTGCGCGTCGCCGGTGCCGGGGGGCATATCCACTACCAGCACGTCGAGTTCGCCCCAGGCCACGTCCTTCAGCATCTGCGACAGCGCCGACATCACCATCGGGCCGCGCCAGATCATCGGCGTCTCCTCATCGACGAGAAGGCCCATGGACATCGCCTTCACGCCGTAAGCCTCGAGCGGCGCAAGCTTGTCGCCCACTTGTTGCGGCTGACCTTTGAGCCCGAGCAGGCGCGGCATCGACGGGCCGTAAATGTCGGCATCGAGAATGCCGACGCGCAGGCCGCGCTCTTTCAGCGCGAGCGCAAGATTCGCCGCGACGGTTGACTTGCCGACGCCGCCTTTGCCCGAGGCGACGGCGATGATCTTGGCGACCCCAGGCACGCCGCCGGGACGGTGGCGCGCGTCGCGCGCCGCGCCCGGCCGCGCGAAGGGCGAGCCTTGCGGCGCGGTGGCACCTCTGCCATTCCCGGCCGACGGCGCGCGATCGGCAGTGAGCGTCACCGTCACGCCGCTAACGCCCGGCACTTCAGCCACCGCCTGTTCGGCTTCCTTCCGCAGCGCCTCGAGCTCGCGGGCGCGGGCCGGATCGACCGAGATCGCGAAATAGACCTTGCCTTGGTTGATCACGATCTCTGAGACGAGCCCCTCCGCCACGATATCGGCGCCGGAGCCCGGTGACTTGATCCGCTTCAGCGCTTCGAGCACGCGTACTTTGGTCGGGGCTTCCGTCATGACGCCGTATGTAGTCCGGCTTTGCGCCCGCGCCAAATGGCTTTCGTTAGTCCTCGAACTCGGGGAAGAGACGCGGCAAGGCCTCGATTCTCTTCCAGCCTTCGCCCTCGCTCACGGGCTCGACGCGAAGATCGAAGAAATAGCGGTCGAGCACGGCGGCCCGTTCTTCCGCCAAGGGCGGACGGCAATAATCCTCTTCCTCCCAGACGGCGGCCCCGTCGCGTCTCTGCCGGGCAGCCTTCAGGGACCGGGAGAGCGTCGGGCCGAAAGGACGGAGACCGGTGAATTCGTCGCGCTGAAGCCGCGCCGAAAGATCGCCCATCAACTCCTGCCTCGGGACCGCCGAAACAAGATAGAACGCCATCCGTCCTCCTCTCCCGTCCTCCGCTCCCTAAGCCTCGGGCGCAGAACGAGATATTCTCACGTGGTCAACCCAAACTAGAAGATGCTGGTTCCGGGGATAAGCGACGGCCCGGTCGCAACAGGGACACAATTCCGGGGCCAGATCATTTCGGGGCAAGCTGCGGCATTGAGAAAAACCGCGGCGACGGGGCACTTGTTTGGGTGCTAGTTCAGTTCGAGTAACGCGTAATGCTCCGTTCGGCGTACCGGCCGGGCCTTTTGCCCCGACCGCGTTTCAATCCCCGTGATCCGGCCGTTCTTTGCGGCGCGCCGCTTGTTCGCAACCGACCGCGCGGCCTGACCCAGCCCTCCCTTCAAGCCTTCCTTAACCCTGTTCCGGCCATTCTCAGCAATGCCGAAGCGCGCGCCATAGCCTCCTCGGCCGAGCGAAATCCGTGAGCAATGGGGGGAACATGAGCGTCGTGGCCGAACGGGAGCCTACGGGGGATTTGAGGGAAATCGAGCTCCGCCGGCATCTCCAGATCATGGCGCGCTCGCTCGAGCGTGCCGAGGCGGGCACGACCCTCACCATGGTCCTGCGGTCGCCCTCATCCGATCCCGCCAAGGCGCTGATCGGGCTCAAGGGCGCGCTCCAGCGTACGGGCCTCGGCGCCAGGGTGATCCTGGCGCATCTCGATCCCGCTGACGAATTGCGGCAGCTTTTCGCGACCCTCACCGAGCTTTCCCCGCAAGCTTACGCCGCCGACCTGATCCGCTGGGCGCGCAATCCGCGCCTGCTCGAAGCGCACGAACAGGTCATCTATGGCGGCACCATGTGCTGGTCGGGCGATGCCATGCGGCGCGGCGCCGACCGGCGCAACGTCTTGACCCTGTTCGAAGAGAATTCGGCGGACAAGGCCCGGCTCGGCCGGCTTGCCTTCGCCGCCTTGTGGGCCGCGTCCTCGCCGGTGCCCGAGCGGCATCTCAACGGCTCCCTCTCGGTCCGTCCTTTCGGGGCTTGCGAGCAGCGCGTCGAGGCGCCGGTCTCGCTGTCGCCGACCGCGCCGGGCCCGCAAGGCTGGCCTCTCATCCGGCACTAGCGTCATTTTTTCGCTATAACTTCGTCGCTCATAGCGGCGAGGCGGATTTCGCCCGCCTCTGCCTTCCGACGGAGTGACCATGCGAACTGCCGTTGTCATCGCCCTTCTCTTTGCCGGATGCTGCGTTCCTTCTTTCGCTGCCGGTCCGCCTAAGGGGCCCACTCTCGCCGACCTGATGAAGCAGCCGGCCAATCGCGCCGCGTGGTACGGCATGTTCGCGGGCGCGACGCCGCCGCAATGGGTTGACGACTACGCCAAGAACTCTGGACGGACCGCCGACGCCCTCGATTGCGGTCGAGGCGAACGGCGAGACCTACACGCTCGCCTTTACCTGCAAGCCCAACGAGTGCGGCGACAACCAGCTCTTCGTCCTGTTCTCGCCGAGCGGGGCAAAGGCGTGGGGGTTGCTGCAAATAGGCAACGAGAAGAAGTGGTTCGGCGCGCCCGACAAGAACGTTCAGGATGCGATCCTGAGCGGTATCGACTAGGGAGACCCCCCCTTCGTCCCCATGGCGCTAGCCGCGCGCGCATTCTAATCTTGCCCATCCGTCGAGGGAGCAGGCACGTGAATCGGCGCGAATTTGTCATCTCTTCCGCGTCCGCCTGTTTGGCGGCAGCAGCCGCGGGGCTCGCGC
Organism: uncultured Alphaproteobacteria bacterium; assembly: GCA_963802845.1. Lineage (GTDB taxonomy): Bacteria > Pseudomonadota > Alphaproteobacteria > Rhizobiales > Methyloligellaceae > Methyloceanibacter. The sequence continues at coordinate 60,318 of CAWDKA010000008.1, forward strand.
GCGCAGCGCCCGCGCCGCACTATCGCTGCGGCACCGCCCCCTCCAGCCCAAGCGAGGACATCCAGGCGACCCGTGTGACCGAGGCGCTAAGGGCGCACGGCGTGACGTTTCGCTACAAGACGGTGATCCCTGTCCGCTTTCATATCATCCATGACGGCGCGCACGGTTATGTGTCGCATCGCCGGCTGAAAGCGCAGATGGCGTTGCTCAATCGCATCTATGCCACTGCTGGGATCGCCTTCACCATCGCCGATGCGAGGTTGCACGAGAACAAGGCCTGGTTCACCCATGAGCCGGGAAGCCCCGCCGAGATCGAGATGAAGACTGAGCTTGGCAAGGACACCGCGCGCACGCTCAATATCTATACGGCCGAGCCGGGCGGCGGCGCGCTGTCGGGCTACGCCACCTTTCCGTGGTCGCGGGCGTCAGCCCCTGTGCGCGACGGCATCGTCATTCATCACGCGAGCCTTCCCGAGCGGTCCGGCGGAAACGACCCCTTGCCCTTCGTGCCGGGCATGGCTGCCATCCATCAGCTTGGACATTGGGCCGGCGGGCTCTCTCACGCCATCGAGGATAGCTGCGAGACGCAAGGCGCCTGCGTAATCTCATTCACGCCGGAGCAATACGCGCGGATCAGGGACCTGGTGGGCTATTACCGCTTTGAATTGAGCCCGCAGGCGAGCCGCTCGGCGCTGCTTGCTCAAATCCGCAAGAGCATCGAGTAGGCCACCGCAAGAGTCGGATGAAGAAGAACCCCGACAGGAAGAGCCAGAAGCCCCGGAAGGAAACAGCGAAGGCGAAGGTGTCGGGCAACAAGCGCTTGGCGCAGCAGATACGCAAGGTACTCGGCAAGCACTACGCCAGCAAATACCGCGCGCGGTAGTTTCGATGCCTCCTTCCGTCATGCACGCGATGGTGCTGGATGCGCCCGGCATGCCGCTGAGAAGCGCCGAACTGAAGGTGCCAAATCTGGGACCTGGACAGGTTCTGATCGACGTTGCGGCCTGCGGGGTCTGCCGCACCGACCTCCACATCATCGACGGCGAGTTGCCGCATCCCAAACTTCCGCTTGTCCTCGGCCACGAGATCGTGGGCCGGGTTGTGGCTTTCGGCGAAGGCGCGACAGGTTTCGCCGTCGGCGACCGCGTGGGCGTGCCGTGGCTCGGCGGAACCGACGGCACCTGCCCCTATTGCCGCGAAGGCCGGGAGAATCTCTGCGATAACCCGCGCTTCACCGGCTATCAGATCGACGGCGGCTATGCCGGCTACGCGGTCGCCGATGCCCGCTTCGTGTTCAACCTGCCGGAAGCCTATGGCGACGCCGAAGCGGCGCCGCTTCTTTGCGCCGGGCTGATCGGCTACCGCTCGCTGAAACTCGCAATCGCCCCGCCCGCCGCCGAGGTTTCACGGCTCGGCATTTACGGCTTCGGCGCCGCGGCCCATATCATCGCGCAAGTGGCAAAATCGCAAGGGCGCGAGGTGTACGCCTTCACGCGCCCGGGCGATCGGCCGGCGCAGGATTTCGCCCGCTCGCTCGGCGCGGTCTGGGCCGGAGGGTCGGATGAGTCGCCGCCGCAATCGCTCGACGCCGCCATCATCTTCGCGGCCGTCGGCGCGCTAGTACCGGTCGCACTCGAAGCCGTGCGCAAAGGTGGCGTCGTCGTCTGCGGCGGCATCCATATGAGCGACATCCCGAGCTTTCCCTACGAGAACCTCTGGGAGGAGCGGGTCTTGCGCTCGGTCGCCAATCTCACGCGCGAAGACGCACGCGAGTTTCTCGCGCTCGCGCCGCGCGTGCCGGTCGCGACGCATGTCAGCCCCGTCCCGCTCCATGCCGCCAACGAGGCGCTCGAACGCCTGCGCCGGGGCGAACTGACGGGCGCCGCCGTGCTAATTCCCTGACCGCTCTTGGCGAGGGGTCAGAAGCCGTTGAAGTGGTAGGTGAGCCTGCCGCGCGCGACCGCAAAGTCGAGATCGTCCTTCAACACGAACGGCTCGTCCGCGCCGGCGACGAAGTTCTGCTTGTCGTTGCCGAAATTGTAGTACAGGCCCTCGACGCCGAGACTGAAATGCGGGCTCAAGCGATATTCGATCCCGCCGCCGCCGACGAACCCCGTGTCGGTGTTGCCGATGTTGAAGCCGAACGGTCCGTCATCGGCCGAGACGACGACGAAATTGGTATTGGTGTCGATGAACGCGACGCCCGCCGTGCCGTAGAAGAGCCAGTTCGGGGTGGCCCAGCCGGCGCGGCCGCGGACGCTTGCCAGGTAATCGATGTCGTCGGCGAAGGCGATATCGCCCTCGACGCCGAGGACGAGGCCGCCCGACTGAAAGTTGTAGCCGCCATGCACGCCGCCGATGAACTCGGTGCTGTTCGAGAATCGGAGCGTCAGGCCCTGCTCCGCGCTCAGATCCTGGATGCGGAGGTCGTTGGGATCGAAAGCGGCGCCGAGATTACCCCCGAAATAGAGGCCCTGCCACGTCAAGGGTTCCGGAGTGACGACCGGCTGCATAGGGCTGATCGGGGTGAGGTCGGTGGCGTTGGCGAAACTGGGCGCGAGCAGCAAAGCGCTCGCCACGCCGAAAGTCGTGAGCATTCCCGCCGCATGTCGCATCGCTGTCTCCCTCAAAAGGCGGATCGTGCGGCGCGACCGGCCCTGGCCTCGCCGCCTCCTAGTGAGGGACTATTGTCGTTGAGTAATCGAGCGAAACTTCGACCCCGAGCGCCATAAAGTCGCCCCGGATGCGGCAGGCTACGGGCCGCGGCGACGAGACTCAGCGGTTCTTGTCGACCTCGATATCGACGCCCTTGTCCTTGCTGATCTCGCCCGAGAATCCCGGCGTTTCGATCTTCAACACCTGCCGGTTTTGCCGCTCGTAGAGGAGATAGCCGAGCACGCCGAGCCCGACCACGGCCGCCCCGAGCAAGAAGGCAAACATCGGACTGAGGCCTTTCATGGCATTTCTCCTTTGTTGCGGTCAGTCGATCAGCGCCATCAGGCCCAACCCGTCCGCGCTCATACCATTATTTAATTGAGGTTCCGCTTGACGGGGATCAAGGCCGAGGATCAGGATCGTCGCAGAATAACCAAAAACCCTTCAGTTCAAGGGAGACCGCCATGCTCCACCAAGTCATCGAGACGCTCAACGCGCGGGTTGCGCTCCGCAATCGCTACGACAACTACATCGGGGGCAAGTGGGTTCCGCCGGTTGACGGCCAGTACTTCGACAATATCAGCCCGATCACCGGCAAGACCATCTGCCAGATCGCGCGGTCCCAGGCCGCCGATATCGAGCTTGCGCTCGACGCCGCCCACAAAGCGAAGGATGCCTGGGGCAATGCCGCCCCGGCCAAGCGCGCCGAAATCCTTAACAAGATCGCCGACCGCATGGAAGAGAACCTCAAGGTCCTCGCCGCGGTCGAGACCATCGACAACGGCAAGCCGATCCGCGAGACGACCTTCGCCGACATCCCGCTTGCCATCGATCATTTCCGCTATTTCGCCGCTTGCATCCGCGCGCAGGAAGGCTCGCTGTCGGAGATCGACCACGACACGGTCGCCTACCACTTCCACGAGCCTCTCGGCGTGGTCGGCCAGATCATCCCGTGGAACTTCCCGATCCTGATGGCGGCGTGGAAGCTTGCGCCCGCTCTCGGCGCCGGCAATTGCGTGGTGCTGAAGCCGGCCGAGCAGACGCCGATGGGCATCATGGTGTTGATGGACGTGATTGGCGACATCCTGCCGCCGGGCGTCCTCAACGTCGTCAACGGCTTTGGCGTCGAGGCCGGCAAGCCGCTGGCGCAGAACAAGCGCATCGCCAAGGTGGCTTTCACCGGCGAGACCACGACCGGGCGGCTCATCATGCAGTACGCCTCGGAGAATTTGATCCCGGTCACGCTCGAGCTCGGTGGCAAGTCGCCGAACATCTTCTTCGCCGACGTGATGCAAGACGACGACGATTTCTTCGACAAGACGCTCGAAGGCTTCACCATGTTCGCGCTGAATCAGGGCGAGGTCTGCACCTGCCCGTCGCGCGCGCTGGTGCAGGAGTCGATCTATGACAAGTTCATCGAGAAGGCGATCGCGCGTGTGAACAAGATCAAGCAGGGCAATCCGCTCGAGCCCTCGACCATGATCGGCGCACAAGCCTCCAACGATCAGCTCGAGAAAATCCTCTCCTATGTCGATATCGGCAAGAAGGAAGGCGCCAAGCTGCTGACCGGCGGCGAGCGGCTCGCCATGAACGGCGAATTCGCCGACGGCTATTACATGAAGCCCACGGTGTTCGCGGGCCACAACAAGATGCGCATTTTCCAGGAGGAGATCTTCGGACCCGTTCTGTCCGTGACCACCTTCAAGGACGACGACGAGGCCATGGCGATCGCCAACGACACGCTCTATGGCCTCGGCGCCGGCGTCTGGACCCGCAATATCAACCGCGCCTACCGCTTCGGCCGCGGGCTCCAGGCGGGCCGGGTGTGGACCAATTGCTTCCACCTCTATCCGGCGCATGCGGCCTTCGGCGGCTACAAGAAGTCAGGCATCGGGCGCGAGACCCACAAGATGATGCTCGATCATTACCAGCAGACCAAGAACATGCTGGTGAGCTATAGCCCGAAGGCGATGGGCTTCTTCTAGGCCGAGGAGTAGCGACTCTCACGCGTCATCGCCGCGCTTGACCCGGCGATCCATTCCGCTGTCGCTTCCCCGCGACAAGGCGTAACGGAATAGATGCCCGGGTCGAGCCCGGGCATGACGAGGTAAGCGGAAAGGCGGCCATGGTCGAACGCGTGCTCGCCACGGATGAAACGCTCAAGCTGATCGAGCGGCTGCGTGCCAAGCACGGGCCCCTGATGTTCCATCAGTCGGGCGGCTGCTGCGACGGCTCGGCCCCGATGTGCTACCCCGAAGCCGAGTTCCGCGTCGGCGGCAATGACGTGAAGCTCGGCGAGATCGGCGGCGTTCCCTTCTATATGGACGCCGACCAGTTCGACTACTGGAAGCACACCCAGCTCATCATCGACGTCGTCCCCGGCCGCGGCCACGGCTTTTCGGTGGAAGCGCCCGAAGGCGTGCGCTTTCTCACGCGGAGCCGCGTCTTCACCGACGAAGAAGTCGACGCGCTCGCCGCCGCGCCTCGCTAGCGCCGCTTACGCTTGGATGTCTTGCTGTCGAGATGCCGCTCGAGCAGGCGCGCGTTGCGGCGGTTGGCCTTGAAGGCGAAATCGAACAGATCGCCGACAAGCGGAATGGCGCCGATGGCGAAATCGGCGGCGACATTGCCGAGCATGCGCATGAGCGTGAGCTTCGATGCGCCGGTCTGCCAGGCGTGATGCACGATGAGGAGCGCAAGCGCGGTTCCCGCCACATCGCCGAAACCCGGGATGAAGCCGAGCACCGAATCCCACCCGAAGCGAATCCGCGTGCCCGGGATGGAGAAATTGTCGTCGAGCATGCGGGCGAACCAGCGCACCTGCGCGAGCCGCTCCTCATGGCTCATGCCTGCGCTGAAGTCGCGCAGGAACGCGCCGGCCGCGGTTCCGCCCGCCCACGCCCCTTGCCCGGCCCTGCCCAAGACTCCGGGTTGACTGCTCATTCCTGTTCGCGCCTCGCGTCGGTTCGCGTGCCGCATATGGGGGCTCACGCCCCGGCATCAAGAGCAACGCTGAGCGGCTCAGCCGCGGCCGCGGCGCGAGCTTTCGCGCTTGCGCGCGACCGTGGTCACGCTGTCGAGAATCGATTTTGCGATCTCGTGCTCGCTCATCACCACGATATCGGCGCCGTGGCGCCTGAGGTGAGCGATCTCCTCCTCGGAATGGGCCCGCGCGATAATCGGCAGCGTCGGATTGATGTTGCGCGCCTGCCGCACGACCTGGCCGCCTTCGAAACCATCGGGGATGGCCACGAGCAGGCAGCGCGCGGCACTCAAGTTCGCCGCCGCGATGATCTCGGGGTCGGCCCCATTGCCGGCAAGCGCGGCGATGCCGCGTTTCTTCAACGCGGCGACCTCGTCCTCGTCGTCCTCGATAACGAAGAGAGGGTCCTTGCCCCGGCCCAACGCTTGGCTGATGAAACTGCCGACCCTGCCATGGCCGATCAGAACGATATGGCCTTCGAGCTTGGTCGGCCTGATCTTTTCGCGCGGTCCCGCCGCGCCTTCGTTTGTAGCAACGGGCTCGCCCGGTTTCATTTCATGGCGCGCAAGCAGGCGGTCGAGCGCCGAGAACAAGAACGGATTGAGCAGAATCGAGATGATCGCAACGATCAGGATCAAATCGCGGCCCTGTTCCGGCAGAAGCGCGAGATCGACGCCGAGATTGGCGAGGATAAACGAGAATTCGCCGATCTGCGCCAGCGAGGCCGAGATGGTGAGCGCCGTCGGATTGGAATAGCCGAAGGCGCGCACGATGGCGTAGGCCGCGAGCGACTTGCCGACGACAACGATGAACACGGTCGCCGCCACCAGCACCGGCTCGCGCACGACGATCATGGGATCGGCCAGCATGCCGACCGAAACGAAGAACAGCACGGCGAACGCGTCACGCAAGGGGAGCGTTTCGGTTGCGGCCTGCTGGCTCAGCTTGGACTCGCTCAAGATCATGCCGGCGAAAAAGGCGCCGAGCGCGAACGACACGCCGAACAGCATGGCAGCCCCGAAGGCCGTGCCGAGCGCGATCGCAAGCACCGACAGGCGGAACAGTTCTCGCGAGCCCGAATGCGCCATGGCATGCAGGATCCAGGGAATGACCCTCTTGCCGACGATGAGCATGATGGCGACAAAGGCCGCGATCTTTGCGCCGGTCAGGCCGAGCGCCAGCGCGACTTCCATCATGCTCGCGCCTGCCCCCGCTCCGGTCAGCAACCCGGCCATGACCGGCAGAAGGACCAGCGCGAGCACCATGGCGATGTCCTCGACGATGAGCCACCCCACGGCGATCCGGCCGCGTTCGGTCTCGATCAGGCGCCGCTCCTGCAAGGCGCGCAGCAGAACGACAGTGCTCGCCACCGAAAGCGCAAGCCCGAACACGAGTCCCGCCCCGAGCGGCCAGCCGAGCCACATGGCGAGGCCCGCGCCGAGCAGCGTCGCGCATAGGATCTGGGCGAGCGCGCCCGGAACGGCGATCTTCCTGACCGAGAGAAGATCCTCGAGCGAGAAGTGCAAGCCGACGCCGAACATCAAGAGAATGACGCCGATCTCGGCCAACTCATTGGCAATGTTTTGGTCCGCGACGAAGCCCGGTGTGAACGGCCCGATGGCGATTCCGGCGAGGAGATAGCCGACGAGCGGCGGGAGTTTCAGCCGATGGGCCACGGCCGCGAACGCCCAAGCCAGAGTGAGCGCAGCGACGATCGTCGTGATGAGCGGCGTGTAATGCGGCATGCGATCGGCTCGGACTTAAGTGGCTACCGGGCTAACGCGGGGAGACGGTTCGTCAGCACTTGCAGGCTGGTCGGCCGGCTTTGCTGCGGCGGGCACGGTGTCGAGCATCGACTTCGCAATCTCATGCTCGCCCATCACCACGATATTGGCGCCGTGCCGTTTGAGGTGGTCGATCTCCTCCTCGAAATGCGCCCTGGCGATAATGGGGAGAGCGGGGTTGATGGCGCGGGCCTGCTGCACCACCTGGCCGCCCTCGAACGCATCGGGGATGGCCACGAGCAGGCAGCGCGCCGCGCCCAAATTCGCCGCCTGGATCACCTCGGGATCGGCTGCATTGCCGGTGATCGCCTCGACGCCGGTTTGCCGCAAGTCCGCGACCCTATCTTTGCTGTCCTCGATAATGAAGTGCGGGATCTTGCGTTCTCTCAACGCCGCGCTGATAAAACTACCGACCCGGCCATGGCCGATGAGCACCACATGGCCGGTGAGCGCGGTCGGAGGTACAGGCTCGCGCATTTTCGTCTCGTCTTCCTTCTGCTCCGGCACCACTTCGACCGGCGCCTTCTCGCGCCGACCGGCATAGACATCGAGTGCGGCGAACAACAGCGGATTGAGCAGGATGGTTATGATGGCGCCGGCGAGAATGAGGTCGCGGGCCTCGGCGGGGATCAGACCGAATTCAAGGCTGCGATTGGCCAGGATGAAGGAGAACTCGCCGATCTGCGCCAGCGAAGCGGAGATCATGAGCGCGACCGGGACCGCGTGTCCAAACAAGCGCACGACGCCATAGGCGGCGATCGACTTGCCGGCCAGGATGATGAGAACGGTGGCGAGCAGCGCAAGCGGCGCGTTCGCCACGATCGCGGGGTTGAACAGCATGCCGACCGAGACGAAGAACAGAACCGCGAAGGCGTCGCGCAAGGGAAGCGATTCGGTCGCGGCCTGCTGGCTGAGGGCGGACTCGCTCAAGATCATGCCGGCGAAGAAGGCGCCGAGCGCGAGCGAGATGCCGAATAGCTCCGCCGCGGCATAGGCGACACCGAGCGCGATGGAAAGGACCGCAAGGCGAAACAGTTCGCGGCTCCCGGTATGAGCGACATAGTGCAGGATAGCCGGGATCAGCTTCTTGCCGACGATCAGCATGACGGCAACGAAAATGGCGAACTTCCCCAGGACCGTCGTGACCGAGAGAAGAATCTCGGTGGGTTTTGGCGCCGTCTCCATCCCGTGAAACAGCGCGGCGAGCCCCGGCAGGAGCACGAGCACGAGGATCATGGCGATGTCCTGCACGATCAGCCAGCCGACGGTGATCCGCCCGCGCTCGGTTTCGAGCAGCCGCCGCTCCTGCAACACCCTGAGCACCACCACCGTGCTCGCCACCGCAAGCGCGATGCCAAAAATAATGCCGGCGCCCAGCGACCAGCCGAGCAACCAGCCGACGCCGATGCCGAGCGGTATGGCGATGAGCGCTTGCGCCGCAGCGCCGGGAATGGCGATAGCGCGTACCGACAGCAGGTCCTTGGGCGAGAAGTGCAAGCCAACGCCGAACATCAGGAGAATGACGCCGACCTCCGCGAGCTGATTGGCGATGTTCTGGTCGGCGACGAAGCCCGGCGTGAACGGTCCGATGACGATCCCGGCAACAAGGTAGCCGACGAGCGGCGGCAACTTGAGGCGGTGAGCGGCGACGCCGAGGCTGAAGGCGAGCACAAGACCGAGCGCGATGGTGGCGACGAGCGGCGGGGCGTGCGGCATAAGACGGACCTTCAAAGAGGCACCCGGAGCACGGATCTGCACAACCCGCCCCTCGGAATTCACCAAGTCATAACCTGACAACGAACGGCGCGACCGGCAATCCCTCTCCGCGTCTCAAAAGCAGTAAACGGCATGCGCCGACGCTGGCCTTGCTTCGTCCGCCATGCTTTAATGCGCTCGTGCGTGCGTTCGATTACAGGGCTCCCGCCGAGCTTTACGCCAGCGCGAGCAAAACCGGAAAGCGGCCGATGCGCTATACGCGCTTCAAGAGTGCCGCCGAAGCGATCAAGTACGCCGTCGAGGAACTGCCGCCCGAGCTTCTCATCGGCAGCACGCTCGAGGTTAACGAGGAGCGTTTCGACGGCTACGGCATCCGTGCTCTCTACGACAACGCGAACTACCCGCTCAGGCGGCGGAAAACGGGCTAGAAACCCGGTTTTTGGCTACCTTTTCGCGGATTTTCCCCCTCCTCTGTTGCCTTTTTGCACAACCCGGACTCCGCCTTAGGTGTTACCTATGGGGCCGCGAGCCCATTTGGCCTTGGGGGTAAGTCCACCGTGAACCACGCCCGCCTCTTAGCGGTCTGCGCTTGGCTTGGGGCCTCAAGCCCCGCGATGGCGGCCGATCTCGGTTACGCCGAACCGGCAGAATTGCCCGACAAATGGCAATTCAGTTTCACGCCCTATGGCTGGGCAACCAGTATCAACGGTGACGTGACCGTGCGTGGGCACAAGGTCGATGTCAATGAAAGCTTCGTCGAATTAGTCGAGAAGAGTGATTCATTACTCGCTTGGATGAGCTATTTCGAGGCGCGCAAAGGCCGCTTCGCCTTCTTTACCGACCTCGTATGGGCTGATCTTGGATTTCCCGGCGACTTCAACATCACCAGAGATCCGCTCGGGCAATTCGACAGAGCCGCTCTGAACGTCAGGGGCAATGCCCAGCTTGACTACCAGGAACTCATCATACAATCGGGTGTCGCTTATGAAATAGCCCGTTGGCAAAACGCCCCGGGCAGTTTTACGGCTTTGGACCTGATGGGGAGCGCGCGCTACTGGAACCAAGACGTCGATCTTTCTCTGCGTCTCACCGGTACACTCACGGTCGATCTGCGGGAGCTCGGCCTTCAGTTTCAGAGATCACGTCGTGTAGCGATCGCGCGATCCGGCGATCTTGAATGGGTCGATCCCGTCGTGGGAGCGCGGATCAGACACCAGATTGCCCCTGGCAGAGAGTTTACGCTCATAGGAGATGTTGGAGGTTTCGGCGTCGGGAGTGAATTTTCGTGGCAAGCCGTCGCCACGTATGGCTTCGACGTCAATTGTTTCGGGAAGCCACTCCACACGGTGATCGGCTACCGCGCGCTTGCTGTCGATTACAGCGAGAACGGCCGCTTCGGAGAGAACGCCCTTAACGTCGTTCAGCATGGGCCATTGATGGGTGTCACCTTCAATTGGTAATGCGTCGTTCGTTTCGAATGTCAGTGTTGGAGGTAAGGATGAAGCTGCTCATGGCTGCGCTGAAGGGCGCATTTGTTGTTGCTCTGTCGTTTTTGTTCATTGACGCTGCGAAGGCCGGCCCGGTCGAGATCGAGAGCGACGCCGGCGTGATTTCCATGGTCGCCACGGTCCAAGCGATCGACGTGACCAACCAGGTCGTTACCCTTGTCGGCCCGAACAACAACTGGGTCGAGGTCAAGGTCAAGCCCGAGCACATCAAGCTGATCAAGCTGAAAGAGCGGATCACCATCAGCTACGCCGATGAGGTGGCCGTGGGGTTGCGCAAGCTAAATAAGGCGCCTGCCGCCGATTCCTTTGCCCAGGAGGAAGAGGCCGGCATGAACATGAATGCGCCGACCGTCGCCGAGCAGGATTGGGTGGAAGCGACGCCGCATGGCACCACCGACCTCACCACGATCGAAATCACCGACACCGTCGCCGCCGTCAACCGCAACCAGCGCACCATCACCTTCGTCGGAACCGGCGGCAAGACGCGCACGATTGCGATCGGTCCCGACATTCAGGGCTTCGACCAGGTCGAGGTGGGCGACGACGTGGCGCTGCTCGTGACCCGCGCCGTGGCCATCGATATCAAGCCGGCTTAGCTTGCTTGAAAACCATCGAAGGCGCGCGGGCGCCGCCTCGCGCGCCTTTTCTATGGCGGCCGGCTGCCGCCCTTCGCCACCGTGTAGCCGAACTCTCCGGCCGAGGCGGTCAGCCAGTGCCAAAAGCTCGCCGAAACGCTGCGGAAGATCGCAAGGTCGTAGGTAGGCGCGTCATCGACCTGCCAAATCTGCACGCCCATGAGCGAGATCGTGCTGGTCGCGGCGCTTCCGGTTTCGAAGGCGCGCGGATGAAGGTCGATCGGCAGGCCTTTGGCGAGCACGGCGCGGGCGCGCGGCCCACTCACGCGCAACACCGTCCGGCCGCCGCTCTGATCGGAGATCGAGGCGAGCCCGCGCAGACGTTCGCCGAGTTCGCGCGCAAGCGCTTCGCCGGCAAACGCTTCCGACACGGCAAGCCATTGCCCGGGCCCGTAGCCGATAAAGCTCACCGACGGCCCGTGCACGGCGCGCGAGCGATCGGCAAGCTCGACCCCGTAGGCCGACGTGACCGCCCGTTTCAGCGCTTCCGCCTCGCCCTTCCGCGCGGCGACGGTGGCAAGACCGAGCCCGGTTCGCTCTTCGATCGTAACGCCGGCCTCACCCCCTTCCCTGCCGAAGCGGCCGGGAACGGCGAGGCCCGCAAGTGCGGAGGACGCGTGGAAGGTGCGGCTAGGCACGGAGGCGCTCTCCTTCTGGATCGATGAAGCAGGGCGGCCGCACTTCGACCAGGGTATCGCCGCCGCGCACGGGATCGTAAGCGCGCACGATCTCACCATGCCGCTCTGGCCCGCGGGCGAGCAGTCCAAGGCCAAGCCAATGGCCGAGCGAGGGCGAGAACGCGATCGAGGTGACATAGCCCTGATCGTTCCTGGCGATCGCCTCCTTGTCCTTGGGGATGAGATGGGCGCCGGCGCGGATGCGATCATCGCGGCCAAGCGGCTTCAATCCTACGAGCTTCGGCCGCGAATTATTGGTCAGCGCTTCGCGCCCCGCCATGAACCGGCCGATGAAGTCCTTCTTGGCCGAGAGCATCTTGCCGAAACCGAGATCATGCGCCGTGGTCTGGCCGTTGAGCTCCGCGCCCGCGGGGTGCCCCTTCTCGATGCGGAGCACGCCGAGCGCCTCGGTGCCGTAAGGCGCAAGTCCGAACGGCGCGCCCGCTTCCATGATGGCGCGGATCAGGGCGTCGCCGAACCCCGCCGGAACGCCAATCTCGTAGGCAAGCTCGCCGGAAAAGGAGAGGCGGTAGACCCGCGCGGGGATCCCGCCCGCAACGCTCACTTCGCCGCAGGCAAGATAGGGAAAGCCCGCGTTGGAGAGGTCGTGCTCGGAATCGACCACGGCTTGCAGCACCTCGCGCGCGCGAGGACCGGCGATGGCGAATTGCGCCCATTGTTCCGTGACGGAGACCGTCTGCACGTCGAGCTCGGGCCACAACGCTTGCTGGCAGAATTCGAGATGCTGCATGACCTTGACCGCGTTCAACGTGGTGGTCGTCATAAAATAGTGGTCCTCGGCGAGCCTCGCGGTCGTGCCGTCGTCGAGCACGAACCCGTCCTCGCGCAGCATGAGCCCGTAGCGCGCCTTCCCCACCGGCAGCGTCGAGAAGGTGTTGGCATAGACGCGATCGAGAAAGATTCCGGCGTCCTTGCCTTGCACGTCGATCTTGCCCAGGGTCGAGACGTCGCACACTCCGGCCTGGCTGCGGACGGTCGCGACTTCGCGGTTGACGGAGCCTTGCGGTTCCTCGCCCGACTTCGGATAGTAGAGCGCGCGAAGCCAGGGACCGGTCTCGACGAACACGGCGCCCTGCTCCTCGGCCCATCGATGCGACGGCGCAAGCCGGGCGGGGCGGAAGTCGCGTCCGCGGTGATGGCCGGCAAAGGCGCTGATGGCGATCGGCGTATAGGGCGGCCGGAACGTGGTGGTGCCGACCGCGCCGATATAGCGCCCGGTTGCGGCGGCAAGAACCGCCGCCCCGTTGGCGTTGCCGGTCTTGCCCTGGTCCGTCGCCATGCCGAGCGTCGTGTAACGCTTGAGATGCTCGGGGATGCGGAAGCCCTCGCGCGCGGCAAGCTTCACGTCGGAGACCGCGACGTCGTTCTGGAAATCGACGAAGGCCTTGCCCTTGCTCTTCTCGACCTGCCACACCGGGCTTGTCGTGGCGGTTTCCGCGGCAACGCGAGCCCGCGAGGGCGAAGCGGCGAAGCCGCATTCGGACGCGGCCTTGGCGCCTGCTTCGTCGCCTTCGGCGAGACACGCTTCTAGCCCGTAAGTGCCCTTGGCCGCGCCGGCGACGCTCATGCCCGGCGGCAAGGTTCCCGGGACGAGCGCCGCGAGACTCTCGTTCCATTGCGGCTTGCCGTTGAGATGGGTGGTGAGATGAAGCGCGGGGTTCCAGCCGCCGGAGACGGCAATGAGGTCGCAAGCGAACTTGGCGCGGGCGCCGCTCACATCCCCGATCTCGACGCCTTTGACGCCGTGGCGCCCCCGCACGCGCTCGATCGCGGCATTGGCGAAGTATGTCGCCCCGGCCGCCTCGGCTGCCTCTTGCGCGGCGCGTGAGGCGGTCCGCCGCCCATCGACCACGGCCGCGACTTCGACTCCAGCCTGGGCGAGGTCGGCAACCGTGCGGAACGCGTCGTCATTGTCGGCGAAGACAACGGCGCGGCGTCCCGGCGCGACGCCGAAGCGATTGACGTAAGCGCGCACGGCTCCCGCCAGCATGACGCCGGGCCGGTCATTGTCGCCGAACACGATCGGCCGCTCGATGGCGCCGGCGCAAACCACCGCGCGCTTGGCCACGATGCGCCACAGCCGCTGGCGCGGCTCGTGGGCTGGCGGCAGCGGAACGTGATCGTTGACGCGTTCGAGCGCGGCATAGGTGCCGCCGTCATAAACGCCCTGCACCGTGGTGCGCCGCAAGATCCGGCACTCGGGCAGCGCTTCGAGTTCGGCGTCGACCGTCTCGACGAAGTCGCGCGCAGGCTTGCTGTCGATGTCGTGGCGTTCGGCGAGTAGGGTTCCGCCGAGGCGGAAATCCTCCTCGCACAGGATCACGCGCGCGCCCGACCGGGCGGCGGTGCGCGCGGCGGCAAGCCCGGCAGGCCCTGAGCCGATCACCAGCACATCGCAGAAGGCGTAAGCCTTCTCGTAATGGTCGGGATCGGCCTCCTCGGCGGCGCGGCCGAGACCTGCGGCGCGGCGGATCATCGGCTCGTAGAGCTTCTCCCAGAAGGAAGCGGGCCACATGAAAGTCTTGTAGTAGAAGCCGGCGGTGAAGATCGGCGCGAAGAGCTGGTTCACGGCGAGAATGTCGAGCTTGAGCGAAGGCCAGCGATTCTGGCTCGCGGCGATCGAGCCCGTCGTAAAGCTCGATCGTGGTGGCGCGGGTGTTGGGCTCGCGCCGCGCGCCGGCGCGAAGCTCGACCAGCGCACTCGGCTCTTCCGAGCCTGCGGTGAGGATGCCGCGCGGGCGGTGATATTTGAACGAACGGCCGACGAGACGAACGCCGTTGGCAAGCAGCGCCGAGGCCAGCGTGTCGCCGGGATGGCCGCTGAGCTCTCTGCCGTCGAAATCAAAGCGCAAGGTCCGCGACCGGTCGATCAGGCCGCCATCTGCGAGCCGGTTCGGCTGATGCGGGGCCGTCATTTCGAAGTCTCCTTCGCGGCGGACTCGACCGCGACGATCTCGTGCGTGCTCATATTGCGCGTGACCACGAGCCAGGAATGGCAGCCCGCGCTGTGATGCCAGTGTTCCTTGTGCAGCCCAGCCGGATTGTCGCGGAGATAGACGTAGTCGACCCATGCGCCGGAAGCGCCGGGATCGAGACTCTCGGGCCGCTTCACCGTGGCGTCGCCGCGATAGGTGAATTCCTCCAGCGCCCGCTCGCCGCAATAAGGACAGGTGATGCGCATGGCTTCGGCCTCAGTGCAGGTTCGGTTGCGCGCCCATGCCCTTCTCGTCGATGACGCGGCCTTGAGCGAAGCGGTCGAGACGATAGGCGGCGGCCAAAGGATGCGGCTCGCCCGTGGCGATGAGATGGGCGAAGCACCAGCCCGATGCCGGCGTCGCCTTGAAGCCGCCATAGCACCAGCCGGCGTTGAGATAGAGCCCGTCGATCGGCGTCTTGTCGATGATCGGCGAACCGTCCATCGTCATGTCGAGCAGCCCGCCCCAGGAGCGCAGGATGCGCAGGCGTCCGATCACCGGCATGAGCGCCATGCCGCCCTCGCACACATCCTCGATCACCGGCAGATTGCCGCGTTGGGCGTAGGAATTGTAACCCTCGATATCGCCGCCGAAGACAAGCCCGCCTTTATCCGACTGACTGACATAGAAATGTCCGGCGCCGAACGTCATCACCACGTCGATCACCGGCTTCACGCCTTCGGTGACGAAGGCCTGGACCGAGTGGCTTTCGATCGGCAGCCGCAAGCCCGCCATGGCGGCGACGCGCGAGGAGTTGCCGGCGCATGACAGCGCGACCTTCTTGGCGGCGATGAAGCCTTTCTCGGTCTCGACGCCGAGAACGCGGCCGCCTCCGATGCGGAAGCCGGTCGCGGCACAGTTCTGGATGATGTCGACGCCGCGCTGGTCCGCCGAGCGCGCGTAGCCCCAGGCGACGGCGTCATGCCGGACCGTGCCGCCGCGCGGCTGCAACAGTCCGCCGCGCACGGGAAAGCGCGCGTTGTCGAAATCGACGAAGGGGACGAGCGCGCGCACTTGCTCGCGGTCGATCAGCTCGGCATCGACGCCGTGCAGCCGCATGGCGTTGCCGCGCCTCGCATAGGCGTCGCGCTGCGGGTCGCTGTGAAAGACATTGAGCACCCCGCGCTGGCTCACCATCGTGTTGTAGTTGAGGTCCTGCTCGAGCCCCTCCCACAACTTCATCGACCATTCGTAGAAGGGAAGATTGCCGGGAAGCAGATAGTTGGAGCGGACGATGGTGGTGTTGCGCCCGACATTGCCCGAGCCGAGATAGGATTTCTCGACCACGGCGACATTGGTGATGCCGTGCTCTTTGGCGAGATAGTGCGCGGTGGCGAGCCCGTGGCCGCCGCCGCCGACGATCACGACGTCGTAAGCGGGCTTGGGCTCGGGCTCGCGCCAGAGCGGCTTCCAGTGCCGGTTGCCGGTGACGGCGTTGACGAGGAGGCTGCCGAGCGAATAGCGCATGGGCGATCTTTGCGCTCCGCTTGGCGCCGCGATTGACATTTCACGCCGCATGTTTGACATTTTGCGACATGGCCGTGAAGCACGCCCCGCCCGCGCCGGCCGAGGGCACCATCCCCGTCAAGCACGCCGCCCCGCAAACCGTGGGCTTCCTGCTCGTGCCGGGTTTCGCCTTGATGTCTTATGCCGCGGCGATCGAGCCGCTTGCGCGCCGCCAATCTTCTCTCCGGCCGCGAGCTTTATCGCTGGTGGCATGCGGCCCCCGGCGGCAAGCCGGTGCTCGCCTCGAACGGCGTCGCCGTCATCCCCGATTGCGGCACCAATACCGAGCGCGCGGCCGACATGGTGTTCGTCTGCGCTGGCGGCAATCCGGCGCTGTTCGACGACCGCTCGGTGTTTGCCTGGCTGCGGCGGCTCGCCCGCAAGGGCGCCGTCATCGGTGGCATTTCCGGCGGACCCTACCTTCTCGCGAAGGCGGGGCTTCTCGATCAGCGCCGCGCCACGCTCCATTGGGAGCACCTGCCCGCCTTTCGCGAGGCCTTCCCCGGCGTCGCGGTCGTGCCGTCGCTGTTCGAGATCGACGGCAACCGCATCACCTGCTCGGGCGGCATCTCGGCGCTCGATATGATGGTCGCGATCATCGAGAGGGATCGCGGCCGTCAGCTCGCCGCCGCCGTCGGCGACTGGTTCCTGCACACTCATGTCCGCGAAGGCTTCGGCCCGCAGCGCATGGATCTCCGCTACCGGCTCGGCATCGCCGACGAGAAGCTGCTTGCGGTGTTGCGCGCGATGGAAGCGAGCATTGAGATGCCGCTGTCGCGTGCCTCCCTGGCGCGTAAGGCGCGAATTTCGCTCCGGCAACTCGAGCGGCTGTTCCGCCGCCATATTGGCCACGGCATCCATCGGCACTATCGTTGGCTGAGACTTGAGCGGGCGCGCCAGCTTTTGCGCGAAACGACGCTGCCCGTGCTCGACGTGGCGCTTGCCACCGGCTTCGCCTCGGCGAGCCAATTCGCCCGCGCCTATGCGCGCGCCTTCGGCGAACCGCCGAGCCGAACCCGCATCGGCGGCTGAAAACCTATTGCGAGGCGACCCCGACGAAGGGCGTGCCGCCGGGAATGCAGGCCCACTGGCCCACGGCGGGCGTCCGCGCGAGCGTCTTGTTCTGCTCGAGATACTGCATCGACACGAGGTAGCCGATCGGGCCCCGGCATTGCGTGTAGCTCAGCTCTTGGGTGATCCATTCCGGCGGGATCGGAACCTCGACGCAGCCGATTTCGCGGAAATAGGCGTTGCGCTCGGCGCGGGTCATCGACTGCTCGTTCTCGTAGCTCTTGCCTTGGTTGATCGGCTCGAGCGGCGTCTCGGCGGCGGGGCATGCCGTCACGACAACCTGAACGTAAGGCGGATTGGTGTCGATCAGCGGCGGGCGCTCCTCGGCGAGCGCGCTTGCGGGGATAAGCAGGAGAAGGAGAGCGAGTGGACGCATGGCAGTCACCCTCTGTCCGGCGCTTGCGCCGTCGAAAGCGTGCCTTGCGCGCCAGCGCGGTCCCGGCCCCCGCATGTAGTGAAGCTCGGGCCGGTAGGGATCGAACAGGCCGTTCACGACCGCGCAAGGCGCCGGCAACGACGGCGGGATTCCAGTTCTTGGGGCTCTCAGTGACGCTCGCGGCCACTGCGTTCGCCTCTAATTCTGCGTAGGGCATCGACATGGCAATCGCTCCAGCGGCATCTCTTAAGGCTCAAAGCTAAGTCTCCGAGGCGGCTTTCGGCCAATATCCGGTGGCTATCGTTGTCCAAGCCGCCCGGTATCTGACGCGGGCGGGCCCAAACAGGTTCAAGCCGGGCCCTTTGGGAGTTGTCCTCTTTTCGCCGGTTCGTGCTAGCTTCGGGCCGGCCGAATTTGCCGAAATTGGGCCGAAAGGATGCAAAGAAGCGGGATGGTGACGAGGCTCTCGTCAAAAATGCTGAAGGCGCGCACCCATGCGCGCCGCCGTGGCCCTGCCCCGCGCCAGGCCCTCGGCGACAGCGTCGCGCCCGATGTCTATGCCACCGGATCGAGCGCGCCCGCGACCGGCGAGCTTCAGCTCGAGATCTCGATCGGCCGAAGGGTGAGGCTGCTCCGCCAGCGCCTACAACTCACCGCCATGGAGCTCGCGGCCCAGGCCGGGCTTTCGCCGGGCATGCTGTCGAAGATCGAAAACGGAGGCACCTCGCCCTCGCTCTCGACCCTTAAGGCGCTCGCGCGCGCGCTCAACGTGCCGCTCACGAGTTTCTTTGCCGACTTCGAGGAGCGGCGCGACTGCTCCTATGTGCGCGCGGGCCAGGGCGTGCTGATCGAACGTCGCGGCACCAAATCGGGCCATCGCTACGAGCTGCTCGGGCACTCGATTTCGGGCGATATCGTCGTCGAACCCTATCTCATCACGCTGAGCGAGGACGCCGAGCCTTACGCGCTGTTCCAGCATGACGGCGTCGAGTTCATCTATATGCTGACCGGCAAGGTGATTTACCGTCACGCCGACAAGCTCTATCCGATGTCGCCGGCGATGCGCTGTTCTTCGACTCCGGCGCGCCGCACGGCCCCGAAGAGTTGCTCGAGCGGCCGATGACCTATCTTTCGATTATCATCTACCCACGCAGTTGAATTTCCCTCAAGGAAACTTTATTTCACCCGGGTTGACGAGCGGCTTCGCCCTGTAGCATCGTTCGGGGGCGCTAACCCGGAGCTTTCTTGCAATGTGCGGCATCGTTGGACTCTTCATCAAGGACCCCTCGCTCGAACCGGAGCTCGGCAAGCTGACCGCCGGGATGCTCGCCACAATGTCGGACCGTGGCCCCGACAGCGCGGGCTTCGCCGTCTACGGCGCGGGCAAGGCGGGCGAAACCAAGCTCACGCTGCGGACGTCCTCCGCCGGCGCCGCCAAGGAAACGGCCGCGCGGATCGCCAAGGACTTCGCGGGCGCGAAGACGACGACGCACGACACCCATGTCGTGGTCGCTCTCGCCGATGCCTCGGCCGGAGCCTTCGTCGATTGGCTTGAGCGCGAGGCGCCCGGCGTCGAGCTCGTCGGACGCGGGCGGAGGATCGAGGTTTATAAAGAGGTGGGACGCCCGGAGGAGGTGACCGAGCGCTTCGGCCTTGCCGCGATGCAAGGCACCCACGCCATCGGGCATACGCGCATGGCGACGGAATCGGCGGTGACCACAGACGGCGCCCATCCCTATTCGACCGGCAAGGACCAGTGCCTCGTGCATAACGGCTCGCTGTCGAACCACAACAATCTCCGCCGCGTGCTGAAGCGCGAGGGCTTTCATTTCGACACCGAGAACGACACCGAAGTCGCTGCCGGCTATCTCAGCTGGAAGATGCGCGAAGGCAAGTCGCTCGGCGACGCGCTGACGGTGAGCCTCGACGATCTCGACGGCTTCTACACCTTCGTGGTCGGCACCGAGAATGGCTTTGGCGTGCTCCGCGACGGTATCGCCTGCAAGCCGGCAGTGATGGCCGAGACCGACCGTTACGTCGCCTTCGGCTCCGAATACCGCGCGCTTGCCGGCCTGCCCGGCATCGAGAACGCGCGAGTGTGGGAGCCCGAGCCCGCGACCGTCTATTTCTGGGAGCGTTGATTGTGCCCGAGATCGATCTCGCTTCGACGCCGCTCAGAGAGTTGAACGCGGCGCTCCACCGCCTCCGCCCCGACACCAACGAGCGGCAATGGATCGTCGATCATCCCGCCGGGCGTCACGCCATTGCCGCCGGGCTCAATGCTCCGATCACCGTCGAGATCAACGGGCCGGTCGGCTATTACTGCGCCGGCATGAACAAGCACGCGACCGTGCTGATCCACGGCAGCGCCGGCGTCGGCGTGGCCGAGAACATGATGTCGGGCTTGGTCCATGTCACGGGCGATGCCAGCCAATCGGCGGGCGCGACCGGGCGCGGCGGGCTGCTCCGCATCGACGGCAACGCGTCCTCGCGCTGCGGCATCTCCATGAAGGGAATCGACATCGTCGTGCAGGGTTCCGTCGGCCATATGAGCGCCTTCATGGCCCAGGCCGGCAATTTGATCGTGTTCGGAGAGGCGGGCGACGCGCTCGGCGATTCGATCTACGAGGCGCGCCTCTTCGTGCGCGGCAAGGTCAGGAGTCTCGGCGCGGATTGCATCGAGAAGCCGATGCGCGACGAGCACAAACGCGCCGTGCATGCGGTGCTGGAGCGGGCGGGCGTGAATGGCCAGATTGACCCGGGAGAGTTCCGGCGTTACGGCTCGGCGCGCAAGCTATACAACTTCCACGTCGATCACGCCGGAGCCTATTGATGGATTGGACGCCGCGAACCACTCCGCGCCCCTCAGCCACGTTCGATGCGTTTTCGCTGTCGGAGATCCGCCGCGCCGCCGCCACCGGCATCTACGATATTCGCGGCGCCGGCGCCAAGCGCAAGGTCCCGCATTTCGACGACCTTCTCTTCCTCGGCGCCTCGATCAGCCGCTATCCGCTCGAAGGCTATCGCGAGCGCTGCGCGACCGATGTGTGGCTCGGCACCCGGTTCGCCGAGAAACCCATTCACATCAAGATTCCCGTCACCATCGCCGGCATGAGCTTCGGCTCGCTATCCGCCCAAGCCAAGGAGGCGTTGGGGCGCGGCGCGTCCCAAGTCGGCACCTCGACCACGACCGGCGACGGCGGCATGACCGAGGAGGAGCGTCATCACTCGACGATCCTCGTCTATCAGGTGCTGCCCTCGCGCTACGGCATGAACCCCGACGATCTGCGCCGCGCCGATGCCATCGAGATCGTGGTCGGCCAGGGCGCCAAGCCCGGCGGCGGCGGCATGCTGCTCGGGCAGAAAATCTCCGATCGCGTTGCCGAGATGCGGACGCTTCCCAAGGGAATCGACCAGCGCTCGGCCTGCCGTCACCCCGACTGGACCGGCCCCGACGACCTCGAGATCAAGATCGAGGAGATCCGGGAGATCACCGATTGGCAGAAGCCGATCTACGTCAAGGTCGGCGCCTCGCGCCCCTTCTATGACACCGCCCTTGCCGTCAAGGCCGGAGCCGACGTGATCGTGCTCGACGGCATGCAAGGAGGCACGGCGGCCACGCAGGAAGTGTTCATCGAGCATATCGGGCTGCCGATCCTCGGTTCCATCCGGCCGGCGGTCGATGCGCTCCAGGACCTCGGCATGCACCGCAAAGTTCAGCTGATCGTTTCCGGCGGCATTCGCAACGGCGCCGACGTGGCCAAGGCGCTTGCGCTCGGGGCCGACGCGGTTGCGATCGGCACCGCGGCGCTCGTCGCGCTCGGCGACAACGACCCCGCGCTTGAGGATGAGTATCACAAGCTCGGCACCACTTCCGGCTGCTACGACGACTGGCATGAGGGGCGCGATCCCGCCGGCATCACCACTCAGGACACGGCGCTCGCCGCGAGACTCGATCCGGTTCTCGCCGGCAGGCGGCTCGCCAATTATCTTTCCGTCTTGACGCTCGAGACGCAGACCATCGCGCGCGCCTGCGGCAAGAGCCACGTTCACAATCTCGAGCCCGAGGATCTCGTGGCGCTCACGGTCGAGTCGGCCGCCATGGCGCGCGTGCCGCTTGCCGGCACGAGCTGGATCCCGGGCCAAGGCGGTTCGGATTAGGTCAGGGAGGATAAGGTAATGGCAACGGACTTGGCGAAGATCGCAAAAGAGCGCGGGATCAAGTATTTCCTGATCTCCTATGTCGATTTGTTCGGCACGCTCAGAGCAAAGCTCGCGCCCGCGGCCGCGATCGCCGACATGGCCAAGGACGGCGCGGGTTTCGCCGGCTTCGCGAGCTGGCTCGACATGACCCCCGCCGACCCCGATGTCCTCGCCATTCCCGATCCCGCGAGCCTGATCCAATTGCCGTGGAAGCGCGAAGTCGGCTGGCTCGCCGCCGATCCCTACATGAACGGCAAGCCGGTCGAGCATGCGCCGCGCAATATCTTGAAGCGGATGATCGCCAAGGCCGCAAAGGCCGGCTTCCAGCTCAAGACCGGCGTCGAGTGCGAGTTCTTTCTTTTGAGTCCCGACGGGGCCGCGATCAGCGACGCCGCCGACACGCAGTCCAAGCCCTGCTACGACCAGTCCGCGCTGATGCGCCGTTATGACGTCATCAGCGAGATTTGCGATTCGATGCTCGAGCTCGGCTGGGGCGCCTACCAGAACGATCACGAGGACGCCAACGGCCAGTTCGAAATGAACTGGGCCTTCGACGACGCGCTCGTCACCGCCGATCGCATGGCCTTCTTCAAATACATGGTCAAGGCCATCGCCGAGAAGCATGGCTTGCGCGCCACCTTCATGCCCAAGCCTTTCGCCAATCTCACCGGCAGCGGCTGCCACGTCCATGCCTCCCTGTGGCAGGGCAAGAAGAACAGTTTCGACGACGGCAAGGACGCGCTCGGCCTGTCGCGCACCGCCTACAACTTCATCGGCGGGTTGATGAATTCCGCCGGCGACATTTGCGCCATCACCAATCCCACGGTGAATTCATACAAGCGCATCAACGCGCCGGTGACGTTGTCGGGCGCGACGTGGTCGCCCAACACCGTGACCTATGCCGGCAACAACCGCACGCATATGATCCGCATTCCGGGCGGCGGGCGCTTCGAGTTCCGGCTCGCCGACGGCGCCACCAATCCGTATCTGCTGCCGGCGGCGATCCTCGCCGCGGGCCTCGACGGCATCGCGCGGAGCATCGATCCGGGCAAGCCGCTCGATATCGACATGTACGCCGAAGGGCACAAGGCTCCGCCCGGCACCAAGAAGCTTCCCCTCAATCTGCTCGACGCGTTGCGCGTGACGGCGAAATCTGAGCTCCTGCGCCGGGAGCTCGGCGATGAGTTCGTCAATTCCTACGTCAAGCTCAAGATGCGCGAGTGGAACGACTATACCGGGCATCTCTCGTCCTGGGAGCGGGCCGCAACGCTCGACTGCTAGCGTTCGGCAATGCCGGCCCCCGCATTCGTTATTCGCGACCCCAAGCCCGGGGATGAGACTGCCTGGCGGCGGCTGTGGGCCGGCTATGTCGCCTTCTATAAGAGCGAAGTGAGCGAGGCTGTGACGGCGGCGACCTGGCAGCGGCTGTTCATGCCGGGCTCCAGCATGATCGGGCGCATGGCCGAATGGGAGGGCGCCGCGTCGGGCTTCACCATCTCCATTGTTCATCCGAGATCGTGGGCGCTTGCGCCGATTTGCTACCTCGAGGATCTGTTCGTCGATCCGGAGCTGCGCGGCCGCGGGCTCGGGCGCGCGCTGATCGAAGACCTCGTCGCGCTCGGCCGCGAGCGCGGCTGGTCGGGCCTCTATTGGCACACGCAGCAAGGGAATGCGACGGCGCGGGTTCTCTACGATCGCTTCGCCAAGGCCGACGATTTCGTCCGCTACCGGATTTTGTTGGGTTGAGAGGCAGAGTGAGAAGTCTGGGAAGTCGGTAGGACCCTGCAAGTGACCGTCAGCTTCGCTCCCTATCTCAGCGCTCACGACGTCTCGGTCTGCATCGATTTTCTGCTTTTCGCCCTCACGCTCGCCGGCGTGGCCATTTTTCACCGGCATACGCTCGCCGTCGCTCTCAGCGGCCTGAGCGTTATCATCCTGAAGAAGCTGTTGGGTACCGGGTTCGTCGCCGGCGCGGGATTGCCCGGTCTCCTTGCGCATTTCGAGCATGAATGGGTTCTGCTTACAAACCTATTTCTGCTTCTGATCGGCTTTGCTCTCCTTGCACGCCATTTCGAGGCGAGCCGCATCCCCGACTGGATGCCGGCCGCTCTGCCTGACAACTGGACAGGTGGCCTAATGCTCCTGATCCTCGTGTTCGTTATCTCCTCATTTCTCGACAACATTGCCGCAGCCCTCATCGGCGCGACCGTGGCGAAGCACGTCTTCAAGGGTAACGTCCGTGTCGGCTACCTCGCTGCCGTTGTCGGGGCTTCAAACGCCGGCGGTTCGGGCAGTGTGATCGGCGACACCACGACGACGATGCTTTGGATCGCCGGCGTAAGTCCTCTTTCGGTTCTGCATGCTTATGTCGCTGCCGCATGTGCGCTGCTCGTCTTGGGCATTCCTGCCGCGCGGGCCCAGCAGAAATACGCGCCGATCGTCAAGGATCCACCGTCAGGTCTGCGCATCTCCTATCGACACGTTGCCGTGGTCATCATTGTGCTCGCCTCGGCTATCGCTGCCAATGTCGGCGCGCATCTCCTCGACGCTGATATTCTGGACAAGGTGCCGCTGATTGGACTTGCAGTCGCGGCTGCCATTCTCCTGACCATCCCGATAGCGCAACCGGATTGGTCGATCGTTCCGCGCGCCGCGCGTGGGGCGATCTTCCTTATTGCGCTCGTCTCCGCGGCATCGTTGATGCCGGTTAAATCTTTGCCTTTGCCAAGTTGGGAGACGGCGCTTGGACTGGGATTCGTCTCGGCGGTGTTCGACAATATTCCGCTGACCGCGCTTGCCATAAAACAGGGCAACTATGACTGGGGGTTTCTGGCATACGCCGTGGGTTTCGGCGGCTCCATGATCTGGTTCGGATCGTCCGCAGGCGTAGCGGTCGCGGGTCTGGTGCCCGAAGCGAAATCCACGGTTCGCTGGCTGAAAGAGGGCTGGCCCGTGGCCCTTGCCTATGTCGTAGGGTTCTTTGTCATGCTTGCGCTGTTGGGCTGGAACCCTGAAAGCCTCTAGCGATACGTTAGCAACAATGAGGCGTTCAGGTCTCCAAACATGCTCAGGCCCGTCAGGGCGCTTTGCGTCCCTAACGGGCCTGGCCATGCGAAGTCCTTCTAATAGTAGCGGTCGATCGCTCGCCCTGGTTTCGTCGCCGCTGCGGTCGGCCTTCAGATCGGATTCGATCTCCGCGGTTTCCTGGCGCGTCTGGACAATGTGCCAGCCGATCCAGAAGACAACTCCCAGGATGACCATTAGCACTTCCCATCCCTGGAAGGGATAGATTGCGCCGACATCCTTGAGGTCGACGGCCCAGCTCGTCATTCCATTGGTGGACATTTTTCCTCTCCTCTCGGATATCTATTTGATCATCGCCTTTTCGGCGCTAGCCACTTCGCGGACTAACTCCATGAAGGCGTGGTTGAGGGCAAAGTCGACGCCCTCGAGCTCGACCTTCCGCGGAACACGCAACAATCCGAAACTGTCGAGGATCTTGCATGTAATGAAGATGGGAACGAAGCCAAGCAGCCACATCAAGCAAGCGCCGGCGAAATTTCCCAGCGGATTGATATGCGCGAAGCCTTCATACGGGGAGGACGGCTGCCCCCACAGCATGAAACCGGCGACGACCACGCCGAGGAATCCGCCATAGCCGTGCACCGCCGCGGCGCCCACCGCATCGTCGATCTTGAACCGGCGTTCGACCCAGTAGTGCAGCTTGTAGATAATGACCGGAATAGTGGCACCGATCAGCAGGGCCTGGACCGGATGGTAGAGATCGTTGCCGGCCGAGGCGGCAATGATGCCGCACAGTCCGCATGAGAACGTCCAGAACGGATTGCCCTTCGAGACGATATAGCCGGCCATCAACCCGCCAGACAGCGACATCATGAAGTTGAAGGTGATCGCCGAAAGCGACGTTGGCGCGAGATAGATATTCGTCGTCGTCCAGGTTTCTCCGGTGATCTGGCCGGCGATGGTCGCCGGCGAGATGATCGGAATGTTGCACGCGGCATAGAAGCCCCAGAAGCCCGTATAGATGAAGAACAACCCGATCGTGACGAGCCACTCATTGTGGGGCGGTATATCGCGCGGCGTCCCGTCGGGCCGGAATTTTCCAACCCGGGGACCGAGAACGATCAAGAACGCAAGTGCCGCGCCGCCGGCGATGGCATGGACGACGCCGGAGGCATAGGCGTCATGGTAGCCCCAAAGCTTCACCATCCAGCCTTGCGGGTGCCAGCCCCAGGCCGCATCGAGGATCCAAAATACCGAGCCGATCAGCACGGCGACGATCCAGAAGGCACCCGAGCGGGCGCGCTCGATGATCGAGCCGGAGATGATCGAGGCGGTGGTGGCGGAGAACATGAGGAAGGCGCCCCAGAACACGCCATTGAGCCGGTGCCAGATCAGGGCGTCGGTCGGGCTCACGCCACTTTCAGTTCGCGTTCACGCCGGAAAGATGCGGTGCCATCAACGGATTCCACGGCTCGGAGAACGGCGCCGCGATCAATCCGCCGGTAATGCCCGGTCCATTTGGAAACGCAAAATAGATCCACCAGCCAAAGAAGAAGAAGGTAACGGTCACGACCGGGATCGCGATCGCATTCTTCATCAGCGTTTTCAGATGGTTTCGTCGGCGCGACACGCCGACTTCGTACGTGCAGAAGCCGACATGGATCAGAAACATGAAGACGATCGTCACCCAGTAGTAGAACTCGGTGAAAATCGTGGTTAGCGCATTTAGTTGGTCGCCCATTGTTATACCCCCTTCTTGCCTCAGTGCCGGCAGGCGTCGACCATGACGCGATTGCACGGCGCCCTATGGACGATTGCCGTTACAGTTCTTGTACAGTTCTTGCTTTCCTCGTCGATGATGCAGACTCAGCCGTCCTGTGCACCCCGGCACAGAGCATTCCTGCTGGTCCCTCCCTCTTTTGGCTTAGAGTTTGCTCGCCTGCGTCCTGAAGATGCTAGGCTTCTCCCGAAATCCCGTCAATCGACGTGAAAATCCTTTTACCGACAGGAAAGGATTGAAATTCCGGGATTTTTTCATCGCTGCGGGACCGCAATGGGCCTGACCCCGGGCGCGCATTAGGCGCCGGCCCGCAAGCGCAAGGACTCTTCCCGATGACGGCAAGTGCCGCCAAGACGCGACGCGACGACTTCCTCGCTTGGCAGTGCCGCATCCGGCAGATCGCCATGCGCCAGGACGGCGGGCGTCCCTCGCCCGGCATGCGCCCGCGCGTGCTCGATGCATCGGGCCGTGAATTGTCGCCTTCTCTCACTGTGCTCATCGTTCCGCGCGAGCCGGCCGAGAGCACGGCCTTCTTCCGCTTTCAGGTGACGAAGACCGCCGATCCGCGCGATGTCTACCAGCGCGCCCTCACCTATTTGCAGGCCGACTATTTCCAGCAACCCGCGGAATTTGGCGATGTCCTGACGGCGGTGCTCCCCGCCAAGTCGGATCTTGCGGCAAGGCTCATTCGCGATGGGACGATGCGTGCTTGCCTTCGAACAATTCTCGCAGCGCTACCGTCTGCCTTGCGCGGTGTTCGAGACCGAAGCCGGCGAAGCGCTGAGAGAAGTCACGCTCTGGCACAATCGTGCGTTCAATCCCTCGTTGCCCGATGACGTGCTGGTGCTCGGCTTCAGGCCGGATTGGAAATCGGCCGAGACCTGATCGGGGCCTCGGCCGAACTTCGCGCAAACATGCTTGATCGCTTCTATGTCCAGAACATCACGTAGCCGATCGCCGCAACGGCAACGCCCGCGGCAAGTGTGATGTAGGGCAGCATGCCGGCCTTACTCTCGCCGAGCTTTCCGCCCGCCGGCGTGAGATCGGCGAGCATGCCGGCCGGAAACACGCCTTTGTCCTGCACATAATGCCGGTAGATGAACACCGGTATGATCAGGGCTATGGCAATGATGCCTGCCGTCAGCGTGCCCGCGCCCCACACATCGGCGCCGGCGCCGAGCAGGAACGCATTGACGAAGCCGAGCACGACGCCGGCGGCGAGCAGCCAGTCCGGTGCTTTCCACGGCCGCTTCACATGCGCGTTGTCGATGCGATGGATCCAGCCCGCGTTGAGGTTCAAGAAGTTGAACACGATGTAGCAGACGTTGGAGACCGCGAGCACGAACAGATAGTCCGACATCAAGAGCAGGATGAGGTTGAAGGTCAAATCCGTCCACATCCCGTGCGTCGGCGCGCCGTTCTTGTTCACATGAGTGAGATAGCGCGGCAACCAGCCGTCGACGGAGCCTTGGTAGAGGGTCCGCGAACTGCCCGCCATCGCCGTGGTGATCGCCAGCATCAAGGCGAGCAGCAGCATCACCACGAGCAGATTGGTGATGAACGCGCCGCCGCCCACCATCCCGGCCATGGCTTGCGCGACGCCGGAACCATCGACGATGCCGGGCGCCATCACGCCGGCCAGACCGAGCGCGCCTTGGAATGCAAGGGGCACGAGAATATAGACCGCGATGCACAGCAGGCCGGAATAGAAGATGGCCTTGTAGGTATCGGTCGCGGGATTCTTGAACTCGCTCGTGTAACAGATGGCGGTCTCAAACGCGTAGGCCGACCACGCCGCGATGAACAGGCCGCCGAAGAAGAGCGTCCATCCGGCCTTGTTCCAGGCGGCCGTCGCCGGATCGGTGCCCGGCGCGAAGGGCTGGAACGCCTGCATCGCCACGTCGCCCGTAATCAAGGGCACGATGCCGACGATGAGAAGCGGCAACAACACCGCCACGCCGACGATGGTTTGCACCCTCGCGGTGGAAAGAATGCCGCGATGCTGGATGGCGAAGGAGATCGCGATCAGGATGGCGCCGATAAAGAAGGTCGAGTTGAGGCGAAGTTTCAATCCCTCCTTCAGGAAGCCGAGATCGAGGAGTTGGACCTCCCAAGCCCTGATGGCCGCGTCGGGCGCAAACAGGGCATTGAGAATGTACCCCGCCGCGATGCCACAGCCGATGGCGAGCACCGGCGTCCAGGCGAGCCAATTGCACCAAACCGATAGGGGCGCGATGAACTTGGAATAACGCACCCAAGCCGCCGCGCCGTAGACCGAGGCGCCGCCCGATTTGTTTGGGAACAGGCCCGCGATCTCGGCATAAGTGAAGGCCTGGATGAAACCGAACAGCACCGACAGCGTCCACACCAGCACCGATGGGGTGCCGACGGTCGCGGCGATGCCGCCGATCGAGAACAGGACGAGAGCGGGCACGCCGCTCGCGACCCAGAAGGCGTCTTTCCAGCCGATGACGCGGTGCAGTTCGGACGCGTGCGCCGTCGGGATTTGATTGGAAGTCTTCGCGGCAGCAACCATGGCCACCCCTCCTTTGGACGAGCGCTCGAATGCATTGGAGCTTGAGCGCTCGCGTAAATCCGTTGCGATTGCGTTGGTTTTGCCTAAGCCCCGCCGTCGGCAGGCAGCCGATCGGCGCCAACCGGCCTAATCATCCGTCGGGAAGCCGCCCGGCCGTGAAGGTCTCGATCAAGCTCCAATCGGGCACGGGCTCGAATCGGTTGGCCGGCCACCCGGTGAAGTCGCTGCTTTTGACATCGATGATGCGGGGCGAAGCCGGGGCGTGGGGCAAACAACCCGTTGGCTTGTGCGTGAATTCGGACACGTTCGACGGGGACTTGCGGCAATGCAAGTCCGCGGCGAGCGCCGCGCTCGATTTGCCGGTGATGTTCACGCGCCGAAGGAGCGGCGGTACGCTCGGTCCGCTGCACTGGGGCGCGCCGCGGATCCATGCTCGCCTAACGGGCTGCATGGTGCAGTTCATGCGAACTTCAGGTTGGACGTCCGGGACCTGCAAGCCGGCGATCCGCGCTTCAGTCGGCGAAGGAACCGCGGCCGCAAACGCCAGGAACAACGCGCCGAAGATTGCAGCTTGCGGCAACAACCGCCTGAGCCGAAATCTCCTCGTTGCGCAGTCTCCCATCGCTCAGAACTTTCGGTAGGCCTTGTTCAGCTCACTCAGCGGATGGTTGGGCGAGGTCTGGAAGCGCACCAGAAGCTCACGCGCCAGCATGTCGCGGTCCTGCTGGTTATCCGGCAGCTTCATCTCTTTGGGGATGCGCACCCAGCCATTGATGTTGCGATCGAAGATCGCGGGCTGACCCGCCTCGTATCCCATATGCACGTCTTCGAGCCAGTTGAGGTCGTCCCAGCCCATGAACTCGATGTAGTCCTTGAGATAGGGCGTGAGCCGGCCGTAATCGGGAAGAAGATTGACGTCGTAGCGGTAGCCGATGTGCTGGCCGATCGCTTGCTCGCGCGCGGTGTCGAGTCCGCCCGCGTCCTTCAGATATTTGTCGATATCGTCCTTGGCTTTGGACTTCTTGGCGCCCTTGGCGCCCTTTCCGTCTTTGCTGTTCTTGCGGGACATGGCGGGGCTCCGCTCAACCGATCTTGTGATAGTTGTCGACGCCGACGGTGTAGTCGGTCCCGGCCAGAGGCACCTGCGCCATGGCCGAGGCTTCCATCGTCAGCGCGGCAAGGTCCTCGGGCTCGAGGCTGTGCACGGAGGTCTTGCCGCAGGCGCGCGCAAGCATCTGCGCTTCGAGCGTCAGCGTGTGCAGGAAATTGTAGACGCGCTCGGCCGCGGCGTCGGGATCGAGCCGCCTGCGGAGTTCGGGGTCTTGGGTCGCGACGCCGACCGGGCAGCGCCCGGTATGGCAATGATAGCAATAGCCCGGCCGGAACGCCGATCTCGTTCTCGAAATCCGATTCCGGAATCTCCTTGTTGCAGTTGAGCGCCATCAGCACCGAGTGGCCGATCGCGATCGCATCGGCGCCGAGCGCCATCGCCTTGGCCACGTCGCCGCCGTTGCGGATGCCGCCGGCGTAGACCAGGCTGATCTCGCCGCGCTTGCCGAGCTCGTCGATGGCGCGCCGCGCCTGGCGGATGGCGGCGATCCCGGGCACGCCGGTATCTTCGGTCGCGATGTGCGGGCCGGCGCCCGTGCCGCCTTCCATGGCGTCGATATAGATGAAGTCGGGACCGCATTTCACCGCCATGCGCACGTCGTCATAGACGCGCGCGGCGCCGAGCTTGAGCTGGATGGGAATTTCCCAGTTGGTCGCCTCGCGCACCTCCTCGATCTTGAGCGCAAGATCGTCGGGCCCGAGCCAGTCGGGATGGCGCGCCGGCGAGCGTTGATCGATGCCGGCGGGAAGCGAGCGCATCTCGGCGACCTGGTCGGTCACCTTCTGCCCCATCAGATGGCCGCCAAGCCCGACCTTGCAGCCCTGGCCGATGAAGAACTCGCACGCATCGGCGAGCCGCAAATGATGCGGGTTGAAGCCGTAACGCGACTGGATGCACTGATAGAACCACTTGATCGAGTAGCGCCGCTCGTCCGGGATCATGCCGCCCTCGCCCGAGCACGTGGCCGAGCCGGCCATGGTGGCGCCGCGGGCGAGCGCGATCTTGGCTTCGTAGGAGAGCGCGCCGAAGCTCATGCCGGTCACATAGACCGGAATGTCGAGCACCATCGGCCGCTTCGCCTTCGGGCCGATCACCGTCTTGGTTTCGCATTTCTCGCGATAGCCCTCGATGACGAAGCGGGTGAGCGTGCCCGGCAGGAAAGTCAAATCGTCCCAATGCGGGATCTTCTTGAACAGCGAGAAGCCGCGCATGCGATAGCGGCCGAGCTCCGACTTCACATGGATGTCGTTGATGACCTCCGGCGTGAAAATCTGGCTCTTGCCGAGGATGAATCTTTCGGACTCGGCCGGCGCCCTGGCGCTGCCGTTGCCGTTCTTGCCGTTCTTGTCTTTTTTCATCGTTTCCGCCCAGCCTCTTGCCTCACAACACCAATTTCTTTTCCGTCGGCTCGAGATTGTCGTAATTCCACAATTGCTTGCCGGCGACGACCTTGCGGAACACGCCGACACCGCCCTTGGGCAAGAGCTCGTAGCGGCGGAGCTTGGTCTCGAGCCAACTCTTGTCGAGATCGGTCATCGTGCCCCACACGGCATCGACGCCGAGGCTTTGCGGCTCGCCGGCGAGATAGATCGTGCCGTCATACATGGAATCGCCGAGATTCTTCCCGGCATTGCCGCAGATCACCATGCGCCCCCGCTGCATCATGAAGCCGGTGAAAGCGCCGGTATCGCCGCCGACGATGATGGTTCCGCCCTTCTGGTCGATGCCCGTGCGCGAGCCGACATTGCCGCGGCAGACGAGATCACCGCCGCGGATGGCGGCGCCGAATTGCGAACCAGCGTTCTTCTCGATCAGGATCGTCCCGCTCATCATGTTTTCGGCGCACGACCAGCCGACCCGGCCCGCGATCCGCACATTCGGCCCGTCGAGCAGGCCGCAACCGAAATAACCGAGCGAGCCGTCGATGATGAGATTGAGCCGGTTGAGGATGCCGACCGCGATCGAATGCTTGGCGCCGGGATTGCGGATCACGATCGTGCCGTAGCCGTCCGCCATCAATTCGCGAATGCGCAGGTTGACGGCTTTGGTTTCGAGGTCGCCGGCGTCGATCTCGGCGCGCTTGTTGAAATCGACCTCGAAGGCGTTCGGCAGCGCAAAGCCGTCATGCCCGTCTCTCAAATCGACGTCGAAGAATTTTTGAATCGAGCGGCCTTTGAGCTGCTCGGTATGCAGCCCCATCTCGTAGGAGCGGCGCTCCTGCTCACTAAGCTCCGATCGCGCTATCTCTGCCATACGCGAATCTCCTCGTCGTAGGGATCGAACGTGTCGATCTCGCGCGGCATGATGGCGCGAATGGCGACTTCCTCCGAGGCGAGCGCGACGAGGTTATCGCTTTCGTAAAGCACCATCGGCTTCGCCGCCATGGTGTCCTTGGCCATGCCGAGCTCGTTCTCGGTCGCCACGACATAGGTGAACACGCCGTCGATGTCCTTGATGGAAGCTTTCAGCGAATCTTCCAGCGTTGCCCCCTTCTCGAGATTGTTGGCGGTGTAGACCGCGAGCAGCTCCAAATCGCAATTCGACATGAAGCGGTGTCCGAGCCGCTCCATCTCGCGCCGCATGATCCAGTAATTGGTGATCTGGCCGTTATGCACGACCGCGATGTCGTTATAGGGATAGGCCCAGTAGGGATGGGCCGAGCGAATATCGACGTCGGATTCCGTCGCCATGCGCGTGTGCCCGATGCCGTGCGTGCCGCGGAAGCCGCCGAGCCCGTATTGCTCGGAGACCACCGACGCATCGCCAAGGTCTTTGATCAGCTCGAGCGCCGAGCCGAACGACAGGACCTCGGCCCCCTCGATCTGTTCAATCTCGGTGGTGAGCCCCCGCGTATCGCCGGCGTAGCGCAGGCGATAGCGAAAGGCGTAAGGCGTGGCTTCGGCGATCTCGACCGTCTCCGCCCCGAGCTCGGCGAGGCGCCGATCGACCTCGGCCTGGCGCTCCCTGATCTTCGGCCGGATGCGGTGGTCGCGCGTCATGTCTTCCTGCTCGGCGAGCTTGAGGCGCATGACATATTCGTTGGGCACGGAGGCGCCATAGATCGCAAATCCGGTCGAATCGGGACCGCGATGCTTGAGGCTCCTCAGCATCGCCGTCATCTCCCGGCCGACATTGGTCGCGCCGTCGCGATGGATGAGGCCGGCAATTCCGCACATATGATGTCTCCTCTGCTCGGGCTTGCCGCTATGGCAGGCAGTCGAGATAGGTCTTGATGTCCCATTCCGTTGTCGTATGGAGGAAACGCTCCCACTCGTCGCGCTTGTACTCGTCGTAGAGCCGGTACATTTCGCCGGGCATGGCCGAGCGGATCACCGGGTCCTTCTCCAGCGCAGCGAGTGCGTCACCGAGCGTCATCGGCAGTCTCTTGACCTGCTTTCCCGCCTCCATGGCCTGATAGATGTTGCGCTCCTCGGACTTCCCCGGATTGAGCTTGTTCTTGATGCCGTCATCCATGGCCATGATTAGCCCGGCGGCCATCAGATGCGGGTTCACCATGGCGTCCACCGCGCGGTATTCGAAGCGGCCGGGCGCCGAGACGCGCAAGCCCGTGGTGCGGTTCTGGAAGCCCCAATCGGAGAACACCGGCGCCCAAAAGCCCGTGTCCCACAGCCTGCGGTAGGAGTTCACCGTCGAGCAGCCGATCGCGGTCAGCGCGCCGAGATGCTTGACGATGCCGCCGATCGCCATGAGCCCGATCTTGCCCGGAAGCTGAACGTCGTCGGTGTCGGGCATGAAGGTGTTCGCGCCGCCCCTGGAGTACATGTAGTTCTGCGCCATTCCGGGCAGCTTCTTCGGATCGTTGCCGAGCGCCTTCAGCTCGTCCTTGCCGCCCCGCCACAGCGAGATGTTGTGGTGGCAGCCATTGGCGCTCACGCCCATGAACGGCTTGCACATGAAGCAGGCGATGATGCCGAACTCGCGCGCGACTTGCGCGCAGATTTGCCGGTAAGTGGCCAGCCGGTCGGCGGTCCGGAGCGCATCGTCGTAGGTAAAATTGAGCTCAAGCTGGCCGGGCGAATCTTCGTGATCGCCCTGGATCATGTCGAGGCCCATCTTGCGGCAATAGTCGATCACCTGCATGTAGACCGGCCGCAAGCTCTCGAACTGATCGATGTGATAGCAATAGGGATTGGAGTAGCCTCCGTTCGGCTGACCGTCGGCGTCCTTCTTCAGCCACATCATCTCGGGCTCCGTGCCGTGACGGAGCTGGAGCCCGTGGTCCTTCTGGAACTGGTCGTGCAGGCGGCGAAGGTTGCCGCGCGCATCCGCGGTGAGAAACGCGCCGGGATCCACCCGCTCTTCGCGGTTGCGGAACAGCGTGCACCAGAGCCGCGCCACCCGCTTGTCCCAGGGCAGCTGCATGAAGGTCTCGGGCTCGGGGATGCCGACGAGTTCGGCGGCTTCGGGGCCGTAACCGAGATATTCGCCGCGCCGGTTGAGAAACAGATTCATGGTGGCGCCGTAGACGAGCTGGAAGCCCTTCTCCGCCACCGATTCCCAGTGGTCGGCCGGAATGCCCTTGCCCATGATCCGGCCCGTGACCGAGATGAATTGGAGATAGAGATAGTCGATGCCGAGCGCATCGATCTTCTTCCGCACTTCGGCGACGAGCTTGCTCCGTCCCGGCGCCTCGACGAACTGCTCGATATCCATGGGTTTCGAGCGGTTCGCTCTATTTCCCTTCTTCATTTCGACGCGTCGATCCATGCCACTCTCCCGCTGACCACCGCAATTGTGAAAC
The DNA here is from genome assembly GCA_963802845.1 of uncultured Alphaproteobacteria bacterium. Lineage (GTDB taxonomy): Bacteria > Pseudomonadota > Alphaproteobacteria > Rhizobiales > Methyloligellaceae > Methyloceanibacter. The sequence continues at coordinate 95,641 of CAWDKA010000008.1, forward strand.
TGACGACGCTCTCATTAACTCCAAGGAAACGGGCTGTGAGAGGTCGGATGAAGTTCTCCCTTGGCAAAGCGTGCGAACCGGAACGGTTCAAGCAGTCTGCTCGTCTCGCCAACGAGCTCCTGCGCCACGAGCTTGCCGACGCCGATCATTTTATAGCCGTGGTTGGAATCGGCGATGACATAGACGTTCTCGCGGAACCGGTCGAAGACCGGAAAATTGTCCGGGGTGAAGCAGCCGAGCCCCCCGGAATTCTCGTCGCGCTTGTAGAGCGGCATCTGGCCTTCGAAACGCTTCTGGCAATGGGCGAGCGCCGAGCACCACATTTCGATGAAGTCCTCGCCGACGACGAACTCAGGCGAACTCGGGCCCGTAAGGATCGACCGCGACCTGATCGGGATCCTGCTCGACCTTGTAGGGCGAAGCGCCGCCCTGAACGCCGCCGAAATTGAAATCGGGCTTGTAGTAGATGCCCCAGATCTTGTCGGTGATGAGCTTGCGGTCGCGGTCGGAATAGAGCGGCGCGTCGGTATCGACATGGAGCACCGGCGGGAAGCGCCCGTCATTGGTCCGGTGCATGTGCGGATCGACGCCGAGCGTGCCTTCCTCCAGACACCAGAACTTCCACATCGGAACGTCGTCGCGAACCTTGCCGTTGGCCTTGACGGTAATCTTCTTCGGCAGCTCGAGCAGGTTCCAGATCTTGTTGACCCAGGGGCCGACCCCGACCACGACCGTGTCGCAGGCGATGCGGCCCTGATTGGTGTTGAGCGCGGTCACCGCCCCGCTATTTGAGCCGAACTCGAAGCTCTTCACTTCGACACCGGAGAGGATGCGCACGCCCTCTTCTTGAGCCTTGGCGGCAAGGCCGCGCATGCTCGCCTGATTGTTGGCGTAGCCGCCGCGCTTTTCATGCAGCACGGAGGTGATGCCTTGCGCCTGCCAATCGTCGAACAGGCCGCGCATGTATCGCATCGAATCGTCCGCGCCCTCGACGAAGGTGGACTCGTAGCCGATCGCCTTCTGCTGCTCGTAGATCGAGGCGACGTCGGCGTGCATGCTTTCGGGGCTGATCTGCATGTAGCCCACGGGATGGTAGGAATAGGTCTTGGGATCGCTCTCCCACACCTCGACGGAGTGGGCCATCAACTCGCGCATGGCCGGCTGGAAATAGTTGTTGCGGACGACGCCGCAGGCGATGCCCGAGGCGCCCGCTCCGACGCCGGTCTTGTCCACGACGAGAATGTCGGCGCCCGAGCCCCTGCCCGCTGCTTTCAGCCTTTGCGCGAGATGGAAAGCCGTGCTGAGGCCGTGAACGCCCGCCCCGATGATGGCGTATTTGACACCCTGTGGGACACTCATCGGCACACCACCGCGACGGAAGGATTGGTCCGGTTTTGGTCCCATACCACTGGACCCAATCGAGGAACCTTTGTATGATGACTATAGCGCATCACGCGGAGCTGCTGTAAACCAATTTTTTCGTTTGGGTCCAAAGTGGGCCTCCAATACGGAGGGACAGCCTTGACCGAAGAGCGTCTTCGACTCGCGCAAGCCATCCCCGCAGGATTCGAAAAACCGAGCCGGGGGCCGCGCGCCATCTCCGCCTATATCCGCCGCGCCATCGAGACTGGCGCTTACAGCGAGGGCGACCGGCTGCCGCCCGAACGGCAATTGGCCGAGACCTTCCAGGCGGCGCGAAGCACGGTGCGGCGCGCGCTCGATCAACTCGAGAAGGCCGGGCTCGTGTCACGCCGCCTCGGTAGCGGGACCTTCGTCGGCGCGAGCGTGAACTCGGCGCGACGGAACATCGATCTTGCCGATCAGGTCAGTCCGCTCCAGCTCATCGAGGCGCGGCTTGCGGTCGAGCCCTTCACCACGCGGCTTGCCGTCTTGCATGCGACGCGGCGCAATCTCGACGACATGGAGGCGGTGCTCGGCCACGCCGAAGAGTTGGTGAGCGACAAGGATTCCTTCTCGAAATGGGACGGCGAGTTCCATCTCCTCATCGCGCATGCGTCGTCGAACCCGCTCCTCATCTACGTCTACCGCCAGATCAATCATGTGCGGCTTCACGCGCAGTGGGACGCGATGAAGGAAAAGATCCTGACCCCCGACGTCATCGCCGATTACAACCGCCAGCACCGCGCCATCTTCGATGCGCTCAACGCGCGCGACGGGCAAGGCGCCTTCGCGCTGATCACCCAACATCTGGAAAAGGCGCGGGACGATCTCGTCAGCGCAAACAGCCCGTAGCCCAATTCACCTTGTCCCGAGGAGGCCGCCGAAGGCGGCCCTCGAAGCCAATATAAGGCGCATCCTTCGAGGCTCGCTGCGCTCGCACCTCAGGATGACAAAGTTTGGCTAGCGGCGCGAGAGTTGCTCGAGCCGCGCTTGCATGGCGGTGAGCTCGGCCTTCAGGTTCGCGATTTCGTCCTCGCCGGGCTTGGCGCCCGCGGGGCCGGCTTCGGTTTTCTCCGCTTGAGGGGCGCTCTTGCCTTCGCCGGCCTCGTTCGAGGCGAAGGGGGTGAACATCCCGAGCGCGCGCTCGAACGTGTCGAAGTTCTTGCGCACTTGCTCCTGCATCGCCTCGAAGGCCGCGGTGCCGAAGGCATGGGCAAATCGCCGCCGGTACTGCTCCTGCTGGCGGGTGAGCGAGTCGAGGCTGAATTCGAGATAGCTCGGCACGAGCTTCTGCATGCTGTCGCCGTAGAAGCGGATGAGCTGGCGCAAGAACCCGATGGGAAGGAGGTTGGTGCCGCGGCTTTCCTGCTCGACGATAATCTGGGTCAGGACCGAATGGGTCAAGTCTTCGCCGGACTTGGCGTCGTAAACGACAAAGTCTCGGTTGGACCGGACCATCTCCGCCAAGTCCTCGAGTGTCACATACGTGCTTGTGTCGGTATTGTAGAGCCTGCGGTTGGCATATTTCTTGATGATGACCGGCCGGCTCTCGTGTTCAGCGTCCCTTGCCACGTGCCTATCGCTCCTACGCCTTGGGGGCGCCCAAGTGGCTTTATCCCGCAACTGCGAGATCAGTAGCACGATATTTGTGCACAGCACCAGGGCTTTTCGCCCGAACCCCTAACGGCGCCGCAAACCTAGGCTTCCCTACCGGGACTCCCTAAGTTATGACGTTGGACCCCCACTGAAAGCGGAGATGTGAGAATGAGCGAGGAAGATATTGTCATTGTCGGCGCGGCGCGCACACCTGTCGGTTCCTTCAATGGCGCGCTCTCGAGCTTGCCGGCCCACACGCTTGGCGAAGTCGCCATTCGGGCGGCGCTCGAGCGGGCCAAGGTCGCCCCGGCCGATGTCGATGAAGTGATCATGGGTCAGGTGCTGACCGCGGGCGAGGGTCAGAACCCGGCCCGCCAGGCGGCGATCGCCGCCGGTGTGCCGATCGAGGCGACCGCCTGGGGCGTCAATCAGGTCTGCGGCTCGGGCCTCCGCGCCGTGGCGCTCGGCGCCCAGCAGATTGCCGCGGGAGATGCCGACGTCGTCGTCGCAGGCGGCCAGGAGAGCATGAGCCTTGCGCCTCATGTCGCCCACCTCCGCAACGGCCAGAAGATGGGCGCGGTCGAGTTCATCGATTCGATGATCAAGGACGGGCTGTGGGAGGCCTTTAACGGCTACCACATGGGCACCACCGCCGAGAATGTCGCCCGTCAGTGGCAGATAACCCGCGAGGATCAGGACAAGTTCGCCACGCACTCGCAGAACAAGGCCGAGGCCGCTAGGAAGGCCGGCAAGTTCAAGGACGAGATCGCCCCGGTCACGGTGAAGACCCGCAAGGGCGAGACCGTGGTTGCCGAAGACGAATATATCCGCGACGGCGCCAAGATCGAGGACGCGGCCAAGCTCAGGCCCGCTTTCGACAAGGAAGGCACGGTGACGGCCGGCAATGCCTCCGGAATCAATGACGGCGCCGCCGCCGTCGTGCTGATGGGCGCCAAGGAAGCGAAGAAGCGCGGCCTGAAGCCGCTTGGCCGCATCGCCTCCTGGGCCGTTGCCGGTGTCGATCCCAAGATCATGGGCTCGGGGCCGATCCCCGCATCGCGCAAAGCCTTGAAGAAAGCCGGCTGGGACGTCGGCGACCTCGACTTGATCGAGGCCAACGAGGCGTTCGCCGCGCAGGCCTTGGCGGTGAACAAGGACCTCGCCTGGGACGCCGGCAAGGTCAACGTTAATGGCGGCGCCATCGCCATCGGCCATCCGATCGGCGCTTCCGGCGCGCGCGTGCTCGTCACGCTGCTGCACGAGATGCAAAAGCGCAACGCCAAGAAGGGCCTTGCCACGCTCTGCATCGGTGGCGGCATGGGCATCGCCATGTGCGTCGAGCGGGATTGATCTCGCTTCGATTGCAATCGATCCGCGCGGGTCGCCCCTTCGGGCGCCCGCGTCGAAGGTCACTCAAAGGGAGGCAGTCATGGGAAGGGTAGCTCTCGTTACGGGAGGAACGCGCGGCATCGGCGCCGCGATCAGCCGGGCGCTCAAGGGTGCAGGCTACAACGTCGCCGCCAACTACGGCGGCAATGACGACGCCGCCAAGGCGTTCAGCAATGAAACCAAGATCCCGGCGTTCAAATGGGACGTCGGCGATTACCTCGCCTGCGAGCAGGGCATCGTCAATGTCCAGAACGAGGTCGGACCGATCGAGGTCCTGGTCAACAATGCCGGCATCTCGCGCGACGCCATGCTGCAGAAGATGACGCATGAGCAGTGGGAGCAGGTGATCCGCACCAATCTCAATTCGCTCTTCAACATGACGCGGCCGGTCATCAACGCCATGCGCGAGAAGGGCTTCGGCCGCATCGTCAACATCTCCTCGATCAACGGGCAGAAGGGCCAGCTTGGGCTCGGCAATTACTGCTCGGCCAAAGCCGGCGTGATCGGCTTCACCCGGGCGCTCGCGCTCGAGAGCGCGCGCAAGGGCATCACCGTGAACGCGATCGCTCCGGGCTATGTGCGGACCGACCTGCTTGCGGGCGTCTCCGACGAAGTGATGAAGTCGATCGTGGCGCAGATTCCGGTGGGACGTCTCGGCGAGGCCGACGAGGTCGCCCGCTGCGTGCTGTTCCTCGCCGCCGACGAAGCGGGGTGGATCACCGGCTCGACGCTCACCATCAACGGCGGCGCCTTTATGGATTAGCGGCTAAGGCTCGAAATTGTGGGGCGCGAGTTCGAAGCCCCCGAAATCGAAGCCGGGCGCAACGGTGCAGCCGAGCAGCGTCCACGCCCCTAGGCTCCGCGCGCTCTGCCAGGCATGCGCCGGCACCGCCGCATGCGGGTGCTCGCCTTTGTGCCAATCGGGACCGAGCCGGTATTCGTGGCGCGCCGCGCCGTGCTTCACGTCGAGCAGGAGCGGCGCCCCGCCATACCAGTGCCAAAGCTCAACTGCGTCGACCCTGTGCCAGCGCGAGACCTCGCCCGCCTTCAGCAGGAACAGGATCGCGGTCGAGTGCGCGCGGCCGTGAGGCCCTGTCGCGTCGCGGAAGGTCTCGCGGAACCAGCCGCCTTCCGGATGCGGCTTGAGATCATGCTGCCTGATCACGTCCTCGGCGGTCAGCGCGTCGCTCATGCGCGAAGCCTTAGAACCGGTCCTTGCGGCGCCTGATCTCGCCGAAGATCTCCCATAGCTCGCGCCCCTCCATGCCGAGCCGCTTCTGGATGGCGGGGCTCGAGGGTCTGAGGAACGGGTTGGTGGCAAGCTCCTGCGCGATCGTGGTCGGCAGCGCCGGCGCGCCCTCCTCGGCAAGCGCGGCAACCTCCGAGGCGCGGGCGCGGAGCGCGTCGTTCTCGGGCTCGACGGTGAGGGCAAACCGGCAATTGTTGTTGGTGTATTCGTGGCCGCAATAGAGCTCGGTCTCTGGCGGCAAGCTCGCGAGCTTCGTCAGCGAAGACCACATAGTCTTGGCGTCGCCTTCGAGCAGCTTGCCGCACCCGACCGAAAACAGCGTATCGCCGACGAAGACGAGTTCGTCGTCGGGAAAATGGTAGCTGACGTGACCCTTGGTATGGCCCGGCGTCTCGATCACGCGCGCTTTCGCGTTGCCGATTGCGACCGTGTCGCCTTCTTTGACCGTGACATCGATATCAGGAATGGACGAGGCCTCTTTCGCCGGGCCGACGATGGCGCAGCCGGTCATGCGCTTGACGATGGTGTTGCCGGCGGTGTGGTCGTGATGATGGTGGGTGGTGAGAATGTGGCTGAGGGTCCAGCCCTTCTCGTGCAACGCGGCAAGCAGCTCCTCGGCGTCGGGCGCATCGATCGCGGCGGTCGCGCCGGTCGCGGCGTCGTGCACGAGCACGCCGTAATTGTCGCTCCGGGTCGGATATTGGTGCACTTCGAGGCGAGACATCGCTCCTCCGCCGCTCATTTTGCCGAAAATCACTAGCGAGCGACACTAGCATTCCTGCGTGTCGCGTTGAACCGCCCCCGGGAGGAATGGTGCGGCGCTTAACCTTCGCGCGCTATGATGGCGCATGCATCTCGACGCCGCCGATCTCAAGGAGTTCTACGCCCGTCCCCTCGGGCGCGTGGTGCGCCGGCTGCTCGGCGCGCGCCTCCGGTCGCGGTGGAGCGACCTCAAATCGTACCGCACCTTCGGGCTCGGCTTCGTCACGCCCTATCTCGCACCGTTCAGGGCCGAGGCGGAACCGTTGGGCGCGCTGATGCCGGCCCGCCTCGGCGCCGTTCTTTGGCCCGAGCAGGGTCAGTCGCTCTCGGTTCTGGTTGAGGACACCGATCTCCCGCTGATCGATGAGGGCGCCGACCGCATCGTTCTCGTGCACATGCTCGAATGGTCGGAGAAGCCGCTCGAACTCTTGCGCGAGGTCTGGCGCGTCTTGGCCCCGCACGGGCGTCTCCTGCTCGTCGTGCCCAATCGCCGCGGACTTTGGGCGCGCGTCGACACGACGCCGTTCGGCTACGGCAGCCCCTTCAGCCGCCGCCAGATCACACGCCTACTCAAAGAGGCCATGTTCTCGCCCGAAGATTGGGAATACGCGCTGCACATGCCGCCCTTCAATTGGCGCATCCTCTTGCGGTGGCCCCTGTTCTGGGAGCGGCTCGGGCTCCTGTTGTGGCCGACTTTCTCCGGCGTGATCGTCATCGAGGCGACCAAGGAAGTCTACGCGGCCATCCCCGCGCGCGAGACGGCCAAGACGCGGCGGCGCCGGCTCGTGCCCGTTCCCGCCGGCGTGACGCCAGCGGCCTTACCGCGACAGTAGGAACACCGCCTGCTCGCCGAACAGGTTCTGAGCGAAGGCGGGCATGGAGACGCCGAGCTTCCGCCCATAGGCGTTGAGCGCCACGGCGCGCTCGACGCGCGCGCCGACATCTTTGCACAGGCCGCGGAAGTCTTTGATCGTGCAGAGATGGATATTCGGCGTGTCGTACCAATGGTCGGGCAGATTGTCGGTCAGCGGCATCTGGCCGCCGAACAGGAGCTGCCCCCGCACCCGCCAATGGCCGAAATTCGGAAACGAGACCACGGCGCGCTTGCCGATGCGCAATAGCTGCTCGAGCACGTGGCGCGGCGAATAGGTCGCCTGCAGCGTCTGCGACAGGATGGCGAAGTCGAAGGCGAGGTCCGGATAATGGACGAGGTCGGTGTCGGCGTCGCCCTGGATCACGGACAAGCCTTGCGCCACGCAGGAATTAACCCCCGCTTGGCTGAGCTCGATGCCGCGGCCGTCAACGCCGCGCTTCTCCGACAGCAGACGCAGCAGCGTGCCGTCGCCACAACCGACATCGAGCACGCGCGCGCCGGCGCTCACCATCTCGGCGATGAGCAGAAGATCGACACGGCTCGTGTCGGCGGCGCGGATGGCGAGCGGCGGTACGTTGACGTTCATGGCAGCCATCCTTCCGCTCCCGCTATCCCGCGCTTCGCCGCCCCCGCGGCCAAGAAACCGCGGATCGTATCGAACAGCTCGGGCTCGTGCAGCAGAAACGAGTCATGACCGTTCATGGTCTTGAGCTCGACGAAGCTGACATTGGCGGCGACCGCGTTCAGCGCGTGCACGATCTCGCGGCTCTCCTCGGTCGGGAACAGCCAGTCGCTAGTGAAGGAGACGAGGCAGAAGCGCGTCTTGGTGTCGGTGAAAGCGTTGGCGAGCGCCCCGCCATGGTCGGCGGCGAGGTCGAAATAATCCATGGCGCGGGTGATGTAGAGATAGGAGTTGGCGTCGAAGCGATCGACAAAGCTCAAGCCCTGGTGGCGCAGATAGCTCTCCACCTGAAAATCGGCATCGAAGCCAAAGGTGACCTTGTCGCGGTCCTGGAGATTGCGGCCGAACTTTCGGTGCAGCGCGTCGTCGGACATATAGGTGATGTGCGCGGCCATGCGCGCGACGGCGAGACCCTTGCGCGGGTTCCGCCCCTCGTCGAGATAGCGGCCCTGGCACCAATCGGGATCGGCCATCACCGCCTGGCGTCCGACCTCGTGGAAGGCGATGTTCTGCGAGGAGTGGCGCGCGGAACAGGCGATCGGCACCGCCGAGAACACGCGGTCCTTGTAGGTCGAGGCCCATTCCAGCACCTGCATGCCGCCCATCGACCCGCCCAGCACCGAGAGCACGTCGGGGACGCCGAGATGATCGAGCAGGCGCGCCTGCGCCCGCACCATGTCGGCGATGGTGATGACGGGGAAGTCGAGCCCGTAGACACGGCCCGTGGCCGGATTGATCGAGCTTGGGCCGGTCGAGCCCATGCATCCGCCGATGACGTTGGGGCAGAGCACGAAATAGCGATTGGTGTCGATCGGCTTGCCGGGGCCGACCATGGTGTCCCACCAGCCGGGCTTGCCGGTGACGGGATGAATGTTGGCGACATGCTGGTCACCGGTCAGCGCATGGCAGACGAGAACGAGGTTCGACTTGGCCGCGTTGAGCTCGCCATAGGTCTGATAGGCGATGCAGAACGGCGCGAGCTGGGCGCCGCAGTCGAGCGGGAGCGGCTCGTGCGCCGGAAAGTGCACGATCTCGCTCTGCGGGTTCGCGATCTGCGCCAGCCGCAAGGAATGGTCAGCAAAGGCTTGCGCCGTCGGTGTCTCGCTCATGCCCGTCCAATACTCGCCAAGGTCTCGTTCTGGCTAGGCCGTCTCTCCAACACGAGAGACCTTAACGCCAATTCCACAATTCGGGGTTAGCTAGGAGCTTGACCGTGAAAGTCAATCTTTTCTTTGCTTTGCCGCTTGGATTGGGCCTATGAGAGGCCCTTCGCCGAGCCTTCGAGGAGAAGTCCCATGGCCGCCACGCGTGGCCCGCGCCCCCGCCCAGGCGTTCTCGACATCGCGCCCTACGTGCCGGGCACGAGCGCGCTCCCTGGCGCGCAGGCGGTGATCAAGCTCTCCTCGAACGAGACCCCGTTCGGACCGTCGCCGCGCGCGCTTGCGGCCTATCGCGATGCGGCCGGTGCGCTGGCGCGCTACCCCGACGGTTCGGCCCGGCCCTTGCGCGAGGCGATCGCTGCTTTCTACGGCCTCGATGCGGCCCGCATCGTCTGCGGCGCCGGCTCCGACGAGTTGCTCAATCTGCTCGCTGCTGCCTATCTCGGACCCGGCGACGAGGCGATCTACAGCGCTCACGGCTTCCTCGTTTACAAGATCGCGATCATGGCGCGGGGCGCGACCCCGGTGGCCGCTCCGGAGACGGAGCTCACCGCCGATGTCAATGCGATCCTCGCTTGCTTGAGCCCGCGGACGCGGCTCGTGTTCATTGCCAATCCCAACAATCCGACCGGCACGTATCTTCCGTTCGACGAGGTCAAGCGCCTGCGCGAAGCCTTGCCGGACGATGTGCTTCTCGTGCTCGACGCAGCCTATGCCGAATATGTGCGCAAGAACGATTACGAGTCGGGCATCGAGCTTGTCGCAACATCGTCCAACACGGTGATGACGCGCACCTTCTCCAAGCTTTACGGGCTCGCTTCGCTTCGCATCGGCTGGGCCTACTGCCCGCCTGCGATCGCCGATGCGCTGAACCGGATCAGGGGGCCCTTCAACGTCTCGGGGCCCGCGATCGCGGCCGGCGTCGCTGCGCTTGCCGATCAGCCTTGGGCGCAAACGGCGGTTGAGCATAACGAGATGTGGCGAGGGCAACTCGCCGAGGCGTTTTCCGACATCGGGCTTGGCGTCACCCCGAGCGCAGCCAACTTTCTCTTACTGCATTTCGGCGCGAGCAACGGCAGGTCGGCGGTCGCGGCCGACAAGTTCCTGCATGAACGGCGCATCATCTTGCGGCGGGTCGAGGAATACGGGCTCCCCGGCGCGTTGCGCATGACCATCGGCACGGAAGACGAGAACCGCGCCGCGCTCGATGCGCTGACCGCCTTCACGCGGGGGAATAGCGCCCGGCAATGACGACGCCGCTTTACGACACGCTCGCCCTTATCGGCGTAGGGCTGATCGGCTCCTCGATCGCGCGGGCCGCCCGCGCGCACGGCGCCGTGCGCCGCATCGTGACGACCGCGCGCTCAGCGAAAACGAGAAAGCGCGTTGCCGAGCTCGGCATCGCCGACAAGGTGGTCGAGACCAACGCCGACGCGGTCAAGGACGCCGACCTCGTCATCGTCTGCATTCCGGTTGGCGTCTGCGGCGCGGTCGCCAAGGAAATCGGCCCGCATCTCAAGTCCGGCGCCACATTGTCAGACGTGGGTTCGGTCAAGAGCTCGGTCGTCCGCGACATGGCCGCGCATTTGCCCAAGACGGTTCACTTCGTGCCGGCCCATCCCGTCGCGGGCACCGAGCACTCCGGTCCCGATTCGGGCTTCGCCGAGCTGTTCGACGGCCGCTGGTGCATCTTGACGCCGCCCGAGGGAACCGACCCTGAGGCGGTCGATCGGCTCGCCGCGTTCTGGCGTCTCCTCGGCGCCAAGGTCGAGATCATGAGCGCCGACCATCATGACATTGTTCTCGCCATCACCAGCCACGTGCCGCATCTCATCGCCTACAATATTGTCGGCACCGCCGCCGACATGGAGGAGGTCACGCGGTCTGAGGTCATCAAGTTTTCGGCGGGCGGCTTTCGCGACTTCACCCGCATCGCCGCTTCGGACCCCGTGATGTGGCGCGACGTGTTCCTCAACAACAAGGACGCGGTGCTGGAAATGCTCGGGCGCTTCTCCGAGGACCTCGCCGCCCTTCAGCGCATGATCCGCTGGGACGACGGGCCCGCGCTCGAAGCGCTGTTTACCCGCACCCGCGCCATTCGCCGCGGGATCATCGAGGCGGGGCAAGACACGGACGTGGCCGATTTCGGCCGGCCGCACGGTCACGACGATTGACGGCTCATGGCTGAGCTTTGGGTGTTCGGCTACGGCTCTCTGATGTGGCAGCCGGGCTTCGCCTTCACGGAGCGCGTGCCCGCGGTCCTGATCGGCGCGCACCGTTCGCTTTGCATCTATTCCTTCCATCATCGCGGCACCCAAGAACGCCCGGGGCTCGTCCTCGGCCTCGACGAGGGCGGCGCCTGCCGCGGCATCGCGTTCCGCGTGGAGGCTGGCAAGCGCGACGAGACGGTTGCCTATCTCCGCGCACGCGAGCAGGTTACTGACGTCTATGTGGAGGCGATCAAGCAGGTGAGCCTGCTCGACGGCTCAGACCGCCAATGCGACGCTTTGTGCTACATGGCCGACCGCGGCCACCCGCAATATGCAGGGCGTCTGTCTCTGGCGCGGCAGGCGGCGCTGGTGCAATCGGCCGCAGGCCTCGCCGGCGGCAATGTCGATTACGTGCTGAACACCGTGCGCCACCTCGAAGAGGTGGGCATTCACGACGCCGAGCTCGCGGCGCTCGCAAAGCGCCTCACCGCGACGGCGGGCGGCGCGCCGAAGACTTAAGCTTTAAGTCTCTTCCTTGACGTCGAGCACCTGGCGGCCGCGATAGCGGCCCGATTTCAGGTCGATGTGATGCGGCCGGCGGAGCTCGCCGGAATCCTTATCCTCGACATAGGTGGGAGCCTGAAGTCTATCGTGGCTCCGCCTGTTGCCGCGCTTCATGCGCGAGACTTTTCTTTTGGGAACAGCCATTCTCGTAAAACCCTATCAACGGACCGGCGCGGGTTGGCGCGCCTGATTGAGCCCGCCCTTATAGTGGCAATCCTCGGGGCTGGCCAGAGGGTCGAACGACAAAACGAAGGCTTAACGCCGTGGCTCAAGGCAACCCGTGCGCTGGAACATGATCGGCAGGCGCTGCTCGACCGCACGCGTGACCAACAGCATGCGCCGGCTCGGCCGTGCCGGGTTTCGGAAACTCGGATTCGGCAGCGCCGCCACCAAGAGGACCGCTTCGTGACGGGTCAGGTTCGCCGCGCTCTTGTGGAAATAGTAACGGCTTGCCGCTTCGACCCCGAAAATGCCGGGGCCGAATTGGGCGACATTGAGATAGACCTCCATCATCCGCGCCTTGGACCATAACACCGACATCAATGCGGCGAGCGGCACCTCGATCGCTTTGCGCACATAGCTCCGCCCGCTCCACAGATAGAGGTTCTTCGCGGTCTGCATCGGTATAGTGCTGGCGCCGCGAACGGCCCCGAGACCACCGCCTTCTTTGATGGCGTCCTTCACCGCACCCAAGTCGACGCCCCAATGGGTGCAGAACTGGCCGTCCTCGCTCGCGATCGCGGCGAGCGGAAGCTGCGGCGACATATCCTTAAGCGGCAGCCATTGGTGGCGAAGCGTATGCCCCCTCAGCTTCTCCACGGCCATGACCGGGGTGATGGGCGGATTGATGAAGCGAAAGGCGATGATTGAAAGGACGATTACGGCGGCGATCACCGAAATGAGGCGAAACGCGCGCCTGAGCCAGGGATGCTTTTTTCGCCTCATGCCGCGCTTCCGCGTGCGCTCGCCTGAGATCGCTTGGACCGTCATGACTGGGCCTTGTACCCTCGGGTTGCCGCCTCAAGCAACGTCGTATTAGGGTAAGGATTACCAATCATTTTGCGGCAAAGCGCCGCTATCGTTTGTCTTTCCCACATGTCCCTTCTCGCAGAGCTCGAACGCGTGGCCGCCGCCGTCGAGAGACGGCTCGACCGGCTGCTCGCCAAGCCCGGCGAGAGGCCCGAGGACAAGCGGCTGGGCGAGGCCATGCGCTACGCTGCGCTTAGCGGCGGCAAGCGCCTGAGGCCGCTCCTTCTTGTCGAGTTGGCGCGGCTGTTCGGCGTTAAGGAGGAGGCGGCCCTTCCGGCCGCGACCGCGCTCGAATGCATCCACTGCTACTCGCTCGCGCATGACGACTTGCCGGCCATGGACGACGACGCCGTCCGGCGCGGCCGGCCCGCTCTCCATATTGCTTTCGACGAGGCGACCGCCATCCTCGCCGGCGATGCGCTGGTCACCCTCGCTTTCGAGATCCTCAGCGAGGAAGGCACCCATCCCGATCCCGCCATCCGCGCCGAGCTTGTCCTTCTGCTCGCGCGAGCCGCGGGCTGGCGCGGCATGGCGCAAGGCCAGGCGCTCGATCTCAGCCCCGAGCGCCAGAGCTTCACGCCGTCCGAGATTGCCGCCATGCAAGAGCTTAAGACCGGCGCCCTGTTCCGTTTCGCCTGCGAGGCGGGAGCGGCGCTCGGCCGCGCCGGCTTGCCCGAGCGCGCGGCTCTTGTTGCCTATGCATCTTCCTTCGGCCAGGCGTTTCAGCTCGCCGACGATCTGCTCGACGCCGAAGGCGACGCGGCCGCCCTCGGCAAGGCGGTGGCGAAGGACGCGTCCCGCGGCAAAGCGACGCTTATCGCCCGCCTCGGCACCGACATGGCGCGGCAACGGCTCGATGAGCTCGTCGTCGAAGCCGAGCAGGCGCTTGCCCCGTTCGGCGATCGGGCGATCACCCTGGTTGAGACCGTGCGATTCGCGGTAGACCGTAAGCGCTGAGCGCGAGAGAGGCCATGGCACCGCGGACAAAGTCGCCAACGACGGGCAAAAAGCGCCAATTGTCAGGTTGGGAGACGCTGGCATTGCACGGTCAGGCGCAGATTCGCTTCCTGATCGCGGCTGCCGTCGGTCTGGCCTTTGCTCTCCTTGTGCCGACCGAGGATTGGGTCACGCGCGCACTTACGGGCTGGAACGCCGGCGGTTGGCTCTATCTTGGGCTGGTCGTGCAAAAGATGTGGCACGCCGAGATCGAAGGCATCAAGCAAGAGGCAAGCATTGAGCGTGAGAGCCGCATCGCCGTCCTTGTCATCGTCATCCTCGGCTCATTCTTCGCCATGCTTGCATTGTTGACGCAGTTGGCCGCCCTCAAGACCGAACATGGCTTCGACCGTACTATCAGCATCGTCTTGTCGGTCTCAACACTCGTGCTTTCGTGGCTGTTGATCCAATTGGTGTTCGCCGTGTTTTACGCCCATGAGTTCCACAGCGAGAAAGGGGGCAAAGCCGGCGCTGGCGGCGGCCTGAAATTTCCAGGAGAGCATACGCCCGACTATCTCGACTTCGTCTATTTTTCCTTCGTGGTGGGAACCACGGCGCAAACCTCCGATGTCGCGGTATCGTCGCGCGCCATGCGCGCCGTCGTGGTTGTGCATGGTATTTTGTCGTTCTTCTTCAACACGGCGGTAATCGCGCTTGGCGTTAATTTCGCCGCGCAGCTGGTGCAGGGCTGAAGCCTCACATTACCGCGCGCAGGATTTCGCCGGAGCCGCCTGGAGCAGGAACAGCGCGTTTTCCGGGTCTTGTGACGACAGCACGATAAAAGCGCCGAGATCGACCCCCGGCACGAGCGCGAGATTTTGGCCCGCGCCGCGCAGCGCGAGCTTCCGGTTTTTGCCGGCGCGCTCGATCGAGAATTGGCCGATGAAAAATCCGTCGGTGAAGCAGGAGAGCGTCGCGCCCCGCTCCACGCAGCGGGCGCTATCGGGATTGGCGAAGGTGTCCTGCTTGTCGCGTACGAGCGCGGTGATCTTGGCGCGGTAGGCGCCCGGCGCTTCGTCGCTCGCGCCGTCGCGCGGCGCGATCGACAGCGTCAGCGCCGCGACTTTCTGCGCCGGGTGCTTGGCAAGGTGCACGGCATCGTAGATGCGGCTCCAGCAGCCGATCCACGAATCGACCTCCGCCTCTTCCTCGGCAGCGTCCTCGGCGAGCGCGGCCGTGCCGACCATGAGAAGCGCGACCAGCGCAAGGAATCCACTCCGCATCTTCAGCCCCTACTCCGCTGCGTCGCGGCCGGCGCTCCGGCCGAACCGCCGCTCGATATAGTCGAGCACCATCTGCTTGAACTCCGCCGCGGCGCCAGGCCCGCGCAAGGTTGTGGCCTTCTTGCCGTCGATGAATACGGGCGCCGCCGGCGCTTCGCCGGTGCCGGGAAGCGAGATGCCGATATCGGCATGCTTCGACTCTCCGGGCCCGTTGACGATGCAGCCCATCACCGCGACCGAGAGCGTCTCCACGCCCGGATAGCGGCGCTTCCACACCGGCATCTCGTTGCGGATGAACTCCTGAATGTCGCTGGCGAGTTCCTGGAAGGTGGTCGAGGTGGTGCGCCCGCAGCCGGGACAGGCCGCGACCACCGGCACGAAATGCCTCAAGCCCATGCTTTGAAGCAGCTCCTGCGCGACCTTCACTTCGAGCGTGCGGTCGCCGCCGGGCTCGGGCGTGAGCGAGATGCGGATGGTGTCGCCGATCCCCTGTTGCAGCAGAACGCCGAGCGCGGCCGAGGAGGCGACGATGCCTTTGGAGCCCATGCCCGCCTCGGTCAGTCCGAGATGGAGCGCAAGCTCGGAGCGCGAAGCGAGCATGGAATAGACCGCGATCAGGTCTTGCACCGCGCTGACCTTGGCCGAGAGGATGATGCGCTCAGGCCCGAGCCCAAGCTCGATCGCGCGCTCGGCGCTCAGCAGCGCCGATTGCACGATCGCCTCGTGCATCACCGCGCGGGCGTCGCTCGGCTCCGGCAAGGCCGCGTTCTCGTCCATCAGCCGCGTGAGCAGCTCCTGGTCGAGGCTTCCCCAATTGACGCCGATCCGCACCGGCTTTGAGTGACGAAGCGCGATCTCGATGATCTCGGCGAACTGCCTGTCGCGCTTGTCCTTGAAGCCGACATTGCCGGGATTGATGCGATACTTCGCCAGCGCCGCGGCGCAAGCCGGATGCTCCTTCAGAAGCGCGTGGCCGTTATAGTGGAAGTCGCCGATGAGCGGCGCATCGACGCCGAGCCGGTCGAGCCGCCGTTTGATGTGCGGCACGGCAGTGGCCGCCTCGGTGCGATCGACGGTGATGCGGACAAGCTCGGAGCCCGCGCGCGCCAATGCCGCGACTTGCGCCGTCGTCGCCTCGACATCGGCCGTGTCGGTATTGGTCATCGACTGCACGACGATCGGCGCGTCGCCGCCGACCGTGACGGTGCCGATCCTGACCGGAATTGCGCGCCGCCGCGCCTTGGTTTCCATAGGGTCAGGATACATCATATTTGGCGGGGCCGCGCCAGAACCCCGCGCTCAGGCCTTTGGCCCGCTTGCGGCCCTGCCCCCAAGCGCCATGACGAGGTCGGCAAGGAGCGCCGCCGAGGCCACGCCCGCCGCGGCGAAGAGCGCTGTCGCGGCGTCGGCCACGCGATCGGCAGTCAGCGCCTGCAAGGTCTCTAACAGAATGGCAAGTGGGAGGAGCACTGTCGCGACCGCCATCGGCCGGCGCGTGGCAATGGAGAACACGAGGGTAAGGGTGAAATAGGCAAGGAAATGCTCCAACAGCCAATGCAGCCCGAGCCTCACCTGCCACGCCGCCGGAACGAACGTCGCGACGACGATCGCTGCAAGCAGCACCAACCCGGCTAAGCCGGTCAGCCGGGACATCTGAGCCGTGACCATGCCTTGAGAATAATCATGGCCCCGGCCGGCGAGAAGCATCGCCGCTCCTAGGACGACAGTGCCGCCGTGATCGCCCCCGCATTGTGGCGGAACATGTCGAGATAGGTCGGGGCGGGTCCGTCCGCCTCCGATAGCGCATCGGAATAGAGCGCGCCGCCGATTTTGGCGCCGGTCTCGCGCGCGATCTGATCGAGCAGGCGATGATCGGTGATATTCTCGATGAACACCGCCGGAATCTTCTGCTGCTTGATCTGGCGTATGATCTTGGCCACGTCCTGGGCCGAGGCTTCGCTCTCGGTGCTTACCCCTTGCGGCGCGATGATCTCAAGCCCGTAAGCCTTGCCGAAATAGCCGAAAGCGTCATGCGAGGTGATGATCTTGCGGCGCGCCTCGGGGAGAACGCCGAGTGCCGCTTTCACCGCACTCTCCTCCTCGGCGATTGAAGCGAGATACTTGGCCGCGTTAGCCTCGTAAGTGGACTTTCCGTCCGGATCGGCGGCGATCAGCCCGTCGCGGATATTGGCGACATAGATCTTGCCGTTGGCGAGGTCCTGCCAGGCATGGGGGTCGGTGACAGTCTCAGGCGCGCCGCCCTCCTCCTCGATCATGGTGAGCGGCTTCACGCCCTCGCTCGCGACCACGACCTCGCCCTTGAAGTCGGCGGACTTCTCCAGCCGATCGATCCAGCCCTCGAAGCCGAGCCCGTTGACGAAGAACACATCCGCCGAACCCAGCGCCTTGGCGTCCGCGGGCGTCGGGCTGAACACATGCGCGTCGCCGTTCGGTCCGACCAGAGTCGCAACCTCGACCCTGTCGCCGCCTACCTGGCGGACCATGTCGCCGAGGATGCTGAACGAGGCGACCGCCTTGACCTTGTCTGCGGCGCCCGCCCCACCCGGAAGAGTGAGAAGAATCGCCGCGGCCAATCCGAGCCATGAGATGACGTGACGCTTCATGTCGCAACTCCGTGGTTGAAGGCTCAGGCTTCCAGATGCCGGCGCGGAACGAGGCTCCAGATGAGACCGCCGCGCGGGCCAAGCAGCATCGAGAGAAGGTAGAAGACCCCGCACAGGAGGATGATCGCGGGCCCGGTCGGCACGTTAGCGTAATAGGACAGGAGCAGGCCCGCGGCGCTTGCCGCGAAGGCGGACGCGATCGCGACCACAATGAGCCCGGACATATCCTCGGCCCAGAACCGCGCGCTCACCGCCGGAAGCAGCATGATGCCGACCGCCATCAACGTGCCAAGCGCCTGGAACCCCGCCACCAGATTGAGCACCACCAGCACGAGGAAGATGAGATGCGTCGGCGAGCTCCACCCGCTCGCGGAGCGCAGGAATTGCGGATCGAAGCATTCGAGCACCAGCGGGCGGTAGATGACCGCAAGCACGGTGAGCGAAATCGTGGCGATCGCTGTGACGAGAATGAGCGCCGAATCGTCGAGCGCAAGCACCGTCCCGAACAGCACATTCAGGAGATCGATATTGCTGCCTCTGATCGAGACGATCAGAACGCCGAGCGCAAGCGACACGAGATAGAAGCCGGCAAGGCTCGCGTCCTCGCGCAACAGGGTCGCCCGCGCGACAAGCCCTGCGGCAAGCGCCACCGCTAGCCCGGCGATGAAGCCGCCGAACGACATGGCGGGTAGCGATAGCCCAAACAGGAGATAGCCGATGGCGGCGCCCGGGAGCACGGCGTGGCTCAGGGCGTCGCCCATCAGGCTCATGCGCCGCAGCATGAGAAACACGCCGATCGGCGGCGCGCCGAGCGAGAGCGCGAGGCAGCCGACGAGCGCGCGGCGCATGAAAGAAAATTCCACGAAGGGACTGACGATGGCGTCGATCATGCCGGTTCCCGTTCGCGCATGGCCTCGTCCCGCGCACAAATCTCGGCATGCTCGTCGAAGGCTTCGACCAGTTGGCGCGATTTGTCGAGATGGGCGGGGGTAAGCACCTTGCGCGTCGCGCCCCAGGCCACGACTTCGCGCGCGAGGATGAGCGTCTCGGGGAAGTGCGCCCGCACCTGCTCGATATCGTGCAGCGCCGCGAGCACGATGCGCCCTTCTTTATGCCAGCGCTCGATCAGCCCGATGAGATCGGCGACGGTCTTGCTATCGACAGCGCGGAACGGTTCGTCGAGAAGAATGATGGCAGCGTCCTGCAAGAGCAGGCGCGCGAACATCACGCGCTGGAACTGGCCGCCTGAGAGCGCGCCGACGAGGCGGTTGGAGAGACCCTGCAAACCGACCGTCGCGAGCGCATGCGCGACCTCGTCTTCGTGCTTGCCGTCAACACCGCGAAAGGCGCCGATCTTGCGCCACAGCCCCATCGAAACGCAGTCGAACACCGAAATGGGAAACAGGCGATCGATCTCGATCTGCTGCGGGAGATAGGCGATCCCCGAAGCTTTCGCGCCGTCGAACGCGATGCTGCCGCCGAGCGGCCGAAGCTCGCCGGCGATGCCCTTCAGCAGGGTCGATTTGCCGGCGCCGTTCGGGCCGATGACGGCAAGGAGCGCGCCCGACCTAACTTCGCCCGTAATGTGATGCACGGCCGGATGCCGGTCGTAGCCGAACGTCGCGTCGTGGAAGGAAATCGCGGGCGGCTTCGCGGTCATCTCACCTCATGGCCCAGAACACGGCGCCCCAAAGCAGCGTCGACGCGGCGGCAACGAAGAGGAGGCGCGCGCCGAGCGAGAGGCGCAGCAGCGAGAAGACCGCATGAAGATGAGGTTCGCCACGCCGCTCCGATTGCATTGACGTGTCCTCTTGCTGACGGGACTTAGGCGCGGCAAGCCTGGCACAGGCCCGCGATCTCGACGGTGACCTGGTCGGGCAGGATTTGATCGGGCGCGAGATCGAGCAGCGCCGCCTCGTCCCGATCGGAAAGGGGAATCTCGACGACCTTGCCGCATTGGCGGCAGATGGCGAACGCCAGCTTGCCGTCGCAGGCGCCATGATCGCAGGCGATGAAGGCCGCGCGCGACTGAAGGCGATGCACCATGCCCTTCTGCATCAGCTCGTTGAGCGCGCGGTAGACGGTGGGAGGGTGCGAAATCCCCGAAGTTCTCACCCGGTCGAGGATCGCATAGGCGCTCATCGGCTCCTTGGCCCGGCGTAGGCAGGCGAGAATCTCGCTCTGATTGCGCGAGAGCTTGGGGCGGTGGTGGTGGTGGTGCGCCGTGGCCATCGTGATGATATAACATAACAACTCCTCGCCCACGTCAAGCGGTTCCCGCGCTTCTCAAAAATTGTGCCGGTCAACCGGCATGTGACAGCCGGAACCTAAGGCGCAAAGAGCCGTTGGACGTCTGATTGCCGGTTTCCCCCCTGCCGGAAAATCTCGAGGACATGCCCATGCTTAGAATCGCACTCAGTCTCTTGATTCTTCGGATTCGCGGGCGGCGCCGCTCTCGCTGCCGACGAAGCCAAGCCCTCCGCGTCGGAAGGCGCCCCTGCGGCACAGGCTCCGGCGCCGAATGCTGTAGCGGCTGCCGGCGGCGGCACTCCGCTCGAAACCGCGCGCCAAGCCGAGAAGGGCAGCCTGAAGACCCCCTACGCCGACTATGCGAGCGTCGCCGATGAAGGCCACCAAAAATTCATGGCGGCCGGATGCAACGGTTGCCATGGCGGCACCGGCGGCGGAGGCATGGGACCTCCCCTCACCAACCAGGTCTGGATCTACGGAAAGGACGGCGACACGCTGTTCCGCTTGATCGTGCTCGGCTCAGACGAACTGCAGAAGGAAGGCTATCAGCGCAAGGGATCCGAGAACGTGGTCGGGCCGATGCCGCCCATGGGCGGGATCATCAAGTCCAACGACGACGTATGGAAGATCATTGCCTGGATCAGGTCGGTCAATCCGTCCTCGGCGGAGGGCTCGTCGGCGTCCGCGGCTGAATAGCCGGCAAGGCCTCTTGATCGGCGCGTGGACCCGGCGTCCAATGCGCGATGCTTGACCGCGTCGCGATCATCGAGGCCGATATCACCACGCTCGACATCGACGCCATCGTCAACGCCGCCAATCGGAGCCTGCTCGGCGGCGGCGGCGTCGATGGCGCGATCCACCGCGCGGCCGGCCCCGAGCTTAAAGTGGCTTGCACCGCGCTCGGCGGTTGCGAGACCGGCGAGGCCAAGATTACGCCCGGCTTCCGCCTGAAGGCGCGCCATGTGATCCACACGGTCGGTCCTGTATGGGGTGGTGGCGAGCGTGGCGAGGATCGGCTGCTCGCGAGCTGCTATCGCAACAGTCTTGCGCTTGCCTCCGAACATGGCCTCGCCTCGATCGCTTATCCCGCCATCTCGACCGGCGCTTACGGCTTTCCCCCCGAGCGCGCGGCGCTCATCGCCGTTGGCACCGTCGCCGCCGCGCTCTCCCAAGCGGGTACAATCGAGCGCGTCGTCTTCTGCTGCTTCGGCGCGGCCTCGCGCCAGCATCACGAAACGGCGCTTGCCGCCGCGCGCGGCAACTGAATCGGCGCTTCGCCTCTCACACGAACGGCGCTACTCTTAAGCGTCGAGAATCGGCGAGCCGAAAGCGCCGTCTCGCGCGTGGAGACCGGGGATGCCAGAGCTCGATCCGCTGTTGCTGTCGCGTATCCAGTTCGCCTTCACCATCTCGTTCCACATTCTCTTTCCGTCCTTCACCATCGGGCTCGCGGCCTGGCTGGTCGTACTCGAGGCGCTGTGGCTACGCACTGGAAAGGCGATCTACCGCGAGATTGCCCTCCATTGGACCAAGATCTTCGCCGTCTCCTTCGGCATGGGCGTGGTCTCCGGCGTCGTCCTCTCTTACGAGTTCGGCACCAATTGGAGCGAACTGTCGCGCCGTGGCGGCAATGTCATCGGCCCCTTGATGTCCTACGAAGTGCTGACCGCTTTCTTTCTCGAGGCGGGTTTTCTCGGCATCATGCTGTTCGGATGGAACCGCGTGCCGAAATTGGTGCATTTCTTTGCGAGCTGCATGGTGGCGCTCGGCACCGTGGTCTCGGCTTTCTGGATTCTCGCGGCCAATAGCTGGATGCAGACCCCGGCCGGGTTCCGCGTCGCCGAGGACGGCGTGCTCCACGTCACCGACTGGTGGCAGGTGATCTTCAATCCGTCCTTCCCCTACCGCTTGGCCCACATGGTCGCCGCCGCCTATCTCACCACCGCTTTCATCGTGGCCGGCATCGGCGCCTGGTACATCCTGCGCGAGCGGAGCGTTCCCCACGGCCGCATCATGCTCGGCATGGGCTTGAGCCTGCTCGTCTGGCTCGCGCCGCTCCAGCTCGTGATCGGCGATCAGCACGGACTGAACGCGCGCGAGCACCAGCCGGCGAAGATCGCCGCGGTCGAAGCCCATTGGGAAACGCAACGCAGCGCCCCGCTGATCTTGTTTGCCGTCCCCGACCCCGCCGCCGAGAAGAATCGCTTCGAGATCGCAATTCCGAAACTCGGCAGTCTTATCCTGACGCATCGATGGGACGGCGAGATCCAAGGACTGAAAGCCTTCCCGCCCGAGGACCGCCCCAATCCGATCATCCCGTTTTTCGCCTTCCGCATCATGGTCGGCATCGGCCTCATCATGATCGCGGTGGGGCTGATCGGCTCTTTCCTGTGGCTCAGGGGACGGCTGTTCGACAGAAGCTGGTTCCTGCGCGTGCTCGTGTGGGTCTCGCCGCTCGGCTTCCTCGCCGTGCTGGCGGGATGGTTCGTGGCCGAAGTGGGACGTCAGCCTTGGACCGTCTATGGCGTCCTGCGCACGGCGGACGCCGTCTCGCCGGTTCCCGGCGGCAGCGTGCTTTTCTCGCTCCTTCTTTTCGTGCTGGTCTACGGCATCATCTTCGGCGCCGGCCTCTATTACATCGCGAAGCTCGTGCGGCGCGGTCCCGACGAAACTCCGCCCGTGCCCCAACGCGACGACGCCGACCTCTCACACCGGCCGATGGCCGCGGCAGGCAACCCATGACCGAAACAGCAAGCCAGATGACGGAGTTCCTTCCCGTGATCCTGCCGCTCGTCTGGGCTGCGATCCTGGCTTTTGCCGTGTTTCTCTACGTGCTGCTGGGCGGCTACGATCTCGGTCTCGGCGTGCTCTTCCCGCTCGCGCCATCGCACAAGGACCGCGATGCGATGATGGCGTCGGTGGCGCCGTTCTGGGACGGCAACGAGACTTGGCTCGTGCTCGGCGGCGGCGGACTGCTCGCGGCATTTCCGCTCGCCTATTCGATCATGCTACCCGCGCTCTACATCCCCATCATCCTCATGTTGATCGGGCTGATCCTGCGCGGCGTCGCCTTCGAGTTCCGCTTCAAGTCGCAGCGCTCGCGCTTTCTATGGGACTTCGCCTTCAGCTTCGGGTCGGTGCTCGCGGCGCTGATGCAGGGCGCGATCATCGGGGCCTTCATCGAAGGCTTCGCCGTGACCGACAACAAATTCTCCGGCGGCCCCTTCGACTGGCTGACGCCGTTCTCGGCGGTGACGGCTTTGGCGCTTCTCGCCGGCTACGTGATGCTGTCCACGGGATGGCTCATCATGAAGGCCGACGACGCCTTGCGCGAATGGGCCTACCGCATCGCCTATCCCGCTTTGATCGCGGTTGCCGCCTTTATCGTAATTTTCAGCATCTGGACGCCGCTCCTGCATCCCGAGATCGCCGCGCGCTGGTTCACGCCGGCCAATATGGTGATGCTGAGTCCGGTGCCGCTCGCGACCGCCGCTGCCGTGGGCGCGCTCTGGCTCGCGCTCAACCGCCGGCAGCGCTACACGCCCTTCCTACTCGGCGCCGCGCTCTTCATGTTGTGCTACACCGGCCTCGCCGTCAGCCTCTTCCCATATATCGTTCCGCCCGGCATCACGATTTGGCAGGCCGCCGCCGCGCCGGACAGCCAGCTCTTTATGCTCTATGGCGCGATCCCGCTGCTGCCGATCATCCTCGGTTACACCGCATATTCCTACTACGCGCTATGGCACGCCCCCGAGCACGACGCCTACCACTGAGGTCGAAGAACCGTACTACCACTTGCCGGGCAGGTCGTGCTCGGCGATGCGGCGCTTCAAGAGCATGATCTTGCCGTAGGCCTTCTCGATGCGTGACCGCGAGATGCGCCCGTCGCGCACGGCATTGGCTATGATGGCGTGAAGCTTTGCCCCGAGCTCCGGATCGCGCAGCGTGACGTTGGAAAAAACCAGGAGATCGGTGCCAGCGTTGACCGCCTTCACCGCGCGCTCGTCGAGCGAATAGTCGTCGCGGACCGCGCCCATCTCCATGTCGTCGCTGACGACGACACCTTTGAAGCCGGTATCGCGCAGAGCGGCGATGGCCCGCCCCGACAGCGAGGCCGGGAGCTTCGCCCCGTCGCTGAACCGGGGATGGTAGAGATGGCCGATCATCACCCCATCGAGCAGCCCTTCCTTGGCGAGTGTCCGGTAGGGCTCGATCTCGATCTCCTGCCAAGTGGCAGAGACGTCGGCGAGCATCTTGTGGCTGTCGGCGGTGCTCGATCCATGCCCGGGAAAGTGCTTCGCCACCGTCGCGATGCCCGCGTTGCGATGGGCGCGGATGAAGGCGCCGGCAAGGGTGGCAACCGTGCTGGGATCGGCCCCGAAACTTCTGTCCCGCTGCACGATGACATAGTTGTGGGGATTGATGCTGAGATCGACCACCGGACCGAAATTGAGATTGAAGCCGGCCTTGGCCAGTTCCTCGGCCATGGTCTGGTAGAGGCGTTCGGCGGCTTGTGGCGTGGCGAAGCTCGGGTTGGCGCCGACGCTCCGCGCCGACGGAAAGTAGCCGTGCCCGGTCAGGCGCTGTACCAGTCCCCCTTCCTGATCGACGGCGATGAACGGGATCGGCCACGACTTGGCATCGCGCAAATATGTCGTGAGCGCGCGAAGTTGCTCCTGCGACCCGATATTGTCCGGGTACAGCACGACGCCGCCGATCACCCCTTGCGCCAACTGATCGTGTGCGGCCACGACGCCCAACTCGCGCTCGCTCCGTCCCTCGAAGCCGACCATGATCATCTGCCCGATCATGGCGTCGAGCCGCCGCCCCTCCCCTTCGCTCGATTGCTGCGGCTCGGAATCGCACGCCGCGCTAAGACCGGCGAGCGCCACGCCGAAGCAAGCAAAGCCGGCGGCGAGCATCATCCTCATCATGCGTGCATCGATCTTTCTTGCAGCGCCGAGCTAGCGCTCGCCCTGATCGCTTGCCGATGGCGGCGCTGCGAGAATTGCGGCCTTGCCATCTTCTGACAGCGCGCCGGCGGCGTCGACGATACCGGCGCCGAACGCTTCACCGGTCGCGGCGGGATCGGGCTTCCGTGCACTCTTCGACAGGATAGCGCGCGCGCCGCTCCCATCGAGCTTGGCGTCGCGCTCGAGCAGCAGCGCGACGACGCCCGAGACATGAGCCGCGGCCATCGACGTGCCCGAGGACAGGTCATAGCGGCCCTTGAGCACCGGCGCGACGATATCGACGCCGGGCGCGGCGATGAAGACGTAGTCGCCGCGATTGGCCTTGCCATAGAGCCTGTCCTTTTCGTCGGTTGCGGTCACGGCGATGACTTCGGGGTAAGCGGCCGGGTAGACCGCCGCGCCCTTGGGCCCGTTATTGCCGGCGGCGGCAATGAAGATCGCGCCCTTGACGGTCGCGTTCTTGACGATGCGCTCGAGCAGCGGGTCGATCGGGCCGGCGAAGCTCATGTTCATGATCTTCGCGCCCGAGGCAAAGGCCCAGCTGATTCCCTTGAGCAACTGGAACGAGGTCGAGAGCGCGGGATCGGGGCCGCCGCCGCGGAAGGCGCGGACGCTGAGCAGTTTCGCTTCGGGCGCCACGCCCTTGAGGGTGGAATGCGCCGCGAGAATGCCTGCGATCTCGGTCCCGTGCTGCTCGGGCCGCGCCGGACCCTCGCCGACGGCGTCGAAGACTCCGGCGATCGCGCCGGCAAGTTCGGGGTGAGCGCCGTCGATCGCGGTGTCGATGACGGCGATCATGACGCCCTTACCCCGCGCCTGACGATGCGCTTCGTCGAGGCGAAGTTTCTCGCCGGCATATTGCGGCGCGGTCTTGGGACGCGTCTTCTCCTTGCTCGCCCGATAATCGTAGTTGGGCTGGACGAGTTGCACGTCGGGGTCGGCGCTCACCGCCTGAAGCACCGATTCTAGCGAACGGTTGCCGGTGAAACTCAGGCGCACGATGGCGCCATCGATAAGCGGGACGAGCAGTCGCGGATCGGCGCTGAGATCGTATTGGCGCGCGATACGGGCCGCGATCTCGCTGGCGCGGTCGGCGGCAACAAGAATGAGAATCTCCTTCGGACGATGCGGGCGGCCTGCGATCAAGGCGGCGATGGCCGGCGAAATGTCTTGCGGCGGCGCGGCGTCTGCGGCGCGGGGCGGCGGCGTCCCAGCGGAGCCGCCCGTTGTCACGGCGGCGCAAATCTTGCCCTTGCGGACCTGACCGGACGGACACGCCGTCCCGCCGGCGCCGCCGTCCTCGACGATCGTGCTGCAATTCGGCCATGCGCCGGCGGTGCCATCGGGGCAGCGCCGAGGCTCGGGCTTGCGGCAGTTGGGCCAGAGTCCGACCAACCCCTTCTCGGCGCAACTCGCCACGGGCTTGTCGCGGCAACTGGGCCATTTCCCCATCGTGCCCGGAGGACAGAGCCGAACGATGGTCTTGCAATCGGGCCACTTGCCCGTCGTGCCTTGCGGACAATGTCGGGCGATGTTCTTGCAGTCGGGCCATTTGCCGGTCGTGCCCTTGGGGCACTTGCGCGATCCCGTGCGAGTGCAGTTCGGCCAGATCCCCTGCGTGCTCTTGGGGCAGACCCTCGGGGTGACGTTCGGGGTCAATTGCGGTTTGATCGTGTTGCGCTTGGATTGGCCCTGCGGCAGCGTGAGCTTTTGCTCGCGGGGCACGCGCTGGGCGGCATCGGCGGCGGACACCGCGAGCAGCCCAGCGAGCAGAAATGAGAGGAAGCGCATCGCCTGGCCCTAGTTTTCGGGGAGCACCGTCATGACGATCCCCGACTGCTTCAGCGCGTCGATCGCCGTCTTGCGATCCTCATCGCTTTCCTTCGCGCCGGGAAAGCGCAAGCGATAGAGGCCGGCCTTCGGTCCGTCGGTCACGACCGCATCGAGCCGCTTGAGCAGATCGGTGATCTCCTGCGCCGTCGCCGTCGGCGAAAACCCGACGAGAAGCTCCAAACCCTCGCCCGCTTTCTCCTCGCCGCCGCCGGCAGTCTGATAGGTCGGAGCGGCGACGCGCTCCATGACCAAGCCGCCGATGACCCCCGCCTGCAAAGCAAGGACCAGCGCTGCCGCTGCACCAGCCCACGCGAGCTGCGGCGGCGAAAAACCGGCAAGCCAATCGGCGAAGCGGTCGGAGATTTCGCTGAGCAATCCCGCCGCGGGCTTGCGCCGTGGCGCCGCCGCGATGCTCGCGCGCAAGCGGTCAAGAGCGTCTCGCCCCGGCGGGGCAATCGCCTCGTTCGCGGCAATCGCGGCGTCCGCTTCCTCGCGGGCGAGCGCGAGATGCGCCTTCACCTCGGGATGCGTCTCCATGTAGCGCTCGACCCGCGCGCGCGATTTCGCATCGAGCGTGCCCGAGACGTACCAAGGGAGCAGCGCCTCGATCTCGTCCCGCTCGCTGAGATTCTCCAGTCTCTCGTCTCTCATCACGGCCATCCTCGGTCGATGCCGCGGGCAAGCAGGAGCTCCGACAGCTTCTTCCTGGCGTAGAACATGCGGGTCTTGACCGTCGCCTCGGGAATGCCGAGCACCTCGGCGACCTCGGCCACCGACTGCTCCTGGTAATAGACAAGGTCGAGCACGGTGCGATGGTCGGCCGACAATTCGGCGATGCAGGCCCTGATCTTCGCGCTCTTGTCATGCTTCTGCACGGCGACATCGGGCGCGTCGTCCTCGGCCGCAAGATCGCTTCCGGCTTCGTCGGCAAGCCCCGTCACTTCCGTCCGCTTGCGCAAGGCGCTGATCGCCTTGTTGTGCGCGATCGACAGCATCCAGGTCATCGGCTCGGACCGTCCCTCGTAGCGGTTGGCGTTCTGCCACACGGTTAGGAACACCTCGTTCAAAAGCTCCTCGGCGATCGCCTGGTTCTTGACCACGCGCATGAGGAAGCGGAACACGCGGGTCTCGGCACGAGCGAAGAGACGTTCCAGGGCCTTGGCGTCGCCGGACGCGATGGCCTTCAGAAGGGCCCGCTCTTCGGCTTGCGCTTGCATTGGCATCCCCGCCGCTCGCGTAACCTTGGACGCCGCGGAAGGTCGAAAGGTTCAAATGCGGCAAGCGGCGTGTCGGGCGGAAGATTGCCAGATCGGCTCCCAAAAGAACAGGCAAGGCGGGCGCGTTGACCCTGGCCGCAGCTCAGCCGTCCGGAGGAATGCCGGAAGAAGGGCTGGATTTGGGACGGCCAGCGCTGCCTGAGCCCGGCCGACGCCTGCAAGATCAAGGGCGGCGTTTGGGATGGCAGCAAGTGCCAGCCCAAAACCGACCCCGCCGCCGAGTGCAGGAAGCGAGGCGGCGTGTGGAACGGCAGGACCTGCCAGAGTCCGGCTGAACTCTGCAAGCAGAGGGGCGGAAATTGGGACGGCAGCAAGTGCCAGCCAAAAACCAACCCCGCCGATGAATGCAAGAAGAAGGGCGGGACTTGGGACGGCAAGCGTTGCTTGCCAAAGATCGAACGCCCCACCCTCTCGGCCCCGGGCGGCAGCCCCGCCGAACAGTGCCGCAAGGCGGGCAAAGTCTGGGACGGCAAGCAATGCCTCGGCCGTGCCGAGCAATGCCGGGCCACCGGCGGCGTGTGGGACAAGGCGACTAAGACCTGCAAGCCCGCCACTCTTGTCCCGCGGTAATCGCGTCTCCTTGAAACCCGGGGGAAGCAACGGCCGTGACCCGGCCTTAGGCTTCCTCCGGGGTTTCATGCAAAGGAGCGCCGCCCGCGCCGATTTGGTCACGATTGTGAGTAGACTGTCGGGGCCAGACGTTTCCGTCCGGGGGAAATCTCGATGGTCCAAAATCGTGCCGTACGGTCTCTGATCCTCGCCGCCTTGCTCTTCGCGCCGCAACTTGCGCTCGCGGCGCCCGCCGAGCCCGCGCCGGAAGAGTCCGCCGACGAGACCTTCGCCAAGAGCTTCCTCGGCAAGACCTATGACGATGAGCTCGAGGTCGAGGGCTGGCTCGATCTTGGCGGCGGTTTGGTCGCCCCTCCGATCTACGTCCACCAATATCAGCGCGAGGAAGACGGCACCTACCTCGTGCTCACAAGCCGTGAAATCGCCAAGGCGGCCGCCGACGTTCCGGCCTCGTTCGTCGTGACCGACGCTCTGGTCGTGCCGGCGCCGCAGAAGGAGGCGGCGTTTTCCATCGCCTGCGTCCAGGGCGAGGACGCGACATTGAAGTTCATGGGCGAAGCGAAAGGCAATGAAGAACAAGGAGTGGTGGAGCGACGTGCGCCGGGCCTGGGAGATTTCGCTCGAGACCGGCGAGATCGTCTCGATCCCGTCAAAAGGCGTTCGCTGCACCAACCCCAACTGGTGATGGGTCGGACCCCTGCGGTTTTTTTGCCGAGAGCGGGAACTCGCGATAGGCCCGCCGCCTTGTTCAAACGCGGCCTGGGGTGTTGTTGAGAGGGTGAAGTTCAGTCCCCGCCATGACAACGGCCTATATCAACCGCATCGCGACTGCCGTGCCGCCAAACAACGTGCACGCGGGATTCGTTCGTCTTGCCGAAACGCAGCTTCCGGAGGATCACCGCCAGCGCACTATCTTTCGCCGCATGGCGGAGCGCTCCGGCATCGAGCGCCGCTATTCCTTCCTGACGCCGGCGGCCGAGAACGACACGGCTGAGCTCGACGCCAACGCCTTTTATGTCAGGGGCCGGTTCCCCTCGACCGCGGCACGCATGCGACTGTTCAATGACAAGGCTCCGGGGCTCGCCGCCTCAGCCGTCGAACGGCTCGAACTCGGCAGCGGACGCGAAAGCCTCACGCACCTCCTCATAACCTGCTGCACCGGCTTCACGGCGCCGGGTCTCGATCTCGAACTGGTGGAGCGCTGTGGCCTCCCCCGCTCCATCGAGCGCACGATCGTCGGCTTCATGGGCTGCTATGCCGCGATCAACGCGCTGAAACTTGCGCGCCACATCGTCCGCTCCGATCCGAAGGCGAGAATCCTGATCGTGAATTTCGAGCTCTGCACGCTGCACCTCCAGGACACGAGCGACCTCGCCAAACTTCTCACCTTCCTTCTCTGGGGCGACGGCTGCGCCGCCTCGCTCGTCACCTCCGACCCAAAGGGCATCGCCATCGACAGCTTCCGCGCCGTGCATTTTCCCGACACGACCGAGCTGATGCGCTGGGACATTGGCGACAGCGGCTTCGACATGATTCTCTCAGGGACGCGTGCCCGCGGCTATCGAGCAGGGCGTTCGCGCCCACGGCAAGGAGATCCTGGCGGGGGCAGACCCGCGAACGATCGGGCTCTGGGCGGTTCATCCCGGCGGCCGGACCGTGGTTGACGCGGTCGAGCGCGCTTTCGCCATTCCTCCGGCTGCGCTATCGGTCTCGCGCGGCGTGCTCCGGGATTTCGGCAACATGTCGTCCGCGACCGTCATGTTCGTCCTCGACAAATTGCTCGCGTCCGGCGAGCGCAAAGCGGCCGGTTGCGGCATGGCGTTCGGGCCCGGCCTCATCGCCGAAACCATGTTGTTCCGAACGGGACGCGCCGCTTGAACGAGGGGCAGGAAGCGATCATGGCCTTCCCGCGCCGTCTCGAAACCGAGCTCCTCGATGTTCTGCCGGCCGACGACCCCGCCGCGATTCGCTCGCGCCGGGACCTCAAGCTCCTCAATGCGGTGATGCTACACCCCGCCATAATGGCGCGGCGCTTGCGGCGCCTCGCCACTGCCCCGCCGAAACGGATCGTCGAGCTTGGCGCGGGCGACGGCAGCTTGATGCTCCGTCTCGCCCGGCGTCTTGCGCCGCATTGGCCGGGCGTCGCCGCCGTCCTCGTCGATCAGCAAGTCTATCGTGCCTGCGGCAACGCGCGCTGAGATTAACGACCTCGGCTGGCGGCAAGAGCAGGTCGCGCAAGACGTGTTCGCCTATCTCGCGGCGGCGAAACCGGCCGACATCATCATCGCCAATCTTTTCCTGCATCACTTCGAGTCGCCTCAGCTTGCGGAAATTCTCGCGCGATCGGCCGCGCTTGCCCCGGCCTTCGTCGCGCTGGAGCCGCGCCGTGCCGCGCTTCCGCTTCTCGGCAGCCGGATGATTTGGCTCCTTGGCTGCAACCATGTCAGCCGGCACGATGCGTCGGCGAGCGTGCGCGCCGGCTTCCGCGGCCGCGAGCTGTCTGCCTTGTGGCCCGACCTTGAGGGCTGGTCCCTGCACGAGGGACCCGCCGCGCTCTCCCATGGCTTCACGGCTCGCAAATGCTGAACGCCGCGCCATCCAAACGCTATGACGCCGTCGTCATCGGCGGCGGCCCGGCAGGCTCCGCCACCGCGCTCATGCTCGCCCGCGCCGGCTGGAAGGTCGCAGTCGTCGAGAAAAGCCGCTACCCCCGGCCGAAAGTCTGCGGCGAATTCATCTCGGCGAGCACGTTTGCTCTGCTCGCGGAACTCGGTCTGCTTGAGGAGGTGCGCGGGCTCGCCGGCCCCGAGGTGCGGCGCGTCGCAATCTTCGCCGGCGATACCGTAAGCGTCGCGCCGATGCCCGCGGTCGGAGGCTCGTTTGGCAAATGGGGACGGGCGCTCGGCCGCGAGCATCTCGACCTGCTCTTGCTCGAGGCCGCCACGCGCGCCGGCGCCGATCTCTGGCAACCCTATCGCGTCACAAGCGTCGAGCCCTTGCGCCATGGCTGGCGATGCGAGATCGGGCACGACCGGAAGCGCGCCGCGCTCCTCGCGGACACGATCGTCGCGGCCAACGGTTCGTGGGAGAAAAGCCCCTGGCTTCCCGATTGCGACGCGCCTCACCGGGAGTCCGACCTCATCGCCTTCAAGGCCCATTTCGACGGCGCCGACCTTGCGCCCGATTTGATGCCGCTCCTCGTTTTTCCCGGCGGGTATGGCGGCATGGTGCGGAGCGATCAGGGGCGCGTCAGTCTCTCGTGCTGCATCACCCGAAAGACCTTGAACCGATGCCGCAAGGACGAGGAGCGCGCCGGTGACGCCGTGTTGCGGCATATCGCTCGGTCTTGCCAGGGCGTCGCCGACGCGCTTGCCCACGCCGAGATTCGCGAGAGCTGGCAAGCCGCCGGTCCGATCAGGCCGGGGATCCGCGCGGCTTTTGCTGATGGAATGTTTCGCGCCGGGAACGCTGCCGGCGAAGCCCATCCCATCATCGCCGAGGGCATCACCATGGCGATTCAGTCGGCCTGGTTTCTCTGCCACGCGTTGATTTCCGCGCAGGAACTCGCTGGCAAGTCGCTTCGGGTCTCGCCGAGATCGGCCGCGCCTATTCGGCAAGCTGGCGCGGGCATTTCGCCGGCCGCATCCGCGCGGCAGCGGCCTTCGCCCACACGCTGATGCGTCCGCGGAGCGCAGCCCTTGCCATCACTCTGCCGAGGCGCTTTCCGGCGGTCCTCACCTTTTGCGCGGGCTTGAGCGGCAAGACCAAGCAGGTTCCGATCGCGGCCCCGCCTCGCGCCTAGGAGTCCAAGCCTCCAAGCTGGTCGCGATGGAACCAGGCGATGGCGGCGAGCGGGACAGCAAGCACAATGGCGTGGATCACGTCCTCATGCAGAACGAGAAGCTGCGCCACCGCCGCCCCGATGCTGACGGCCAAGAGCATCACGGCGCCGAGGCCGGTCGTCACCGGCCATAGCAGCAAGAGGGCGCCGACGACTTCCAACAATCCGGTGAAGTAGCGGAACCATTGCCCGAGGCCGACCTGCTCGAACACCTCGACCATGGCAGGAGCGCTAGCGAGCTTGGCGCCTCCCGCCAACAGGAACAGCGCCGCAAGCACGAGCTTGAGCGCCCAGAACCCGATCGTCTTGAGGCGCGCAGCGTTGAATTGGCCGGCGAGTGCTGACATTGGTCCTTAATATTGCGATTGCCCCGAGAGCATGGCCTTTTCCAGGGCCTGGTACTCCTTGCAAGACGTGCCGCAACGCTTCTCGATTTCGGTCAGTTCGAGATAGGCCAGGTCGAGCTGGCCCTTGGTGACATAGCCCTCGCCGAGATATTCGCGCGTATCGACGTTCTCGGGATCGATTTCGAGCGCCTTTTTGTACAGCGAAATGCCGAGATCGACGTCGCCGAGCTTGCGGTGACTATAGCCGAGATACGTCAGCACAAAGGCGTTGTCCTTGTTGGCGACAGACTCAAGCACGGCGATGGCCTCGCTGAAGCGCCCGTCGAGCGCCAAGTGCCGGCCCGCGCGCGCGCGGTCCTCATCGGACAACGCGTCCGATCTCTGCGAAACGCATTTCCCCGCCTTCCAGACCTTGCCGCTCGGGCATCTCTTCGACGGCCTGTCATCGTCGCCGCCAAGATCAAAGGCCAAGCTCGGCAAGCTCCACGAAAGCGTCAGCACAAGGGCACAAAGCGACAATATGGCTCGCCCCCGTCCCGGTTCCTGCGTGGATTTCGCGAACACCATCATGTTACTCCCCTCCTTCGGGGGCGCCGACTTAGAGTTATGGTCCTGTTGGATAGGGTCATGGCCTCTAAACACGTGAAGCCGCCGGGCTATTCGGGCATGCAGGCCCCCTCCCGCGATGTCATCGTCGCCGAGCTTCCCGCTCTGCTCCCGAGGCTTTGGCGGTACGGCCTCATTTTGTCCCGCGATCCCGTCGCCGCCGAGGACCTGGTGCAGGCGACAGCTTTGCGGGCGCTCGAGCGTTCGTCGCAATTCGTCGCCGGGACGCGTCTCGACCGCTGGCTGTTTTCGATCCTGCGTTCGATTTGGCTCAATCAGCTGCGGGCGCAGCGAATTCGCACCGGTCACGGCTTGGTCGATGCCGAGGATGCCCTCGTTTCCGACGGTGCCGACCAGATCGAGACGAATATCTTGGCCGGCCAAGTGTTAAGGCAAGCAATGGGGCTGCCCGAGGCACAACGCGAGACGCTGTTACTCGTCTACGTCGAAGGCTT
Organism: uncultured Alphaproteobacteria bacterium; assembly: GCA_963802845.1. Classification (GTDB taxonomy): domain Bacteria; phylum Pseudomonadota; class Alphaproteobacteria; order Rhizobiales; family Methyloligellaceae; genus Methyloceanibacter. The sequence continues at coordinate 129,552 of CAWDKA010000008.1, forward strand.
TACCTATCAGGAAGCCGCTAACGTTCTGGACGTGCCGATAGGAACTGTGATGAGCCGGTTGGCCGCGGTGCGACTTCAAGCTCGGCGGCCTTGAGGCGCCTGCCGCCAAGAACAAAGACCGGGACGTTGACTGATGGCACTGGGGCGGGACGACATGGACGCTCTGCTGGTCGCCTATCTCGACGGCGAGCTCGATCCGCCGCGCCGACAAGAGCTCGAGCAGCGCTTGCGTGACGATGCGGCGCTGAAGGCTCGGCTGAACGCTCTCGCCGAAGCGGGGCGCCCCTTGCGGGGCGCCTTCGACACGCTGCTCGATGTCGCGCCACGCGGACGGCTTGAGACTGCCTTTGCGGCCGCGAGCGCCAAGGCGCAAGCGCGCCCGCAATTTCGCTACCGCCGGATGCTGGTCGCCGCAGCCGCCTCGCTCCTGCTTCTCCTTTGCGGCGGCGTGGCCGGATACTTGGTTGCCAAAGCGCCCGCCGAGCTGTTCGAAGAAGCGGATGAGCTGGAAGAGGCGTGGGTCGGCGCGGTCGCGGGACAATTGTCGCTCTATAACGCCGCTTCGCTTGCGGCGATCGACGTTCCGAACGGGGAGCTGGAAACGCAACTCGCCAAGCTTGGAGAAATTCTGGGGCTCGATCTCTCGAAGGAGCGCGTGACATTCGAGGGGCTTACGCTCAAGCGAGCCGAATTGTTGCACTTCGAGGACCGCGCCATTGCCGAGCTTCTCTATGCCAGCGAAGACCACGGGCCGGTTGCGCTCTGCATCATGGCGGCTCCGGGCGGAGAGGGAGAGGGCGAGGTCGAAAGCCGCGACGGACTGAAGTTGATGTACTGGGCGGAATCCGGCCGCCGGTTCCTTCTCATCGGTGACGCGCCGGCGAAGAGAATAGAGAGCCTGGCCGAGACGGTCGCTTCGGCGTTTGAAACGCGGTAGTGGTGGACAGAGCCACAAGGAGGAGGAGTTTCATGGACCGGCTGCTCACTGCATCGACGCTGCTCGCGGCGCTGGGCTCGGGCCTGATCGCCGGGGCCTTCTTCGCCTTCTCGGCCTTCGTGCTGGCGGCGCTTGCGCGCCTGCCTGCGCGCTCCGGCATTGCCGCCATGCAATCGATCACCGTCGCGATCAAGAGTCCGCTTTTCTTGACGGTTTTCTTCGGCACTGCGGCGCTCGCGGCGGTCTTGGGCATCGCCGCCCCCTTGCGCTGGTCGGAACCGGGCGCGCTTTGTCTTCTGATCGGCAGCCTGCTCTATCTCAATGGGCCCTTCGGCGTGACGCTGCTCAAGAACCTGCCGCTCAACAACAAGCTCGCCGCCGTGAAGCCGGAGGGTGCGGAGGGGAGCCGCTTCTGGAACGAGTTCCGCGCCGCGTGGGGCTTGTGGAATCACGTGCGCTGGCTCGGCGCGCTCGGCGCATCCGCCGCCTTTATCCTGGCGCTCATCGAGGGCGGCGCGCCCTAGACGCCCGGGAATAGGGTCACTCCCAGGCCGGCACTTTCTCTTCGGCCGCGAGCGTCGTCATCGCCTCCTCCAGGCTCGCCACGAACGCGTCGTGGGATGCTTTCCCGTACAGCGCTTCGCCGACATTGACGCTGACATTGAACGGCACGAGCAGCTTCGAGCCTTTGGGCAGCGCCTTGCCGAGCCCATACATGAACACCGGCACGACCGGTACTTTGGGCCGCGCCCGGGCGAGATGGCCGATGCCCTTCTTGAAGGCCTGGAGCTTCTCCGGCTCGCCGCGCGTTCCTTCCGGAAACAGCACCAGGATCTCGCCGCGGTCGAGCGCTTCCTCGGCGCGTTGAAGCGGATTGCCGCCCTCCTTGCCGCTGCCGCGCTTCACCGGAATGATGCCGATGATGTTGTTGGCGAACCAGGCGCGCAAGCCGCTGGTGTAGAAATAGTCCATCGCCGCGACGGGGCGGAGCTTGGGCAGGAGCTTGAGCGGCATCAGCGACATCAGCGCGAGCGCATCGAGATTGGAATTGTGATTGCCGGCGAGCACCGCGGGCCCGTCGCCCGGCAATCTCTCGCGATGGCGCACGGTGAGCCCGAGCGCGATGAGGATGACCGCGCGCACCACGACCGCGAAAAACAAGAACCTGAGCAGCCTCGTGAAAGGGTTCCGGCTCATGGATAGTAGAAGTAGCGGACGAAATGCACGAAAGCGGGCGCCGCGTAGGTAAGACTGTCCACGCGATCGAGAATGCCGCCATGGCCGGGGATGAGGCCGCCCGTGTCCTTGACGCCGAGATCGCGCTTCACCGCCGAAAGCGTAATGTCGCCGAGGAACCCCGCGACCCCGAGAATCGCGCCCGCGAGCGCCGACCAGCGCCAATCCATCGGCGTGAGATAGGGTCCGGCGGCGGCGGCGAGCGCGGTCGTCGTCGCGACGCCGCCGATCAGGCCCTCCCAGGTCTTCTTCGGGCTCACCGTGGGCGTGACCTTGTGGCGGCCGAACAGCTTGCCCCAACAATATTGCGCCACGTCGTTGAACTGGGTGAGCACGACGAGGAAGAACAGGAGGCCGAGCCCGCCCGCGACCGGATTGACGCGATCGCCGGAGACCAAGAGCCACGCCATGTGGCTCAAGGTGAACACCGTCATCATCAGGCCCCAGGACAGCGTGCCAACCGCGCGCAAGAAACCTTGCGTCTCACCCAGCGCCGCCATCAGCGCCGGGAAGAACAGGAACATCCACACCGGCACGAACACGATGAACATGCCGTACCAATCGATGGCGGCCCAGTAGAATTGGATCGGGATAGCGAGATAGGCGAAGAGCAGGATCGCGCGGTCGATGCGCCGCGTGGGAATGAGCGAGAGATATTCCTTGAGCGCGAGATAGGAGATGAAGGCGAGGAAGACGACGGCGACGGTCTGGTTGAAGAGGACGCAAGCCGTGAAGGCGCCGATCATCCACCACCACGACTCGGTCCGGTCGGCGAGCTCCTGATAGCGCTCGCCCGGATTGCGCCAGCGCAGGAACAGCACGATCAGCGAAGCGAGGATCAGGACCGCATAGATCGCGGCCGTGGCGTAGGCGACATTCTGCGGGACGCCGCTCATCCCCGCGTGTCCTTGGCGCCCGCGACGGCGCTGCGCGCGCGGTTGAGGACGGTCAGCGCCGAGAGCACGAGAAGCGCCGCGAGATAGAGCGTGCCCCACAAGCCGGGTGCGAGACCGGCCCCGATCAGCACGGCGAGAAGACCGAAGGCGAAGGCGCGATCGCTCTTGCCGAACGGCCCGGCGTAGCAGCGCGAGGTCCCGATCATCGGTCCGAGCGCGCCCGACATCTCGGCGACGATACCAGCGACGACCACGAGCACGATGAGCGGCGCGTTGAGCCCGGGGATCAGGGCAAAGGGGAGATAGAGCGCGGCGTCGGCGATTACGTCGGAGAGCTCGTTCAGCACCGCCCCCTTCGCGCTCGCCTGTCCGTGCTCCCTCGCCATCATGCCGTCGATGGCATTGAAGGCCATGCGCAGAAAGAGCGTGACGGGAAGGAGAAGCAGGGGCCAGCGCGAGGCCGGCATCAGCGCGAGCCATGCGCCGTGGGCGGCGCTCAAGAGCAGCGCGCCGAGCGTCACGTCATTGGCGGTGAACCCGCGCTTTGCCAAATTCGCGGCGAGAGGGCGGAGCAATTTTTGGAATTGCGGCTTGAGGTCGTAGATGGTGGCCAAAGCGTGAGCCGGCGCGCAAGGTGAGGCGTTGCAGTTGTAATGCTTTCGCCGGTTGCGCGCGAGCGCGAAGTCCGGCTATCCCTTACTTTTCACGCTTGCGAGCAACTCCTCGACCTTCGGCAGGATATTCGTAACGATCGCCGCCACGCCCTTAGCGTTGGGATGGAGGCCGTCGGCCTGCATCAGGTCGTCGTTGAGAGCGGCGCCGTCGAGGAAGAAGGGATAGAGGACGAGGCCGTAGCGCTCCGCGAGATCGGTATAGATCGCGCCGAAAGCCTCGACATAGTCCTTGCCCATGTTGCGCGGCGCTTCCATCCCAGCGAGCAACATCGGCAGCCCCTTCGCCTGCACCTTCTCGATGATCGCCGTAAGCGCAGCCTTCGTGATCTCCGGCGGCAGGCCTAGCAGCGCGTCGTTGGCGCCAAGCTCGATGATGACGGCGCTCGCGTCTCCGGGCAACGCCCAGTCGAGCCGCGCGAGGCCGGCGGATGCCGTATCGCCGGAGACCCCGGCATTGACGACCCGCGCCGCGATGCCGCGCGCCTTGAGCGCGGCCTCGAGCTGCGCTGGGAAGGCCTGATCCTGCGGCAGACCGAGGCCGGCTGTCAGGCTGTCGCCGAGCACCACGATCACCGGTGCTTGAGCCTCTGCCGCCCCGCGATCGAGCGCGGCGAAGACGAGGCTCAACGCAATAGAGATGGCAATTGCCACGGGTTTCATCATTTCGACCTCTTTGACCTTCTCTATTGCCGATCCCCGTGCCATCTGTCAGGGACTCTTTTTCGCCCATGGACCGCCCACTGAAACCGCGCCAAAGCCCGGCAATCAAGCTTGAAGGGGTCGAGGTGACGCTGCCGTCGCGCGCCGGGCCGGTCGCGGTCCTGCGCGGCATCGACCTCAGCGTGAACGAAGGCGACGCCATCGCCGTGGTCGGCCCCTCGGGCTCCGGCAAATCGACTCTGCTCATGGTGATCGCCGGGGTCGAGCACGCGACAAGCGGCAGCGTCGAGGTGATGGGAACGAGCTATGCGGGTCTCGATGAGGACGGGCTTGCCCGCCTTCGCGCCGCCAATATCGGCATCGTATTTCAGTCCTTCCACCTCGTCCCCACCATGACGGCGCTCGAGAACGTGGCGCTGCCACTCGAATTCCTCGATCGCGACGACGCGTTCGCGACCGCGCAAGACGCGCTTGCCGAGGTCGGATTGTCGCATCGCGAATTGCATTTTCCGGGCCAGTTGTCGGGTGGCGAGCAGCAGAGAGTGGCGATTGCGCGGGCGCTGAGCCCACGGCCCGCTCTCATTCTCGCCGACGAGCCTACCGGCAATCTCGACCTCGCCACGGGCGCCGAGGTGATGGATCTCCTGTTCGGACTGAAAGAGCGCACGGGCGCCACGCTCCTTCTCATCACCCATGACCGTTCGCTCGCCAAGCGCTGCGACCGGATCGTAAGTCTCGCCGATGGTCGCATTGTGAGCGGCGTCAAGCGCAAGGTCGCGGCGTCATGACGAACGCGCGAGCGGCTGCCGCTTCCCGCTTCGACCTCAGACTCGCGTTCGCCATGGGCATGCGCGAGCTCCGCTCGGGCGCGGGCGGCCTTGCCGTTTTCGTGCTCTGCATCGCGCTCGGCGTCGCTTCCGTGGCGGCCATCGGCTCTCTTTCTGCCGCTTTCGACGAGGCGCTGGCGCGGCAGGGCCGGCTCTTGATCGGCGGCGATCTTTCGTTCGAGCTGATCCACCGCCAAGCCGATGCGGCGGAGCGCGCCGTGCTTCAGTCTTTCGGCCAACTGAGCGAATCGGCCGGCTTCCGCGCCATGGCAAGGAGCCCTGCCGGCAAGAGCGCGCTGGTCGAGGTCAAGGCCGTAGACGACGCTTATCCGCTCTATGGCGACGTCGCGATCGCTGATGCGGAAAAGACCGGCCCGCTGTGGCGCGATCCCGCGGTCGTCTTGGCCGAGCGCACCCTGCTCGACCGGCTCGGCCTATCGGTCGGAAGCACGCTTGCGATCGGCGAGACCACCGTAACCATCGGCGGCATCCTCGGCGAACAGCCGGACCGGCTCGCCGACCGGCTCGCTTACGGACCGAAGCTGCTCATGTCGCGCGAGACGCTGGCGAATACGGGCCTGGTGCAGCCCGGCAGCCTCATCCGCTGGACCTACCGGGTGAAGCTTCCCGCGGAAACGGCAAGCGACAAGGGCGCATTGGCCACCGCCCGCGCCAAGATCGCGCGTGATTTTCCCCAAGCCGGATTCGACGTCCGCGATTGGACCAACCCTGCGCCCTCGCTTCGCCGCGAGGCCGACCGCTTTACCCAGTTCATCAATTTCGTCGGGCTCACCGCCCTTCTTCTCGGCGGGATCGGCGTCGGCAACGCGATCCAGAGCTACATGACCAAGAAGCGCGAAATCATCGCCACCTTCAAATGCCTCGGCGCCTCGAGCCGCCTCGTTCTCGCCGTCTATCTCATCCAGGCGCTGCTGCTCACCGCCATCGGCATCGCCATCGGGCTCATCATCGGCGCGCTCACGCCCGCTCTGCTTGCGACCATCTATAGCGATACGCTCCCTATCGCGCTCGCGCTCGAGCCGCACGCCTTGCCGCTTCTAACGGCGGCGCTGGCCGGGCTTCTGACCATGGTGCTGTTCGTGCTGTGGCCGCTCGGCCGCGCCGCCTCGGTTTCACCGGCGACCCTGATGCGCTCCCAGCTCAGCGATGAGCCCGAGCCTTCGGCGTGGCGCTACGCCGTTGGCGCGGCGATTGCCGGGATCGCGCTGTTCGCGCTCGCGATCGCCGCATCCGAGGAGCGGGCCATCACCGCCTCGATCTCGGCCGGCATCGTCGCCGCTTTCCTGCTGCTCACCGTCTTCGGCCTCTTTTTGCAACGTTACGCCGCGCGCTTCCGGCGCACGCGGCCGCCTTCGCTTGCGCTTGCGCTCACGAGCATTGCCGGGCCGAATTCGCTCGCCCGCTCCATTGCCGTCTCGCTCGGACTTGGTCTTGGCCTCCTCGTCGCCGTCGCGCTGATCCACCGCTCGCTCTATGTCGAGATCACCAACGACATCGCCATCGACGCGCCCGCCTACTACTTCCTCGACGTCGAAGCCAAGGACCTCGCCTCCTTCCAGCAATCGGTGCGGAAGATCGAGCCCGGCGCCAAGCTCGACCAAGCGCCGATGCTCCGCGGCCGCATCGTCGCGTTGAAAGGCGTTCCCGCCGAGAGGGCGGAAGCCGCGCCCGACGCGCGCTGGGTGCTGGCGGGTGACCGCGGGCTGACCTACACCGACGCGGTTCCGGGGGCCTCGACCCTCGTTGCCGGCGAATGGTGGCCGAAAGGCTATGCCGGACCCCCGCTCGTCTCCTTCGACGCCGATCTTGCCAAGGGTCTGGGCTTGAAGCTCGGCGATCCCATCACCGTCAACATCCTCGGCCGCAATGTCGATGCCACCATCGCGAGCTTCCGCAAGATCGACTGGGAGTCGCTCGCCATCAATTTCGTCATGGTATTCTCGCCGAATACGCTCGAAGGCGCGCCTCATCGCATGTTGGTGACGCTCGAATTTCCCAAGGGCACGGCGCCGGAGCGCGAAGGCAAGGTGATACAGGCGCTGGCCGAGAGCTTCCCTCGCGTCACCGCGATCAGGGTCGGCGACATCGTCGAGGCGGCCAAGGACATGCTGGGCAAAGTCATGACCGCCATCGGCGCGACGGCCGGCGTCACGCTACTGATCGGCGCCGCCGTGCTCGCGGGCGCCGTCGCCGCGGGCCAGGAGCGGCGCAAATATCTCGCCGTCGTCTACAAGACGCTCGGCGCCACCCGCGCGCGCATTCTTCGCGCCGAGTTGCTCGAGTTCGGCCTGCCCGGTTTTGCCACGGCGCTGCTCGCGGTCCTGATCGCGACCGTGACCGCCTGGGCCCTGTGCAAATGGGCCTTCGAGGTGGAGTTCATATTCTCGCCGGTCGCGGCCGTGGAGACCGTGCTTTTAGCGCTCGTTTTCGTGCTTTCCATCGGAGCGATCGCCACTTGGCTCGTGCTCTCTGCCAAGGCCGCCCCCTATCTCCGCGCCGAATGAGCGGCCTTAGGCCGGCGCGCGTCAAAGCCTTGCGGAGCCTCGCCCAAGCCCCCATATTCGAAGCCAAAATGCCTATCCTGAACAAGTCACATCGCTAGGGGAAAGGATACCGGGACAATGGCAGACCTCGACAGACGTTACGCGCAAGGCACGACCGTCGGCCGCACCGAAGCGGGTGTCGTCGACCAGGGCCTCAGGGCCTACATGCTGCGCGTCTACAATTACATGGCGAGCGGTGTCGCGATCACCGGCGTGGTCGCTTACCTCATCTACGCCATGGCGGTTGAGCAGACGGCCGCGGGCCTGCAGCTTACCGCCTTCGGCACGTTCATGTTCGCGAGCGCCTTCAAGTGGGTGGTGATCTTCGCTCCGCTGGCGATGGTGTTCTACCTCTCGGCGCGCATAAGCTCGATGAGCGTGAGCGCGGCGCAGATCGCCTTTTGGATTTTCGCGGCGCTCATGGGCGCCTCGATCGCCTCGATCTTCCTCGTCTACGCCCATGCGAGCATCGCGCAGATGTTCTTCGTCACCGCCGCCGCCTTCGGCGCTCTCAGCCTGTGGGGCTACACCACCGGGAGAGACCTCTCGGGTTGGGGTTCGTTCCTGTTCATGGGCCTCATCGGCGTCATCCTCGCCTCGCTCGTGAACCTCTTCATCGGCTCGACCGCGTTGCAGTTCGCCGTGTCGGTGATCGGCGTTCTCGTGTTCGCCGGCCTCACCGCCTACGACACGCAGCAGATCAAGGAGATGTACTATGCCGGCGACGACGGCACGGTCGTCGGACGCAAGGCCGTGATGGGAGCGCTCAGGCTCTATCTCGACTTCATCAACCTGTTCATGCTGCTGTTGCAGCTCTTCGGGGACCGCCGCTAGGCGAAAGCCCAAGCAGAAGCACCAAGGCCCCGGCTTAGCCGGGGCCTTTTCTTTTCAGGCTTCGACGAGACGCAAGCCGCGATCGAGCGCGCGAAGCACGCGGCCGAGATCGGAGCCGCGTTTCAGGATCAAGCCGGTCGCCGCGATCACGCTATAAGCCCCTTGCCGCCGCGACAGCTTCGGCGCCTTCTCGATGCGGTAGAGCGGCGTTTCCGAGGCGCGCCGGAACACCGAGAACACGGCTTTCTCTCGGAGCGTGTCGATGGCGTAGTCGCGCCACTCGCCACTCGCGACCTTGCGCCCATAGATGTCGAGGATTTGGCTAAGCTCTCGGCGGTCAAACGCGATAGCGCCGCGTCGAGAAAGGGCTTCGTGAAGACTTGCATCGCCGCCGGCCTTATGGGCCAGCGGCAAGACTATGGGTTCCGTTTCGCTCAACTTGCGCCTCCTGTAACGGAAGCTTCATGATGAGCCGACGTTTACGGAAATTCAAGCCGATGGCGTGCGCTACACAAGTTGTAACATAACGAAACACAAATCACAGTTCCGCCCTAGTTCAGCCGTTGCCACGCCCCAAAGAAACGTATGATGCTTAACGTTGCCTCTCGGCCCGGTCCATTGGAGAGGCTTCGGAATCTCAGCCCCCCAGCCCCCCCGGGGTTTCTCTAGGACCGGGCCAGTTTCTTCAGATTGGGAATAGGTCGAACGGGTCGGTCAGCCGGCCCGTTTTGTTTTGCGCCGGCAGCTTGCGCGATTACTGATCGTGCTCGGCCGCGCCGAGAATGGGGCCGGCGTTCTCGACCTGGAGCAGCGCGACCAGGGAATCGCCGCCCCTGGTCTTGAGCTCCTTGAGCGGAAGCCTGATCGTCATCGCCTCGCCGTTCCACATGCCGACGGGCGTGAGCTCCCTGACCGGGTGGTGGTAGCTCAACGTGCGGCCGCGATTCTCGCCACGGCTAATGGGGACCGTCACGTCCTTCTTGGCGACCGCAAGCCAAACCGTCGCCGCGCGCTTATCCGATGTCGACGGCGCCGCGCCGACGCCGATGACGAGCGTGTCGCCTTCGGCTTGGATGTTGACCGGCACTTTCACCACCTCGAGACGTTCGGCCGCGTTCCGCATCGCCATCTCGATCGCCGCCTCGTTGGCGCCGTTCACGTGGGTGAGGCCGTCGACAACGAATTGCGGCGTGTAGACCTTGCCGTCGCCGCGCATCCGCGCGTAGTCGCGCTGGCGCTCGCTATTGGCGGCGCTCGAGAGCGTGTCGTGCCAGCCGAGATAATTCCAATAGTCCACCGAATAGGACAGCGTCACGATGTCGGGATTCTTGCCAAGCTGCGCCAGAAGCGCATCGGCCGGCGGGCAGGACGAGCAGCCTTGGCTGGTGAAGAGCTCGAGCACGGATTTGATCGCAGGTCGCCGGCGCCTCGGCATTCGCGGGCCCGGCAAGGGCCACCGCCATCAACGCGCCTGCGCTCCACCAGTGGACCCGGTTCATGGCGCTAGGATGCAGGAAACGGGGCGGAATTTCCGGCCTAAAATGCTTCGCGCGCGGTCACAAGTGAGTGACTAGGCCGCGCGCCTGGCAAGGCTCCTCAGCACATAGGGGAGAATTCCGCCATTGCGGAAATAGTCGAGCTCGTCGGCCGTATCGATCGCGGCCCTGAGGCGAACGGCGCGCTTCTCGCCGTTGGCCGAGACAATCGCCGCCTCGATCGTCTGCATCGGCTTCAGCGCGGCGAGGCCTTCGATGCTGACGCGCTCATCGCCCTTGAGGCCGAGCGAGCGCCAGCTCTCGCCTTCCGCGAAAAGGAGCGGCAACACACCCATGCCGATCAGATTCGATCGATGGATGCGCTCGAAGCTCTCGGCGATCACGGCGCGGACGCCGAGCAGAAGCGTGCCCTTGGCCGCCCAGTCGCGCGAGGAACCCGTGCCGTATTCCTTTCCGGCGAAGACGACGAGCGGCACGCCCTCGACGTGGTAGCGCATGGCGGCATCGTAGATCGCGAGGCGCTCGCCCGACGGATAGTGGATCGTGACCCCGCCCTCGACCCCGGGCACCATCTGGTTCTTGATCCTGGTGTTGGCGAAGGTGCCGCGCACCATCACTTCGTGATTGCCGCGCCGCGCGCCGTAGGAATTGAAATCGTGCACGTCGACGCCGTGCTCGATCAGGTAGCCGCCGGCAGGGCTGTCGCGCCTGATCGCTCCCGCAGGCGAAATGTGGTCGGTGGTGATCGAATTGAGAAAGAGACCGAGAATGCGCGCGGCCCCTGATGTCGGTCACCGGCGCGGGCGCAAGCCCCATGCCGGCGAAATAGGGCGGGTTCCGCACATAGGTCGAGTTCGGCTCCCAGTCATAGGTGAGCCCGCCCTTCATTTCGATCGCGCGCCATTCCGGGTCGCCGCGGAAGACGTCGCCGTAACGCTGCTCGAACATGGACGTCTTCACCGCCTTGCGCACGACTTCTGCGATCTCCTTCGCCTTCGGCCAAATGTCCTTGAGATAGACCGGCGCTACCGTCGGCGCCGGTCCCGAGCGGATCTTTGGTGAGATCGACCGCGACCGAGCCCGCGAGCGCGTAAGCGACGACGAGCGGCGGCGAGGCGAGATAGTTGGCGCGCACGTCGTGATTGACCCGGCCCTCGAAATTGCGATTGCCCGAGAGCACGGCGGCGACGGCGAGGTGATGCGTATGGACCGCGTGCGAGATTTCATCGGGCAGCGGTCCCGGAATTGCCGATGCACGTAGTGCAGCCGTAACCGACGAGATTGAAGCCGAGCGCATCGAGCGGCTTGGTCAGCCCCGCCTCCGCGAGATAATCCGTCACCACTTGGGACCCCGGCGCGAGCGAGGTCTTGACCCAGGGCTTCACCCGCAAGCCGCGCTCGATCGCGTTCTTGGCGAGCAGGCCCGCGGCGACCATCACTGACGGGTTCGACGTATTGGTGCAGGAGGTGATGGCGGCGATCACCACATCGCCATGGCCGAGGTCGAAATTCTTGCCCTTGACCGGGACCCGCAAGCTCGCCTCATCGCCCTTGCCGTATTCCTTGTCGAGGGCCTCGGCGAAGGCTGACGCAGCGCGCGCGAGTGGCACGCGATCCTGCGGGCGCTTCGGTCCCGCGATCGAGGGCTCGACGTCGCCGAGGTCGAGATGAAGCGTCTTGGTGAAGGCCGGGTCCGGCGTATCGCCGTCGCGATAGAGCCCTTGCGCCTTGGCGTAAGCCTCGACCAGCGCGATGCGTTCGCGCCTCCGCGCGGTCGCCGCGAGATAGGCGAGCGTCTCCTCATCGACGGGAAAGAAGCCGCAGGTCGCGCCGTATTCCGGCGCCATGTTGGCGATGGTGGCGCGGTCTTCGAGCGGAAGATGCGCCAACCCTGAGCCGAAGAATTCCACGAACTTGCCGACGACCCCTGCGAGCCGCAGCATCTCCGTGACGGTGAGAACGAGATCGGTCGCGGTGACGCCGTCCTTGAGTTCGCCCGTCAGGCGAAAGCCCACCACTTCCGGGATCAGCATGGAAATCGGCTGGCCGAGCATGGCGGCCTCGGCCTCGATGCCGCCGACGCCCCAGCCGAGCACCGAGAGCCCGTTGACCATGGTGGTGTGGCTGTCGGTGCCGACCAGGGTGTCGGGGAAGGCGACGCTGGCCCCCCCGTTCTCTTTGGTCCACACCGTCTGCGCCAGATATTCGAGATTGACCTGATGGCAGATGCCGGTGCCGGGCGGCACCACGCGGAAATTGTCGAAGGCGGCCGCGCCCCAGCGCAAGAAGGCGTAACGCGCGCGGTTCCGCTCATACTCCTTGTCGACATTGATCTGGAACGCGCTGTTCGAGCCGAAGGCGTCGACCATGACCGAATGGTCGATGACGAGATCGACCGGCGCCAGCGGATTGATTGCCCGAGGGTCGCCGCCGAGCGCACCCATGGCGTCGCGCATGGCGGCAAGATCGACCACGGCGGGAACGCCGGTGAAGTCCTGCATCAGGACGCGCGCCGGGCGAAAGGCGATCTCGCGGTCGCTTGTCTTGTTCTTGAGCCACAGCGCGACGGCGCGAATGTCGTCGGCGGTGACGGTGCGACCGTCTTCGTGACGCAGCAGATTCTCGAGCAGCACCTTGAGCGAGAAGGGAAGGCTCGCGATGCCGGCAAGCCCGTTCGCTTCGGCCTCCTTCAAGCTGAAATAGTCGTACTCGGCCCCGTCGGCTTTCAGCGTGCGGCGGCATCTGAAGCTGTCGAGCGAGGGTTCAAGGGCCGCGGTCAAACTTGCATCCTCCTTCTCTTGCAAGCAGGCGCGGCCAAGGCGGGACGGAACAGGCTGGCTCCGGCCTCGAACGGCTCCCCTTGGTTAAGGCTTGCGTGCTCGGGGCCTATATAAAAGCGCTTGCGGCAATGAGACAATGACGCGAAGAGAACTTCCGGCCCGAATCGTTCGGGAAAGCCTGCCTTCCCCTGTTTTGACCCCGCGTCATTTCGAAGCCATGCCGCACGCGATCGGCCTCGCCGCCCTCGAAATCAGCTGCCAGCGCGGTGGCAGGACCATCTACCAGGACTTGAGCTTTCGCCTTGCGCCAGGCGAAGCGCTCCTCGTCACCGGGCCGAACGGCGCTGGCAAGACGAGCCTGTTGCGCCAGATCGCGGGGCTCCTTCCGCTTGAGGGCGGCGCGCTTCGCCTCGAGGGCGGAGGCGCGGAAGCCCCGATCCCCGAGCTTTGCCACTATGTCGGCCACGCCAACGCCGTGAAGACGAGCCTCAGCGTCGCCGAGAATCTTGCTTTCTGGGCCGAGTTCCTCGGCGATCGCCGCCAGAGTGACGCAGCCGCTCTTGCCGCGTTCGGGCTTGGCGCCTTGGCCGATCTCCCTGCCGGGCTCCTTTCGGCGGGACAGAAGCGGCGGCTTGCGCTCGCTCGCTTGCTCGTCGCGACCCGGCCGATCTGGCTGCTCGATGAGCCGCAGACCTCGCTCGACAAGGCCTCGCTCAAGCTGCTCGATGCCGCAATCGAACATCACCTGGCGACCGGCGGGATCGCGGTCGTCGCGAGCCACGCCCAGCTCGGAGCGAAACTTGCGAAGCAGCTTAGCCTCGGCAAGGAGCGCGTGTCGTGAGCGCCGCGCTTGCCCTCCTTGCCCGCGACGTGAGGCTTGCCTTTCGCGAGGGCGGCGCCATCGGGACGGCGCTTGGCTTCTACCTCGTCGTGATCGCGATTGCGCCGCTCGGGCTCGGGCCCGATCTCAACCTGCTCGCGCGCATCGCGCCCGGCCTGTTGTGGGTCGCGCTCCTCCTCGCCGCGCTCCTCTCCGCCGACCGCATCTTCCACAACGATTACGAGGACGGCGCGCTCGACGTGCTTGCTACGGGAGCGCTTCCTCTGCCGCTCGTCGCCGCGATCAAGAGCCTCGCCCATTGGCTCACGACCGGCGTGCCGCTCGCGCTGCTCGCGCCAATGCTCGGGCTCCTGCTCAATCTGCCGGCGGAGGCGAGCCCGTTCCTCGTTCTGGCGATGCTGGCCGGAACGCCCGCGGTGAGCTTCATCGCCGCGATCGGGGCGAGCCTCACGCTCGGGTTGAAGCGGAGCGGGCTTCTTCTCGCGCTCCTCGTGTTGCCGCTTTACGTGCCGGTGCTGATCTTCGGCGTGGCCGCTGCGTCAGCCGCGATCGCGGGCCCCGCCTCGCCCTGGCCGCCTTTTCTCATGCTGTGCGCGCTAAGTCTCGCAAGCATCGTGCTCGCCCCTCTCGCCGCAGCCGCATCAGTCCGCGCCGCGCTCCGTTAGGCGCGGATTGCCATGCCAAGCCAAAGCCACTAGATCACGCCCAATGCCGAGCCTCGCCAATCCGACGCGTTTTCTCGACCTCGCCGGCCGCCTTATTCCGTGGCTCGCGGCGCTGACCGCGATCCTGTTCGCCGTCGGGCTCTATCTCTCCTTCTTCGTCGCGCCGGCCGACTACCAGCAGGGCGAGACCGTGAGGATCATGTTCGTTCACGTTCCCGCCGCCTGGCTCGCCATGTTCGGCTATGCGCTTATCGCGGTCGCGAGCCTCGGCACGCTGATCTGGCGCCATCCTCTCGCCGACGTCGCCGCTAAGGCTGCGGCGCCCATCGGCGCCACCTTCACCCTCGTAGCGCTTATCACCGGCTCGCTCTGGGGCAAGCCGATGTGGGGCACCTATTGGGTGTGGGACGCGCGCCTCACCTCTATGCTGGTCCTGTTCCTGCTCTATCTCGGCTTGATCGCGCTGTGGCGGGCGATCGAGGAACCGGGGCGCGCCGGGCGCGCCGCCGCGATCCTCGGGCTCGTCGGCGCCATCAATATTCCCATCATCAAGTTTTCGGTCGATTGGTGGAACACGCTGCATCAGCCGGCGAGCATCGTCCGCCTCGGCGGTCCCACCATCGATTCTTCGATGCTAACCGCGCTTGCCGTCATGGCGGGCGCTTTCACTCTGCTGTTCGTGCTTCTGCATCTGATGGCGATGCGCGCCGAAATCTTGCGCCGGCGCGTGCTGGCGATGCAGCAGATGCAAGTCGAGCATGCGGCGCTGGCCGAAACCTGACGCGGAAAAGCCATGCCCGATCTCGGCCCGCACGCAAATTTCATCCTTGCCGCTTACGGCTTCACCTTCGCCGCGGTGGCCGCGCTCGCGTTTTTCATCATCGCCGACGACCGCAAGCAGCGCCAACGCCTGACCGATCTCGAGGCGAAGGGAGTAAGGCGGCGCTCGGCGGGCGCGGGCCCCGTGGGCAAGCCGGCGCGAGGCCGCAAGTCATGAAGGAGGAAGAACGCGCCGCGCCGCTCCGGCGCTTCGGCCCCGTGCTGCCGCTTGTGATCTTCGCCGTGCTCGCCGGCCTCTTCTGGTACGCGCTTCGGAGCGGCGATCCTTCGCTTCTGCCTTCGACCCTGATTGGCAAGCCTGTGCCTGAGTTCGCGCTTCCGCCGCTCGACGGTCTCTTGAACGGCGCCGACCAGGTGCCGGGCTTCGCCGCATCGGATCTCGCTAAGGGAGAACCCACGCTCGTCAACGTCTTCGCGTCCTGGTGCCTCGAATGCCAGCACGAGCATCCGCTCCTGCTCGCTCTCGGCCGGACCCCCGGCGTCAGGCTCTACGGCATCGACTACAAGGACGATCCGGAGGCGGCGCGGCGCTTCCTCGGCCGTTACGAAAATCCCTACGCCCGCGTCGGCGCCGACCGCTCGGGCCGCGTCGCCATCGATTTCGGGGTGTACGGCGTGCCGGAAACCTACGTGGTGACGGGCGACGGCACGATCGCCTATCGCCATGTCGGCCCGCTCACGGGCGACGTCGTCAAGGACAAGATTCTGCCGCTGCTGGCGAAGCCGAACGAGAAGCCTGAGGGCTAGCGGCGGGGCTTGTTGGCCGAGGTCACGATGAGATCGAGCGCGTCGAGAAAATCTTGCCGCTTGCCGGCCGGGAGGCAGCCGATGAGCCGCTGGTCGGCCGCGGCGGCGCCGGGCCTCGCCTCGCGGAGCAGCCTCGCGCCCTGCTGACTGAGCTTGATGGCGTAGGCTCTGGCATCTTCCTTGGTGCGGCGGCGTTGGACGAGGCCCCGGCGCGTGAGCCGCGCGACGAGGTCGGCCATCGTCGACCGGTCGATGCCGGTGCGATCGACGAGCTCGGTCTGGTTCAGCCCTTCCTTGTCGCCGATCACCATCATCACCGCGAGTTGGCGCGGCGTCAGTCCGCCCGTGCGCGTTTCGGAGGAAAACATTTCGGCGGCGCACTGGCCGGCGCGATGAAGCAAATGCGTTGCCGACCGGTCGAGGTCTTTTCCCAGTTTGGCCATTATTCAAATATCCCCTTGCCGCCCGTCGGACGCGCCAGCGCTTATTCCCAGATTTCTAATAACTTTAATCAAATTTACTTCGAACGGCAAATGTCAGTCTGCGGATTACGCTGGGCGCAATCGCGGTAGCCCACAATCGAGACGGGCATTTTGCCGTGCGAGCTAAGGGCGGCCGCCAAGAGGCAGAACACCTTGTTCTAAACGCCGGAGGGGCCGCCGGCGCTCCCGCCGTTTACCAATTATTCCGCGGCATCATGCTTGGGCAGGCCATGGCGCTGGAGCAGCGGGACCTGCGCGAGCGCGAACAAGAAGGTCAGCGGCAAGAAGCCGAAGACCTTGAAGCTGACCCAGGTATCGGTCGAGACGTTGCGCCACACAGCCTCGTTGACGATCGCCATGGCGACGAAGAAGAAAATCCAGCGCACGGTCAGTTTTCGCCAGCCCTCCTCGGTCAGCGTGAAGGCGGAGCCGAACAGGAGTTCGAGCAGCGGCTTTTTCAGCATGAGCCCGGCCGTAAGCAGGCAAGCGAACATCGCATAGACGATCGTCGGCTTGAGCTTAATGAAGGTTTCGTCGCGCAGGTAGAGCGTGAGCCCACCGAACACGAGCACGATGACGCCACTGACGAGCAGCATGACCGGGAGCTTCTGGTGACGGATGCGGGCTGCGGCGAGCGAAACGAGCGTCGCCACCATGAACGCTGCGGTACCGGCGTAGATGCCGGCCACGGCGTTGGCGGCGAAGAACACCAAGAGCGGTCCAAGCTCGATGATGAGCTTGGACCAGACCCCCTGCTCGGGGACGGTCGCGGCATTCTCGCTCGCGATGTCGCGCTCAGGCTGCCGCTTCATTCTCGCTATTCGCTCCCGCGATCGCGCGCGCGAAGTCTTGCGCGCCGAACGGCTTGAGATCGTCGATGCCTTCGCCGATGCCGATGGCGTTGATGGGAATCTTGAAGCGCTCTCCGATGGCGACCAGGATGCCGCCCCGCGCCGTGCCGTCGAGCTTGGTGACGACGAGGCCAGTGACGCCCGCGATCTCCTTGAAGATCTCGACTTGCGCGAGCGCATTCTGACCCGTGGTGGCGTCGAGCACGAGGATGACGCCATGCGGCGCCGCCTCATCGATCTTCTTCAAGACGCGAACGATCTTGGCGAGCTCGGCCATGAGGTCCGACTTGTTTTGCAGGCGCCCCGCCGTGTCGATCAGCAGCACGTCGATGTCTTCGGCCTGGGCGCGCTCGACCGCCTCGAAGGCGACACCGGCGGGATCGGCGCCCACCGCCTTGGCAACGACCTCGGCGCCGACCCGCTCGCCCCAGATTTTGAGTTGATCGATCGCGGCGGCGCGGAACGTGTCGGCGGCCGCGAGCATGACCTTCAGGCCCTCGCGCTTGAAGCGGTGCGCGAGCTTGGCCGCGGTCGTGGTCTTGCCGGTGCCGTTGACGCCGACAACGAGAAACACGTGGGGCCGTTGGCGGGCTGAAAGCTCGATCGGCTGCGCCAAGGGCGCAAGCACGCTTGCGATCTCGGCGGCGACGACCTCGCGCACGGCCTCGGGCGCAATCCCCCGCTCGTGGCGGCCCTTCGCCAGCCGCTCGCGGATGCGCGCCGCCATCCCCACGCCGAGATCGGCCTTGATCAAGGCCTCCTCGATCCGGTCGAGCGTCTCCTCGTCGAGCTTGCGTTTGGTGAGCGCGCCGGCAAGACCGTCGGACAGCGCATTGGTGGTGCGAGCGAGCCCGCGGCGAAGCTGATCGAACCAGCCGCGCTTCGGCTCCGTCCCTTCCCCTTCGCTCATGATTGCACCGCGATCAGCGCCGCGCCGTCATCGCCCGCAACCACGGCCTCGACCAGCGCCCCCGCGCTTGGCCCCGCCTCCAAGCGCACCGGCGTGAAATCGGCCGCGCGCCCGCTTGCCCCATGCTCCATCAAGACCGAGATGCGACGTCCCTTGGCGCCGCGGAGATGAGCCTGAAGCGCGGCAACGCCCTTGTCGCGGAGCGAGCCGGCGCGGCGCGCGATCACCCCGCCATGAAGCTGGGGCATGCGCGCGGCGGGCGTTCCTTCACGCGCCGAGAAGGGAAAGACATGGAGGAAGGTGAGCCCGCAATCGTCGATGAGACTGAGCGAGTTCGCGAACATGGCGTCGGTCTCGGTGGGAAATCCGGCGATGAGATCGGCGCCGAAAACCATGTCGGGACGAACCCGGCGCACCTCGTCGCAGAAGCGGACCGAATCGGCGCGGGCATGCCGCCGCTTCATGCGCTTCAAGATGAGATCGTCGCCCGATTGCAGCGAAAGATGCAGATGCGGCATCAGCCGCTCCTCCTCCGCGATCGCGACGAGCAGCGCCGCATCAGCCTCGACCGAGTCGATCGAGGAGAGCCTGAGGCGCGGCAGCTCGGGGACGAGCTTGAGCACGGAGCGCACCAACCTGCCGAGCGTCATCTCGCCGGGAAGGTCCTTGCCGTAGGCGGTGATGTCCACGCCAGTCAGCACGATCTCGGCATAGCCTTTCTCCACGAGGCTACGCACTTGCGCCACCACCTCGCCCGCCGGCACCGAGCGTGACGGCCCGCGCCCGAACGGGATGATGCAGAAGGTGCAACGGTGATCGCACCCGTTCTGGATCTGCACATAGGCGCGGGCGCGACCGCCGAAGCCCTCGATCAGATGCGCTGCGGTCTCGCGCACCGACATGATGTCGTTGACCACGACGCGCTCGCTGTCACCGGCGCCGAATCGCGCGAACGTCTTCGCTTCGAGCTTTTCCTGGTTGCCGATCACGTGATCGACCTCTGCCATGGCGGCGAAGCGGGCCGGATCGATCTGGGCGGCGCAGCCGGTGACGATGATCTTGGTGTCGGGGCGGTCGCGGCGGGCTTTGCGGATCGCCTGGCGCGCCTGGCGCACGGCCTCGGCCGTCACCGCGCAGGTGTTGACGATCACCGCCTCTTTCAGCCCGGCGGCGTCGGCTTGCGCGCGCATGACTTCGGACTCGTAGGCGTTCAGCCTGCAACCGAAGGTGATGATGTCGAGATCCGGCATGTGTCGGCTTCTAACATGAAATGGCGGGCGAGTCAGACCCTGGCCCAGTTCTCCGTCATACCGGCGAAAGCCGGTATCCAGCCTCGACTGCACCGTGCCCGCAGCCTGGATTCCGGCTTGCGCCGGAATGACGAGGTTCAAACGGGCGCCGGCTGCAACAGCAGGGCGGGAAGCGTGCCTTCATAATCGAGGGCGTAAGGCCCGGTCATCAGGATATGGCCGTCGTTCTCGCGCCACTCAATGAGAAGGTCGCCGCCCGGCAGGCTCACCTTGACCTTGCGCCCGGAAAGCTCGCGCCGCGCCGCGGCGACGGCGGCGGCGCACGCGCCCGTGCCGCAGGCACGCGTCAGCCCCGCGCCCCGCTCCCAGGTGCGGAGCTTGAGATGCGCCGGGCCGAGCACCTGGACGAGCGAGATATTGGCCCGCTCGGGAAAGAGCGGATGATGTTCGAGCTTGGGTCCGAGCCGGGCGAGGTCGTGAGCCTCGACATCGGCGACGACGAACACGCAGTGCGGATTGCCGACATTGACCACCGACGGCGAACCTAGCGCCGGGTCATCGGCCGGTTCGAGCGCGATCGCGCTTGTGTCGTCGAAGGGCTTGGCGAGCGGAATCTCGTTCCAGGCGAAGCGGGGCGCGCCCATGTCGATGGTGACGCTGCGGTCTTCGTTGACGGTTGCGCCGATCACCCCGCTCTCGGTCTCGATGCTGACACGCGGCACGCCGCGCTCGTCGGCGAGAAGCGCGGCGACGCATCGCGCGGCGTTGCCGCAGGCGCCGACCTCCCCGCCATCGGCGTTCCAGATGCGCATGAACAGGTCGGCCTTGCGCGAGGGTTCGAGCGCAACGATCTGGTCGCAGCCGATGCCCTCCTTCCGGTCGGCGATGGCGCGGACCGCATCGGGCGAGAGGGTGAGCGCACGGGCGCGCGCATCGAGCACGACAATGTCGTTGCCGAGCCCGTTCATCTTGCGGAACCTGATCGCTTCAGCCTGCATGGCGCCTCGCTCTGCCGCTATATAGGGCGAGCGCCTCCGCTTTTTCCAGCGCCGCCCGGCGTTGCCAGGAACGCCAAGAGCGCTATGGCGGCGAAGGCGGCGCCCGCCGAGAAGGTCGCGCCAGCGCCGATCCGGTCCCATAAAAGCCCGGCGAGCACGCTCGCGATAAGCGCCGCGAGCCCCGCGATCAGCCCGAACAGCCCGAATGCCGTGCCGCGCAGGCGCTTGGGCGCGGTTGCCGCGATAAGCGCCGCGAGCACCCCTTGCGTGAGGCCCATATGCAGACCCCAAAGCCCGACGCCGATGAAGACGGCCGGAAGCGAGGGAGCATAGGCGAGAACGATGTCGGCGGCGATGAGCGCGGCAAGGCCGCAGATGAGGAGCGGGCGTCCGCCGATCCGGTCCTGAAGCCTGCCCGCCGGGTAGGCGCTTGCCGCATAGACGAGGCTCATCACCGCGATGACCGCCGGCGCCCACGCAAGAGCGAGCCCGGCATCCCGCGCGCGGATGACGAGGAAGGCCTCGCTGAACCGCGCCAAGGTGAACACCGCGCCCGCGGCGGCGACGAGCCAATAGGCAAAGCCGAGCGCGCCGATCTCCTCGATCTTGACCGGCGCCCGCGCTTTCGCTTGCACGCGCCGGGGCTCCTTGACGCCAAAGACAAGGACGGCGACCGCAAGTGCGGCTGGGATTGTCGCAAACCAGAGCACGGTGCGAATGTCGTCGTTGAACAGATACATCAGGCCGATCGCCAAAGCGGGGCCGAGCGCGGCGCCGACCGTGTCGAGCGACTGGCGCAAGCCGAAGGCGGCGCCCCGCGTGGCGGCAGGCGTCACATCGGCGACGAGCGCATCGCGGGGCGCGCCGCGGATTCCCTTGCCGATACGGTCGAGGAACCGCGCCACAAGCACGAGCCCGATGGAGTTGGCGAGCGGGAACAGCGGCTTGGTCGCGGCTGCGAGACCGTAGCCCAGCACGGTAAGCGCCTTCCGCCGCCCGAGCACATCGGAGAGCCAGCCCGAGAAGACGCGGGAAATTTGCGCCGTGGCTTCGGCGATGCCCTCGATGACGCCGAGCGCGGTTGCGCTAGCGCCGAGCGTGACCACGAGAAAGACCGGCAGCAACCCGTGGATCAGCTCGGAGGATGTATCCATCAGGAGCGAGGTGAGACCGAGCGCCCACACCGCGCGCGGCAGGCCCCGTCCCGATCCGTCCGCCGCGCTCACCGGCAAGCCCTCCCTCTAAAGGATCGCTCAATCGCCGCTGTGATATAGAGCGTAATCTCTTTTCCCTCCGGCAAGGCATCGTTGGGCGACATGATCTCCGTTCCAGTTGATCACCCGGTTCACGCCCTCGTCCCGCATACTCTGACCGAGCCGCTCGCCGGGAGCGACGCGGGACCGCTTGCGGGCCTCACCTTCATGGTCAAGGATCTCTTCGCCATTGCCGGCCGCAAGGTCGGGATCGGCAATCCGGTCTATTATGAGCATGCGGTGCCGGCTATGACGACCGCGCGCGCGATCGTCCGCCTGCTCGAGGCCGGCGCGACCTGCACCGGCATCACCATCTGCGACGAGTTCTTTTACAGCGTGCTCGGCTCAAACGTTCATTACGGTCAGCCCGTCAATCCCCGCGCGCCGGAGCACGTCACCGGAGGCTCGTCCTGCGGCGCCGCCGCGGCCGTCGCGAGCGAATTGTGCGACTTCGCGCTCGGCAGCGATACGGGCGGTTCGATCCGGGTGCCCGCGTCCTTCACCGGGCTCTACGGCTTGAGGCCGAGCTTCGGCCGCATCGCCACCGAGGGCGCGACGCCGATGGCGCCGAGCTACGATACGGTCGGCTTTCTTGCGCGCGACGCCGAGCTGTTCCGAAAAGTGGGACATGTGCTGCTCGAAGGTGCGCCCGTCGAGGCCAAAATCGAACGCTTGCTCCTTGCCGAGGATTTGTTCGGTCACGCCGAAGCGAGCGCCGATCAGGCGCTATGGAACGTTCTTGCGCGACTTGGCCCTGCGCTGCCGGTTCCCGAACACCGCGACGTCATCGGCGAGGCGCTCGACGATTGGCGCAACGCCTTTCGCGTCATCCAGGGCTTCGAGTTGCAATCGACGCTGCTCCCGTTCATTCAGTCGCACGATGTTAATCTCGGGCCCGGCATCAAGGAACGCTTCGCCGCGGCGGCGGAGATCACCGCGGCCGAGGCCGAGGCGGCGCGGCGCCTGCGCGACGAGATTGCCGAAGGCGCCAACGCGCACATGCGGCCGGGAACGATGATCGTGCTGCCGACGACGCCGACGCTTCCGCCCGAGCGCGATATTCCCGACGGCGCGTCCTTCGCCGAGTTCCGCAACCAGACGCTCGGCCATACCTGTCTCGCCGGGCATACCGGCCTGCCGCAGATTTCGATCCCTGCGACCGAGGCTGCGGGCTGCCCCATCGGCCTTTCCTTCATCGGCTGGAAGGGAGGCGACGAGGCGCTTCTCGACCTCGCCGTCACGCTCGCACATATCTTGCCGAAGCAGATTCCATCAACTGAGGAGTGAGCCCGTGACTCTCGCCGCGCCGTATCTCTACCTCACCGCCGCGATCATCTTCGAGGTGATCGGAACCTGGGCCTTGAAGGCCTCCGACACCTTTACCCGTCTCGTTCCCAGTCTCGTGACCGCTGTCGCCTATCCGATCTGCTTCTTCTTCCTCGCGCTCAGCTTGCGAACCATCCCGGTTGGCATCGCCTACGCCATTTGGTCGGGACTTGGCATTATGCTGATCGCCCTGATCGGATGGTTTTGGTTCAAGCAGACGCTCGACGGGCCGGCGCTCCTTGGCCTTGCCCTTATCATCGCCGGGATCGTCGTCATAAATGCGTTCTCGCAGTCGCTTCCGCATTAGCGGCATTGAACGGCACGCTTGACTTAGGCCCCCTCCTCGCCGACATTCCCGGCGAAATTCAAGGCCGCTCCGTAACGCGAGCCGCCGCCCTGCACATGGCATTTGCGCTCAAGTAGCGCAAAGATACTGGGAGGCAGGGGGGTCAACACCCGACAGCGCGACGCGCCCTCGGGTGCGTTTGGTGTTTGGACAATCCTCACCCTGAGGAGGCGCGAAAAGCGCCGTCTCGAAGGGTGGGGCTCATGCTTCGAGACGCGGCTTCGCCGCTCCTCAGCATGAGGAAACAGGAGAAGCGATGTTCGAGAGCCTATCGGAACGGCTTGGCGCGATCCTCGACAAGCTCACCCGCAAGGGTGCGCTGACCGAGACCGAAATCGCCGAAGCCATGCGCGAGGTGCGCCGCGCGCTGCTCGAAGCCGATGTCGCGCTCGACGTGGTGCGCGACTTCACCGAAGCCGTGAAGGCGAAGGCGGTCGGCCAGGAGGTGGTGCGCTCGATCACCCCTGGCCAAATGGTCGTCAAGATCGTCCATGACGAGCTCGTGCGGGTGCTGGGGTCCGACGCGCAGGCGATCGATCTCGCCGCAACGCCCCCCGTCGTGATGATGCTGGTCGGCCTGCAAGGCTCGGGCAAGACCACCACGACGGCGAAGCTCGGCAAGCGGCTTCAGAGCCGCGACAAGCAGAAAGTGCTGATGGCCTCGCTCGACACCAGGCGCCCGGCGGCGCAGGAGCAGCTTCGCGTGCTCGGCGAGCAGACGGACATCGCAACGCTCCCGATCGTCGCCGGCGAAACCCCGGCGGCGATCGCCAAGCGCGCGATCGACGCGGCCAAGCGCGGCGGCTTCGACGTTCTTCTGCTCGACACCGCGGGCCGCACCCATATCGACGAAGAGCTGATGGCGGAGACCGCCACGATCGAGAAGCTCGCGCGGCCGCATGAAACGCTGCTCGTCGCCGACGCGCTCACGGGCCAGGACGCCGTCAATCTCGCCAAGAGCTTCGGCGCGCGCGTGGCGCTGACCGGCATCGTGCTCACCCGCGTCGACGGCGACGGGCGCGGCGGCGCGGCGCTGTCGATGCGCGCCGTCACCGGCAAGCCGATCAAGCTCATCGGCGTCGGCGAGAAGCTCGACGCGCTCGAGGATTTTTACCCGGAGCGCATCGCAGGCCGCATCCTCGGCATGGGCGACGTGGTGGGCCTCGTCGAAAAGGCCATCGAGACGGTCGAGATCGACAAGGCCGAGGCCATCGCCCGCAAGGTCAAGAAGGGCGCCTTCGATCTCGACGACCTCGCCGAGCAATTGAAGCAGATGCAGAAGCTCGGCGGCATGGGCGGCGTGCTCGCCATGTTGCCCGGAATCGGCAAGATCAAGAAGCAGCTCGATGCCGCCAATCTCGACGACAAGATTTTGAAGCGCCAGCAGGCGATGATCGGCTCGATGACGAAGACCGAGCGCAAGAATCCGAAGGTGCTCAACGCTTCGCGCAAGAAGCGCGTCGCGGCGGGCTCGGGCACGAGCGTGCAGGAGATCAACCGGCTCGTGAAGATGCACCGGCAGATGGCCGACATGATGAAGGCCATGGGAAAGAAGCGCGGACTGCTGGGCTCGCTGTTCGGTGGCGGACCGCCGCCCGACATGCCGGCGGAGGGAAGTCCCCCGCAGGGAAAGCTGCCGCCGTTTCCCCCCGGCGGACTTCCCGGGCTCCCGGGCGGCTTTCCCGGCCTTCCCGGCGGCATTCCGCGGGGCCTTCCCGGCCTCCCCGGCTCGAAGAAACGATGAGATCGACTTGAACGAAGGAGAAGCGAAACGATGTCCTTGAAGATCAGACTGGCGCGTGCCGGCGCGAAGAAGCGGCCTTACTACCGCATCGTCGTCGCCGATTCGCGGAGCCCCCGCGACGGCCGCTACATCGAGAAGATCGGCACGTACGATCCGCTCCAGCCGAAAGGCTCGGCCGAGCGGGTGAAGTTCGTGGACGACCGGCTCAAGCATTGGCTCGGCGTCGGCGCCGAGCCCACCGACCGCGTGCTCCGCTTCCTCGACGCCGCAGGCTTGAGGAAGCGCGCAGCGCGCTCCAACCCGAACAAGGCCAAGCCCGGCAAGAAGCGGCTTGAGCGCGAGGAGGCAAAGCGCACCGCAGCGGAGCAGAAAGCCAAGGAAGCGGCGGAGGCCGCGGCGGCGCCCAAGCCTGAGCCCGAGCCCGAAGCCCCGGCCGAGCAGCCTGCCGCCGAGGAGCCGGCTTCCGAGCAGCCGGCTTCCGAGTAACCGCGTTGCCGGCGCGTGAGCTTGTGCTTCTCGGCGAGATCGGCGCGGCGCAAGGGCTTAAAGGCGAAGTCCGGCTCCGCTCCTACACCGAGGAGCCCGCGGCGATCGCCCGCTACGGTCCGCTTCTCGACGAGAGCGGCCGCGCCTTCGAGATCGAGCGCGTCCGCGCCACGCCTAAGGCGCTCATCGCCCGCATCAAGGGCGTCACCACGCGCGAGGCGGCCGACGCGCTTGTCCGCACCAAGCTCTATGTCGAGCGCGACCGCCTGCCCGAGCGCGCCAACGAAGAGTGGTACCACGCCGATCTGATCGGCCTCGCCGTCTTCGATACGGGCGGGAAGAAGATCGGCGTCGTTGTCGCCGTGCAGAATTTCGGGGCCGGAGACCTGGTCGAAGTGAAACCGGAGGAAGGCGACGCCACCGTGCTCGTCCCCTTCACCCGCGAGACCGTGCCCGAGGTCGATGTCGAAGGCCGCCGCCTCGTGCTCGCCCCGCCCGAAGGCTTGTTCGAATGACCTGGCGCGCGACCGTGCTTACGATCTTTCCTGAGATGTTCCCCGGACCACTCGGTTTGAGCCTTGCCGGCAAGGCCCTCGCCGAAGGGAGGTGGGCGCTCGACCTCATCGACATTCGCGACTTCGCCGCAGACAAGCATCGCTCGGTCGACGACACGCCGGCCGGCGGCGGCGCCGGCATGGTGATGCGCGCCGATATCGCCGCGGCCGCCATCGATGCCGCCCGCGCGCGCGCCGAGCCCGGCACGCCTTCGTTCTATCTCTCCCCGCGCGGGACCCCGCTCACGCAGGAGCGGGTGCGCGCCCTCGCCGAAGGTCCGGGCGCGATCCTCCTCTGCGGCCGCTTCGAGGGCATCGATGAGCGCGTGCTCGAAGCGCGCCAAATCGAGGAAATCTCGATCGGCGACTACGTCCTCTCCGGCGGCGAGCTTGCCTCGCAAGTGCTAATCGACGCTTGCGTACGGCTTCTGCCGGGCGTGGCGGGCAACGAGAGCTCGCTCGCCGAGGAGAGCTTCGCATCGGGCTTGCTCGAATACGCGCATTACACCCGGCCGCGCGAATGGGAAGGCCGCGCCATCCCCGACGTGCTGCTCTCCGGCGATCACAAGAAGATCGCCGCATGGCGGCGCGATGAGGCCGAAGCACTCACCAAGAAGCGCCGCCCCGATTTGTGGGAGCGCCGCGGCAAGCGAAAACCTTGATCGCTTCGCTCTCCCCTCGTCATGCCCGGACTTGATCCGGGCATCCATGCCGTTTCGTCTCAGCAAGATGAAGCGCCAGTGAAATGGATTGCCGGGTCAAGCCCGGCAATGACGAATGGCGTGGATGCGATTGGCTCTCGCCTGCGGGACGTTGTCGCCTATATTCGCAGCCTCGAGGCCGAACAGGAGAGAGGGCGCGATGACTACGAGTGTGCGTTTCGCGTTGTGCGCGTGCCTCATCGCCGCCGTTCCGGCTGCGGCGCAGGTCAAGACGGACCACCTTCTCGGCAAATATTCCACGACAGACGACGGCTGCCGCGACGCGGCCACGCAAGATTTCGAGATCAGGCGGGGCATCGTCGAGGGGCCTGACATCTTCTGCATCCTGGGCGCCACGCAGCCGACCGACAAGGGCACCGAGGCCTACGAGGCGAAATGCAAGGAGAAGGGCGAGATGCGACTCGGGACGCTCGCCTTCGACCTGTCCGGGAAGCCCGAGCGCATCAAAATCGCGCTTCCCGACCGGCAGGAGTGGATAACGCTTTATGTCTGCCGCTGAGGCGCGCGGCCCGACCGGCAAAAACCCACGCAAATCCATCGACAAGCGGGACAAGCTGGGCTAGGAAAGCCCCGCGCGAGCGCGTTTTATGCCCTCGCGCCTCAAAACTTAAGGATCAATCAAAAAGAATGGCGTTCGCCGGGAGGCCTCGAGCCAAGGCAGGCGCCCCGAAAGGTATTGACCATGAATATCATCGAGCAGCTCGATAAAGAGCAGGCTGCGGCGCTCTCCAAGAAACGCGAAGTCCCTGAATTCGGTCCCGGCGACACCTTGCGCGTCAACGTCAAGGTGGTCGAGGGCGAGCGCACGCGCGTGCAGGCCTATGAGGGCGTCTGTATCGGCCGCTCGGGTGGCGGGCTGAACGAGAATTTCACCGTCCGCAAGATTTCCTACGGCGAGGGCGTCGAGCGCGTCTTCCCGGTCCATTCGCCGCTGATCGACTCGATCGAGGTGGTGCGGCGGGGCCGGGTGCGGCGGGCGAAGCTCTATTACTTGCGCGGCCTGCGCGGCAAAGCGGCCCGCATCACCGAGCGGCAGGAGTTGAAGGGCAAGCGCGAAGAGGCCTTCAAGGGCTTCAAGCGGCCGAAGGGCGAGCCCGACGATCTCAAACTGATCGCCGGCGTTTCGGCCGACCTGGAGAAGAAGCTGAACGAGCTCGGCCTGATCAAGTTCGAGCAGATCGCCAATCTCTCCGACGACGAGATCGGCTGGCTCGACGAGAAACTCTCCCTCAAGGGCAAGATCGAGCACGACGATTGGGTCGGCAAATCGGTTGCTCTGATGGCCGAGACCACGGCGGGCGAAGTCCCCGCCGAGGAAGAGGAGGAGGAAGAGGGCGAGGCCGGAGCCGAGGCCAAGCCCGCGAAGGCCGCCAAGGCCAAGGGCAAGGCCAAAGAGACCAAGGCCAAGCCTGAGAAAAAGCCCAAGAAGGGCTAGAGCCGAACTCGCCCAGGGCAGGGCCGGCTTCTGGCCCCGGGGATTTGTAAACCGGGCGCGGAGAGGTTATCTCTGCCCTGACACATCCAGATCTTTGCCATGGCGAAGCCGCGCACCCTCTACGACAAGATTTGGGACGCCCATCTCGTGCATGAGGCGCCCGACGGCACTTGCCTGCTCTACATCGACCGCCACCTGGTGCATGAGGTGACGAGCCCGCAGGCCTTCGAGGGCCTGCGCATGGCCGGGCGGAAAGTGCGCGCGCCGGAGAAGACGCTTGCCGTGGTCGATCACAACGTGCCGACCACCGACCGTAGCCACGGCATCGACGATCCTGAGTCAGCGCTTCAAATCGCAACGCTGGCCGAGAACGCGCGCGAATTCGGCATCGAGTATTACAACGAGCGCGACCGCCGCCAGGGCATCGTGCACGTGGTCGGCCCCGAGCAGGGCTTCACGCTTCCCGGCACCACCATCGTCTGCGGCGACAGCCATACCTCGACCCACGGCGCATTCGGCGCGCTCGCCCACGGCATCGGCACGAGCGAGGTCGAGCATGTGCTCGCGACCCAAACGCTGATCCAGCAGAAGGCGAAGAACATGCGCGTGCGCGTTGACGGCGCGCTGCCCCAAGGCGTCACCGCCAAGGACATCATCCTCGCCATCATCGGCGAGATTGGCACGGCGGGCGGCACCGGCCACGTGATCGAATATGCCGGCGAAGCCGTCCGCGCGCTCTCGATGGAAGGGCGCATGACCATCTGCAACATGTCGATCGAGGGCGGAGCGCGGGCAGGCCTGATCGCCCCCGACGCGACGACCTTCGACTTCATCAAGGGCCGGCCGCGCGCGCCGAAGGCGGGCGCCTTCGAGCTGGCGCGAGCCGATTGGGAGCGGCTCTATTCCGACGAGGGCGCGGAATTCGACCGCGAGATCGTCCTCCATGCCGAGCGGCTGCCGCCGCTCGTCACCTGGGGCACGAGCCCCGAGCAGGTTGTTTCGGTGACGGGCCGCGTTCCGGTTCCGTCTGAGATTGCCGACGACACCAAGCGGCGCGCCGCCGAGCGCTCGCTCGACTATATGGGCCTCACCGGCGGGGAGAAAATCACCGAGATCGCGCTCGACCGCGTGTTCATCGGCTCTTGCACCAATGGCCGCATCGAGGATCTGCGCGCTGTCGCCAAAGTCGTCGACGGCCGCAAGGTCAACGAGCGCGTCCGCGCCATGATCGTGCCGGGGTCCGGTCTCGTGAAGGCGCAAGCGGAAGAAGAAGGCCTCGACCAGATTTTCAAGGATGCCGGCTTCGAGTGGCGCGAGCCCGGCTGTTCGATGTGCCTCGGCATGAACCCCGATCAATTGGCGCCGCGCGAGCGCTGCGCCTCGACCTCGAATCGCAATTTCGAGGGACGCCAGGGCAGGCTCGGCCGCACCCATCTCGTCTCGCCGCAAATGGCCGCCGCCGCCGCCATTGCCGGCCGCTTCGTCGATATCCGCGACTTCCACTAAACGCCAGGCACGCCATCCCCGGGAGTGGGCGGCGCGGGGGAGACGCGCGCGTGCCGGGAATGACGTGCCGGTTACGCGGGGTGAGCGGGAGGGGTGACTCACCCCGCGCGACTTAGCGATGCGTCAGCGGTTGCGGTCGTAATCGCGGTCGCCGTCGCGGTCGTAGTGGCCGCCGCCGTTGTGGTTTCCGTTCCATTTGCCGCCGCCGTTGCGGTGGGCATAGTGGCCGCCGCCGTGGCCGCCCCAGTAGCGCGGGCCGTAGCCGAAGCTGAAGCCCGGGTAGCGGTAGTAGCGCGCGCACCATCCGTTCCACGGCCCGCACACCGGCCGGCACCAATTGTTCCAGGCCCCGCAGCGCGGCGCGCACCAATTGTTCCAAGGCCCACAGGCGTAGCCCGCCGCGGCGGAGGAAGGTGTGGCGGCCGTTCCGGCGGCAAGCACCCCGACGAAGCCGAGCGCGGCAAACAAGCTTTTCCTAACCATGCTGATACCTTTCTGCTCTCCCCGGCCCGCGGGAGTGCGGGCTCGAGTATTGGCTCGGACAATGGCGCGAGTGGCCTGAACCGGGTCTGATCGCTACATTCATGCAAGGTTCAGCTTGGGGCCGGCGGAGCGGCGAGTTGCGCGCATGACCGACTGGAACGAACTTGAAGCGCCGGATCTCGCCGAGTTCGAGGTCATCGCCGGCAAAGCCTATGCGCGGCTCCCGCCCCGCTTCCGCGCGCTCACGAGCGAACTCCTCATCCGCGTCGAGGACTTTGCCACCGACGATGTGCTCGATTCGCTCGGCATCGAATCGCCGTTCGATCTGCTCGGGCTCTATTCCGGCATCGACCTTGCGCGCAAAAGCGTGTCAGACGTCGCCACGGTGCCCGACATGGTGTTCCTCTACCGGCGGCCGATTCTCGATTATTGGGCCGAGCACGAGGAAACGCTCGGCGCCATAATCACCCATGTCCTGGTGCACGAGATCGGCCACCATTTCGGCCTGTCTGACGCCGACATGGAGCGCATCGAAGCCGAAGCGGTTGGCTAGGGGCATTCAGCGATTTTGCGTTGACGCTCGCGCTTCCCCCTCGCAGACTGCGGCCCCAAGGGACGAGGCAGCAGAGGGAACAAGAATGAGATTGGCTGCCCGGCTCTTGGTCGCGCTTGCGCTTCTTACCCTGCTTTCTGAGACCGCTCCGCTCGATCGAGGCGCCGTCGCGCTCGAGCAGGGCAAGTTCGTGGCGCCCGGACGCCTCGTGGTCGCTGGCCGAAAGCTGTCCTGCGGCAAGACCGCGACGCTCCTTCGCGACTTCGAGGGCTTCGCCGTGTCCTCCACCGTCATCATGCTAAACTTGGAGGCGCTGAAAGACCTGCCGCGGCAGGTGCAGTGGCTGATCTACTATCACGAATGCGGGCATATCCTTTTTGGATCGAGCGAAACGGCGGCCGACTGCTATGCGGTCAGGCGGGCGCGGCGCGAAGGTTGGCTCGGCAGCACGGCGCTTGAGGATATTTGCGCCGTGTTCAACATTGCCGGCCACGGTCCCCTCCACCCCGATCCGGAGCAGCGCTGCAATCAGCTCCGGCAATGCTTCCTCAAGAAAGGGAGCGTCACCGCGAAGGAAGAGCCGAGATGACGCATTTCGCGCAATTGCGCCGACTCATTGGGAGCTTTAGACTGCCGGCATGAGGGACGGACGGGCGAATCTGAGGGCGGTATTCTGCGGCGTTGTGGCGATCGCGTTTTGCGCCGCCTGCCCCGCCGCCTCCCAGGCCCAATGGTCGGGCAAAGAGGGCTCCACCACCTCGGGCCCCAGCCTCCAAGAATATGTGAAGGACGTCGGCCCCGAGGCCCAGGTCATCCCCCAGGGCCAGCTCAAGATCGACGGCATGTCCGTCACTTGCGGCAAGCGCCCGACGGTGCTGAACCCGAATTTCGACAGTTGGGGCGGCGCCTTTCCGGGCTTCATGATCCTCAACAACAAGAAGATCGTCGGGCTCTCGACTCAGGTGAAGCTCTACATCTACGCGCATGAATGCGGGCACCAGTTCGAGGGCGCCGACGAGACCAAGGCGGATCTCTTCGCCATCCGGCGCGGCGTCAAACGGGGCTGGCTCGATGCCGAAGGCATGGAAGACATCTGCGTCTTCATCTCGCAGTTGAAGGGCGACTCCGTCCACCCGCCCGGACCGCAACGCTGCGAGACCATGCGCAAATATTACCGCGAGCTGGTCGGGGCTTCGAAACAGCAGACAGCTTCGCCCGCCTCGTCGGCCAAGCCGCGGACGCTCGGACCGGCGGAGTAGCGCTGGGCGATACGCCTCAGAAGATCCAGGCGATCATCAACCAAAAAACGACGAAGAAGATCAGGAAGCCGAGAATCGTGAACGGCAGCTCGCCGAAAATGGCGTCGCCGCCCGAGACTATGGCCATCACCAGAATGACGACGAAGGAGACGCCGAAGGCGATCACCGCGGCGTCCTTGAGCCCGAGCCCCGCCGAGAAGGGATCGCCGTCGCCAAGCCCGCCGCCGAGGTAGTAAAGGCCGGCGCCGCCGATGATGACGAGCAAGAGGATCCCGCTGATCGCCGCGACCAGCAGCCTCAGCGCCTCGTTGCGCTCGCCCCTGTCGCTCGGCTTTGCCATCGCTCGTCTCCCCGCCTCAGTTGCGATTCTCGCGCATCTCTTGCGCGTTCGAGATCGCTTCGCTGATCAAGTGCGGATCGGGCATGTCGGCGATGGTGAACTCGGGCATGTCGCCGGCGGTCGAGATTTGGATGGTCCCGACCCCGAGGATGCGATTGACGAAGGTTTGCATGACGTTGACCGAGCGGATGTGCCGGAGCGACACCGAGGTGCGGTCCTTGCTCAGGATTCCTTTCTCGTAGAGGAGATCGCTGTCGGTGACGGTGAGCGCGGTCGCGCGCGTCTTGATGTACCAAAAGAGCAGGATAAGAATGCCGGCGCCGAAGGCGGCGATGAGCAGCACCGCGAGGGTGAACCAGAAGGGATGAGCCCGGAACATGGCCGGGTGCGCCTCGTAAATCACTTGGTCCGGCATCTTCGATCCCTTCTCCCGTGGTTCGGCGGCGAACCTTAGCCGCTAGCGGCCTGGCCTGAAAAGCTGGAAAGCGCGGCCGCTTGCCTCTACATAGCTTCCGTTGAAGAGGAACCCATGCAGAAATTCACCACGCTGACCGGGATCGCCGCCGTTCTGCCCATGATCAATGTCGACACCGACATGATCATTCCCAAGCAATATCTCAAGACCATCAAGCGCACGGGGCTGGGCAAGGGCCTGTTCGCCGAATTGCGCTATGACGAGGCGGGCGCCACCTTGCCTGAATTCGTCCTAAACAAGAAGCCCTACTCGGAAGCGAAGATCCTCATCACCGGCGAGAATTTCGGCTGCGGCTCCTCGCGCGAGCACGCGCCGTGGGCGCTGCTCGATTTCGGCATTCGTTGCCTGATCGCGCCGTCCTTCGCCGACATCTTCTACAACAACTGCTTCAAGAACGGCATTCTCCCCATCACGCTGCCGCAAGCTGAGATCGACAAGCTGATCGACGATGCCGGGCGCGGCGCCAACGCCACGCTGTCAATCGACCTCGCCGCGCAAGAGATCAGAGGCCCCGACGGCGGCGTGATCCGGTTCGAGATCGACCCCTTCCGCAAGCGCTGTCTGATGCAAGGCCTCGACGATATCGGCCTCACCTTGGAGAAGGAGGGCGCCATCGACCAGTTCGAGCAAAGGGCGCGCCTCGAGCGCCCCTGGGCGTGACGCGCGTCGGAGGGCTTCAACGAAGCCGGATCGGGCCGATGCCTGTGAGAAGCCATTCAACCGACACGCGGCAGGCGAGGCAGAACGGCACGATCAAGTTATGCGGCATGAGCGAAGCGCCTCGGCCTTCATACTTGGTGTAGGTGTCCCGGGTCACGCCAAGCAGCAACGCCATTTCCTCAAGGGGATAGCGGGCGGCAGTTCGCGCCTGCCTGACGCGCGCAGCGAACGCGGCGCGATATTCCTGCGGCGTCACGCGGCGTCTCTTTGGCGTTGTTATTGCAGCTCCGCTTCTGGCCATTCCAAGCTCGTCCACACGTGAGGAGAGAGGAATATCAAGAGACGGGCGCTCTTGTCCTTCACAAAAGGGGTTAAGGGCGCGATCGGCGAAGCCTATTCGATCGGGATCGGCGTCGATGCCTGCTCGATGAGCGTCTTGCCGTCGCGGGTGACCTTGAGCGTCGCCGCATATTGGCCCAGGGGCCAGCCGCCGGCGGGAACCCCGCGCTTTCCGGCTTGCAGCAGAACCCGCGCCTTGTCCTCGGCAAGCGTCTCGCTATTGTGGTGCAAAGACTTGCCGTCCTTGACGAGAGCGACCTCGACCGCGTCGCCTTTTTTCAGGTCTGCCACCAGGCCGTAAGCGACGCCTCCGCTGTTGAAACGCGGCGGAGGCAAGGCCTCGCCCTTCTCGAGCTCCTCCTGCGTCACCTCATGGTCGCTGAGGCCGAGCGCCAACACCTTCGTTTCGCCCGCACCTGAGGCCATTGGCGCCACGGCTCCGAGCAGGAGGACCACCACAAACAGCGCTCTTGTCAGCATTTCCCACTCCCTTTAGGCAAGGCCGCTAGTATCATCTGTCTCTGACGCATGGAACGGGGCATGGCAACCTACAAGCTCTTGCTGCTTCCGGGGGACGGCATCGGCCCCGAAGTGATGGCCGAGGCCGAGCGCGTCGTCGCCTGGGTGAACCGGACCGGCGTGGCCTCGATCGAGACCGAGACGGACCTCGTCGGCGGCTCGGCCTACGACGCCCACGGAGAGGCCATTTCCAACGCGACCATGGAACGGGCGCTTGCCGCCGATGCCGTCATGCTCGCCGCGGTCGGCGGGCCGAAATGGGACGGCGTGCCCTACGACCAGCGGCCCGAGGCCGGGCTGTTGCGGCTCCGCAAGGACCTCGCGCTCTTCGCCAATCTCCGTCCCGCGATTTGCTATCCCGCCCTTGCCGACGCCTCTTCGCTCAAGCGCGACCGCGTCGACGGGCTCGACATCATGATCGTGCGCGAGCTGACCGGCGGCGTCTATTTCGGCGAGCCGAAGACCATCACCGATCTCGGCAACGGGCAGAAGCGCGCCGTCGATACCCAAGTCTACGACACCTACGAGATCGAGCGCATCGCGACGGTCGCCTTCGACCTCGCCCGCGAGCGCAAGCGGCTGGTGCATTCGGCCGAGAAGCGCAACGTCATGAAGACCGGCGTGCTGTGGAACGAGGTGGTCACGAAAATCCACAAGGAGCGCTACGGCGACGTGACGCTTCACCACATCCTTGCCGACAACTGCGCCATGCAGCTCGTCCGCGCGCCGAAGCAGTTCGACGTGATCGTCACCGACAACCTGTTCGGCGACATGCTGTCGGACGAGGCGGCGATGCTCACGGGCTCGCTCGGCATGCTGCCCTCCGCTTCGCTCGGCGCCGCCGACGAGCGCGGCCATCGCCGCGCGCTCTACGAGCCCGTGCACGGCTCGGCGCCGGATATCGCCGGACAAGGCGTCGCCAACCCGATCGCCACCATCGCCAGCCTCGCCATGTGCCTGCGCTATTCCTTCTTCCTCGGCGAGACCGGCCGACCGGATCGAGACGGCGATCGCCCGCGTGCTCGATCAGGGTCTCCGCACCGCCGATATCAAGCAGGACGGCTGCCGCACGGTTGGCACGCGCGAGATGGGTGAGGCCATCGTCAAGGCGCTCGATTCGTGAGCCGAAGGACAATGAGACGCTTCTTTGCCCTGATCGCCGCATCCGTTCTTCTGCTTAGCGCCGGCGCGCTCGAAGCCGAGGACAGTTCCGCGCAAGGCGGAGCCGAGGCTCCGGCTGAACAGGCGGCGCCGTCCGGCGAGGCCAAGCGGCAGCTCACGCCCGAGGAGGCCGCCGAGAAGGAAGCGCGGAAAGAGTGCAAGAAGAAGATCTGCGACATCATCGCCACGCGCGACCCCAACGGCGAGAACGTCTCGTGCGACATCGTCAAGACCTGGCGCGAGGAAGACATCGTCAAGATGCTCGGCGGCAAGGTCAGTTGGCCTTGGGGCAAGGCCGTGTGCCAGTCGAAGCTCGAACTCGAGCGGAAGTCGCTCGCTTTGGCGATGAGCGAGGCTTCGCACGAGATTGTCATGCCGGTGCAGAAAGTGCGCTGCACGCTCGCGCAGAAGACCGAAGGCGAGCCTTACACGGTCGAAGTGACGCTTGCGCCCAAGGTGAAATTCGACAACGGCAAGGCGACGGAGGCCAGCATCAATTGGGGCGAGGCAACGGCGCCGCTTCTCATCTATCCCCTGATCTACGCCGGCTCAGGTCTCGACAACAAGACCAACGTGCTCGGGCCCGAGGTCGTGCGCATGGTCAATGAGTTCGTCACCAAGAAATGTACCGAGGTGAAGGCGGAAGCGCCCGCCCGCAATCCCTGAGTCGGCATCGGCGAGGCTCGACCAAAAGCATGAATTGGCAGGACGACGCCTCCCCGACCGGCAACGCGCCGGACACAACTCCGCGCCAGCGGCCGCGCCGCACGTCGCACCTGCTGCGCGATTTCGTCACGAGCCATCCCGAGCCGCGCATCAGCCTCGCGGCGTTGCGCGATGCGCTCGGCGATCGCGGCTTCGGCGTCCTGCTTTTCATCTTCGCCCTGCCCAATCTCGTGCCGGTCAACATCCCGCTGCTCTCGGCGGTGCTCGGCCTGCCGCTCGTGCTGCTCGCGGCGCAGCTCACCTATGGGCGCCATAAGCCGTGGTTTCCGCGCTGGCTGACGGAGCAGTCTTTCCCGCGCGAGAGTTTCGCCAATGTTGTGTTGCGTTCACTGCCCTATCTCGAAGGCGCCGAGCGCCTGCTCCGGCCGCGTCTCACCGTCCTCCTGTCGTGGACCGGCGAACGCCTGATCGGCCTCGCCATTCTGATCCTTGCGCTCGTGCTTGCTTTGCCGATCCCCTTCGCCAACTGGCTGCCGGCCTGCGCCATCGCCATCATCGGGCTCGCCATTGTCGAGAAGGACGGTCTCGCCGTGCTGGTCGGACTTGCCGTGGGCGTGGCGAGCCTGGCGGTGGCGGCGGCGGTGGTCATCGGCCTGATCAAGGCCTTTCTCCTGCTCTTTTCCGGCATGCTGAATTGAGACCGCGGGCCTCCGGCCGCTAGACTGGCCGGCGATTCGGCGAATGACAGGGGAGGAACGCGGGATGGAACGAGCGGCGCCTTATCTCATCTTGATCGGCCGCGTGCTGCTTTCGATCATCTTCATCCAGTCGGGCTGGGGCAAAATCTCCGGCTATGCCGGCACCGTCGAGCACATGGAAGGGGCGGGCGTCCCCGGCGCGCTCCTGCCGCTCGTCATTCTGACCGAGCTCGGCGGCGGTCTTCTCCTCGTGCTCGGTCTCTTCACGCGCTGGGCCGCCCTCGCCCTTGCCGGCTTCTGCGTCCTCGCCGGCTATTTGTTCCACTATCACCCGGGCGACATGATGCAGATGATCAACTTCATGAAGAACATCACCATCACCGGCGGGCTGCTCGTTCTCGCCGGCTCCGGTCCCGGCGCGTACGCGCTGGACGATCGGCGCAGCTAATCTCCCGGAAGCCCCGCTAGGGCGCGGGCGTGGGAGCGGCCGGCGTCACGCGCCACACCGCATTGCCGACATCGTCGGCGACGAGGAGCGCGCCCGAGCGGTCGAAGGCGACACCGGCGGGGCGGCCTTGCGCTTCGTTCAGCCCGTTAAGGAAGCCGGTGAGCACATCGACCGGCGCGCCTGTGGGCTTCCCACCTGCGAACGGCACGAACACGACCTTGTAGCCGCTTAACGGAATGCGGTTCCACGAGCCGTGCTCGCCGATGAACACGCCGCTTCGGAACGGCTCCGGCAACAACGTGCCTTGCGCGAAGGCAAGGCCGATCGGCGCGACGTGATTGCCGAGCGAATAGTCGGGCTTAAGCGCCTTCGCCACGAGCTCGGGGTTTTGCGGCTCGACCCTCGTATCGAGATGCTGGCCCCAATAGCTGAACGGCCAGCCGTAGAAGGCGCCATCCTTGACCTCGGTGAGATAGTCGGGGACGAGATCGGAACCGAGCTCATCGCGCTCGTTCACAACCGCCCACAGCGCGCCGCTCTCGGGCGCGAAGGCAAGACCGACCGGGTTCCGCAATCCGGTCGCGAAGCTGCGCGTCGCTCCCGTGGCCGGATCGATTTCGAGGATTTGCGCCCTCCCCTCCTCCAAGGCGGGACCGTTCTCGCCGAAATTGCTGTTGGAGCCCACGCCGACATAGAGGCGCGATCCGTCTGGGCTCGCCACGAGGCTTTTTGTCCAGTGAAGGTTGGGAGCGCGGGAGGGCAGATCGGCGATCTTGGTTCCCGGCGTCTCGATCTTGGTCGCGCCTTCGCTGTAGTCGAAGCGCAGCAGCGCGTCGGTATCGGCCACGTAGAGCTTGTCGCCGACGAGCGCCATGCCGAACGGTGAATTCAAGCCTTCGAGGAACACGTGCCCCGTCTCCGCCACGCCGTCGCCGTCGCTGTCGCGAAGCAGCACGATGCGATTGGGACTTGGGACGCCGGCGCCCGCGTAGTTCATGGCCATGATCATCACGATGCCCTTGAACCCTGGGACGCTCACGTCGCCGCTCTTGGGCGTATTGGTCTCGGCGACGAGAACGTCGCCGTTCGGCAGGACATGGAGCCAGCGCGGATGGTCGAGGCCTTCGGCGAAGGCATTGACCGCAAGCCCTTGCGCGGGCGTCGGCATCGCACCCTTGGGCCAGCCCACGGCGCGCGCGAGATTGATGTCCGGCATGAGAGCCCATCGCGGGGTGGGGATGGTCGGATTGGGGCCTTGGGTCTCCTCGTCGGATAGGCTGGACCAGTCGCACCCCGCGACAAAAAGCGCGAGCATCGCGGGGAGGGCGGCGCGTGCGATTAAGGTCATGATCCGTCCCGGAGCCAGGGGTTCGGTTGCCGGCAAAGCTTTACAACCGGGGGCCGTTCCCCGTAAATCGGCCGCAAATTGGCATCAGCCATAGGTTTTGCACGAAGGAGCAGTTGCCAGCCATGGGGTATAAAGTCGCCGTTATCGGCGCGACCGGAAATGTCGGGCGCGAGATGCTCAACATCCTGGCCGAACGTGAGTTCCCGGCCGATGAGGTCTTCGCCCTCGCCTCGCGGCGGTCGATGGGCGTCGAAGTGTCGTTCGGCGACCAGCGGCTCAAGTGCCGCGACCTCGAGCAATTCGATTTTCGTGGGCGTCGATTTCGCGCTGATGTCGGCCGGCTCCGCCGTCTCCAAGGATTGGGCGCCGCGGATCGGCGCGCAAGGCTGCGTCGTCATCGACAACTCGTCCTACTGGCGTTACGACCCGGACGTGCCGCTGATCGTGCCCGAGGTCAACGCCGACGCCGTGGCCGGCTTCACCAAGAAGAACATCATCGCCAACCCGAATTGCTCGACCGCCCAGCTCGTGGTGGTGCTAAAGCCGCTGCATGACCGCGCCAAGATCAAGCGCGTCGTGGTGGCGACCTATCAATCGGTGTCAGGCGCGGGCAAGGAGGCGATGGACGAGCTCTGGGACCAGACCAAGGGCATCTTCGCCACAAGCGCGCCCGAGCCGAAGAAGTTCACCAAGCAGATCGCCTTCAACATCATTCCTCATATCGACGTCTTCCTCGATGACGGCTCGACCAAGGAGGAATGGAAAATGTCGGCCGAGACCAAAAAGATTCTCGACCCCAAGATCAAGGTCACCGCGACTTGCGTGCGCGTGCCGGTGTTCGTCGGCCATTCCGAGGCGGTCAATGTCGAGTTCGAGGAACCGATCACGGCGGATGAGGCGCGCAAGATCCTGCGCGAGGCGCCCGGCGTGCTCGTCGTCGACAAGCGCGAGCCCGGCGGCTACGTGACCCCGGTCGAATGCGTCGGCGACTATGCCACCTTCGTCAGCCGTATCCGCGAGGACCAGACGCTCGACAACGGCTTGTCCTTCTGGGTCGTGTCGGACAATCTGCGCAAAGGCGCCGCGCTGAATACGGTGCAGATCGCCGAAACGATCGTCAACCGCAAGCTGCTCGACCGCGCCGCCTAAGCTCTTAGGCCTCGACCACGGCCGAGAAGCGCGCCGTTTCCGGCTCGAGGCCGAGCAATTGCCCGCTGCCGAGATCGAAATGCAGCCCGTGCAATGCCAGCAGCCCCTCCTTCAACCGCTTTTGGATGAAGGGGAAGGTGTGAAGGTTGGCGATCGAGGAGCGCACCGCGGCTAGCTCGAACGCCATCTCGTCGCCATAAGCAAAGATATCGCTCTCGACGAGCTTGAGGTCGTCGAGCAGCGTGAGCCAACGGCCGATGAAACCGTGCTCGGGCACCTTGTCGCGCACCCCGCGCCGGTACGTGTCAACGCCGCCGCAATGCGAATGACCGAGCACAATGACATGCGGCACCTTGAGCGCGGTCGCGGCGTATTCGACCGCGGCGCTTGTGCCGTGATATTTGCCTTCCGGCTCGTAAGGGGGAACGAGATTGGCCACGTTGCGCATGATGAACAGCGCGCCGGGCTCGGCATCGAAGATCGCCGAGACATCGACGCGCGCATCGCAGCAGGCAATCACCATGGCCATCGGCGCTTGACCGAGCTCGGCCAGCTGGAGATAGCGCCCGCGATTCTTGGCGTGTTGATCGCGGCGGAAACGGAAATGACCCTCGACCAGCGTTCGCGGTAGTGACAAAGCTTTTCGTCTCCCCCAACGGTACTTCCACAAGCATTTCAGTCAGGTTGGTCTTTGTCCAGGTCGGTCGATAGACCGCTCCTATGGACCGTTCGGATGCGCCTACTTGATTTCCGCCGCTCCCGGGAGTGGGGTTTCGAGGATCGGCAATTCGATAGGCCGCGCTTTAGGCCCCGCCGATCAGGAAACGCAAGGGTCGGTTGATGCGTTTTACTCTCAACCCGGTCCCGCTCGATGCGACATGTGGCAGCAGAGCTCCGACTCCCTGCCGGGTGCTCCTTTGCCTCCATGCCAGCCCATGAAGGAGCTCACTCATGGCAAAAGTGCTCGCCGTTCTCTATGACGATCCGGTCACGGGCTATCCGCCCAAATACGCCCGCGACGACATCCCCAAGATCGATCACTACCCCGACGGCATGACGACGCCGACGCCGAAAAAAATCGATTTCAAGCCCGGCGAACTCCTCGGCAGCGTCTCGGGTGAATTGGGGCTTCGCAAATTCCTCGAAGATGCCGGTCACACTCTGGTCGTCACCTCCGACAAGGACGGGCCCAACTCCGTCTTCGAGAAGGAGCTTCCCGATGCGGAGATCGTCATCTCCCAGCCCTTCTGGCCCGCTTACCTTACCAAGGAGCGGATCGCCAAGGCCAAGAGCCTCAAGCTTGCCATCACCGCCGGCATCGGTTCGGACCATGTCGATCTTCAGGCGGCGATGGACAAGGGCATCACCGTCGCCGAAGTCACCTATTGCAACTCGATTAGCGTCTCCGAGCACATCGTGATGATGATCCTCGCGCTGGTGCGCAACTACATCCCGTCCTACGGATGGGTGATCAAAGGCGGGTGGAACATCGCCGACTGCGTCGAGCGCTCCTACGATCTCGAAGGCATGAATATCGGAACCGTCGCCGCCGGCCGCATCGGACTGGCAGCGCTCCGCCGCCTGAAGCCGTTCGACGTCAAGCTGCACTACACCGACAAGCATCGCCTGCCCGAGAAAATCGAGAAGGAGCTCGGCCTCACCTTCCACCCCAATGTCGAGTTGCTGGTGAAGGTGTGCGACGTCGTGACGATCAACGCACCGCTTCATCCCGAGACCGAAGGCATGTTCAACGACAAGCTGATCGGCAAGATGAAGCGTGGCGCTTATCTCGTGAACACGGCCCGGGGCAAGATCGTCGATCGCGATGCCGTCGTTCGCGCGCTCGAAAGCGGGCAGCTCGCGGGCTATGCCGGCGACGTCTGGTTCCCGCAGCCGGCGCCGCGCGATCACCCCTGGCGCACGATGCCCCATCACGGCATGACCCCGCACATCTCGGGGAGCTCGCTCTCGGCGCAAACGCGCTACGCCGCGGGCGTGCGCGAAATCCTGGAGAACTATTTCGCCAAGAAGCCGATCCGCACCGAGTATCTGATCGTGGACAAGGGCAAGCTCGCGGGCGCCGGCGCCCATTCCTACACTGCCGGCGACACCACCAAGGGCTCCGAGGAAGCGGCAAAATTCAAAAAGGGAGCGTGACGGCACCCCGATCTCTCGCCCCGGGCTCGCCCGTTAGCCTTGGGACCGTCTCCCGGCGGCGCCCGGGCTGCGTCGCCATCGGACCTTGCGGTCGCGGTCAAGCCCGGCCAGACTGCCGTCGGTCGTGGCGAAGGAAGGAAATTCTGGGGCGCCGCATGGCGAGTGCTGGAGAGTCCGTGGCCGCGGGCGGTCGTATCGGCCTTCTCGACAAGGCGAACATCATTGCGCCGCCGGATTACAACCGCTGGCTCGTGCCGCCGGCCGCGCTCGCGATCCATCTCTGCATCGGCATGGCATACGGCTTCAGCGTGTTTTGGCTGCCGTTGGGGCGCGCCGTCGGCGTTGCGCAAGGCCTCGACAAGTCCCTCCCCTGCGCCGGCGACGCCACCACCTTCTTCGGCAAGGTGGCCATAACCGCCCACGCGTTGTTCGCCACCGACTGCGACTGGACCCAGTTCGATCTCGGCTGGATGTACACGCTGTTCTTCGTCCTGCTCGGCGTCTCGGCGGCAATCTGGGGCGGGTGGCTCGAGCGGGTCGGACCGCGGAAAGCTGGCGTCGTCTCGGCGCTGTGCTGGTGTGGCGGCCTGATGATCTCGGCGGTCGGCGTCTATATCCACCAACTTTGGCTGATGTGGCTCGGCTCCGGCTTCATTGGCGGCATCGGCCTTGGGCTCGGCTACATCTCGCCCGTCTCGACCCTGATCAAGTGGTTTCCCGATCGCCGCGGCATGGCGACGGGAATGGCGATCATGGGCTTCGGCGGCGGCGCCATGATCGGCTCGCCGCTTGCCACCATCCTGATGAATTACTACGCGACGCCGACCTCGGTCGGCGTGTGGGAGACCTTCGTCACGCTCGGGATCGGCTATTTCATTTTCATGATGTGCGGCGCCTTCGGCTATAGGCTCCCGCCAGTGGGGTGGAAGCCCGAAGGCTGGACGCCGCCGTCAAATTCCCAAGCGATGATCACGACCGGCCACGTTCACCTCAGGGACGCGCACAAGACCGTGCAGTTCTGGCTGCTTTGGGCCGTGCTCTGCCTCAACGTCTCGGCCGGCATCGGCATTATCGGCGCCGCCGCGCCGATGTTGCAGGAGACTTTCGGCGGCCGACTGTTCGGCGACGCCTCGGTCGGCTTCGCCGATTTCACCGATGACCAGAAGGCGAAGGCGGCTTTGGTCGGCGCCGCGTTTGTCGGTCTGTTCTCGCTGTTCAACATCGCCGGCCGGATCTTTTGGGCCTCGCTGTCGGACAAGATCGGCCGCAAGACCACCTATTTCATCTTCTTTGCGCTCGGCTTCGCCTGCTACGCCGCGGCCCCGACGCTCGCCGACCTCGGCGCGCTAGCGCTCTTCGCCGCCGCTTTCTGCCTGATCGCGTCGATGTATGGCGGCGGCTTCGCCACCATTCCCGCCTACCTCGCCGATATCTTCGGCACGCAGTTCGTCGGCGCCATTCACGGACGGCTGCTGACCGCCTGGTCTACCGCCGGGATCGTCGGACCGGTGATCGTGAACTACATGCACGATTCGCGCAAAGCCGCGGGCGTTGCCGCCGACCAGATCTATCATCCGATCTTCTACGTGCTCGCGGGCCTCTTGGTCGGCGGTTTCATCGCCAATCTTCTGATCCGGCCGGCCAACAAGAAGTGGTTCATGAAGCCCGAGGAGGTCGAGGCATTGCAGACCAAGACCGCGCGCGAGCGCACGATGCATGCCGTCGAGATCAGAGGGCAAAAGGACGAGCGGCCCGGCCTTCGGCTGCTTCAGCCGGTCGGGATGGCGTTGATCGCCGTCTCGGTTGTGTGGTGGATCACCTTCTTCACCAAGGTGGGAGGGATCGGCGGCGCCTGGACCTGCCTTGTCTTCACCTCGGCCGCCTGCCAAGACGCCATCGCCCAGGCCGAGCAGGCGGGCGGTTTTGCCTATCGGCCGTTTCTCATGTGGATCGGTCTCGCGCTCTGGCTCGCAGGGATCGTGTTGAGCCCACGGCGCCTCGAGATCGCCCCGCTCGCCTGGGCCGCGGTCGGCATCCCGCTCCTGTGGGGCATCTGGATCACGGTCGATAAGGCTCTGGCGCTCTTCGCTTAGGCCGATTTTCAATATCTGGGGTAGGGAGCGCGACCCGACACCAAATGAGGGGCCGGTCTGTCAGAATTTCTTAATGTGGCTTTCAGGGAGCGTTCATGGCCGCGTCATGCAGTCCTAATGCCCATACCCCATTATCTCTTCCT
Source organism: uncultured Alphaproteobacteria bacterium (assembly GCA_963802845.1). Classification (GTDB taxonomy): domain Bacteria; phylum Pseudomonadota; class Alphaproteobacteria; order Rhizobiales; family Methyloligellaceae; genus Methyloceanibacter. The sequence continues at coordinate 173,903 of CAWDKA010000008.1, forward strand.
GTGAGTTCACCGAAGGAGACGACCATGAAAGAGTGGCTGAAACCCGAGATCACCGAGTCCGAGGCTGGCATGGAAGTGACGAGCTACCTCCCCGCCGAGCTCGACCGCGCTTAATCAGAGCGTCGATCTTACAAGTTTTCGTCTGAAGATGGCGGTTCCCGCGAAAGTGGGGACCGCCATTTTTGCGCCTGGACCGAGCCTCTCGCGCTACTCTTGCTGCAATGTTGCCATCGCTCGTCCTCGCCCTCCTCGCCATTCCGGTCATCGCCGTCGCAAGCCTGGTGCTGACGCTGCGCATGCGCGCGCGGCTCAGTTTGATCGAGCAGAGGCTCGACACGCTCCAGAGATGGCTTGCCGACCGGGCTGATCTTGAACCTTCGGCGGAGGCTCCTCCCGCAGCCCTCCCCTCGCCCGCGGCCGCCCCTGCCGAGGAAAAAACCGGAGCGGACGAACCGGTTCGCCCCGTGGCGGAACCCGTCCCGCAACCGGCCGCGCCTGCGCCGCCGCCCGTCAAACCAAAAGCGAGTCTCGAGGAGCGCTTCGGCACGCAATGGGCGGTCTGGGCCGGCGGCATCGCGCTCGCGCTCGGCGGCTTCTTCCTCGTTCGCTATTCGATCGAGCAGGGCTGGTTCGGCCCGGCGCAAAGGGTGGTTCTCGCGGGCGTCGTGGCGCTCGCTTTGATCGGGGCCGGCGAATGGACCAGGCGCCGTGAGATCAAGACCGGGATCGTGGGTCTCGCCAAGGCGCATATCCCGAGCGTGCTGACCGCGGCGGGAACGGCGATCGCCTATGCCGACGTTTACGCGGCCTACGCCCTCTACGGCTTCATCGGGCCGGCCGTGGCGTTCGTTCTGCTCGGGATCGTCGCGCTCCTGACGCTCACCGCCGCGCTCCTTCACGGGCCCGCGCTCGCGGGCCTCGGCCTGATCGGCGCGTTTGCGACGCCGCTGATCGTCGCGACCGAAGCGCCGAATTATTGGGCGCTCTATCTCTACCTCGCCGTCGTCACCGCCGCCGCCTTCGCGCTTGCCCGGGCCAAGCTGTGGCGCTGGCTCGCCATTGCGGCGATCGCGGCAAGCGTGGCTTGGGTGCTGCCGGCGATCGGCGATCTCGCGGCGCTCACGCCGCAAGCGTTCTATCTCGCTGCCTGCTTCACGCTTGCCGCTCTCTTCATCGTTTCGGGTTTGCTGTTCGGACCTGATGCCGCGCCCGGCGAGATCGACGCGGTGTCGTCGGCGGCGCTCCTCGCCTATCTCGCCGCCTCGATGTTGCTCGTTCTCGCCACCGGCCACGACACGCTCGCGCTCACGCTGTTCGTGATCCTTGTTGCCTCGACCGTCGCCATCGGTTGGCGGAGCGATGCCGCAATCGCCGCGGTTCCTGCCGCCGCGCTCTTCGTTGCGCTCATCTTCTGGCAGTGGTCCATCGACTTCGACGTCGCCGCGCTCGGCCTCCCCAACGGCCCGGTCCCCGACAGTCTGTGGAAGCCCGAGCATTATCTGTTCGGCGCGCCGCTTGTGCTTGGCGCCGGCCTCGCGCTTCTTTTCGGCGCTGCCGGCTTTCTCGCCCAGGCCCGCGCCAACCGCTCCCTTGTCGCCATTCTGTGGAGCGCAACCGCTGTCTGTGCCCCTCTTGCCATCCTGATCGCGCTCTATTGGCGCATTGCCGGATTCGACCGCTCGATCCCCTTTGCCGGCGCCGCCGTCCTCCTTGCCGGCGCTTTTGCCCTTGCCACCGAGGCCCTGAGCAAACGGAGCGAGCGCGCGACCGGCGAAGGACCGGCTGCGATCTTCGCCACCGGCGCGATCGCTTCGCTCGCGCTCGCCTTGAGCCTCGCGCTCGAGAAAGGCTGGCTCACCATAGCGCTCGCGCTGATGGTTCCCGGCATCGCCTGGATCGCCGAGAAACGGCCGTGGCCGGCGCTACGCTGGCTCGCCGCCTCGGTCGCAATCGCCGTGATCGGCCGCATCGTCTGGGATCCGCGCATCGTCGGCGACGCGATCGGCGTCCGGCCCATCTTCAACTGGCTGCTCTACGGTTACGGCGTGCCGGCAGTGTCGTTCTTCATTGCCGGGCACATGCTGCGACGCGAGGCTGACGATGTGCCGGCCCGCATGGTCGATGCCGCCTCGATCCTGTTTGCCGTGCTCCTCGTCGTGTTCGAGGTCCGCCACGCGTTGAGCGGCGATCCCTTCGGACGAGGAAGCGCGCTCGCCGAGACCGCGCTCAAGGTCTCGATCCTGCTTGCCATGGTCATCGGGCTCGAACGGCTGCGCGCAAAGAGCGGGAGCGCGGTTCACAATCTCGGCGCCTTGATCCTCGCAGGCTTGGTCCTGGCGATGATCGTGTCGAATCTGGCCATCGGCGCCAATCCAATCCTCACTGGCGAACCGGTCGGCGGAAGGTTCATCAACTTGGTGCTGCTCGGCTACGGCATTCCCGCCGTGCTTGCCGGCGCGCTCGCCTTCCTCACCTATGGCACGCGACCTTATTGGTACAGCGTCACCGCCGCCGCCACGGCGCTCGCGCTCGCGCTCGGATATATTTCGCTCGAAATCTGCAGGCTCTATCACGGGCCGGTGCTGACGGAGGGCCCAACCTCGGACGCCGAGCAATACACCTATTCGGCGGTCTGGCTCCTGTTCGGCGTGGCCCTTCTCGGCGGCGGCCTCTGGCTTCGGTCGCTCCCGCTCCGCATCGCCTCGGCCGCCGTGCTGGTGCTGACCGTGCTCAAGGTCTTCCTCATCGACATGTCGAACCTGACCGGCATCTATCGCGCGCTGTCCTTCCTCGGGCTCGGCGCTGTCCTTATCGGCATCGGATGGCTCTATCAGCGGCTGCTGTTCCCCCGGCCGCCCGCAATTGGCCAGTCGGGCGCTGCCGATTGACCTAGCTGGTCCTTGTCTCGCGCTGGACCGCAAACTATGGTCGGCCCCGTCCCGAAACCGGCCAAGACCGACATGAACGACAACAAGCGCCAAGCGATCGACAAGACCGTTACCGGCAATTTCTTCGAGGATTTCACCCTCGGCCAGGAGATCGTGCACGCCACGCCGCGCACCGTGACGGTCGGCGACGTGAGCCTGTTCACCGCGCTCTACGGTCCGCGCTTCGCCGTGCAGTCCTCGGACGCCTTCGCGCAAGCCATCGGCTATCCGCGCTCGCCGATCGACGATCTCCTCGTCTTCCACATCGTCATCGGCAAGACCGTGCCGGACATCTCGCGCAACGCCATCGCCAATCTCGGCTACGCCGAGTTTCGCTTTCTTGCCCCCGTCTATCCCGGCGACACACTCGCCTCGGTCTCGGAAGTGATCGGGATCAAGGAGAACTCGAACAAGAAGAGCGGCACCGTCTATGTGCGCTCGACGGGGCGGAACCAGCGCGGCGAAAAGGTGCTCTCCTATGCGCGCTGGGTGATGGTCAACAAGCGGAACCCCGATGCTCCCGCCCCCGCTCCCGTCGTGCCTGAGCTCGCCACGAGCGCCGATCCCGCGACGCTCGGCGCAGCCCTGCCGAAGCTCAAACTCTCGGGCTATGACTACGCGCTCGCCGGCTCGCCCCGGCGCTTCGGCGACTATTCCGTCGGCGACAAGATCGACCATGTCGACGGGCAGACCATCGAGGAGGCCGAGCATCAGCTCGCGACGCGCCTGTTCCAGAACACGGCGCGCGTCCATTTCAATCAGCATATCGAGGGCAAGGGCCGGTTCGGGCGCCGGCTCGTCTATGGCGGCCATATCATCTCCATCGCCCGCGCTTTGAGCTTCAACGGTCTCGCCAATGCCTTCCACATTCTCGGGCTGAACGGCGCGCGGCACGTCGCGCCCTCCTTCGCCGGCGACACCATCTATGCGTGGAGCGAGGTTCTCGACAAAGCCGAGCTGCCCGGACGCTCGGATATGGGCGCGCTGCGCTTGCGCACCTTCGCCGTCAAGGATCGCGCTTGCGCCGATTTCCCCGGCCTCAAGGCCGACGGCGGTCATGAAGACGGCGTGGTTCTTGATATGGACTACTGGGTGGCGCTGCCGCGGTAATCTTGCTTTTCACCGGGCCACGATTGGTCACGCCCCGCGAAAGCGGGCGTCCAGTCCCTCTGACCTCGAACCAAAGCGTGAAGTCGGGGGTTACTGCATTGTCCGCCCTCGCGGACGACGACATAGGAGGAAGGTGATGCGACAAAAACTGGTCCCGGCAGCGATAGTTCTCTGGTCGGCGCTTGCTCTCGGATCACCGGCGGTAGCGGCCGGAAGCGCGACCGCGAGCCTCAAGGACGCAAGCGGCAATGAGGTCGGCAGGGCCACGCTGACGGAAACGTCGAGCGGTCTCTTGATCCGCCTCGATGTGACCGACGCGCCCTCGGGCGAGCATGCCCTCCATTTCCATGCCGTCGGCAAATGCGAGCCGCCGGATTTCAAATCGGCCGGTCCCCATTTCAATCCCGCCGACGCCAAGCACGGGATCGAGAACCCCGAAGGGCCTCATGCCGGCGACATGCCAAACCTCCACGTGCCGAGCGACGGCAGGCTGAGCATCGAGGTGCTGAACCAAGCGGTGACACTAAGCGGCAAATCGGCGCTGCTCGACGACGACGGCGCCGCCCTCGTTATCCATGCCGCGGCCGACGACTATCGCACCGATCCCGCCGGCAATGCCGGAGACCGCATCGCCTGCGGCATTATCGCCCCCTAGGTTAAGCCTGCTCCCGGCCAAGGCTTGATTGCTTGCGCCCCGCGATTTGCGTTATGAGAGGGGATCGCCTGGGCAAAAACCTGCACGACCACCATGGGCAACGCCAAATTGGGGGGAGAGCGGCCGCTTTCCCCGCATCTGCAAATTTACCGGCCGATGCTGACGATGCTGATGTCGATCGCGCATCGCATCTCAGGCGCGGCGAACGCGGCCGGCTTCGTCCTGCTCGCCTGGTGGCTCATTGCGATTGCCGCCGGCCCGGACGCCTACGCCCAAGTCTCGCAGTTCTTCGCCAGCACCATGGGGCGCATCGTGCTCTTTCTGTTCACCTGGTCGCTCGTCCATCACATGCTCGGCGGCATCCGCCACCTCGTCTGGGACACCGGCCGGGCGCTCGACAAGACGAGCATCGAGGTGCTCGCTTGGCTCACCATCATCGGCTCGATCGCGCTCACGGTCCTCATCTGGTACGCGGGCTACGCGGTGAGGGGGGGCGCCTAGCATGGCCACACCGCTGAAAAAGGTGCGCGGGCTTGGCGCCGCGCATGGCGGCACTGAGACCTTCTGGCGCCAGCGGCTCACCGCGCTTGCCAACATCCCGCTCACGATCTTCCTGATCTATTCGATCGTGAGCCATATCGGCGCCGATTACGGCACGGTCAAAGCCTATTTCGCCCAACCCATCGTCGCCGCGTTGATGCTTGCGCTCGTCATCTCCGCCGCCATCCACATGCGGATCGGGCTCAAGGAGATCATCGCCGATTATGTCCATGGCGATGGCGCCAAGATCGCCGCGATCGTCTTTACGAATTTCTTCGCGGCGGGACTCGTCATTGCCGCCGCCCTCGCCATTCTGAAGATCAGTCTCGGATCCTAGTCTCCATGGCTCAAGACGCTAAGCCAGTCGATCCCGCTTTGCGGAACGCGGTCCAGGTCAACGGCCGCGCCTACCCGATCATCGACCATGCCTATGACGTGGTGGTGGTCGGCGCCGGCGGCTCGGGCTTGCGCGCCGTGGTCGGCTGCAGCGAGGCGGGGCTTCGCACCGCCTGCATCACCAAGGTGTTCCCCACCCGCTCTCACACCGTTGCGGCGCAAGGCGGCATTGCCGCGGCGCTCGGCAATATGGGCCCCGACGACTGGCGCTGGCACATGTACGACACGGTGAAGGGATCGGATTGGCTCGGCGACCAGGACGCCATCGAATATCTCTGCCGCAACGCGCCGCAAGCGGTTTACGAGCTCGAGCACTGGGGCGTGCCCTTTTCACGCACCGAGGACGGCAAGATCCTCCAGCGCGCTTTCGGCGGCATGACCACCGATTTCGGCAAGGGCCAGGCCAAGCGCACTTGCGCCGCCGCCGACCGCACCGGCCATGCCATGCTGCACACCATGTACGGCCAGGCGCTGCGCCATTCGGCCGAGTTCTTCATCGAGTATTTCGCCATCGACCTCATCATGGACGAGGAGGGCCGCTGCCGCGGCGTCGTCGCGCTGTCGATGCAAGACGGCACGCTGCATCGCTTCCGCGCCCATCAGGTCATTCTCGCGACCGGCGGTTATGGCCGCACCTATTTCTCCTGCACATCGGCCCATATCTGCACCGGCGACGGCAACGCCATGGTTCTGCGCGCCGGCCTTCCCCTCCAGGACATGGAGTTCGTGCAGTTCCATCCGACCGGCGTCTACGGCGCGGGCGTGCTCATCACCGAGGGCGCGCGCGGCGAAGGCGGTTTCTTGCGCAATTCCAAGGGCGAGAAGTTCATGGAGCGCTACGCGCCGTTCGGCCAAGGACCTCGCCTCGCGCGACGTGGTCTCGCGCGCCATCACCATCGAGATCAGGGAGGGCCGCGGCCACGGTCCCGACAAGGATTATATCCATCTCCATCTGGAGCATCTCGACCCGGCGCTGATCGAGGAGCGGCTGCCCGGCATTACCGAGTCGGCCCGCATCTTCGCCGGCGTCGATGTCAGGGAGGAGCCGATCCCGGTCACCCCCACCTGCCACTACAATATGGGCGGGATCCCCACCAACATGCATGGCGAGGCGATCAGCCCGCGCGAAGGCGATACCGACGCCATCGTCCCCGGCCTCATGGCGCTCGGCGAGGCGGCCTGCGTCTCGGTGCATGGCGCGAACCGGCTCGGCTCCAACTCGCTGATCGACCTCGTCGTCTTCGGTCGCGCTGCCGCCCATCGCTGCGCCGAGCTCATCGCCAAAGGGGGCGCCATTCCCGAACTGCCGAAAGGCGCGGGCGAGCAGGCGATCGCGCGGCTCGATTGCTTCCGCCACGCCAATGGCGGCACGCCGACGGCGGAGCTTCGCTTGCGCATGCAGAAGATCATGCAGCGCGACTGCGCCGTGTTCCGCACCAAGAAGGTGCTGCAAGAGGGTACCGCGGCCATTCGCGCCGTGTGGGAGGACGCCGCCGATATCCGCGTCACCGACCGCTCTCTGATCTGGAACACCGACCTGATCGAGACGCTCGAATTCGACAATCTCATCGCCCAGGCGGCCGTCACCGTCGAGGGCGCGCTTGCCCGCGAGGAGAGCCGCGGCGCTCATGCGCGCGAGGACTTCCCCAAGCGCGACGACAAGAACTGGATGAAGCACACGCTGTCTTGGGCCGATGAGAAGAGCCACGACGTCAAGCTCGACTATCGCCCGGTGCACAAATTCACGCTGTCGAACGAGGTCGCCTATATCGAGCCCAAGGAGCGGGTATACTAGCCCTCAAGGTCGAAGATGGTTCAATTCACGCTTCCCAGGAACTCGAAGGTCAAGCAAGGCAAGGCCTGGAACCCGCCGCCGTCGGGCGCGCCGGCGGCACGCTATCGCGTCTACCGCATCTACCGCTTCGACCCCGAGACCGGAGAGAACCCGCGCCTCGACACCTATTGGGTGGACATGGAGGAGTGCGGGCCGATGATCTTCGACGCGCTCATCTGGATCAAGAACAACGTCGATCCCACGCTTACCTTCCGCCGCTCGTGCCGCGAAGGGGTGTGCGGCTCGTGCTCGATGAATATCGCCGGCACCAACACGCTCGCCTGCACCATGCACGCCGAGGACGCCAAGGGCACGATCGCCGTCTATCCCTTGCCGCACATGCCGGTGATCAAGGACCTCGTGCCGGACATGACGAAGTTCTACGCGCAGCTCCGCGCCATCGAGCCTTGGCTCAAGACCGACAGCCCGACGCCGGAGAAAGAGTGGCGCCAATCGAAGGAAGACCGCGACAAGCTCGACGGGCTCTACGAGTGCATCCTCTGCGCCTGCTGCTCGACCGCCTGCCCGTCCTATTGGTGGAACGGCGACCGCTATCTCGGCCCCGCCATCCTGTTGCAGGCGGACCGCTGGGTCGAGGACAGCCGCGACGAGCGCACGGGCGAGCGCCTCGACGAGCTCGAGGACCCGTTCCGGCTCTACCGCTGCCACACCATTCTCAACTGCACCAAAGCCTGCCCCAAGGGGCTGAACCCGGCAGCGGCCATCGCCTCGCTCAAGCGCAAGCTGGTCGAGCGCGCGGAATAGGGGGCGCGTACGATGGAGGCCTGCGCCATGATCGACCACATCGGCATGCCCGTCGGCGATATTGCCCGCGCCACGGAATTCTACCGGACGGCGCTCGCGCCCTTAGGCTATGGGGTGGTGATGGAGGTTTCGGCGGCTGAGACCGGCCACGGCGCCGCGGTCGGCTTCGGACCTCCGGGGAAGGCCGAGGATTTCCAGAGCGGCAAGCCTTCGTTCTGGATCGGCGAGGGGAACCGCCTCGGCGAACACGTCCATGTCGCTTTCGTGGCGTCCTCACGCGCGAGCGTCGATGCGTTCTATCGCGCCGCGCTCGATGCGGGCGGCAAGGACAACGGCCCGCCCGGGCTCCGCCCCCACTATCACGACAATTACTACGCAGCCTTCGTCTTCGATCTCGACGGCAACAACATCGAGGCCGTCTGCCACGCGCAATAAGCGCTCAAGTAGCGAAGCGGTAGCGCATAAAGAAACTAGCGCTCAAGTAGCGAAGCGATAGCGCAACAAAAGGACTCAAGCTAGCGGGTGCAGCGCGGCAGGGAGAAGGTGCAGGTCGGCATTTCTTCCTTGCGCTTTGCTTCCTGCTTTATCGGGTCCTTCTCCGCCTGCCATTCGTAGGGACTGCGCACGTCCTTGTGCGCAAAGTTCACGCTGACGAGCTTGCCGTCCTCGAATCTGAGGCTCGCCGAGCAGGTCCAGTCCTTGTTCTTCTTCTTGCCCTTCTTGTCGCCGAAGAGGTCGGCGATCGAACTCTTCTTGTCCTTGGACTTGTCCTTCTCGCCCGGTTTGGCGGGCTCGGCCGGAACCGGTCCGGCGCCGCTATAGTGATAGGTGAGGGTCTCGGCGTTCGCGCCCATCCGCAGGCGGGCATGCGGCTCGCCGGCGCAGGCGAGGATCTCGGCTTGCGTCATGCCGAGATAGGGCGCCGCCGGATCGCGCGCCGGGGCGGAGGTGACGAGCCCGGCACAGAGACCGGCGCCAACCAGCAAGAAAAGACCGAGTCTCGGAGACGGAAAAAAGGAGCGCATGACATTGCTCCTCCTCCCCGAATTCGGCGGCATCATGGCGGGCTGTTCAGGCGCTGCGAGTGCCGCCGCTCATTCCCCGAGTTTGTAGCCGGCCTTGGGCACGAGCGTCCAGCCGCGTGCGGCCAATTGCGCCGTCGCTTTCGCGCTCGCCCGCCCCGTGATCCACATCTGCCCGCCCCCGCCAGCCCCGGCGAGCGCCTCGAGCGGCGGCGACCAATACAGATAATCGACCGGGAGAAGGCTGACGGTGCCCTTCGCGGTCTGAAGCATGGGGGCGCCGCCCATGCGCACGAAGGCGGTGACCGGCGCGATCCTCTCGTCATAGTCCGCGATCAGCTCCGCCTGCCGCCGGTAGAAGAAGCCCATCTCGATGCTCTGCGTGCCGGCGGCGCTGGCGATGAAGATCTCGCGCCCGCTCGCCGCGCGGAGCTTGGCAAGCTCCGCGACGACGACCGCCTTGTCGGTCGGCGAAAGGTGCGGATTGGCGTAGAAGGCGTCAACGGTCGCGCCCGGCACCGCCATCGCAGCGAGCGCAACGCGCCCCTCCTTCTCGAGCTGCGCCGCCGTCTTGTTGCGCAGCGCGAGCCTGAGCGTCCGGCTGGTGCCGCCGACGCTGATGGCAATGCCAGCGCCGCCGGTGACGAAGGCAAGCCCGGCATTGGTGCCCGTTTCGCCGATGGCGTTGGCGGTGGCGAGACGCTTCAGTTCATTGTGGAGCGGCGGAAACGTCGTGTTGGGATCGACCCCGAGATCGTAAGCGAGCTTGCGCCGCGCCGTGGCGCCGCCGGTGACGGACGCGACCACGCCCTCCTTGTGCGGATCGGTGGCGGCCACGGAGGCATCGACGCTGCCGAAGAGATTGCCAACGCCGCTGATCGTATCGCCGATGGTGCGCCCGGGAGCAGTGACGAGATCCTTGGCGGTGGCAAGCGGCTTCAGCGCCGTGCGCCCCGCCGCATTGACCATCGTGCCGGCGCCGTTGATCTGCTCCAGCGCCGCGGTCGCGGCCATCTCGCGCGCGCGGACGCGCATCAGGTCGAGGCCCTTGACCGTGAAGGCGCCCCATCTGGTGTCGACGTTGAACACGTATTGGAAATTGTCGAGACCGACCTGAACGGCGATGGTGTAGTTGGGGCTGTTGAGCAGATTGGGTGGGAGCACCTGCGCCGCGCTAAAGCTCGGCGGCTGCTCATAGGAGCCGGCGACCGCATGCCCGCAGATGAAGGGAATCACGGCCGCGAAGGCGACAGACGCAATCCCGCCAAGCTGGAAGCCACTCGTGCGACTCAAAGACGCGCTCCCCCTCACCCCGCCTTAACGCCGCGTACAGGCGTTACGCCCCCGCGAAACGCGGCCAAGACCGCAAGCTTAGCTTCAAAACGCCACGCTGAGAAGGACGCCCCTAACGTGAGGCCGGGCAAAGAAAAACCCCGGCCCGTTGGCCCGGGCCGGGGTCGATGCCGGACGGAAACGTCAGGCCTATTTGTTGCTGCAGGTACCGAAACCTGAGATCACCGTGTCGGCCGTAGCGAAGCTCACCGAGGCGGCGGGGCTCGCTTGATGCATCACAATCTGCCAGCCGAAGGCGCGATCGATGCCGTGGATCATGAGCTGGCCGCCGGATTCGACCACCGCATCGATGTTGTCGGTGCGGGCGTAGCCGGTCTCGTCGATCGCCGAGACCACCGTGTTCTCGAAATCGACCGTGACTTTCAGCGGAAGCGGCATGCCGGCAAGGTCATTTCCGGCCTTACAAGTGCCGTCCGTGGAGCAGGCGTTGACGCTCTTGAATTCGCAGCGAAGGGTGGGGATCGGTGCGCCTCGGTCGCCGCTTTCGTCTCCTCGGCGAGGGCCGGAAGGCTTGCCGCGATCGAGACCGCGGCGGCGGCAACCAGTCTGAACATTATCGTCATAGATCTCTCCTCTGGCGCCGGGGGGGGGGGGTAGCGCCAACTTGATTTAATTTGGATGATGACGCTGGCGGCGGAAGCCTAGTAGCGGCAGTAATAGGGCGCTGGGCCGACAAGCGGACAGGGCGGAGCCGTGTGACGGCGCGCCGCGCGCTATTTGAACAGCGCGAAGTAGATCACGTAGAGCCAGCTCAAGAAGCCGTGGATGATCGCCCACAGGATCGATTGGTTGTTGACGTAAGAGATGGCGATGGCGAGCGCCGTGCCGAAGCTGATGCCATATTTCGCGCCCTCAATCTGATAGTTGTAGACCGTTCCGTTCATCGTCTCCTCCGAATGAGCATGGCTCGCGAACGAGCGGCGGTTTTGCGTTAGCATCCTGCCGGACGGGGCGGGCACGCGAATCGCGTGCGCTCGCCAACTATAGTGGAACGGGCACGGCCCAAGATGAATGAGCTTTGGTCATGACAATGAAGACCGCGATTCTCGCCATCGCATTTGCCTGCGCGCTTACTGGCGCGGGCCTCGGCTTCGCCCGCGACCCGCAAAGCGAGGGCGGCGCAACCGTGGAGCAACTGATCGCACAAGCCCTTGCCGACGACCCGAGCAAGGAGGTCACCGCGCAGGTCTATACGTTCCCGCCTGGCACCGTACTGCCCTGGCACATCCATCCTGACGCGCACGAGATCGCCTATCTCCTCGAAAGCACCCTCACCTTCGAGCGGCAAGGAGAGGCGCCGAAAGAGATCGCCACGGGCGAGGCCGAATATCTTGCACCCAACGTCGTCCATCGCGGCATGAACAAGACCGACAAGACGGTGCGGCTGTTCGTCGTGCGCATCAAGCCGAAGGACAAGCCGCTCGTCGAAGAGGTCCCGCCGCCGCAATAGCAGCCGTCAGCGCCCGCTTCTCCGCCGTAGCGCGTAGAGCCCGATGACCCAGGCCGCGAGCGCGATCAGCCAATGAAACAGGTTCACCCTACCATCGAGTTTCATGCCGAGATCGTAGGACGTGAACGAGCCGAGGCCTGCGAGTGCGGTGTAGAACGCGGCGAAGGCGAGCACGAAGGGAAGCGCGTAGCGGGGCTGGAAGAACCCGATATAGGTCCCGGCTGCGCCCCATAGCAAATTGACCGAGGCGATCAGCGGAGCGATGCGAAAGCCGAGCGCGAAGCTCTCCGGATCGCTGTCGAAGCCGTAATAGGCATAGGCCAGAAGCACGAGCGCCCCTTGCGCGAGCAGATAGACGCTGAGCCGCGCCGCCCACACCACGGCTGGCCAAGTCGTTTCTGGAACCTTGTTGCTTGCCTGAGTTTCGGCCATGACGTCCCGTCGCCAAGCTTACCCGATCGGGCCGCTTCGCCTCAACGCCGCGATCGCGCATCCCTCACTTGAACTGATCGTAATAGCTTTGACTTTGGCTGCCACGCGGCGGCCGCTCGGGCGGGGTCGCCCGCGTCATGTCGGCGCCGGCCAGGGCATAGGCCCTTGCCGTGACGTCGTTGAACGCCGCTTCGACTTGCTTTTGGTAGCGCTTGAAGTCCTCGGCGCGTATGTCGCTCGGGACGTGGATCGGGGGTCCCATGGCGATGCCGATCTTCGAGAAGGGAAGGTTGATGGTCATGCGGCTCCAGGAGTTCGCCGACCAATAGCGGGAACTCGCGACCGCAAAGGGAACGATCGGCCGCCCCGAGCGACTGCTGATCATGATGATGCCGGGCCCCGACTTGCGCGCCGGGCCGGGCGGCACGTCGGCGGTCAAAGCGACGCTGAAACCTTCCCTGAGCGAGGCAATCAGCCCGTGAGCCGCTTCTGCTCCGCCGCGATCGCGGCCCGAGCTTCGCCCGGCCGCTCCCGCGCCGCGAACAAGTTCGAGGCCAAAGCTGCGAAGGATGCGGGCAAGAGCTTCGGCGTCTTCGTGCCGGGCAACGATGGCGCGACCGGGGACGTCGCGCGGATAAATGGCCGGCAACAGAAAGAATTGTCCGTGCCACAGACCAATGATTGAAGGATGAAGCTTGCGTCCCCGGTCCTCATAGTCGGGGGGATCGGCAACAATCGTCGAGGTCTTGATGACGAGTTTGATGTAGTTGACGACGATGGGCGCGAGCAGGATATGCAGCGGCCGGCGCAAACGAGCACGCTGCCGGCGGACCCACGGTATCTTCCAAAACGACGCCACCGACTGCTCCGGGGAAAAACGCTGCTCCGGGCTGAGTACAACAAGAGGCGCGCGTTTGGTAGCCTGCTATCTGCCGCTGGCCGTATTTGCAGGTCTGAAAGTCCATTGCTGCCGGCCAGGCTTTCCGCTCGGACCACCTTGCGCTTCCGCTCGATTGCATTTAACCAACCCCTCGTTGATGCGAGCCCGCGGCAGCATGGAGGCGGGCGGCCAATAGGAAGGGAAATTTCATGGCGCGCGGTCGTATTGCATTAGTCGGCGCCGGTCAGATTGGCGGCACGCTTGCCCATCTTGCCGGCATCAGGGAGCTCGGCGAGGTTGTGCTGTTCGACGTGGTCGACGGCGTGCCGCAAGGCAAAGCGCTCGATCTGTCACAGTCCGCCCCGGTCGAAGGCTATGTCCCGAAATTCAAGGGCACCAACGAATACGCCGAGCTGAAGGACGCCGATGTGGTGATCGTGACTGCGGGCGTCCCGCGCAAGCCCGGCATGAGCCGCGACGATCTGCTCGAGATCAACTTGAAAGTCATGGAGCAAGTTGGCGCGGGCTTGCGGAAATATTGCCCCGAGGCCTTCGTCATCTGCGTCACTAACCCGCTCGACGCCATGGTGTGGGCGCTGCAGAAGACGAGCGGGCTGCCGCGCAACAAGGTGGTCGGCATGGCCGGCGTGCTCGACGCGGCCCGCTTCCGCTTCTTCCTCTCCCAGGAATTCGACGTAAGCCCCGAGGACATCAGCACGATGGTGATGGGTGGCCACGGCGATACCATGGTGCCGCTCCTCCGCTATTCGTCCGTCGCCGGCATTCCGCTCGCCGACCTGGTCAAGATGCGCTGGATCACCCAGAAGCGGCTCGACGACATCGTGCAGCGCACCCGCGACGGCGGCGCCGAGATCGTCGGCCTGCTCAAGACGGGATCGGCCTATTACGCGCCGGCCGCGGCCGCGCTCGAGATGGCCGAGTCCTATCTCAAGAACCAGAAGCGGGTGCTTCCTTGCGCCGCCTACCTCAACGGCGAGTACGGCGTGAAGGGCATCTATGCCGGCGTTCCCATCATCATCGGCGCCAAGGGCGTCGAGCGCGTCATCGAGCTCGACCTCTCCTCGGCCGAGAAGGATGCGTTCATGCATTCGGTCGGATCGGTGCGGGCGCTGGTCGAATTGTGCCAGCGGATCGCGCCAACCCTCGCCACCGCTTAAGGCCTCAACCCGATCGCGAGCCGGGCCGAGAGGCGCGACTGTCGATGAATATCCACGAATATCAGGCCAAAGCATTGCTCAAAGCGTATGGCGCGCCGGTGGCCGACGGCCGCGTTGCGGCGAGCCCGCAGGAAGCGGCGGACCATGCCCGCGCTCTCGGCGGCGACATCTTCGTGGTGAAGGCGCAGATCCACGCGGGCGGCAGGGGCAAGGGCGGCGGCATCAAGCTCGTCAAGACGCTGTCGGAGCTTCACGCCGAAGCCGGCCGCATGCTCGGCATGACGCTGGTCACGCCCCAGACCGGACCGAAGGGCCGGCTCGTGCGCCATGTCTATGTGGTCAAAGACACGACCATCGCACGCGAGCTTTATCTCTCGCTCCTGGTCGATCGCGGCTCGGGGCGCATCGCCTTCGTCGCCTCGACCGAAGGCGGCGTCGATATCGAGGCCGTGGCCGCCAACAACCCGGAAAAAATTGTGACGCTTTCCGTCGATCCCGCCTCCGGCATCAGCGACTTTCATGGCCGGATCATCGCCTCGGCGCTTCGGCTCGAGGGCTCGCTCGCCAAGCAATGCGGCAGCCTGGTCAAATCGCTCTATCGGCTGTTCGTCGAGAAGGACGCGAGCCTGATCGAGATCAATCCGCTGGTCGTGACCAAGGAAGGCAATCTCGCTTGCCTCGATGCCAAGATCGGCTTCGACGACAATGCGCTGTTCCGTCACAAGGACGTCGCCTCCTTGCGCGACGTCCAACAGGAAGACCCGGCCGAGGTCGAGGCTGGCGATCTCGGACTGTCTTACGTGAAGCTCGACGGCTCGATCGGCTGCATGGTCAACGGTGCGGGGCTGGCTATGGCCACCATGGACATCATCAAGCTCTATGGCGGAGAGCCTGCCAATTTCCTCGATGTCGGCGGCGGCGCCGACAAGGAGCACGTGACCGCGGCGTTCAGGATCATTCTCTCCGACCCGAACGTGAAGGCCGTCCTCGTCAACATCTTCGGCGGCATCATGCGCTGCGACATCATCGCCGAGGGCATCATCGCCGCGGCGCACGAGACCCATATCGCCGTGCCGTTGATCGTGCGGCTCGAAGGCACCAATGTCGCGCGCGGCAAGGAGCTGCTGGCACAGTCCGGCCTCGCCATCATTCCGGCCGACGATCTCGACGATGCGGCCAAGAAGGCGGTCGCCGCAGTGAAAGACGCCGCGTGATGGTCTCCGCATAGTCATGTCCGTTCTCGTCGACAGAAACACCCACGTCATCTGCCAGGGCTTTACCGGCGCGCAAGGCACGTTCCACTCCGAGCAGGCGATCGCCTACGGCACGCGCATGGTCGGCGGGGTGACGCCGGGCAAGGGCGGCACCACCCATCTCGGTCTTCCCGTCTTCGACACGGTCAAGGACGCCGCCGAGGCGACCGGCGCGGATGCGAGCGTGGTCTATGTGCCGGCGGCCTTCGCCGCCGATGCCATCCTCGAGGCGATCGATGCCGCCATCCCCCTCGTCGTCTGCATCACCGAAGGCGTGCCCGTGCTCGACATGGTCAAGGTCAAGCGCGCGCTTTCCGGCGCTGGCACCCGCCTGATCGGCCCGAACTGCCCCGGCCTCATCACCCCGGGCGAGTGCAAGATCGGCATCATGCCGGGCCACATCCATAAGCCCGGCAAGGTCGGCATCGTCTCGCGCTCGGGCACCCTCACCTACGAGGCCGTGGCCCAGACCACGGCGGCGGGCCTCGGCCAATCGACCTGCATCGGCATCGGCGGCGATCCCGTCAATGGCACCAATTTTGTCGATGCGCTGTCCTTGTTCCTCGCCGACGATGCGACCGAGGCGATCATCATGATCGGCGAAATCGGCGGCAGCGCCGAGGAGGACGGCGCCGAGTTCCTGATAAAGGCCGGCAACAAGAAGCCGGTGGTCGGCTTCGTCGCCGGCGCGACGGCTCCGCCGGGGCGGCGGATGGGCCATGCCGGTGCCGTGATTTCGGGCGGTAAAGGCGACGCTAAGCACAAAGTTGAGGCAATGCGCGACGCCGGAATTGTCGTGGCAAACTCCCCTGCGGCCCTTGGAACGACCCTTGCGGGCCTCCTGAATTGAACGGCCCTTGCCGGCCTCCTAAATAGAGTGTGAAGCGCCGCGCCTAACGCTCGCCTTGTTTGCCCCGCAAAGCCGGTAGCCTCAAAACCGGCAGGTTATTCGATGACAAGACATGAATTGAACGAGGTGTTTGCCCGCACGTCGTTCCTGCAAGGCGCGAACGCCACCTACCTCGCCGAACTCCACGCCCGTTACAAAGACGACCCCGCCTCGGTCGATGCCGATTGGCGCGCCTTTTTCGCCAGCTTCGAAGACAACAAGGAGAGCGTGCTCGCCGAAGCGCGCGGTCCCTCCTGGGCTCCGGAGCCGGAGCGGGCTTTGCTTCCCGCGCGGCCGCAAAGCGTAGGCGGCGAGCGCGATGCGCTTGACGCGGCCCGCGACACGCTCGCCGCCCGCATGCTGATCCGCAACTATCGCACGAGGGGACACCTCGCCGCCAAGCTCGACCCACTCGAACTTATCGAGCGGCGAGAGCATCCCGAGCTTAGGCCCAAGACATACGGCTTCACCAAGCGGGACTACGACCGTCCGATCTATATCGGCGGCGTCTTCGGTTTCGAATTCGCGACGCTCAGGCAAATCCTCGAAATTCTCAAGAAGACCTACTGCGGCCATATCGGCGCCGAGTACATGCACATCTCCGACCCCGAGCAGAGGGCATGGATTCAGGACCGCATGGAGGGGCGCGAGGCCGGCTTCACCGACAAGGGCAAGATCGCCATCCTGAAGAAGCTGATCGAGGCCGAGGCGTTCGAGCGCTTCCTCGACGTGAAATACACCGGCACCAAGCGCTTCGGTCTCGACGGCGGCGAGTCGATGGTGCCGGCGCTCGAGCAGATCATCAAGCGCGGCGGCCAGCTCGGCGTCGGCGAGATCGTGATCGGCATGCCGCATCGCGGGCGTCTCAACGTTCTCGCCAATGTCATGGCCAAGCCTTATCGGGCGATCTTCAACGAGTTCAGGGGCGGCTCGGCCCATCCCGACGACGTCGAAGGGTCGGGCGACGTCAAGTATCACCTCGGCGCGTCGTCCGACCGCGAGTTCGACCTGAACCGCGTGCATCTGTCGCTCACGGCAAATCCCTCGCATCTGGAGATCGTCGATCCGGTGGTGCTCGGCAAGGTCCGCGCCAAGCAGGACCAGCGCGGCGACCGGGAACGCAAAGAAGTCCTGCCGCTGCATGCTGCATGGCGATGCGGCTTTCGCCGGACAGGGCGTGGTCGCGGAATGTCTCGGCCTTTCCGGTTTGCGCGGACACCGCACCGGCGGCTCGCTGCATTTCATCGTCAACAATCAGATCGGCTTCACCACCGCGCCGCGCTTTTCGCGCTCCTCGCCCTACCCCTCCGACGTCGCCAAAATGATCGATGCGCCGATCTTTCACGTGAACGGCGACGATCCCGAGGCCGTGGTCTACGTCGCCAAGATCGCGACGGAGTTCCGCCAGCGCTTCGGCAAGCCGGTCGTCATCGACATGTTCTGCTACCGGCGCCACGGCCATAACGAGGCCGACGAGCCCGCCTTCACCCAGCCTTTGATGTATCGCCGCATCGCCGAGCATCCGAGCGTGGTCGAAGTCTATGCGCGGAAACTCATCGTCGAAGAACTGCTCACCCGGGACGAGGTCGACGGCGATGCAGGCCGAATTCCGCGACCTGCTCGAGGAGGAATTCGGCGCCGGCGAAGCCTACCGGCCGAACCGCGCCGATTGGCTCGACGGCAGATGGTCCGGCATCGGCCATGCCGAGGAAGGGGCGCGGCGCGGCGATACCGGCGTCGCTCTCGACGTCTTGCGCGAAGTCGGCCGCAAGCTCACTTCGTTCCCCAAGAGCTTCACCCCGCACAAGACCATCGTCCGCATCATGGCGACGCGACGCAAGATGATCGAGGACGGGCAAGGGATCGATTGGGCCACGGCCGAGGCGCTCGCTTACGGCACGCTCCTCGTCGAGGGCCTCCGCGTCAGGCTCTCGGGCCAGGACTCCGAGCGCGGCACCTTCTCCCAGCGCCATGCCGTGCTGATGGACCAGGAGAACGAGAAGAAATACACCCCGCTTAAGCACCTGGCCAAAGGCCAGGCTCCGTTCGAAGTCATCAACTCGATGCTGTCGGAAGAGGCCGTGCTCGGCTTTGAATACGGCTACAGCCTCGCCGAGCCGAACGCGCTCGTGTTGTGGGAAGCGCAGTTCGGCGATTTCGCCAACGGCGCGCAAGTTATCATCGATCAATTCATTTCCTCGGGCGAACGCAAATGGCTCCGCATGTCGGGGCTCGTCCTGCTGCTGCCGCATGGCTATGAAGGCCAAGGGCCGGAACATTCCTCGGCGCGACTCGAGCGCTATCTCCAGCTTTGCGCCGAGGACAATTGGCAGATCGCGAACTGCACCACGCCCGCCAATTACTTTCACATCCTGAGGCGCCAGCTCCACCGCCAGTTTCGCAAGCCCCTCATCCTGATGACGCCGAAATCGCTGCTCCGCCACAAGCGCGTGGTCTCGACCTTGGCCCAGCTCGGCCCCGGCTCGAGCTTCCATCGCCTGTTGTGGGACGACGCCCAGTTCCTCTCTGGCCAGATCATCAAGCTCGCACCCGACGATGCCATCCGCCGCGTGGTCATCTGCTCCGGCAAGGTCTATTACGATCTCTACGATGAGCGCGAAAGGCGCGGGCTGAACGACATCTATCTGCTCAGAATCGAGCAGCTTTATCCCTTCCCCGCCCGCGCCCTGATCCACGAGCTCAGCCGCTTCAAGGACGCCGAGATGGTATGGTGCCAGGAGGAGCCTAAGAACATGGGCGCCTGGAGCTTCATCGAGCCGAACCTCGAGTGGGTGCTCGACCATATCGGCGCGCGCCACAGGCGCGTCCGCTATGCCGGGCGGCCGAGTTCGGCGGCGACGGCGACCGGCATGATGAGCAAGCATATGCATGAATTGAGGGCGCTGCTCGAAGAGGCGCTTGGCTAGCGATGGCGACTGAGATCAGGGTGCCGAGCTTGGGGGAATCCGTGGTCGAGGCCACGGTCGGCCAATGGTTCAAGCAGGCCGGCGACAGGGTCGCCGCCGACGAGCCCCTGGTCGAGCTCGAGACCGACAAGGTCACGGTCGAGGTGCCCGCGCCTGCGTCCGGCGTTCTCGCCGAGATCGCCGTGAAATCCGGCGATACCGTTGCTGTCGGCACCGTGCTCGGCACGATCGGTGATGGTGCCGCGATGCCTGCTGCGGTGGCGCCGGTGAAAACGCCGGCGCCCCCGACTGAACCCAAGAAACTTGAACGCGAGCCGAGCCCGCGCCAGGAAATCGGCATGGAGGAGATGCCGCCCTCCCCTGCGGCGCGCAAGCTTCTGGTCGAGTCGGACCTCGGCGCCGGCGAGGTGATCGGCTCAGGCCGTCGCGGGCAGGTGCTCAAAGACGACGTGGCGAAGGCGGCCGAAGCTCTCCGCACCCGCGAGCGCAAGGACAAGGCCCCGCCCCGGCCCCGCGCGCCCGTAGCTTCGGGCGATGCCGCGCGCGAAGAGCGCGTGCGCATGTCGCGGCTCCGCCAGACCATCGCCAAGCGCCTCAAAGAGGCGCAAGACACCGCCGCCATGCTCACCACGTTCAACGACGTGGACATGAGCGCGGTCATGAAGTTGCGGAGCGACTACCGCGACGCCTTCGAGAAGCGGCACGGGGTCAAGCTCGGCTTCATGGGATTCTTCGTCAAGGCCGCCGCGCAGGCCCTGAAGGACGTTCCCGCCGTCAATGCCGAGATCGACGGCGAGGACATCGTCTACAAGAATTACTATCACATCGGCATTGCCGTCGGCACCGAGCGCGGCCTTGTCGTGCCCGTCTTGCGCGACGCCGACCGCATGAGCCTCGCCGAGATCGAAACGGCGGTCGCCGATTTCGGCGTCCGCGCCCGAAGCGGCAAGCTTGCGCTCGAAGAGCTGCAAGGCGGCACGTTCACCATTTCAAATGGCGGCATCTACGGCTCCCTGCTCTCCACCCCGATCCTGAACGCGCCGCAATCGGGCATCCTCGGCATGCACCGGATCGAGGAGCGCGCGGTCGTGCGTGACGGCGCGATCGTGGCGCGGCCGATGATGTATCTCGCGCTCTCCTACGACCACCGCCTCGTTGACGGACGCGAGGCCGTCACCTTCCTCGTCCACGTCAAGGAAGCGCTCGAAGATCCGAAGCGTCTCGCAGTGGATCTGTAGGAAGATGGCGGAATACGACCTCATCGTCATCGGCACCGGGCCCGGCGGCTATGTCTGCGCCATCCGCGCGGCGCAGCTCGGCATGAAGGTTGGCGTGGTCGAAAAGCGCGCGACCCACGGCGGCACTTGCCTCAATGTCGGCTGCATCCCGTCAAAGGCGCTGCTCCATGCGAGCGAGCGCTACGCCGAAGCGGAAGACGGCTTCGCCGCCATGGGCATCGGGGTCGAAGCCCGTCCTCGATCTTGCTGCCATGCTCGCCTTCAAGGATTCGGGCGTCAAAGGCAATGTCGAGGGCGTCGCCTACCTCCTGAAGAAGCACAAGATCGACCATTTCCACGGGACGGGCCGCGTCCTTGGACCGGGCAAGATGGAGGTCACCTTCATCAACGGCGAGAAGCAGGTGGTGGAGACGAAGGCGATCGTCATCGCCACGGGGTCCGAGGTCATGAGCCTTCCCGGCATCGCCATCGACGAGAAGCGCGTCGTCTCCTCGACCGGCGCTCTTTCTCTTCCCGAAGTGCCGAAGCGCATGGCCGTGATCGGCGCGGGCTATATCGGGCTCGAGCTCGGCTCGGTGTGGTCGCGGCTCGGCGCCGAGGTCACCGTGATCGAGATGCTCGACCGCGTCGCACCCGGACTCGACGGCGAAGTGGCAAAACAGCTCCAGCGCACGCTTGCCAAGCAGGGCATCGCCTTCAAGCTCGGCACCAAGGTCGTGAGCGTAGATAGCCAAGGGCAAAAGCCTCGAATTGACTCTCGAGCCGGCCAAGGGCGGAACGCCGGAAACGCTCGATTGCGACGTGGTTCTCGTCGCCGTGGGCCGCGTTCCCAACACCCAAGGTCTCGGCCTCGCCGAAGCCGAGGATCGCGACCGACAATCGCGGCCGGATCGCGGTCGACGAGAAATTCGCAACCACCGTGCCCGGCATCTACGCCATCGGCGACGTGATCGCAGGGCCGATGCTGGCGCACAAGGCCGAAGAGGAAGGCGTGGCGGTCGCCGAGATTGTGGCGGGCCAGGCCGGCCATGTCGATTACGGCACGATCCCGAGCGTGATCTACACCGCGCCCGAAGTCGCCTCCGTCGGCAAGACCGAGGAGGAGCTGAAAGAGGCCGGCATCGCCTACAAGGCCGGCAAGTTTCCCTTCACTGCCAACGGCCGCGCCAAGGTCAACCGCACGACCGAAGGCTTCGTCAAGATTCTCGCCGACGAGACTTCGGACCGCGTGCTCGGCGTGCATATCATCGGCGCCGACGCCGGCACCATGATCGCCGAGGCGGTGACGCTGATGGCGTTCGGCGGCTCGGCCGAGGATCTCGCCCGCATCTGCCACGCCCACCCGACCTTGAACGAGGCGGTAAAGGAAGCGGCGCTCGCCGTGGACAAGCGCCCGATCCATATGTGATTTGCCCGATTGGCGCTAATATGGGGCCGTTAGGGTTGGGTTCGCCTCGTAGGCGAGCGCCGGCCTTTCGGAGGAACGTGCATGGCCGAATATGTCAAAGCGGCGCGCACGGACGAGATCGCTCCCGGCACGTGCCGCCTCGTGGTCCTGAAGGGCAAGGAAATCGCCCTGTTCAATGTCGATGGCGCGTACTTCGCCCTCGATAATCTTTGCACCCATGAGGAAGGACCTCTGGCCGAGGGCGCGATCGAGGGCCACGAGGTGACGTGTCCCTGGCACGGCGCGAAATTCGATGTCAGGACCGGCGAGGTTCTCTGCCGATCCCGCCTATGACGCCGTGGGCCGCCACAACGTTCGCGTCACGGGCGACGACATCGAAGTCGAGGTTTAGCGCGTGACGCTAGCGCAGATTGCGCGGCGTGTCGGCGAGAACCGAGGCGACGAGCGCGGCGAAGCCTAAGAGCTCGGTCAGCGCGATGATCGCGTGACCCCACTCCCAGCGCGCGCGATAGGACGTCCAATCGGCCGGCACGGGCCCGTTGACCCATTTCGCCAGCTCGACATTGACGGGGTAGATCAGCACCCACCACAGAACGAGCGCGAGCGCGAACAGGAGCACGGCCGCGAGCGCCATCCCCGTTCCGGGGCGGCCATGCTCGCGGGTGAAGTAGGCGAGAAGGCCGAGCGCGATGATGGTGGCGACGAAGATCACCGCCCCGACCGACCCGAACGCGGCGTAGAGCCCGCCCTGCACCGTCGATCCGACCCAGAGATATTGGTCCCAGCCCATGCGCGAGGGGAGCTGCATCAGATGGCAGAAGCCGAGCCCGAGCGTGAGCGCGGCAAGCACGAGGGCCACGAAGCGGGTTCCCTTGAGCAGCATGTCGATTCCCTCTTTCTTGCCCTCTTTGTCATTGCCCGGCTTGACCGGGCAATCCAGTAGTCCGAGGCACGAGTTACTGGATTCCCGCCGTCGCGGGAATGACAAATCGCGCGGGCCCGGAATGCGCCGCTAGTCGAGGGTGCGGCGGAAGCGGAACAGAGCAAGCCCCATCGCCGCCAGCATAAACAGGAGCAGCGCCAGCACGTCGGTGTGCATGTCGGCGAAGCCGATGCCTTTCAGCGTGATGCCGCGCACGATGCGCAGGAAATGGGTGAGCGGCAACATCTCGCCGATGGCTTGCGCCCACTCCGGCATGCCGCGGAACGGGAACATGAAGCCCGACAGCAGAATGTTGGGCAGGAAGAAGAAGAACGTCATCTGCACCGCCTGAAGCTGGTTCTCGGCGATGGTGGAGAAGGTATAGCCCACGGCGAGGTTGGCGGCGGCAAACAGCGTCGCGAGCCCGACCAGGAGCCAGACGCTGCCCATGATCGGCACGCCGAACAGGACATGCGCCGCGCCGACGATGATCGTCATCTGCACGAAGCCGACGAGGACGAAGGGCGCGATCTTGCCGATCATGATCTCGACCGGCTTGATCGGCATGGCGAGTAGACTCTCCATGGTGCCGCGCTCGATCTCGCGCGTCACGGCGAGCGCGGTGAACATCATCATGGTCATGGTCAGGACGACGCCGAGCAGGCCCGGCACGATGTTGTATTGGGTGATGCCTTCGGGGTTGTAGCGGTTCTGCACGGTAATGCCGAAGGGCGCCGCAGCGCTTGTCAGATCGCCATCAGGCCCGCGCAGTTCGCGCCTCATCGCGGTGTCGATCAGGCCTTGCAGCGCCGACACCGCCGTGCCGGTCGCGACCGGATCGGTGGAATCGGCGATCACCAGCACTTGCGGGCGGTCGCCGCGGCGCACGTCGCGCTCGAAGCTTGCCGGGATCTCGACCGCGAACTGCACTTCGCCCCGGCGCACCAGCCGGTCGAGCTCGGCCGGATCGTGCACCTGCACCTTGAAATCGAAATAATCGGTGTTGCGCATGGACGCGAGCACGGCGCGGGTCAACGGCCCGTCGTCGCGGGTGAGCACCGCCGTCGGCAGTTGTTTGGGGTCGGTATTGATGGCGTAGCCGAACAGCACGAGCTGCATGATCGGCACGATGATCATGGTGGCGAAGGTCATGCGGTCGCGCCGCATCTGGACGAATTCCTTGACGACCACCGCCCACATGCGCCGGAAGAAGCCTGGATCGCACCGCTCGCTTGCGCCGTAATGGTAGGGCATTTCGGTCATGCGAAATTGTCCTTGGCATTGTTCATGAGCAGGATGAACACGTCTTCGAGGCTCGGCTCGCCGCGCGTCCAGCAATGGGCGCCGTCTTGCTTCTTCGCGGCCTTGATCGCGAGGTCGAGCGCTTCATGGTCGCGGCCCGAGACATGAAGCTCGGCGCCGAACGGCGCCACCATGTCGATGCCCTCGCGGGTCTGAAGTGAGGCACCAAGCCGCCGCAAATCGCCGCCCGAGACGATCCAAGTATTCAAGCCCGACTGCGCCACGACCTCTTTTGCGGTCCCTTGCGCCAGCAGCTCGCCGAACGCGATATAGGCCAGCTCGTGGCAGCGCTCGGCTTCGTCCATGTAGTGGGTGGAGACGAGTACGGTGATGCCCTCGGCGGCGAGATTGTGAATCTCGTCCCAGAACTCGCGCCGCGCCTTGGGATCGACGCCGGCGGTCGGCTCGTCGAGCAGAAGCAGGCGGGGCTCGGGCAGGATGCAAGCGCCGAGCGCAAGCCGCTGCTTCCAGCCGCCCGACAATTCGCCCGCGAGCTGGTCCTGCCGCCCGGTAAGCCCGAGCCGCGCGATGGCGCGGGATGCCGCTCCCTTGGGGTTCGGCACGCCATAGACACGGGCGACGAATTCGAGGTTCTCGCGGATCGACAGGTCGGAATAGAGGCTGAAGCGCTGCGTCATGTAGCCGACATTGCGCTTGATCGCCTCGGACTCGGTCTTGATATCGTAGCCGAGACAGGTGCCCTCGCCGGCGTCGGGCGTGAGCAGCCCGCACAGCATCCTGAGCGTCGTCGTCTTGCCGCTGCCGTTCGGGCCGAGAAAGCCGTAGATCTCGCCCTTCGGCACTTTCAGGCTCAAGTCGCGCACCACGGTCCTTCCATCGAAGCTCTTGGTCAGACCGTTCACGTCGATGGCGATCTCTTTCATCGCCGCACCATCTGCTCGCCGGGGGCGAGTTTCACCGTCACCGGCTGGCCCGCGGTCAGCTCGGCCGCCGCCCCATCGGGCCGCGCCTCGACGAGATAGACGAGCTTCTGCCGCTGCTCGCGCGAGAAGATCACGGGCGGGGTGAACTCGGCCTCGCGCGAAATGAAGCTGATCTTGGCGTGGAGGTCGGCCGCGCAGCCGTCGCAAGTGAGCGCGACGCGCTGATCGACACGGAGCGCCGCGCGCTCGGTCTCGGCGACGAAGAACCGCACTTTCAGATTGCGCGGCGGCAGTAGCGCCGCCACCGCCTGGCCGACTTTCACCACTTCGCCCGGCCGGAAATAGATTTCCTGCACGGTCCCGCTCGCGGGCGCGAGCACGTTGCGCTTGCCGAGATTCTTCTCGGCTTCGGCGAGCGCATGGCGCGCGGCCTGGGCACTGGCGGCCGCGGCGTCGATCATGTCGGAGCGGCCGGGGAGCCGCGCCGCCGCGATGCGCTTCTCGGCCTCGGCCACAGTGGCCTGATTGCGGTCGTGCTGCGCCACGGCGTCGTCGAGCTGCGCCTTGGTGTTCCAGCCCTTGTCGAAGAGGGACTGGGCGCGGGCGAGATTGTTGCTCGCGACTTGCAGCATGGCCTTGGCCTCGGCAAGCGCGGCTTCGAGCACCTCGATCTCGCCCGGCCGCTGCAATTCCGCCTTGGCGTCGGCGAGGCGTGCGTCCGCTTCGGCGACACGGGCTTTCGCTGCCGCGACCGCGGCCTCCTGCTCGGAGCTTTCCAGCGTGAAGACCGGATCGCCTTGCTTTACGCTGTCGCCTTCCTCGACGGAGAGCGCTTCGATGCGGCCGCCTTGCTCGGAACCGACGAGAACGAGATCGGCCTCCATGTAGCCGGGGAACGCGCCCTCATCGTTCGCCGAATAGGTGGTGAGCAAGAGGGCGCCGGCTGCCAAGACGAGGCTACTGATGATCACGACGACACGTTTCATCGCACGGCTCCAGTGCCGCTCGCTTGCGGCGCACGGATCGCTTCGACGAGAAGATCGATATGGGTGGCGAGCAGCTTGTCGGTATCGAGATGATGGTGGCGCTCGAACAGCGAACGCCAGACGATGGCAACGAGGACCGGCGCAATGAGGAGCTGGGGAAAGTCGCGTAAAGCGGTCGGCCTGAACTCGCCGCGCTGGACCCCGCGGTCGATGAACGCCTTCAGCGTCTCGCGAGCCTTGGTGATGACCTGGTCGTAGTAGAACTCGGTGAGCTCGGGGTGCTTGTGGCCCTCGGCGATGAGAAGGCGCGCGATCAGCACGCGGCGTGAAAGCACGAGCTCCTGAAGGAAGGCGAGGAACGGTCCCTTGAGGAAAGCCTCGCAGGAAAGGTCGGTGCCGAGCATGCGTTCGCGCATGGCGTCGAACAGCGGCGTGATGACGCTGCGGATGACGGCCTTGAACAGCTCTTCCTTGGTCCTGAAGTAGACGTAAGGCAGGCCCTTGCTGACCTTGGCGCGCGCGGCCACGTCTTCGAGCCTGGTCGCGGCATAGCCGTTCGCCGCGAATTCCTCGAAGGCCGCGGCGACGATCTCGTTCGGCCGCGCGTCCTTGCGTGCGCGGCGCTTTCCGCCCTGCGGCTTCGCGGCGCTCTCTGTCCTGGTTTCGGCTCCTGGTCTCGGCATTTCCTTGCCCTCTTCTGTGCCACCTCTGTGCTTGCCTCAACTTATGACTGACTGGTCAGTATTACAAGAGGCACGAAGAAATTAGCCTCAGAACAATAGGTTATGCCTGAAGCGGATGTGGGGAAGGGGCCTGAATACGCCTGGAAGGCGCTCAAGCGCGGGGGTGGGCGCGGGTGTAAGCCTTGAGCAAGTGCTCGCGATCGACCTCGGTATAGCCTTGCGTGGTCGAGAGGCTGGCATGGCCGAGGAGCTCTTGGATGGCGCGGAGATCGGCGCCGGCGCCCAACAAATGCGTGGCGAAGGAATGGCGCAGCGCATGCGGCGTCGCCGTCTCGGGCAGGCCGAGCGCGGCGCGGGCGCTAGCGATCCTGAGCTGGATGATGCGCGGGCGAAAGCTCGCGCCCGCGCACGCCGACGAACAAGGGATCCTCGGAGCCGAGCTTCTGCGGCAGAAGCGCAAGATAGCGTTCGACCGCCTCGCGCACGATGGGAAGCACGGGGACGACCCGCGTCTTGTTGCCCTTCCCCGTCACGCGCAGCATGTCGCGGCCTTTGATCGGCGCGTCCTTTCGTTTCAGCCCGAGCGCTTCGGAGATGCGCAAGCCCGAGCCGTAAAGAAGCGCGAGCACGGCGGTGTCGCGCGCGAGCACCCATTCCGGCGCGTCGGGCGATACGATATCGGCGCTGTCGATCAGCGCGGTCGCCTTCGGCGCGGTGAGCGGCTTCGGCACCGAATGCGGCAGCTTCGGCAGCGCCACGGCGCGGATCGCGTCGTTCTTGCCGTAGCCGCGCCGCTCGAGGAATTTATAGAACATGCGGAGCGCGCTCAAAGTTCGCGACAGGCTCCGGCTCCCCACCCCCTCGCTCCGCCGCGCCGCAAGGAAGGCGCGGACGTCGCGCGCCGAGAGCGCGATGAGCTGCTTCATGTCGGGGAGCTTGTTCTGCGCGCGCGCGATGAAGGCGAGGAACTGCGAGATATCGCGTTCGTAAGCTTCGGCCGTGTTCGCCGCGAGCTGGCGCTCGACGGTGAGGTAGGCGAGCCAGTCCTCGACCGCCTCGCGCAGATAGGGCGTGCCTTGAACCCCTTGCGCTTTCGCCGCTTCCGCCAATGCCCGCGACCCTCAAATTGCGCCGTGAACGCGCCTTGCGCCTGAGGCTACTATGCCTAGCTGAGTCGTTAGTCCCACGTTAAGCCCGCAAAATCGACCCCTTGGCCAAAGCGAAGACCAAGCACGGAGCAAAGCCTGCCGCGCCACAGACGGTTCCCGTCCTGCTGCCGCTCGCGCTGCCCGCCCCTTACGACTACCTCTTGCCCGACGGGACCGAGGCCGAGCCCGGCCAATTCGTCGTCGCCCCTCTCGGCACGGTGGAATATCTCGCCGCGGTGTGGCGGCGCCCCGCCGATGCGCCTTCGCCCGAGATCGACCGCAAAAAGCTCCGCGCCATCGTCGAAGTGATCGAGGACGTGCCGCCTCTGCCGCCGGTCTCGCTCGACTTCGCCGATTGGGTCGCGAACTACACGCTGTCGTTGCCCGGCATGGTCTTGCGCATGATGATGAGCGCGGGCCGCGCCTTCTCCCCGCCCGCGCCGCGCTACGGGGTGCGGCTCATCGGCGCGCCGCCAGAGCGCATGACCCCTGCCCGGGCCCGCGTGCTCGAAGCGGCGAAGAACGGGCTCATCTGGGTGAAATCGAGCCTTGCCGAGGCGGCCGGAGTGAGCCCGGGCGTCATCGACGGGCTGGTCGATGCCGGGGTTCTCATCGCCGAGCCTCTGCCCGACTGGCACGCGCGTCCGCTCGATCTGTCGCTCGAACGCGCGAACCTCACGCCCGCGCAAGACGAGGCGGCGCGGCAACTCCTCGCCAACACGAGCGGCGGCTTCACCGTGACGCTGCTCGACGGCGTCACGGGCTCGGGCAAGACGGAAGTCTATTTCGAGGCAATCGCCGCCGCGCTCGCGCGCGGGCGGCAGGTGCTCGTGCTCATGCCCGAGATCGCCTTGACCGGCCAGTTCATCGCCCGCTGCGAGGAGCGTTTCGGCGCGCGCCCCGCCGAGTGGCATTCGGGCGTGTCGGCGCCGCTGCGCGGCCGCGTCTGGCGCGCCGTCGCCGAGAACAAGGCGAAGCTCGTGGTCGGCGCCCGCTCGGCGCTGTTTCTGCCCTTCCCCGATCTCGGCTTGATCGTCGTCGATGAGGAGCACGACCAGAGCTACAAGCAGGAAGAGCGCGTCGCCTATCAGGCGCGCGACATGGCGGTGGTGCGCGGGTCGCTTGGACAAGTCCCTGTGGTGCTGAGTTCCGCCACGCCCTCGATCGAAACCCTGGTCAATGCCGAGCAGGGCCGCTACCGGCACATCAAGCTCGCCGCGCGTTATAAGGCTGCGGGTCTGCCTCAGATCGCCGCCATCGACATGCGGAGCGATCCGCCGGAGCGCGGGCGCTGGCTCTCGCCGGTCCTCGTCGATGCCGTCGCCGAGACGCTTGCACGCGGCGAGCAGGCGCTCCTCTTCCTCAATCGCCGCGGCTATGCGCCGGTGACACTCTGCCGCAAATGCGGCTTCCGCTTCGAATGCCCGAACTGCTCGGCCTGGCTCGTCGAGCACAGATTTAGGCGCAGGCTCGAATGCCATCATTGCGGGACGTTCGTGCCGGTCCCCGAGGAATGTCCCAAATGCGGCGCCGAGCAATCGCTCGTCCCTTGCGGCCCCGGCATCGAGCGCATCGCCGAGGAGATCGCCGAACGCTTCCCGGGCGCGCGCCGCGTGTTGCTGTCGAGCGACCTCACGCCGAGCATCGCCGACCTCCGCGAGACCTTGCGCGAGATCGAGGAGCGCGAGGTCGACGTCATCATCGGCACCCAGCTCGTCGCCAAGGGTCATCACTTTCCCGGCCTCGCGCTTGTCGGCGTGGTCGATGGCGATCTTGGCCTCGCGCAGGCCGACCCGCGCGCGGCCGAGCGCACCTTCCAGCTCATCAATCAGGTGACCGGGCGCGCCGGCCGCGACGCCATCCCCGGGCGCGGACTGATCCAGACCTACATGCCCGAGCACCCGGTGATGCAGGCGCTCGTCTCGGGCGACCGGGATGCGTTCTACGAGAAGGAGATCGCGGCGCGGCGCGAAGCGGGGCTGCCGCCCTTCGGCAGGCTCGCCTCGCTCCTCGTGAGCGGAAGCTCGCGCGAGGCCGCCGACGCTTATGCCCGCGCGGTCGCCCTCGCCGCCCCCGCTGCCGCCAAGATTGAGGTGCTGGGACCGGCCGAGGCGCCGCTATCGGTGATCCGCGGCCGCCACCGCTACCGGCTCCTGGTCAAGGCCACCCGCGAGGCCGACCTCCAGGCCTATTTGCGGCTCTGGCTCGCCCAAGTCCCCAAGGCCAAAGGCGACGTCAGGCTCGTCGTAGACATCGACCCTTATTCCTTCCTGTAGGTACGAAAACCGCCCCGAAAATAGGCCCTTCCGGGCCAATTTGGCGCCCCCCTTCGGTTGCGCCCCTTTCGCCCGTGTGTTACAGGCTCCGCGGGCTTCCGGGGGCTTTCCAATAGGTCTTCAACCTGTTGGCGCGGGAGCCAATCACAGCATTTTCTCGGGTCCGGGGACGGGGGCGGCTTCGATCGTGAGCGGCCGTTCGAGAGGAAGAAGCTTTGGCGGTCGAGGAGCACACAGTTTCGGGCGTTGCCGGGCGCTACGCGACGGCGCTGTTCGAGCTCGCATCCGAAGGGAAGGCGCTCGACGAGGTCGCCGCCGATCTTGACCGCTTCGGCGAAGCCTTCGATGCCTCCGCCGACCTCGCCCGCCTCATCAACAGTCCGGTCTTCACCGCCGACGAGCAGGGTCGAGCGCTCGCCGCCATCCTCGATAAGATCGGGATCGCGGGCCTCTCCCGGAATTTTCTCCTTCTGCTGGCCAAGAACCGCCGCCTCTTCGCCGTTCGCGACACCATCGCCGGCTTCCGCGCCATGCTTGCGCGCCACCGGGGCAAGATGAGCGCGTCGGTGATCTCGGCCTCGAAGCTCACCGAGGCGCAAACGACCGCCTTGAAGCAGGCGCTCAAAGCCGCGCTCGGCAAGGAGGTGTCGCTCGAGAGCCGCGTCGATCCCGGCCTTCTCGGCGGCCTCGTGGTCAAGGTCGGCAGCCGCATGATCGACACCTCGCTGCGCACGAGGCTCAATTCTCTCAAAGTTGCCATGAAAGAGGTTGGCTAATGGATATCAGGGCCGCTGAGATCTCCGCGATTCTCAAGGAGCAGATCAAGAATTTCGGGCAAGAGGCGGAAGTCGCCGAGATCGGCCAAGTGCTCTCGGTCGGCGACGGCATCGCCCGCGTCTATGGCCTCGACAAGGTGCAGGCCGGCGAGATGGTCGAGTTCGCCGACGGCACGCGCGGCATGGCGCTCAACCTCGAAGTCGACAATGTCGGCATCGTGATCTTCGGCGACGACCGCCACATCGGCGAGGGCGACACCGTCAAGCGCACCGGCGCCATCGTCGAGGTGCCGGTCGGCAAGGCGCTGCTCGGCCGCGTGGTCGATGCGCTCGGCAATCCGATCGACGGCAAGGGACCGATCGAGGCGGAGGAGAAGCGCCGCGTCGACGTGAAGGCGCCGGGCATCATTCCCCGCCAGTCGGTGCATGAGCCGATGCAAACGGGCTTGAAGGCCATCGACGCGCTCATCCCCATCGGCCGCGGCCAGCGCGAGCTCATCATCGGCGACCGCCAGACCGGCAAGACCGCCATCATCCTCGACACCATTCTCAACCAAAAATCGATCAACGCGCTCGGCGACGACAAGAAGAGCCTCTATTGCATCTATGTCGCCGTCGGCCAGAAGCGCTCGACCGTGGCGCAATTCGTCAAGATCCTGGAGGATAACGGAGCGCTGCCCTATTCGATCGTCGTTGCCGCCACCGCCTCCGACCCGGCGCCGATGCAGTACCTGGCGCCATTCTCAGGCTGCGCCATGGGCGAGTTCTTCCGCGACAACGGCATGCACGCGGTTGTGTTCTACGACGATCTGTCGAAGCAGGCCGTGGCCTACCGCCAAATGTCGCTCCTGCTGCGCCGCCCGCCGGGGCGCGAGGCCTATCCGGGCGACGTGTTCTATCTTCACTCGCGGCTTCTCGAGCGCGCGGCCAAGCTGAATAAGGACAACGGCTCGGGCTCGCTCACCGCGCTCCCCGTGATCGAGACGCAGGCGAACGACGTGTCGGCTTATATCCCGACCAATGTCATCTCCATCACCGACGGGCAGATCTTCCTCGAGACCGACCTGTTCTATCAGGGCATCCGTCCGGCGGTGAATGTCGGTCTCTCGGTGTCGCGCGTGGGCTCGGCCGCGCAGGTGAAGGCGATGAAGCAGGTGGCGGGCAAGATCAAGGGCGAGCTGGCGCAATATCGCGAGATGGCGGCCTTTGCCCAGTTCGGCTCCGATCTCGACGCCACCACCCAGCGCCTGCTCAATCGCGGCGCCCGCCTGACCGAGCTTCTGAAGCAGCCGCAATTCTCGCCGATGACGGTCGAGGAGCAGGTCGTGGTGATCTATGCCGGTGTGAACGGCTATCTCGATCCGCTCCCCGTCTCCGCGGTCCGGCGCTTCGAGGACGAGCTCTTGCGCTTCATGCGCGCCGAGCATCCGGAAATCCTCACCGCGATCCGCGACAGCAATGAGATTTCCAAGGAGACCGGCGACAAGCTCAAGGCTGCCGTCGACAAATTCGCCAAAGCCTTCGCGTGAGTTAGGTCATGCCTTCGCTGAAGGAGCTCCGCAACCGCATCGCTTCCGTCAAGGCGACGCAGAAGATCACCAAGGCCATGCAGATGGTGGCCGCGGCGAAGCTTAGGCGCGCGCAGACGGCGGCCGAGGCGGCGCGCCCCTACGCCACGCGCATGGAGACCGTGCTCGCCAATCTCGCCACCGCCTTAGCCGGTCGCGAGGGCGGTCCGCCGCTCATGGTCGGCACCGGCAAGGACACCGTCCACCTCCTCATCGTCTGCACCGCCGAGCGCGGCCTTTGCGGCGCGTTCAACTCGGCGATAGTGCGGCTCGCCCGCGAGCACATCAACCGGCTCTTGGCCGACGGCAAGCAGGTGAAGATCCTCTGCGTCGGCCGCAAAGGGTTCGATCAGCTCAAGCGGAACTTCGCCCCCCTGATCATCGAGACCATCGATTTCCGTGGTGTGCGCCAGCTCTCCTTCGAACATGCCGAGAGGGTCGCCGATAAGGTGCTCTCGCTCTTCGCCGAGGGCGCGTTCGACGTTGCGACCCTGTTCTTCTCCCGCTTCCGCTCGGTGATCAGCCAGATCCCGACCGCACAGCAGATCATCCCGGCGACGATCCCGGCCGAGACGCCGGGCGCCGAAGCCGCGCTCGGCGGCGCCGTCTACGAATACGAGCCCGACGAGGCCGATATTCTCGCCGATCTTTTGCCGCTCAATATCACCGTGCAGATCTTCAAGGCGCTGCTCGAGAACGCCGCCTCCGAGCAGGGCGCGCGCATGAGCGCCATGGACAACGCCACCCGCAACGCGGGCGATATGATCGGCCGTCTCACGCTGAACTACAACCGCACGCGCCAGGCCATGATCACCAAGGAGCTGATCGAGATCATCTCCGGCGCCGAGGCCATCTAGTCACTTTCGACCGTAAGGAACGCTTGCAATGGCAAAGAAGTCACCCGTGATCGCAGAGACCAAGAAGCAGGAGAAGAAGATCGCCGCCGGCAAGGGCGCGCGCGGCCATATACGCCAGGTCATGGGCGCCGTGGTTGACGTCCAATTCGACGATCATCTGCCCGAGATCTTGAACGCGCTCGAGACCGACAATCAGGGCAATCGCCTCGTGCTCGAAGTCGCCCAGCATCTCGGCGAGAACACGGTGCGCACGGTCGCGATGGATTCGAGCGAAGGCCTGGTGCGCGGCCAGGAAGTGGTCGACACCGGCGAGCCGATCGCGGTGCCCGTGGGCGACCAGACCTTGGGCCGCATCATGAATGTCGTCGGCGAGGCGGTGGACGAGGCCGGGCCGATCAAGACCGCCGAGAAGCGGCCGATCCATCAGCCCGCGCCGTCTTACGTCGATCAATCGACCGAGGCCGAGATTCTCGTCACCGGCATCAAGGTCGTGGACCTGCTCGCGCCTTACGCCAAGGGCGGAAAGATCGGCCTCTTCGGCGGCGCCGGCGTCGGCAAGACCGTCATCATCCAGGAACTGATCAACAACATCGCCAAGGCTCATGGCGGCTTCTCGGTGTTCGCCGGTGTCGGTGAGCGCACGCGCGAGGGCAACGACCTCTATCACGAGATGATCGAGTCCGGCGTGAACAAGGACCCGGCCAAGAACAACGGCTCCGCGGCCGGCTCCAAATGCGCCCTCGTCTACGGCCAGATGAACGAGCCGCCGGGCGCCCGCGCCCGCGTCGGCCTGTCGGGCCTGACCGTCGCCGAATATTTCCGCGACCAGGGCCAGGACGTGCTGTTCTTCGTCGACAACATTTTCCGCTTCACCCAAGCGGGGTCGGAAGTGTCGGCGCTGCTCGGCCGCATCCCCTCGGCCGTGGGCTATCAGCCAACGCTCGCGACCGACATGGGCGCGCTGCAAGAACGCATCACCACGACGCAGAAGGGCTCGATCACCTCGGTGCAGGCGATCTACGTGCCGGCCGACGACCTGACCGACCCCGCGCCCGCCACCTCCTTCGCCCATCTCGACGCCACCACCGTTCTGTCGCGCAGCATCGCCGAGAAGGGCATCTACCCCGCCGTGGACCCGCTCGATTCGACCTCGCGCATGCTCGATCCGCGCATCGTCGGCGAGGAGCATTACGCGGTCGCCCGCCGCGTGCAGGAGATCCTGCAACGCTACAAGGCGCTCCAGGACATCATCGCCATTCTCGGCATGGACGAGCTGTCGGAAGAGGACAAGGTCACCGTCGCCCGCGCGCGCAAGATCGAGCGCTTCCTGTCGCAGCCTTTCCATGTCGCCGAAGTATTCACCGGCCGGCCCGGCGTGTTCGTCGAGCTGCCCGACACGATCAAGGGCTTCAAGGGCCTGTGCGAAGGCGACTACGACCACCTGCCGGAATCGGCCTTCTACATGGTCGGCACTATCGAGGAGGCCGTCGCCAAGGCCGAGCAGCTTGCCGCCGAGGCCGCGTAAGATGGCGGACGCCTTCAAATTCGAGCTGGTCTCGCCCGAGCGGCTCCTCGTCTCGGGCGAAGTGGAGCAGGTGCTGATTCCGGGCAGCGAAGGCGACATGACCATCCTCGCCCATCACGCGCCGCTTCTCTCGACGCTTCGCCCGGGGCTGCTCGACATCGCCCTTCCCGGCGGCGAGCACAAACGCTACTTCATCCGCGGCGGCTTCGCCGAGGTCGGGGCCGCGGGCCTTACCGTTCTTGCCGAGACGGCCATCGACCTCATCGACCTTGACGCGGACCAGCTTGCCCAAGCGGTGAAGGATGCAGAGGAAGACGTGGCGGATGCGACCGAGGACGCAATCCGCGACCGCGCCCAGACCAAGCTCGATCAGCTGCGCCAGGTCCAGGCCACGCTCAATCTTTAAGGCTGGCGCCCGGGCCTAGCGCACCTTCGGCCCGAGCTCTTCGATCACGCGCATATAGACCTCGCGCTTGAACGGCACGACGAGCGGCGGCAGCTCTTTGAGCTTCGCCCAGCGCCAGTCGTCGAACTCCTGCTCGTGCCCGTCGCGCGGAACGATATCGATCTCGCTATCGGCGCCCTCGAAACGGAAGGCAAACCACATCTGCTTCTGGCCGCGATAGCGGCCTTCCCAGGCGGTGCCGATGAGTT
Source organism: uncultured Alphaproteobacteria bacterium (assembly GCA_963802845.1). Taxonomy (GTDB): domain Bacteria; phylum Pseudomonadota; class Alphaproteobacteria; order Rhizobiales; family Methyloligellaceae; genus Methyloceanibacter. The sequence continues at coordinate 209,741 of CAWDKA010000008.1, forward strand.
TGTCCGGGAGATCGTAGGTCAACCAGTCGCTTGTCCTCGCGATGAAGCGCGCGCTGACCACGCCCGTTTCCTCGGCAAGCTCGCGCCGCGCCGCCGCTTCGAGGTCTTCGCCCTCATCGACCCCGCCTTGAGGCATCTGCCACCAGGTGCCGGCGCCTTCGGGCTCGCCCTCGTGATCGGCCCGGCGCCCGATGAAGGCCTGGCCTTCGCGGTTGATGAGCATGATGCCGACGCAAGGCCGGTAGGGCAGAAGTTCCTTGTCGATCATGGAGCGGCGATCAGCCTTGCGCTTGCGACCTGACCGCGGCGCTAACCGGAACGAGCACGATGCCCTTGCCTTGGAGCTTCGCCGCCCAGTCGGCGATTTGCTTCGCGGTTGCCGGCTTGAGGCGCACCACGCCGATGGCGGTGCCGCGCTCCTTGGCGGCTTGTTCGAGCTTGGCGAGCTGCTGCGCGGTGTCGCCGGAATCAATCTGAACATTGACCGCGAAATAGTCGAGACCGATCGCCTTTGCAGTCTTCTCAGTGGCGGAATCCTTCGTGGCCTCGCCGTCGACGTAAAGCAGGCCGCGCCGTTTCAGCTCCTCCAACACCGGCTGAATCGACTGGGCCGACGCCTGGAACTTGGCGCCCATATGGTTGGTGACGCCGACATAGCCGGTATAGCGGGACATGAGCCATTGCAGCCGCTTGATGTTGTCGGCGGGCGGCAGCGTGGTAATAAGCGTATGCGGGCCGGGATCGACGCTCGGATAGTTCTCCGGCTCGAGCGGGATCTGCAACAGCACCTCATGGCCTTCGGCGCGTGCGGCGGCGACGGCGTCCTGGAGGCTTCTTGCGTAGGCCCCATAGGCGACGCTCACTTGCACCGGCAGCCCCTTGATCGCGGCTTGCGGCGGTCCGTCGGGAAGACCGAGCCCCGTGACCAGGATGGCGACGCGCGGCGGCGCTCCTTGGGTCGCGGCGGCATAACGCGACGGCCGCGCATAGGCGTCGATCGAGCGGCGGCCGTCGGCGGCGATTTTCGGCAGCGGGCCGTATTGCGATTCCTCCACCAATTCCGGCTCGGGCGTCGAAGGGAGCGCGATCGAGCCGGTCTCGTTCTCAGGCGCCGGCGGCGGAGGCGTGGCGCTTGCGGGCGCATCGAGCGCCGCTTGCTGCATCGGCGCGCCGGGGGCTGCGTCGCCCTGCTGATCGGAGTCGGGGGCGGGCGCGGGCTGTGGCGCGGCGTCATCCGGCCCGGGTTGGGCCCGCGCAGGCGGCGCCTCGCTTTGGCCCTGGGGCATCGGCATCATCGCCCCGCCTTGCGGCTCCGAAGGCGCCTGCGGCGAATCCGGCGGCCCTACGGCAAATCCTGGAGGAAGGTCGGGCGCCGTTTCGGCGGGAGCGGGAGCGGGAGCGGGCGCTTGAGCCTCAGGCGCGGGCGGCGCTCCGCCCGGGGCTGGCGCAGGCGCAGGCTCGATTTGCAGGATCGCGACAGGCTCGGCGTCGCCGCCCGGAAAGAAATAGAGGAACGCCGTGCCCAACACGAGCGTCCAGAACACGATGCCACACGCTATGCCCAGCGCTTTCATTCCGACGTTACCTCCCCGCTCGCCGGCCCGTTCCTGGGCTAAGCCTCCTCCTCCGGCAATGTCCTCTTTCGCGCGAGCTTAGTTCGCCTCGGCTTTCTTCTCGACCTGCGTGTCGACCGACTTGATGCCGCGCAACAGATCGAGCCCAAATTTCAGCTGCGTATCTTTCTCCTTGTCCGCCGGGACATAGGACGAGCTTCCGGACTCTTCTTCCTCCGCACCGCCCTCGCCGTCCTCGTCCTCGTCATCGCCGCGCAGGTGACCGCGGAGATTGGCCTCGCCGCGCGGCTCCTGGGTCTCGGCCTTCTGCTTCAGCTCATCGGGCAACTCTTCTTCGACCACGACCTCGGGGTCGATGCCCTTGGCCTGGATCGACCGTCCCGACGGCGTGTAATAGCGCGCGGTCGTGAGGCGGAGCGCGCCGTTCGAGCCGAGCGGGATGATCGTCTGCACCGAGCCTTTGCCGAAGGAACGCGTGCCGATGATGGTTGCCCGGTGATGGTCTTGCAACGCGCCGGCCACGATTTCCGAGGCCGATGCCGAGCCGCCATTGATAAGCACCACGATCTTCTGGCCGTCGGTGATATCGCCGGGACGCGCGTTGGAGCGCTGCGTCTCTTCGAGGTTGCGGCCGCGGGTGAGCACGATGGCGCCTTGATCGAGGAAGGCGTCCGACACCGAAATGGCTTGATCGAGCAAGCCGCCCGGATTATTGCGCAGATCGACGATGAAGCCCTTGAGCTTTGGACCCAGTTGCTTCTTCAGGTCCTCGATCGCCTTTTGCAGGTTCGCCGTGGTCTGCTCGTTGAACGTCGTCACTCTGATATAGCCGACGTCGTCGCCTTCGGCATTGTACTTGACCGGGTTGATATGAATGACGTCGCGGACGACCTTCACCTCGAAGGGATCGTCGACGCCCTTGCGCACGAGGGTCAGCGAGATCGGCGAGTTGACCGGCCCGCGCATCTTCTCGACCGCCTCTTGCAGCGTGAGGCCGAGGATCTGCTCTTTGTCGAGATGGGTGATGAGGTCGCCGCTCATGATTCCGGCGCGTGCGGCCGGGGTGTCCTCGATCGGCGCCACGACCTTGACGACGCCGTTCTCCATCGTGACTTCGATGCCGAGACCGCCGAATTCGCCGCGGGTCTGCACCTGCATGTCGCGGAAATGCTTGGGATTGAGATAGGCCGAGTGGGGATCGAGCGCGGTCAGCATGCCGTTGATCGCCGACTCGATCAGCTTGGGATCCTCGGGCCTCTCGACATAGTCGGCGCGGACGCGCTCGAGCACCTCGCCGAACAGGTCGAGCTGCCGGTAGATCTCCGAATTGGCGGCCGAGGCCGATTGGCTGCGCGCCAAGCTCACCATCGTAGAACCCGCGGCGAGCACGGCCAGAACCAGGAGCGCCCACAGCACATATTCGGATTTCCGCATCATCCTTGCACCTTTTCGGAAGCCTCGGCCCACCATGGGTCAGGGTCAATCGGCGTGCCGTCCTTTCTGAACTCGACATAGAGGACGGGGCGCGAACTATCGTGGCTTCGGCCCGATTCCGCCGTATTGCCCATCTCAGCGATCGGCTCTCCGGCAAGAACGAATTGACCGAGACCCACGTCTATGCGGCTCATCCCCGCAAGCAGAATATGATAGCCCCCGCCTGCGTTGATGATCAATAGCTGCCCGTAGGAGCGGAAGGGGCCGGCATAGACCACCCAGCCGTCGGCGGGGGCGGTAATCCGGGCCTCTTCGCGCGTTTGCAGCGAAATTCCCTTGAGGGGTACGCCGCCCGCGTCGGCGTCGCCGAAACGATTGACTTTCCGGCCCTGGGCCGGCAGGCGCAGGCTGCCCTTGGCGGCCTCGAAGGGGAGCGCGGGCTTGAGCCGGTCGGGGCTCGCGAAGGCCACCCTGGTCGACTGCGGCTTGATCTCGACCACGTTCTCGTCATCGGGGGTGGCGAGCGCCTCTTGCTGCGCGCGCGATCTGAGCGCTTTCTCCGCGGCGAGCTCGGCATCATACTGGGCGATCTCGACCTTGGCGATTTGGGCGTCCATGCGCACGACGAGCTCGCTCAGATCGGTGACGGTCTCAGCCTGCTCGCCCGCGACCCGCCGGATGTCGGCAAGCTCGGCCTCGCCTTGGGCCGTCGCCCGCCGCTTCTCCTCCAAGAGGCGATCGAGGCTTGCGCGCTCGGCCCCGAGCCGGTCGGTCTCGCGCTTCTCGGTATCGCGCTGATCGCGGATGCCGCTCTCCAGAGTGACGAGCCCTTCCAGCTCGCGGGAGAGATTGTCGGCCTGGTATTTGAGTTCGGGAAACACTTCGGCGAGCAGCATGGCGCTGCGCACGACGGCAAGGGCATCGTCCCTGCGGGTCACGAGAGCCGGCGGCGGCGTCCGTCCGATCCTCTGCATGGCGCTCAGCATCTTGACGATGGCTTCCTTCCGCTCGGTGATCGAGCTTTGAATGACGTTGACCTGCTCGGTCAGCTCGGCGAGCTTTCCTTCCGTCTCGGACAGCTTGGCCTCGCTCGCCTGCACCCGCTCGCCGGCCCCGATCAACTCCTTGTTGAGCTTCGCCCGCTCCTCGGCGAGAACCGCAAGCTCCTGCGCGAGGCCCTTCTCCTTGGCCCGGTTCGATTGGAGGCTCTGCTCGGTCGTGTCGAGCTTTTGCTTCGCCTCGTCGCGGGAGAGACCCTCCTGGGCCAAAGCCGATCCCGGCAAAGCGCCGATCAGGCCGGCCGCAAGCAGTGCGGATCGAAGTCTTTTTCCCAAGAGAGCCAATCGATGCGCCATGCGCCTTGGCCATTCAGCCGGCGCCACACCAGCGGAGCGGTACGGCAGAATCAAGGCAAAAGGCTTACGATCGCTTAACTTTCGGCTCTCAGCCGCGGTGATAGGGGTGGCCCGAGAGGATCGTCGCCGCGCGATAGAGCTGTTCGGCGAGCACGATGCGGGCGAGCCCGTGCGGCAGCGTGATGACCCCGAGCGAAATCGCCTTGGCCCTGGCCAACAGCTCGGGAGAGAGGCCGTCGGCGCCGCCGATGACGAAGGCGACCCCTTCCGCGCCGCCGTCGCGGAGTTTGGCGAGGTGTCGGGCGAACGCCGCGCTCGACAGCGCCTCGCCGCTGGGATCGAGCGCGATGAGACGATGCGAGGATGGGATCTTGGCGAGAAGCGCTTCACCTTCGGCCGCCTTGCGCGCCTTCGCCGTTGCCGCCTTGGACTCGGGCAATTCGATAACGGCGAGCGGCGAAAGATGGAGCTTGCGGCCGGCGGCTTCGGCGCGGCCGAGATAATGCCGGATGAGCTCGCGCTCGGGCCCCTGCTTGAGCTTGCCGACGGCAGCGATCAGGAGCCGCATGCGGAACCCGCCTCTGAACGCGAAGGCGGCCGGACGGAGACTAGATCACCAGCCGCTCCATGGGCCGGTCGGCCGACCACATCTTCTCGAGGTTATAAAACGTGCGAACCTCGGGCCGGAAGATATGGACGATGACGTCGCCGGTGTCGATCAGCACCCAATCGCATTGGGGCATGCCCTCGACCCGGGCGCGGCCAAAGCCCTCATCCTTCAGCTTCTTGACAAGATTGTCGGCGACGGCCCCGACATGCCTTTGCGAGCGCCCCGACGCGACCACCATCTGGTCGCCGATCGAGGTCTTGCCTCTCAAGTCGATGACCGCGACATCTTCGGCCTTGGCGGCGTCGAGCGTGTCGAGCACGACATTGAGGAGACGGTTCGGATGCGCGCCAAACGGCGCGAACCCGCTGGGAGGCGTGCCGCGCTGGGCACCCTCTCTAGCTGAGCGCATGTTGTGGTGAATATCCTTCTGCCATTGCTCCTCGGCGAACGGCCGACCCGTTGCCCATGCCAAACGCGCGACAAGGTGAGTTGGGTGCGGCCTCGCCCCATAAAAATAGTATGGGCCGGGCGGTCGATTCAATAGGGCTAGTGGCTCTTGGTTTTTTTCTTGTGCTTTTCGCCCGCCGGGCCTGGCGCGGAGCGCCGTCGAGGAGAGGCCTGATAGCGGGTGGGTGAGCAGGGTCCAGGCCGGGGGGATGAGGTCGGCCAAGCCGCCGGCGTCGGTCTCATCGATCCGATAATCGGCGAAGCGCTGCGCCGCCCGGCTCGCCCGCGCCTTCAGCCGGTAGCCCGGCCGGTCGAACACGGCGATCGGCACGCGCGCGAAGATGTCCTCGAAATCCCGCCAGCGATGAAACTCGGGCAGATTGTCGGCGCCCATCAGCCAAACGAACCGGACCCCGGGGAAGCGGCGCGCGAGCGCGGCGAGAAGATCGGCGGTATAGACCGAGCCGCCGCTGAAGCCGGTGACGTCGATGCGCGGATGCCGGGCGAGTTTGCGCGCGGCTTCGACGCGATCTTCGAGACTCGGAAGCGCGGAAGAGTCCTTCAGCGGGTTTCGCGGGGTCACGAGCCACCACACCCGGTCGAGCTTGAGCCGCCTCAGCGCTTCGAGGCTGATCGCGCGATGGGCCTCATGCGGCGGATTGAACGAGCCGCCGAGGAGCCCGATGCGCATGCCGGACGCAGCCTGCGGCGGCCGCGCGCTCTCTTTATCTTGCGCCTGTTTCCTGCCGCTGCTCAAGGGCGGGTCTGGCCCTGCCCGCGCACGGCATATTTGAAGATCGTGAGCTGCTCGACGCCGACCGGGCCGCGCGCGTGGAAGCGGCCGGTGGCGATGCCGATCTCGCCCCCCATGCCGAACTCGCCGCCATCGGCGAACTGGGTCGAAGCGTTGTGCAGCACGATCGCGCTGTCGACGCGGGCGAGAAATTCCTCCGCCGCCTTGCGGTCTTCCGTCACGATGGCGTCGGTATGCTGCGAGCCGTAGCGGGCGATATGCGCGATCGCCTCATCGAGCCCGTCAACCACCTTCACCGCCATGATGGCGTCGAGATATTCCTTGGGCCAATCGTCTTCGCTCGCCGCCTTGACGCGCGCATCAGCCGCTTGCGCAGCGGCGTCGCCCCTCACCTCGCACCCGGCCTCGATCAGCATCTTGACGAGCGGCGCGAGATGGGAGGGCGCCGCCACGCGATCGACCAGAAGCGTCTCGGCCGCGCCGCAAACGCCGGTCCGCCGCATCTTGGCGTTGAGCACGATCTTCTTCGCCATGTCGAGATCGGCGGCGCCATGCACATAGACATGGCAGACGCCTTCCAGGTGCGCGAAGACCGGGAGCCGCGCCTCGGCCTGCACGCGGCCGACGAGGTCCTTGCCGCCGCGCGGCACGATCACGTCGATCGCGCCGGAAAGGCCGCCGAGCATGAATCCGACTGCTGAGCGATCGACCGTCGGCACGAGCTGGATCGCCGCGTCCGGGAGCCCGGCCGCGACCAGCGCCTCGCTCAAGCTGTTAGCGATCACGAGCGAGGTGAGGAAGCTTTCGCTCCCGCTTCGCAGGATCGCGGCGTTGCCCGACTTCAAGCACAGCCCCGCGGCGTCGGCGGTCACATTGGGCCGCGACTCGTAGATGATGCCGACGACGCCGAGCGGCACGCGGATGCGCGAGATTTCGAGTCCGTTGGGCCGCGTCCAGCGCGCCATCATTTGGCCGACAGGATCGGGGAGTGCTGCGATCTCGCGCAAACCCTTCGCCATCGCAGCGAGGCCCGCGCCCGTCAGAGTGAGCCGGTCGAGGAACGCGGCGTCCCGCCCCTTGGCGCGCGCGGCGTCGAGATCCTGGGCATTGGCTTCGAGGATCTTGGCCGCGTCGCGTTCGAGCCGCTCCGCCATGAGCATGAGCGCCGCGCTCTTGGCCTCGCCCGAGGCGCGCGCGAGCGCCGCCGCCGCCTCGCGGGCGCGGCGCCCCATATAGAGCATCATCGGCTCGATGCTCGGTACATTGCTGTTTTCGTTCATTGTATTCTTATACTGGGCCGGTGATGAGCTAACAGGCTCCTAACAGCTTTTGTGGCTCGCCAATAGCCGACAATATACCGGCAAATGGGTTGCCGCGAGATTGCGTTCGAAAAGGAGATTGCCGTGAAGAAGATCGCTTTGCTGCTGTTTGTAGGCGCCACCCTGCTATCGGCGAATGTGGCGGCGGAGGAGACGGCTGCGCCAGCGACGAAAATTTCGAAAATCTTCGATCGCGAGTTGCCCAACGTGCCCGGTAAGAGCATGCGCGCAGTGCTGGTTGAATATGGACCAGGTGCTGCCTCGCCCTCACATCGCCACCCTTCCTCGGCCTTCATCTATGCGACCGTGTTGGAAGGCGAGATACGTAGCAAGGTCAACGATGACCCCGACCATGTCTACAAAGCAGGAGAAAGCTGGACCGAGGTGCCGGGCGACCACCACCAAGTGAGCGCAAACGCCAGCGCGACGAAGCCTGCTCGGCTGCTGGCCATATTCGTCGTCGACACCACGGAGCAAGAGATTCTGATCCCCGACAAATAGCGACGTCGACCATTTGCGACGTTATCTCTTCCGCTGCAACACCATATCGTCGCGATGGATCAATTCGGCGCGGCCAAAATAGCCGAGGATCTCCTCGATTTCACCGCTCTTGCGCCCGATGATGGCGTTGGCCTCTTCATGGTCGTACGCGGTGAGCCCGCGGCCGATTTCGATGCCCTCGCCGTTCCTGATGACGACGGCGTCGCCGCGCTCGAAGCTGCCCTCGACCCTGGTGACGCCCGCAGGGAGCAGGCTCTTGCCTGAGGCGAGCGCCTTGGCTGCGCCCTGATCGACGGTGAACGCGCCCCTCGGTTCGAGCGTGCCCGCGATCCAGCGCTTGCGCGCCGCGACCGGATCTTGGCGCGCGATGAACCAGGTCCCGGTTCCTCGTCTGCTTAAAGGTTCGAGCGCATGCAGCACCCGGCCCGAGGCGATCACCATATGGGTGCCGGCCGCGACCGCGATCTTGGCCGCCTCGATCTTGGTCACCATGCCGCCCTTCGACAGCTCCGAGCCGACATCGCCCGCCATCGCCTCGATCTCGGGCGTAATGTCCATAACCTGTTCGAGCCTCCGCGCATTGACGCCGGCGCCGGGCGGCGCGGTGTAGAGCCCGTCGACATCTGAGAGTAAGACAAGACAATCGGCGCTCATCATCGAGGCGACCCGCGCCGCGAGCCTGTCATTGTCGCCATAGCGGATTTCGGTGGTCGCCACCGTGTCGTTCTCGTTCACGACCGGCACGGCGCCGAGCTTGAGCAGCGTCGTCATGGTGTTGCGCGCATTGAGATAGCGCCGCCGCTCTTCCGTGTCGCCTAGCGTGAGCAGCACCTGGGCCGCGACCAGCGAACGGGCGCGAAACGTCTCCTCGTAAGCATGCGCGAGGTCGATCTGACCGACGGAAGCCGCAGCCTGGCTGTCCTCGAGCTTGAGCGCGCCCTTGGGCAGTTTCAGCACGTTGCGGCCGAGCGCGATCGCGCCCGAGGACACGACGATGACGTCCTTGCCCGCGGCGCGAAGCGCGGCGATATCGTCGGCGAGCGCGCCGAGCCAATCCCCTTTGAGCGTGCCGGTCGCCCCATTGACGAGAAGCGACGAGCCGATCTTGACCACGATGCGCTTGGCGTTCGCCCATTCGCTTCTCATGGCCGCCACCCTCGCGACGTCCGCGCCTCGCCGCGCTTCTTCTTGGCGCCTTTGTCCCTGATGGCCACGACCTCGGCGGCGAGCGCGCGCAACACCTCGCGCACCCCCTCGCCGCTCGCAGCCGAGACGATAAGAGGCGCGGCGCCCGCCGCCTTCTTCAGCGCGCGCGCCTTTTTCTTCAGCTCGTCCTTGGGCACGGCATCGGCCTTCGACAGCGCCACGATCTCGGGCTTGTCTTCCAGCCCAGCGCCATAGGCCTCGATCTCGCCGCGCACGATCGCGTAGGCCTCGGCCACGTCGTCGAGCGTGGCATCGACGAGATGCAGGAGTACGGCGGTGCGCTCGACATGGCCAAGGAAGCGGTCGCCGATGCCCGCGCCTTCATGCGCGCCCTCGATCAGGCCGGGAATGTCGGCGAGCACGAAATCGGTGTTGTCGATTCTACCACGCCAAGATTGGGGTGAAGCGTGGTGAAGGGATAGTCGGCGATCTTCGGCTTCGCGGCGCTGACCGCGGCGAGGAAGGTTGACTTGCCCGCATTGGGAAGCCCGACGATGCCGGCATCGGCGACGAGCTTGAGCCGGAACCAGATATGCATCTCCTCGCCCTTCTGGCCGGGATTGGCGTGGCGCGGCGCCTGGTTGGTCGAGGATTTGAATTTGGCGTTGCCGAAGCCGCCGTTCCCGCCGCGCAGCAGCACGACGCGGTCGCCGGGCTGAGTGAGATCGGCGATCAGGCTCTCGCCGTCCGCATCGAGGATCTCGGTGCCGGGGGGAAGCGCAAGCACGACGTCCGCGCCCTTGGCGCCGGTGCGGTTCTGGCCCATGCCGTTGCCGCCCTTCTTCGCCTTGAAATGCTGCTTGTAGCGGTAGTCGAGGAGCGTGTTGAGGTTCGCCACGCATTCGACGATAACGTCGCCGCCTTTGCCACCGTCCCCGCCGTCAGGGCCGCCGAACTCGACGAACTTCTCCCGCCGGAAGCTGACGCACCCGTTACCTCCGTCGCCGGAGCGGACATAGACCTTGGCCTGGTCGAGAAATTGCATGGGAAACGGCTTAGCACCGGCTCCTTTCCAATACACTAGCGGAGAGTTTCGGCCATTCCGCCCGGCTTCCTCCTGGAGTGCCATCTTTCCCGCTCTCCCCTCGGGGGAGAGCGCGAGCGCGGTGAGGGGGCAGCGGGCGAAGCCCGCGTCGAACCGGACCCCCTCACCCGCCTCGCCGCGCCTTCGCTCCTTCGGAGCTAGGGCTTTCAGGCGGCTTAGGTCCGGTCGGAACCTGCGAGTGCCACGGCGCGGTCGAGCCGGTAGGTTTGGCATTGGGTCTTGGCCCCGCGCGCCGCGCTGTCGCGCTCAATGCACGCTTGCGGGGTGAAGCCGAACTTGGCGATGATCCGCTTCGAAGCCGGATTGTCCCGGAAATGGCCCGCGATGAGATAGGCGAATCCGTCGGTCTCGAAGGCATGCAGGATGAGCGCGCCCACGGCCTCGGTGGCATAGCCCATGCCCCAGTACGGCTTGCCGATCCAGTAGCCGAGCTCGGCATGGTCGGGGCCGAAAGCGCGATAGCCGGTGCAGCCGATCAGATCGCCGGACCGGATGATGCCGAACACCACGCCTTCCTCTCCGGCAAGCACGCTTGCGATCCACTCCCCCGCCATCTCCTCGCTATAGGGATGCGGGATCGTGCCGGTCATGCTCGCGACGTCGTAGTCGCCGGCGAGCAGAGCAAGCCGCGACGCATCAGCGAGCGTTAGCGCGCGCAGGAGAAGCCTTGGTGTTCTGATGGCCACAGGCAAATCTACACGCGCGAGACTCGCGTGCGTGATGAAAAAATCGTGAGCGAAATCTAGTTCGGCTTCACCGAGACGTAGACGCGACCCTTCTGCTTGGTCGCGTACTCGACCTCGCCTTCGCGAAGCGCGAACAGCGTGTGGTCCTTGCCGATGCCGACGCCGTCGCCCGGGTGCCATTTGGTGCCGCGCTGGCGGACGATGATGTTGCCGGCAAGAACGCGCTGGCCGCCCGTCTTCTTGACGCCGAGGCGCCGACCGATGGAGTCGCGGCCGTTGCGCGAGGAGCCGCCTGCTTTCTTGTGTGCCATCTCGGACTTTCCTTATTTCTTCGGCTTGGCGGCGGGCTTCTTCGCCGGGGCCTTCGCTTTGGCCGCCGGCTTCTTCGCCGCCGGCTTGGCTTCGGCCTTCTTCGCCGGCTTCGCTTCCGGCTGCTTCTCGGCCTTCTTCGCCTCCGGCTTCGGCGAGGCCTTCCGTTCCCGTTTCGGCGCGGCCTTCGACGGCTTCTTGCCGTCGGTCAGGATCTCGGTGATGCGGAGCGCCGTCAGGAGCTGGCGATGACCCTTCTTGCGGCGGTAATTCGCGCGCCGCTTCTTCTTGAAGACGACGACCTTCTCGCTCCGGCCCTGCGAGATGACCTCAGCGGCGACCATGGCGCCGGCGATGGTCGGGCTCCCCGTTTTGGGATCGCCCTCGCCGCCGAGCAGGATGACCTCGGCAAGCTCGACGATATCGCCGGGCTCGCCCGCGATCTTCTCGACTTTAATAATGTCGTTTGGCGCCACGCGATATTGCTTGCCGCCTGTGCGAATGACCGCGAACATGACCGTTTCCGTTCGAGTTCTTGGCTTGAAGGACCCGCGCCTATTGGCGCGCGGGCGGCCCGGAGGCCCCACGAGCCGCGCAATATAGAAGCCAATATTTATAAGTCAATCGGCCCGTTTCCGGGCGATGCCTAGCCCTTCTTCGCGCAGTCGGGGGACCCTCTCAAGGCTGCCGCGGCGGCGCCACGAACGGGTTCGTTTCGACCGATCGATTGTTCTTCTCGACGCATTGCCCGAGCCGCTCGAAGGCGACGGTGCTCTTGTCGAGGGGCACGCGGATCGTCGCTCCGGCGGCGACGACGTTCAAGATGCTCGCCCGGCGAAGCGCGCTCTCGAATTTCTCGTCCTTGATCGCCATCGACACGGAGTTGGGCTCGGCCGCGACCTCGGCGTCGAAGCTGAGCGGCCCCATCGCCATCTTCACGGGATAGTTCTTGCCGCGTTCGAGCTTCCAGCTCGGCAATTCGAGCTCAAGGCTGAGACCGTCGGCGGTGCGAACGAACCGCACCACGATGCCGTCTCGCACCGGACGATGGATCGCGCAGCGGTCGAATTTGTCGCCATTGAAGACCGCCTCGATCTCCCAAGGGCCGATCGTTTCGGATTTGCTCTCTTCGACCGCATGGCCGGGGAGCGCCGGCAGCGTGATGAACGCGGCGATGGCGGCAAGACGCACGACTTTTCGGGGCGCGGTGAAACCAGCCTTGCCCATGAAACTTCGCCCGTGACTGTTGGCGCGGGATAACGCGAGCGGCGCGGCAGGGTTCCCGGCGGACGACAATGCGCGGGGGCGCCGCCGTCCTAGAGCGTTGTGCGAGCGGGACAAAAACGGCGCGGCGCGTGAAGCCCAAAAGGTTGCCGCGCGGCGTCCGGCAAGCTACATGAACGCTGACGGAGAGGTGCCGGAGTGGTCGAACGGGACGGTCTCGAAAACCGTTGTACGGGTAACCGTACCGTGGGTTCGAATCCCACCCTCTCCGCCAGATTTGCTCGGTTTTTTTGCCTGCCGCATTGGTTTGGAGCATCGCCTGACGGAGCTTGCAAACCAATTGCAAACCTCGACGTCTTAGTTTGTTCTTCTGGTGATGCGCGGGTGCCTTGCGCTATACCCACAGCCTATGCAGGCTCCTTACAACTCGTCGATGGCCTCGCTCATCTAACCGAAATAATTGCTGCGTTTCCCCCGGACAGTGCGCACTGGCACGAGGCTGAAATCCATTCCAATTTGTAGATCGTCTGCTCACAGAGTGCTTGGGGTGGGAGCGTCCCCACATGCGAGTTGAGGTCTTCCTCGGCGAGAGTGGCCGCGCCGACTACACTCTAGGCAGACCACCTAAGGCCGTTTTGGAGGCAGGTTGTCGTGGCTTACGGCCAGAAGCACCCCGAAAAATTGAACACCCAAAATACTGCGGAGTTTGTCTTATTTGCGCTTTGGGACGCTTTTCCCTGCCCTCGCTAAACAGCGCATGCGTTCAGAGCTACCTTGGCCCAGACCATAAGGTGATCGAATGCTCCTCAGGAGACTTGAGTTAGTCGCATCGCCTTCAGGGTGACCGGCCCGACAATTCCGTCCGGGACCAGGCCTTTCGATCGCTGGTAGTCCTTGACGGCGGCCTCCGTGACGGGACCGAACCAACCATCTGCCTCCACGCCCAATTTTTTCTGGACCAGAGCGACTGCATCTCCCGTAGACCCAATCCGCAATACGACCGGCGCGGAAAATAAGGGGGCCTCCGGGGCGCCTTCAAAGACGCTCGGGTCGAGGATCTTTGCGGCATCCACGGTCTTGCCGCGCCGCCAAAGCACTCGGCCATTCTCGTCAGCCGGATAGACGGTCACCTTGCCGCCGGAGCTGTAACGCCCGGATCTGAACAACTCCATCTCCTTCGATCTGCGGTCGATAATTTCAGCCGGCTTACTCCAGTTCATGAACGCGGTAGCAGCCTTTGCCCTATCGCCATCATTCAGGTGCCGCACGAGCGTAGCCCGATCGATTCCGCCCGTATTGAAATCAAACGACGCCAGCGCATCGAACTCGTGCTGCGCCACGGGCACTTTGACGGCCTTGTTAACGCGCTTCTCAAAAGCCGCCAAATCAGCGGCAAAAATGCTGAAGATCTCACTCAGCGGAACACGGCGCACGCGCGGCATTCGAGACGGATCTGGCGGACCGGCGCCGGCTGTGTGCCCTATACCTATCGTCCATATGCCTTTGGCGTCACGATAGGGCATGTCCACAATTCCTTCGTGGGCGGCTATCTCGATGATGCCTTGGCGGCTGATTTTCATGCCTGCCCTGTTATGGCGGGTCTATGTGGCGGCACATGCCTTCAGGCGGTCGCCGGTCACACTCTTTGCCCCGGCAACGGACCGGAAGGCAGAGCATGTGTAAGTGGCGGTGGTACACCTGTTCGCACCCGAAATCTTTCAGCGGGCCACACTCGCAAGAATAGTGGCAGCCATGGGTTCTTTCCACGATGCTTGATTCAGCGCCGCTTTCAGTGGACGCCACAACTGTGGCGTTAAGCGAAGTTGCGTTCGCCCCCTGCGCCGTGAGCGCAAGCACAAATGCGCTAGGAACGAGAAACTCCAGTAAAGAACCAGCTGCTCCTGTCTGGGACGCGCTGATGGATGGTGCGGAACTCATAAGTGGAGAAGCTCAGTTGCGTTTCTCGGGCTCACTAGGACCCACATAGTGGTGTCGAGGAGAGCTTCCGTCTTCGCTCGGCCTGCCGAAGCCGTCACGTCACTTCAAATTTCCGGTCAGTCTATTGCAACGCCCATTAACCATAATTTTTTAGGGGCGCGATTTATACGAGTGCGATTTATACCGACAGTGTCGGTTAATATTCAGGTACCGTCAGGTTGGAAAAAAAGACGCTTAACCTGCGGTGAGGGATACGGGGCTAGGCAGGAGACCTGGCCATGAAGCGGCTTTTGCTTTTCTTGTGCCTCGTAAGCGTTTGTCCGAACTCACCCTCAGCACAAAGTCCCATCGCCGGAGATCCTGAAACAGTGACGCTGGGCTCGTCACCGGGCTGGTACAAAGTCGAGACATGAACGCAGTAATAGACTGGAAATTATTGACCTGCGTTGCCCTGGGAATCACGGCGATTTTATTGCTACCCCCACCGATCAAATCGCTTTTCGATAGCTCGCATCTTTCCGGCGTCGTGATTGTTCTCGTTCGAGTTGCGCTCGGAACAGTGCTGGGAGTCTGTGGGTATCTGCTTCTCTTTGACGTGCAAAAATCGAGATGAGACGCGGGCAGTAATGGCAGCGTATTGGATTTTAAGGAGCCTAGACTGACGCATGCGATCTTCAGCGACCGTCGTACGCCACGCCCGGCTAGCAGCCTCGGGTCACTATAGCGCAACAGCGCCATAGTAGGAAAATTCAATGGCCGACTGGTTTCTCAATCTGCCTGTGTTTTGGATGGCCTTGATTGTCTTTGTCGCCACTTTTCTAATCGCCGGCGGAGTGTACTTGGTTGTAACCAAGCTCGCGGAAACCGAGTGGGCACGAGCCTTCAAGGCGGTGTCGCCTGGTGTGTTACCGGTGCTCGGCGTTCTTTTCGCGCTGTTGGTTGGGTTCATCGCGGTCGAGGTCTGGAATACTTTCGATAGAGCGAAGACCGCCGTTGCCACCGAGGCCAGTGCGCTGCGCGCTGTCGTTTTGCTCGCCCGCAATTTTCCCGAGGAACAGAAGGCGCGCATTGATGCGCTGATCAACCGCCACATAGAGGTAGCGATTCATCAGGAATGGCCCGAGATGGCGCACCAGCAAGCGACCCTTTCGCCTTTGCCCACGCATTTGCTGGAGGCACTGCATAACGCCTTCGCGTTAACGCCTGCCGATGGTGGCCAGCGAGCCGCCCAGCCTGAAATGATAAGAGCACTCCGTGCGGCGCTGGATGCGAGACGCCAGCGCATTGTTATCAGCGAGTCTTCGGTAGGCGGGGTTAAATGGCTGGCGATCTTGTTTCAGGCATTCTGCACCTTAGTCGCCATTGCCATGGTGCACGCCGACAACCGGCGTGCATGCGCGATAACGGTGACACTCTTTGCAACCGGCGCTGCGCTGTCGGTGCTGCTAATCGCTGCATATAGCCGCCCATTCACCGGTGAAATCTCTGTAACTCCCCAATTGCTAAAGCAAGTTATCGCAACCGAAGCGAGGAGAGATACCAGCCGCTAGTGGCCGAAATTCGAGTCATGATGTCCGCTTTGGGTCATTAGCAGACATTCGACGCGTGGGTTTGGATGTCCGCTTTTAGCCCGGAACCGGACCTCGACATGTGCCCGTCTAAACGTCCGCTATGTGCCAATAGCGGACATTTGCCATCCCCGAAGCACAAGTCGTGTATGACCTATTTGCAAACCGGCGTCTTTCGCTCTTGAAGGTCCAGATGCAAATGAGTTCGGTGCGCGTCGTTAGCCTCTGGGCCAAGCACCGTGGAAAATATTTTGCAACCGCCCTCATGCGCGAGACGCAGGAACTTGGCTTCGGCGGCGGACGCCGAACTCACACTGGACGCTGTATTTGAGGCGGCGGCAGCCGAGACCTTCACCACCTCGGTTTCTGCGCCTTTCGTGTCGGTTTTCTTCTTGGAAAGCGAGGCCGTATCGCCGGCGGCTGCTTTTTTCGCCTTTTCGGCTGCAACTAGGTCGCGTTGAGTAGGACCCCAGCCGTGTGTAACGGCAATCTTTCTGCCGT
Organism: uncultured Alphaproteobacteria bacterium; assembly: GCA_963802845.1. Lineage (GTDB taxonomy): Bacteria > Pseudomonadota > Alphaproteobacteria > Rhizobiales > Methyloligellaceae > Methyloceanibacter. Next base: position 226,212 of record CAWDKA010000008.1, read on the forward strand.
CGGCAAGAACAAACGTCGGCAGATCGATCGCATTGGCAAAAGCATGTTGGCTGAGGTGGCCATCCGGCCGGTTATAAACGTTGCGGCATGCGTACGACGAACCGATGAACTTGGAAACCGGCGACGAGAACGCCTCTTTGGCCGCGGGCTGTACGCTATCCTTGAGCCACCGATCAAGCCCGACTACCATCGCGCAGTCGAGAACCAAAGGCGGATCGAAGGAGATACTCTCCGTGTTCCCGACACTCTTCACGAGGACCGGTGCAGGCGCACCACAATTGCCATCTCTAACAGGGTCTACCGGAACCACGTCAGCCGTTATAGGCGCCAGCGCCTTGATGCACTGCATGAGCGCCGCCTTGATTTCCATGTCGGTCCAAGCAGCGGTTGGTCCCTGAGGCGCTTTCCCGCCTTGCTCAGTGGATGGCGCCACAGGCAGCCAATCTTTCAGCGATCCAAACCAATTTTGGGCCGGGCCCAAAAAGAGGAAGGCGGTCAAGGCGACGAGCAAAACAAAGCCACACACCGCGACGACGGAAACCAAGTCCCTAATGCCTGAGTGTTCGCGTTCGTTCATCTAAATCTTTGGAATGGCGTTCTATAGAGCGGCCTTCTGATCACAAACGCTGCTAGCGTCCTTCAGGTCCTTCGCAGTCGTTCCCCCTGCATCCGCCTTGATCTTTGCGCTCACCTCGCCGGCGACTAACGCGCACACCTTCTTCAGATAAAGCGCGCGCGCCCTCTGCAAGACCACTGGGGCGATCTGTCCCTCGCCTTCGCCTACATGGGCCTGCAGCCAATCCGGATCGAGCCACGGTAGCTCCGCTGCAAATGATCGGGGCCAGCCCGAGAAGGCACCGCCGATCATAATGAGGCCGGCGATGGCGACGATAGCAAGAAGGAGCGATCTCAACCGCATCCGATCAATTCTCCTATCGGACTCAGTCAATGCGAACGGTCGCATTCACTTCAGATTAGGCAGGCCTTCTTGCCTTTATCTTAAAACGTGCCCCTCAGCGTACTCACCTTAGTGGCGTTTCTCCGGCGAGGTACAGCAACATGGCAGGATCATTCGAAATAGCGCTCGCTCAGCCCCACACCACGGCAGAAATCCTGTATCGACTGTCCCCGATTGCTGCAGAGCTAGGTTTACAGGACATTTTCTTCCCCGGGCGTGGGCTTCTTGAGAAAGCCGGCCTCGAAGGAAAAGGGCCGCTCGACCTCGAGGGGAGCGGCCCGGGCAAACAGGAGCTCTACCGAGAACGGGAGCTACCGATGCCAATGCTCGGCCAATGGGCGAGCAAGACCGCCCCATATGGGAACTAGATTTCAGCTTGCAAGACCTGAACGTGTCCGCTTTGGGTCATTAGCGACATCGGCGGGCACATCAGCGAAGTCCGCTTCACCCCTAAAAGCGGACATTGGTCGGCGCCGACATAGACGTCCGCCAAGTGCCAGAAGCCGACATTCAAGCCACTCCGTGGATCATCACGAGGCTCGGCGAGAAACTCCTCCTCGGCGAGGTGGACAGTCCATCGATCAGGTCGTGGCGCCTGACCGCGGCCCGGCGTTATCACCAGGTTGAGGGAGCGGTAAGCGCATGTCGCAAGTGACGCCCGTCGGGGCGAAGGTAATGCGCGCCTCGCCACCAAGCGAATGTTTGAGGCCGCGTTCAATGAGAAACGTCCCAAAGCCCTGTCCAGCCGGCGGCCTGACTGTCGGGCCTCCGCTCTCCACCCAGTTGATTTGGAGATAGTGGCGAGCGCCATGGCCTGTAAGATGCCAGGTCACCCTGAGCCTGCCCTCGGGCACCTTGAGCGCGCCGTATTTGCGCGCGTTGGTGCCGAGCTCGTGCAATACGAGCCCGAGGTGAACCGCTTCCCGTGGCTTGAGTTGCGTGTCCGGCCCCGAGCAGGTGATGGGCGTGTCTTGATCCGCGCCGACGAGCAGCTGCTCGCGGATCAGCAACTCGAGATCGACACCGGTCCAGGTCCTTTGCATCAGCAAATCGTGGGCGCGCGATAGCGCCTGTAGGCGCCCGCGGAAGCTTTCGACGAAGTGGGCCGGATCTTTTGACTTTCGCAAGGTCTGCTCGGCCATTGCCTGCACTGTGACAAGCGTATTCTTCACGCGGTGATTGAGCTCATCGATCAGGAGGCGTTGGGTTTCTTGCGCCTGAGCCTGGCTTGCGCTGACGGCCTCCTCGGCGATCTTACGTGCCGTTACGTCTATGTTGATCCCAGTCATCCCACCGACGCGCCCTTCCGCATCGCGCAAAACCCGACCGAGCCCTGCAAGCCATCGCTTGCCCAGCTGCGGGTGAAGGATGCGGAACTCCTCCAACCATTGGCTTCCGGCATGAAGGCATTCCTCGACCTGCTGCTTCAGCGGCTCGCGATCATCTGGGTGGAGACGTGCCTCCCAGGTGACGTAATCGACGGGCTCATCCGGTGCGAAGCCGTACATCGCACGGTATGCTTCATCCGCCGTGATGAGCCCTGTGGCCCGGTCCCACGTCCATACCCCCGCGCCGCTGGCATCAAGAGCGAGCCGGAGCCTCGCCTCGTTTTTCTTCAGTGCGGTCTCCGCCGCCTTGCGCTCTGTGGCATCACGCGCAAAGCCGGTGAACAGTGGACGGCCCTTGATAGCTATCGGTGTGATATAGAGATCAACTGGGAACTCCGTCCCGTCCGCACGAAGCGCGGGCAGCTCGACTAGCCGTCTGAGGATCGGCCCTTCGCTGTTCGTCAGGTAGTTCATCATGCCCGCCCGATGCGCCTCTCTAAGTTGGGGCGGGATAATGAGGTCGGCTATCTCCCGGCCGACCGCTTCTGAGCGGGCGTAGCCAAAGAGCCGTTCTGCCGCGGAGTTCCATTCCACGACGACACCGCGGTGGTCGATGGTGATGATCGCGTCAAAGGCGGCCGCTAGCACCGCTGACATGATCGCCTGGCTTTGCCTTCGGGAGGAGTCCATATGTTTGCGCTCAGTAACGTCGACCACGAGCACGGTGCAGCCAGCGACAGACCCATCGTCCCTGATCTCCCGGGCGTAGATCACGGGCGCCAAGCGGGGAGTCGCAGACCGTTTACGAAGGTCAAGATACGTCCGGATTGAGCGCCGCTTCAATGGCGAGTGCCAGTGACTCGGGGCTGAATGGCTTCTCGATGAAGCCCAAGGGGTGGGCCGCTTCTGCACGACTGCGCATTATCGGATCGCCATGGGCGCTGACGAACAGGCTTGGAATGTCGAAGCGCTGTCTTATCTCGATGGCGGCGGCAACGCCGTCGCTATTGTTTGCCAGTCGAATGTCCATTAGCACGAGATTAGGCCGTTCCCTCCCGGCGAGCTCGATTGCCTTTTGTGCCGTGGCCGCAGGGCCAATTACCTCATGGCCCAACGTCAGGACCACCCACTCCATGTCAAGCGCCGCCCAAAGCTCGTCGTCGACAATCAGGATCTTTTGCTTGGCCGACAAGGACGCTCGCCGACCCCGATCCGAGCGAGGTTCCCAAATGCCTGCTGTCCGGGGTCCAACGGCTGGAGGTGATGTCTCGAAAATCATGCATTACCTCTAATAATAATCGCGAGTTTTTCCATTGGCGGCGAAAGACCGGAGAATAGGTCGGCGTCCTGCTTCTGGTTGGTCGCTTTTTTGGCGCGGCCGAACGCTTCTTGATTTTCGTCATCGGGAATCGTCGGCCCAAAGCTTTTCGCTGCAGAAATAACCATTGGCGGGAAGCGTCGTTCCCTAATTCAGTGCTCACCGGGTTCTAAGTTTCTCGAGGACCCGTGCCACAGATCCTGATCCGTTGTATGATCAAGAAACGACCGCTCTTTTCAAAGAGCCGGACCATAACGACGCCCACAAAATGACGTGGCGGCCCGGCGCCATTTCTTTGCAATTGATGCAGGGAGGGACGCCGGGCCTAACCAGCGGCGGGGAGATGTCGACCCAACGCGCTGGCTGAGAGGAGTCTAACGCTCGATAGTGATGTTCCTAGGGCGGCCCAGGGGCCGTCGGCTTATTTCCTCTATAGCCGCGGAACGGGGCAAAAAATTTGTTATTCTAGGCCAGTTCCTTCTATCGGTGTGTCCTATGACCACCGGGCCAATAGGTCGGCGTGCAGGTTTGCGCCTTCACGCGCCGGTTCGACATCCAACGGTCTGGTTGCGGCCGTCTGTGCTCTCCGCTAGCACCTACTCCTTCAAGATTTCACCCGCTGCCGAACCGAATTGTTGTTATAGCGTTTAAGGAGAATGACGGGGGCTCTTTGAGAGCCCTTCGATGACAACAACATACACATACTGCTATCGGGGATATGAGATCGTCCCCACGCGCCAATGGGCGAATTGGTGCGCCAGCATCAATGCCACGCGAGCTGATTTACCGCTCATTTCACGATCTACACTGCGGACTTTGGCACCATATAAGGAAAGCGCTGTGGCCGAAGCGAAGCAAAAGATCGACCGCGTGCTGGCACCGTAGAGTTCGCGCATCATGGCAAGCTCACGTTGACTTATTGTTTGGTCCGCGAGGCAGCGTAGCTTTGCTGTCAGCTCCGCTAGCGAGCGAATTCATGAGCTTCGTCGCAGCCGATGAGATGCGGCGTTGGCACGGTCGCGTGCTCGACCTGTGGCTCGCGAGAACTGAAACGCCGTCGCAACTCGTGCTGGAGCAGTCGGGTGTGAAGCTCCGCGATTATGGGAAGGAGGGAAATGGTCCATCCCTGCTGATAATCCCGGCGCCGATCAAAAAACCCTACATCTGGGACCTGACTCCCGAAGCCAGTTCGGTGCTGGCCTGCCTCAACGCACGATTGCGCGTCTATATTATGGAGTGGGGGGAAATGCCGCCGGACGGTCCTGATGACGGCCTAGCGGTCTATGCAAACGAGCTTATCCTTGAATGCGCTAAGGCTATAGGCGAGCCCGCTGTTGTGATCGGCCATTCTCTCGGCGGCACTTTCGCGACGATTTTCGCTTCGCTACATCCTGAGCGCGTGCGTGCCCTCATTTTGCTTGAAGCGCCGCTGAGTTTTTCAGGAGACTCCGGAGCTATAACTAAGCTCATCCGAATCGTCCCGACTTCAGAGGCGCTTCGCAAAGTCTCAGCTTATCCGGGCACCGTGCTCAATGCGCTGAGCCTGGTCGCTTCGCCGGAGAGCTTCCTCTGGTGGCGCTGGCGCGATCGGCTCCTGAGCGCGGGCGATCCCGCATCTCTGCGCACCCATTTGCTGGTCGAGCGCTGGACTCTCGACGAGCATGCAATGCCTTCGGCGCTCTTCGCCGATGTGGTGGATCTTTACCGCGAGGATCGGTTTATGCGCGGGACACTTCGCATCGAGGGGCAGACTGCTGAGCCGGTCAACGTGACAACGCCTGTGCTGGCAGTTGTCGATCCCGAGAGCGACGTCGTCCCACCGAGCTCGGTCATGCCTTTTCTTGACGCATTGCCCGACCGGAACTGGACGCTACTGCATTACGACGGCGACATCGGGGTTGCACTGCGGCATGTCGGCGTGCTGGTTGGACGCAACGCGCACTGCAGGTTATGGCCCGCCATCCTAGCCTGGACTCGCAAAATTGCAGGCTATGCTCGGCCCTCATGTGGTTAGATTGCAAATTGAAGTGAACGCACAACGGGGAGCCGTCAGCATTACGATGCGTCCCGGGAGAGGGCGAGGCATTAGGATCGGACTCTTACCCTCATTCCCGCCGTACGCCACTCAAGCTATGCGCGTCGTGCACAGCCCTAAACCGCTCTGAAAAAGAGTTTGAGGCCAGGCTTTGGTATGCATCGAAGCGGTCCCGACTATGGCAGCATTTCCAGGAATTGGGACTCTAGTGATGTCCGCTTTGGGTCATTAACGGACATTAGAAAGGCGGATCAGGGATGTCCCCTTTACCTCCAGAAGCAGACATGCTCATCGTTTGAATCAATATCTGCTTAGTGCCAGAAGCTACCCGCGCGCTGCTCCGAGCACCCTTAAGAAGAGCGCGGTGCCGAAGCCCCAGGCGCCGTTGACAAGAAGACCGACCACGAAACGCGGCAACATAGGCGCAGGCATCGCATCTCCCTTGATCGGCGGCACCACGAAGAAGGCGACGAGCGTGAGCGCCACTGCGCCGACGAGCGTCCAGCCCGCCCAATAGGCCGCACCGCTCAGACGCGCCAAAACGGGGATCAGCGCCAGACCCCACACTCCGCCCCAGAATGCCTTGGATAGCACCGACGGCACACCGAGCGGCGGGACGGGATCGATCGACCAGGCCGACCGGTCGGGCGGAATGACACCCATCTGGTTGAGGAGATACCAGAGGCCCTGATGGAATATCAGAACAGCAAGAAACCCGGCAATGAAACCGTAGATCAGCACATGTGATGGCGGCATTAGTGGCCCTCCTGCAATCACCGCTGACTCGACTGGTAGGTAGTGATGGTTCCAATATCACCAAGATGTCGCCTCGCGCCAAACAAACGTCCGCTTTGTGTCATTAGCAGACATTCGACGCGTGGACGCGCTTGGACCCTACTTCGGCCACCCGTTAACCTTCAGCATCGAGAGTGGGAATTCGATGCTGCGCCGTTACGCCACCGCGCAGGCATCCACGCTGCTGTGGGAGTTGCTCGCTTGGGCGGACACCCTTTCAATCTACCCTCTAGCCCCCTAATTTACGAGCATGAGTGCATCTTGTTGCGACCACGCCGTTGACCCTCACCGAGGCGACGAAGGTTATAGACGCGTACTTTGGGTCGTGCTGGCCATCAACGCGGTCATGTTCGCGGTGGAGGTCGCCGCCGGCTTAGCCGCTGGTTCGGCCTCGCTCCAAGCTGATGCAGTCGACTTCCTTGGCGATGCAGGGAACTACGCCATCAGTCTCTTTGTGGTCGGTATGGCGCTTCGCTATCGGGCCATGGCGGCTTTCCTCAAGGGGGCAACGATGGGTGTGTTCGGCTTGTGGGTGCTCGGGCTGACTGGCTGGCACGCATGGCACGGCACGCTGCCCCATGCATTTACGATGGGCGTGGTCGGCTTTGCGGCATTACTCGCCAACGCGGCTTCGTTCGGTCTGTTGTGGGCCTACCGAGGCGGCGATGCCAACATGCGGTCGGCATGGGTTTGCACCCGCAACGACGTGCTCGGCAATATTGCGGTATTGCTTGCTGCGGCTGGTGTGTTCGGCACCGGGACCGGGTGGCCCGACGTGATAGTTGCTGCAATCATGGCGAGCCTCGCTCTCCAAGGTGCATGGTTGGTGGTGAACCAGTCGCTCAAAGAACTGCGCCCGAACGCATCCGCTCAAACAGCGTAATGGCGCGGGAAATCGCTCGCGGCTTTGGGGCTTGAGGCAATGGACTCTCTTTCGATGTTCGGCCTGTTGGCTGTCACTTTGATGCTTGTCTTCTACGCACTAGAGGATCGCAGTCCGTGGTTCATTCTTGCCTTCGCCGGCGCATGTGCCCTCGGCTCGATCTACGGTTTCTTGCAGGGCTTTCGAGGCGACTTGGGCCGGCGTGGCCGTTTGGCGATGGCGGTCGCATACCCAGTCCGCTTAACTCATGCGACGTTACCCACATGGTGAGCTGATAAAGGATGGCAGTATGAACAGTCTCAGGATATTTCTTGTCGGAGCGGCGCTTGTGGGTTTGCCCACCACCGCTGTCGCCGAAACCTTGCACGGCACCCTGTATAAGGCGCAACAGTGCGACTGCTGCGAGGCACACGCTGAGTACCTGCGCAAGAACGGCTTCGACCTAAAGATTGAGCCAGTGAACAACCTTGCTGAGATGAGCATCAGTGCTGGAGTGCCTCCTGGCTTCCAGGGCTGCCACTTGATCAAGCTCAACGGTTATGTGTTTGAAGGTCACATCACCAGCGAGATCATCAAGCGGGTCCTGTCCGAGCGGCCCAAAGACCTCGTGGGTCTAAGCATCCCGGGCATGCCGAGCGGGGTGCCCGGCATGGAGGGCCCGAAGGACGGCCCAATCAAGGTTTACGCAATCAAGAAGGATGCGACAACCGCGCCCTACGCAGAGCAATGAGCTAGGCGGTAGCCTCGCCGCTCCTCGACTCGTGGCGACTGGAAGAGGTGCTGGACAATAGAGGCTAATTGCTTGTCCAGCCTGCTTCTTCTAATCACGCGGCTGGCTTCATATTGGGCGGCCAACTATGGGTCTCTGAGATGGGTCAGAAAGACACGTGCGACCGGCCTCGTAGCAGTCCGCTTATGGCAGGGTAAGCGGACATGGGCTGGTGACGAGAGTTTGCAAACGGATTTGCAAACGAACTACGCGGTACAGCATGGCATGGGGCATAACAAGGCAGGATTCTCGAAGCAAAAATGCCGAACCAGAGCACACCATTAGCTACTGCCCGGCACAGCGCAACATGAGAATCATAGAACTCGACCATCATTCATTGATGTATTTAGACAAATCAGATTTAAGGCGTCCGACGTCTTTCTCCGCCACTAAAAAACCTTGCAAATGGCCGTGCGCTTGCCACGCGCGCTGCCGGTAGGCATCGGAGCAGTATGACGCAGAAACCCTTCGATAGCCCTTCGCTATTCCGCCGCGGCAGGAGACGCCACGCTCGGTGAACTCGCGGAATGGGACCCCAAGTTCGCTGAGCTATTTGCTCCCGGAGCCTTGATCTCCGCGAGTGGATTCTCGGAGCGGCGCGACGTTCCTTCGAAATTGGCACCCTGCTCGATGGCAAGACTCTGGTAGAAGATGTCGCCTTCCACAACGGATTGCCCCTGGAGCGTAATGCGCAAGCCCCGGACCGATCCGACAATGTGGCCGCGCACAACCACATCCTCGGCCGCAACACCACCTGTCACCTTCGACGTGTCGCCGAGCAGAAGCGAGCCGCAATGGATGTCGCCCTCAATCTCGCCGTCGACTTGGAGCTCGCCTTTAGAGGTGATGTTGCCTCTGATCGTCAGGTCCTCGCCGATAATTGACGGGACCATCTTGCTCGCACTTGGGCCGAGGCTCTTGGAAGCATAGGTTGCGGGCCGCTCGGTAAAAGGCGTCTTCGCATCGCCAGCGCCCCCACCCAATTTGGACTCCGTCTTCGCATCGCCAGCGCCCACACCCAATTTGGTGATTTTCTCGCCCGACTCGGGCTTCGTCGTGAACATGCAGGTACCCTCCATCGCAAAAACTGAGATGCAGCGCCCGGCAACTCACCGGCGCCAGGTACGCAACGTACGCCACGCTAAGCCACTAACAGGGATTGTCGCGGAGCTTCCAGTCGGGGGCCAAAACCCCCAGCGCCCACTCCTGCCAAAGACAATATCCCCTCACCTTGTTCTCCTCAACCCTGTCGCTGGTTCGAATCCGGCCCGGGGAGCCATTTTTCTCAGCCGATACGATTTGTCGAACCTTACGGGTAATAACTGACGGGCCATTTCAGAACGAATACAAGCTGGTTGCGGAAGACGTTCGCGCTCACATGGTCGGCAACGATGCTGACCAACGCTGAGTGCGCAAGGGTCGTCACGTCCCTACATTTCGACAATGAGGCCGATGCGGCCCCCCTTGGAAGCGTAGGCGTCGGCAACAGCGGCAGCGCGGCCGTTTCGATACTCGCGCCTTTCCTCCTTTGTGAGCCTACTCGGCTTAGGCGGCGACCAGCGGCATGTAATGCGGCCTGCGAGGAAGCGCCGTCTGGTCAGTATCATAGTCACCGTGTGCTTCCCTACTGGAAAGCTGCGTACGAAGACGGCAGTTCTGTCATTCATGCCAGGACTCCAGCGCCAAAGAGCGGACCTTAAATTTTACACGCAAGCGCTCAACGCTCTTTCGCAGCGACGACGCCGATTACCTAAGGCAGGCGATTGCCTAAAGCTATTAGCCAGAAAATACCGAGAGCAACAATGAACGTTCCTAACGAGAACGCAAGCGCCCAAGCCGCGTTGCTATATATGCGGCGCGCGAGTTTCGCGCCCCTTTACGCTTGGCGATTGAAAATCGCCGGGCCAGTTCCCATCTTTACCGCTAATAAGCGGTCTCCGGGCGCTAGTTTGGAGTAGCGAGTAACAGAGTTGTCGCCCAGGCCGCGATCTGAATTTAAGCACTGCACGGGTAAGGGCCCCACTGGACAGGGGCCCTTTTATTGCGCCCATAGGAACGGCCCCGTCGTTGCACTCGCCGAAACGGGGGCGATCACGGCTTCATCTTCGACGATCAAGGCGCGGCGGCGGTGCAGCGGGGGGGAAACGTTGGGCCATCTGATCTTCCTTTCCCGCCTGCTCCCCTTTAGTGCCATAACGCCTCCAGGCGCATTTGGTGCCCTATTAGGCTGGGGAAAAAAGCCCCACCCCTTGGCGGATAGCCCAGCGCCCGGCTATCGCCCGAACGACTGAAAGGGAAACCACGGAGGATAATGGTAACGGAATCTAGGGCGCGGCCTGCGTGAAGCTATGATGCCTTTAGCTACCTTGGCACTGTCCCTGGACAGCACGAGGAAGTCGCCTCCTTTGGGCAGACTTGCCGAATTGATGCTCGTATCAGCGATGATCATCGTCGATCCAGGAGTTAGCAATTCCTCGATCCTCTGGCGAACCTCGGGAGGAAATTCTATTCGATCCAGTGTGCTTGCCGCGTCTTCCCCCTCAACCGTGATCGCCGTCCATTGCGCCGAAGGGTCCGCTGGAGCGAAGTTAAGTGCGGTGTAAACGTGGATGCCAAGTGGGAGGTCGGAGTTCCTGATGGTGACGGGAGCGTCGAGAACTCGGTCCAAAGCTTGACGAACAAAAATATGGCCCGTTGGCGGCTCGCTCTTGCTGGCTGCATGAATCTGCCTCATCAGATCGTCTGTAAGCGTTCCCGTCTCCTCCAATCCATTTGCTTTTTGAAAAGCTTTAATGGCTGCTATTGTGCGCTTTCCAATTGTGCCATCGAAATTCTGAGGCTCTAGGTAACCGAGCGTTGCGAAGGCGTTCTGGACACCGATGATCCGATCTCGCCGGCCTTGGCGCGTGACTAATATGCGTAGAGGTGCGGTAGAGCGTGGCTCAGCAGCTTGAAGGGCGGCAGCCTTGATGCCAGCATTGACCCTGTTGGCTCTTAAAGCAGCAGTCGCTTCGCGGTTTTCAGTCCCAATTTGCGGCACGTGCTGCGCCAAGGTCGTCGCCCCGACCGTGCGGCGAGGTTTGGAAGGCATGGTTTTGGCCATGGGATGGGGTGGCGGTCTAGGCTGAAAAATATTCCGATGCCCCATGAGTACTGGCGCAGGCCTGTCTCGAGCGACAACTACGTTCTCCCCTCCAGTCGTGATGTGGAACAGTTTACTTGCGAAGGATGGATGCAAGCGAACACAGCCATGCGAAGCGGGGTAACCCGGCAGGACTCCACCATGCAGTGCCATGCCAGACCACGTGAGTCGTTGCATCCAAGGCATAGGCGCGCCGCTGTAAATATTTGACTCGTGCCATCTTCTCTTCTCAAGGATGCTGTAGGCGCCGACTGGAGTTGCGTAGCCCGGCTTGCCTGACGAAACTTGAGAGCTCGCGATCAGCATGGTGCCGCGGTAGATATCGATTTTCTGAGCGTTCAAGGAGATGACAACCGTAAGGGGTTGTCCGTCGGCCACGTCTGCTATTCGCGGGGACGTGATACTCTTCTCTTTGTCTTCGGCTTCGGCGGGTTTCACGATTTGCCCCGCCACCATGGCAACAAAGCCAAGCCATACAGGCGAGGCCGTCGATAGGATGGTATAGCAAGTTGCGAGCCAACGTAGCCGTGCCAGCATGACCCGTCCCCGTTGTGACAATAATTGGCGTCAGTTAGTGGCTGGACTGAGGCGCATCTTGCCCTGCGAAACGTCGGATTTGGCTTGTAAGGTGACCTGAGGGTGCGGCCGTCAAGTCGGCGCCCGAGTCGGGTCAAGTCGTTAATGTTAGCCTTCCCCCTCTGGAGCAGATGAGACGAAAGAGGTCAGGCCATGAGGCGCATTATCCTCTTTATTCTCGGCGTAGCGCTGGCTGTAGCAGGATGTAACCTAGACGCACCGCGTGCGCAGGCCGCCTGCAAGGCGGACGACCCCGCATGCTTCCGGCGCTGAGTACGATCGCTATGACAGTGGCGTGACCCAGAGTGCGATATCAGCGCGCGGGTTTGCAGACAGCACATCGCCCCCATCCATTCAACGCATTCAATGAGTTGTTTCGAAATCCATGCCCTCGAAGGTATAGCGGGGCTGTTGCGTCCAGATGCCGTCCTCCTGCACGGGCACTTTGTGGATCTTGACGTTGTCCACCTCGAGCTTGCCGCTCTTCTGGTTCACCCAGAAGTCGATGTCGTAATACTCGTCTTTGCTACCCGGCTTGCGAAAGTCGGTGCAGACAAAATACTTCCCTTCGTTTTTTAGGTGCCGCACCGGCTGGTGGATCTCGACGAATTGCAACGGGATGGTCCGCCGGTCTTGTCGTCCTTGATGGGTAGGTTGCCGTTTTCATCCTTGTTGGTGGCGATGTAGTTGTGAATTATGCTCATCACCTGCCACGCGCGCGTGACCTCTATGCTCCCCGGATGCTCCTGCACCGGCAGCCACCACCAGGCGACCGGCAAACGCGTGACCATGACATAGCTGTCGCCCTCCTGCTTCGGACCCTTTTGCACCCTGATGTCCATGAGGGTGAGCTTGTCGCTTTCCGGCTTGAACCAGAAATCGATGGCGTATTGCTTCTTGGCCTCGTCCTTATCGTGGAAGATGGTGTTGGCGAACCAGCCATAGCCTTCCATGCCGCGGATGCCCTTGACCTGCTCAAAGACGAGGTTGAGATCGGCGTCGAGCTTGGGATCGTGGAACACGAAGGCGCCGTCCTTGCTCCGCTCATCGATCGTCTTCTTTACCGCGGAGTTCACATCTTCCTCGGTGAAGCTCTTGGTCGGCCCGCTTGAGGGTGGAGCGGCGGGGGTTTGGCTTTGAGCGGCTTGATCCTGCTGGGACTCGTCGGCGGCCCTCGCGGGTAACGCAAGCGCCAAACACAACGTCACGACCATGGCCGTGGCGGGTATGATCGAAGCCAAGCTTCGACCAGAGTGGCGGTACATCATGACTTGAATTCCTTATGCATTTTCAGGCGCGCCACTTGCCAACGCGGATTTAGCTCAGCACCGCGAATTGGTGGCGGCGCTGTGAAGTAGTGCTGTATCCTAGAGGTCGTTCAAGTGGCGCCCTCGCTTGGCACCTGACTGGTCAGCCGTCATCGGCAACCAAGTCTTGCCCTGCGCCTCAGTAGAACCAGCGTCAACACGCCCCGCGTTGGGTATTGCGCGACTAAACTCCTCAGTCGGATCTGAGGGGGCCTATGGCCTAGTTTGTCCCCTTTTTTGGTCCAAATTGCTGGCTTAGCTCGGAGGACGAGCTATGCGAAACCATCGTCAATTTTGCGTGATGCGTGCGGCGTTGGCTCGCCTGGCAACGCTCGCTACGGCGGGCGTTCTTTTGCGCCCCTAGCGTTTAACCTTTTCAGTCTGCCGGAACATTTGCCAGTCAGCGGGAGTTATTGGCGCGCCGAGGAGTAACAAAGGGGTAAAATCATGAAAATGCTCGTTTCTGGATTTGCTTTGGCTTTGACACTAGCCGTCACGGGCCCAGCCTTCGCTGGAGCTGGAGACGTGACCAAGGCGACCGACAAGGCCAGTTGCGACAAGGCGGGCGGCGTGTGGGACGACACCGCCAAGAAGTGCTCTGCGAAAATGTAAGCTGGGTTGCTGGTGGCTGAACGAGAGGGGCGCTCGCTTCGGTGAGCGCCCTTTTTGCGTGCTAACCTCCGTCTTAGCCAGCCTAGTATGGGGTATCGCGTTGGGCTGGTTAGACCGGCCCCACTTCCCTGCACCCCAGCAGCGAGCCGGGCCGCCTACAGTTGCCCATGGACCCACTCCCGACGAAGCCCGGCGCTCCCAACATCCCGCTTGGCGAGTGCTATAACTTGAGGCGCCGCGCTTTCGAGCCTAATACCGCCAGCGCCACGGGCGCATTGGGTACCTCCAGGGAGCGCCATAGTAAACGCCGCAAGGCGCGCAGGCGCATCGGTTCGGAGCGCAGACCCAGGTGCGCCCTAAGGGGCAGCGCGGACCCACACTGGTGCATCCTACCTGTTCAACTGCCGAGTGATTTTGCGCAGGCAGAGGCAGAAGCGGCGCCGCATCAGCTGACAGGGCTACGAACGCGCTGAATGAGAAAACTGCAATTGCGATAGCTTGGCTCAACTTGCCCATTATTTTCCCTCCTCTCTAGGTCCGTTCCTTTGCAATCGGTCTTTCTGCGAGCCTTTCCACCATTTTCCAAATTGCAGCGATTTGTGGCGCATCCTTGGTCAGATAATCCTTTCCTGTATAGCCCCACCAATCCCAGCATCCCTTGGGATTGAGAAGCGGGTTAGCCGAGACCTGAGGAAAGAGGATGACAAGGCGATTCGCGTCGGCCCATTGCGCAAAACCGGACGCCCTCTATGAACTTCATGCCGACCGTCTCGCGATTTTGTTCGCAACCATGCAGGGCGATGTGCAGCCGGCAGCCTCCTTGCTTGGCACAAGTTTGGGGAATGTAGACGACACCTTCACTGCTAAGCCCATGACCAATCCCTGAGACGAAGGGAGACTGGTTAAAAACGACGTACTTGCCCTCCACTCCGTTGGCTCTTGTCGTGAAGTCCACCATAAACCCATTTGAGGATGGCTTGCGCTTGATCGTAGTCGCAGTCACCGAGAAAGGGGCTAGCTGTCACCTCACAGGCGTTTCCAGTGTCTACAGTCAGAAAGGCATGACCGGCATCGGGCCGCGTCACCAAGGTGATGATTCTCCTTGGGCACGCCCACTGCGCTATAAAATTGTTGCGCGGCCTCGACCACTGAGCGAACTACGACGTGATCGCTTGCCGCCAGAAAATAAATAAACACGATCTTTGCGTAAGTCTGCAAGTGAATCGATGCTGGCTTGTCTTCGGCCAGGTCTTCCGCTAAGTCGGCCAGACGCGCGGACATCCGGGATTCCCTGCGACCTAAGATTGTCGGACATACAGCCGTCAAGCGCCCGATTGAAATTGCGCGACGGCTGTGGGCAGAAGCTCGTTACCCGGAGTTTCGGCGCAACCATAAGGTCCACCGGCCACAAGGCCAGCTCCGATGACGTGGTCAGAATGGGCGACCTGCAGCTGTCCTGCCATATAGGCTCCGGCCGATAAGCCAGAGACTGAGGTTTCGTCTATATCGACACCCAATTGCGGGAGGGTCTCCCCGCCGGGCGCACAAGCAGTAAGGATGAGTGAAAGTGCAAGTGAACCAAGTTGGATGCGCAAAACGAACCTCCTACATCTTATTGCCGCGGGTAAAGTCTCGGCTAGCTGAGGTGGTTCAGCGGCTTGGCGTCAGGCGCCACAGCGTCTTCCAGATCAAAGATCAGCGCATCGGCGGGAAGTGACCTTGCCTTTTCGAGCGCCCGCTCGTTCGAGCCGGGCATGTAGAGCACGCGGCGGCGCGGCCGTCCCTGCATTGCAAACCCCCCGGTTTTTGATCTTTGTGCATCGCAGCATAGCCGAGACCGGGGCCGGTGCCAACTGAGTTAACTTGAGGGCACACAGGCTTTGTGCACTTGAGCTATCAGGCACGGCCGTAGCGTAGTCCTCGCTGGCGAGCGAAGGCGTTTAGGTCTGCTCCGGGTGGTTAGCGGACAGCTGTTCACTTGCAGAAGGTCCGCTAAGTGCAACAACAGACATTCACACGAGCCAAGCCGCGTCACCGCTCCAAGAAGCTTTTCAGCTGCTCCAATGCATGCCCAAATGCGGTCCAGTCGCCTCGCTGGAGCGCTTGCTCGGCCTCCGACAGCGCGCCTCGTGCTCCAGATGTGGGCGCTTGTGGGGCTACCGTCGTCTCTTCGGGTGCGGACGGTCGCTCGCCGAATACGACTTGGAGGGCCTCCGCCGAGAGTTGGCTCCATTGCCAGGTGGTTGCCGTCGCTGACGATGACCCGCTTGAGCTGCGGAATGTTCGTTCCTTCGGCGAGCAGGAACACCGGCTCGACGTAGAGAAAGAACTGCATCGATCGGGATGACGAGGAGATTGCCACGGGTCACGCGTGAACCGCGCTGGTCCCATAACGTGAGCTGGCGCGCGATTGTCGTGTCCTGATCAATTGTCGCTTCGATCTGGAGCGGCCCAAGGATGAGGCTGTCCTTTGATAACTTGTAAACGATCATCTGGCCATAACCGGGGAAATCCGACCGGGCCGCGATCCAGGCGATCATGTTGTCGCGGTTGCGCGGCGTGACGGGGATCATGAGCAGAAGAACCAAGACGATCTTCGCCGGGCAGCTTCATCAGCACGTAGTACGGCTCCATACTCAATCGCCTCGCCGCCGAATTTCTCGCGTGGGCGGCGCCCAAACGTCCTCCCTGTTGATAGAATACCTGCGGTTCGGTCATGTGATACGTGTTGAAATTTGTCGACCTGCACTTCAAACAAGTCGCGTGGATAGCGCAGATGCTTGCGCAGGCCCGCCGGCATTTCGTCGAGCGGGCGGAACAGGCTTGGCATTGCCGTACCGGTCGACCCAAGAATGAGAAGCGGCGTGAACCGGCGCCCGTTGGGTTGCGGCACCCCTGCAAGCCTGGCCAGCACCAGGAGATTGACCAGCACATAAGCGAACACAGGAATGAAGGCGATCGCGAACATCGCGACGCTAGCGAAAAGAAGCCGCCAGAAAACTTCTTCATAGGCAAGCGCCCTGAACCACAGCAGTTCGGCGATCCACTCGACGAGCGTCAATAAGACAATAAGAAGGAACCCCCCGAGCAACGCTAGGCTCACGGGGGAAACAAACAACCGGCGCCAGGGGCTCGTTAATCGGGCACCGTTGGCCCAAGGGATCTTTAGCCTGTCAGTCACGGGGACACGCTGCTGATGTTCACCCTTCTGTAGGGCTCGCCATCAAAAGAAGAGCCAACTTCGAGCGGATCAGGGTAATGCGATTATAAACCCAACAGATGTGGACCGCATCTGAGACGGGGAGGAGACATCCCGCGGCACCCCGCTTGGAACCTAGGTCCGCCTTAGCATTAGCGGACATCGGGCAGCCGATACGGGATGTCCGCTTTGTGGCCGGAAGCAGACATTCTTCAGCGCGATCAGCATGACCGCTTTGTGCCAACAGCGGACATCGGTTGCCTGTTTTGGCTATGTTCGCGACCTCCCTGCGCCAAAGCTCGTGGTCGAGGTGCGCTACGACCACGTCACGGGCGGTCGCCGCCGCCAGGGCACCAAGCTCCTGCGCTTTCGTCCCAACAAAGCCACCGCGGCAATGCACCTTCGAGCAGATCGACCGGCAATACTGACGACGAGCCTCGAGCACCTGCTCAACCGGCATTGCAGTGCGGAACCCCAACGGACTGTGGGGGTTGAGGCGATCGAGGCATCCCTTCCAAAGGAGACCTGCTGATGCATAGATATGCTTTAGCCGCCGCCTTTATGCTCGTGCTTTCGACGCCGGCGCTTGCCGCCGAGTTCTACGTGGCGCTCGACACGGCGACGAATGAGTGCCGTGTAGTGACGGAGAGGCCTGACGATAGGCCGACAGTGGTGAAAGACGACAGCTCGCCATCTTTGAAGATGGTGGGCAGCGGCGCCTATAAGAGTGAGGCTGAGGCGCAGAAGGCCATGCAGGCCATCACCGAATGCCAGGACTAGCCACGGAAACGAGTTGATAGCGCGGGGACGCACCAATCTTGGCACCGAGCTTGAACTCTCTATCGCATGGCGACGGGTGCCAATGGTCGCTTCGTGCCAGAAGCGGATGTGCCGTGCCGCTTGGAACGAGTAACTCGTGGCACTCGTTATTTCGTGTGGCACGCAGATCGCGCAATCCCTGACACCTGCAACTGAGACCTTTCATGGCATACAGATTTTTATTGATAGCCGTTCTTCTTCTGCTTGCCTTCGTCGATCCGGCTTACGCGAAGTGGTGGATCGTCCGCGCAGCCGATAACAAGTGCCTTGTCGTCGACATAGAGCCGTCGGGCAATGATAAGGACATTACCAAGGTGGGCAAAGACGTCTACCAGACACGCGAGCAGGCCGAAGCTGACGTCAAAAGGGTTTGCAAAGAAGATTCGCCTTCGCGCACCCCAGGAACCGCCGAGTGAGATTGCCTGTGGTCATTAGCTGACGTTCAGTTGTCGCATGTCGGGGCGCCTATCACCGGTAGCTCGACGCTCCACCGGCGCCATCCCTTTGTCATGACCTGACTCCGTCGCAACGCAATCTGTTATCAGGTCGGCCCTGGCGCCACGAAGTTGCCGGTGTACTGCTTGCCTTTACGCGGCTTGGCATCGTAATGGTTCCGAGGAAGCATGAAGCAGCAGGGCCGTGGTCCATGACGCGGAAATTCGACGCGATTGTCATTGGTACGGGCCAATCCGGCCCACCGCTTGCGGACCGTCTCACGCGGGAGGGATTGAAGACCGCAATCATCGAGCGCAAGCATGTAGGCGGCACCTGCGTCAACACCGGATGCATTCCGACTAAGACGCTGGTGGCAAGCGCGCGGGTGGCGCACCAGGCCCGCCGCGCCGCCGAATATGGCATTAAGGTTGGACGCCAGTTGAGCGTCGACATGAAACGCGTTAAGGCGCGCAAGGATCGGATTTCTCTCCAGTCGCGCACTGGTGTGACGCGTTGGATGAAAAGCCTGCCAAACGCCACGTTCTATCGCGGCCACGCGCGCTTCGAGAGCCCACACACGGTGCGCGTGAATAGCGACTTGCTCGAGGCTGAGCGAATATTCATCAATGTCGGGGCGCGTGCGCTCGTCCCGGAGATGCCGGGCATCGACAAGATCGATTATCTAACCAACAGCAGCATGATGCATGTCGACTTCCTGCCCAAGCATCTCGTTATTATTGGCGGCAGCTACATCGGCTTGGAGTTCGGTCAAATGTATCGCCGCTTCGGTAGCCAAGTCACCGTCATCGAGCAGCGCGAGCGGCTAATTGGCCGCGAGGACCCCGACATCTCCAACGCGATCCGCAAGATTCTGGAGAAAGAGGGGATCGAGATCCGGCTCAACGCGCGATGCATTGCTGTGCAGCGCAGGAGCAACGGCGTGGCCGTTGACCTCGACTGCCGTAAGCCGCCGCGGCGCGTCAACGGCTCGCACCTCTTGTTGGCGGTTGGTCGGCGGCCGAACACCGACGATCTCGGCCTAGAGGCGGCGGGTGTGGCCACAGACGAGCGTGGTTACATCCAGGTGGACGAACAATTGCGCACCAATGTGACCTGCATCTGGGCGATCGGCGACTGCAATGGCCGCGGCGCCTTCACCCACACCTCCTACAATGACTATGAGATTGTCGCCGCCAATCTCTTCGACGGCGAGAACCGACGGGTGAGTGATCGCATTACCGCCTATGGCCTCTTCATTGATCCGCCACTCGGCCGCGCCGGGATGACCGAGGCCGAGGTGCGCGAGGCTGGCAGAAAGGCGCTGATCGCCACTTATCCAATGAGCTCGGTCGGCCGCGCGCGCGAGCGCGGCGAAACGCAGGGCTTCATGAAGGTGATAGTGGATGCCGAGAACCGGAAAATCCTCGGCGTGGGCATTCTTGGCATCAACGGCGACGAGGTGGTACACGCCTTCCTCGATGTGATGTATGCCGGGGCGCCCTATACGGTGATCACGCGGGCCATGCATATCCACCCGACCGTGGCGGAATATATGCCAACGCTGCTCGGCAACCTCGAGCCGTGAGGTAGCGCCGCAACGCTAACTCGATGAGGTGCCGTGCGTCGGCCCGGACCCATCAGGCTGAAGGTCCGGTGAGGTGGTACCCAGCGCCGCGCAGCGTGCGCGCCATGTACTCGGCGCGACGATCACCGCTGCGGCAATGAGTGGCTCGATCTGAAGTAAGACATGGCGTTTGGCTTCCTTGAGTAGGATCACAGTCTGACCTCCCTGAAGCCTCATCATTTCCCCATTCACCGGACATTGTTGTGACCACAGGTAGCACCTGAAGGGCCGGGATTTCCGCATGCGATACGACCCATGAGACAGAAGCATTTAACCTTGCGCGAGGCACTGGCCTCCGACCGTCTAGAGGACTTTGTTCGACAGGCAGAGGCTCGCGGCGTAGAGCTCGTCAGTGGCTCCGATCTTGAGCGAGCCCTTGCCTTGCTTATTACCCAGCTCGCCAGGCGACCAGGTTCACCACACGCCAGGGATTAGCCTGTAACGGACGCGCGCAGCATATTCGGCGTAACCGGGAAGGCCTTTGCGCAGGGCGGCTTCTTCGATGAAGATGCGCACGGATAGAGCGCCAAGGATCAGCGGCAAGACAAGAAGACCCAGCCACGATCCGAGCAGCAGCGGCATTCCAATCATGTACAAAAGCCCGCCCACATACATCGGGTGGCGCACGATCCGATACGGACCTGTGCTGATGACACGTTGTCCACGCTCCTTCTGAATCTTTATCACCGGTGCTGCAAAGGAATTCTCACGGAAGGTAAGCCAGACGACAAAGAATCCGATCGGGATTAGAACGGCGCCGGCATAGTTCAACACTTCGGGCATGTGCGAAAGGTTCCAGCGTTTTGCATCAAGGGCCATCAGAACGAGCCAGTTAAACCAGACGACGATGATAAACGCCATGAACACCTTGTCCCAGAACGCTTGGCCCTTCTGGAACGGTCCGCCCATGCGCTCTTTGAGCAATCCGGGATCGCGCCACGCCAACCACAGCGTCACCGCGAGGCCGCCGATCACAAACTCTGCCATGAAGATCCATGCGTTTGGCCAGTCGAGTGTCCCTGCGGACAAGTACAGCAGCGAGCCAATGGATACGATCCACAACACAGCCTTGACGGAATTTGTCCACGTCACGCTAGGTCTCCCTAGTGCTTGTCAACCTGAGGGCCGCCTCTTCGAGCCACCGAAATGCAGCCTTGGCATCTTGATAACAAACAGCGCTTGAAAGCCCCTTAGGCCGAAATAATTCAGGCATTACCGATCCCCTTTCTGCCACCTCACGACTGGGAACGAGATACGTGATTCCCCGCTCCCGGCGTCTCGGGTTCAGATAAAGGATGAGGTAGGAAATACAAATTCCGAGTCCGTGCAGCGGAAATTTCAGGGCAACGGCCGCTGCGACTCCGAAAAGGCATAAAGTTGCGATCGACCCAAGGTGACTGCGTCTCAGGAACAATCATTCGATCATCTTCGGCAATCAACCGGCCATCACACTAATCAGCTGCTCGGCTGATGCAGGCAAACAGGTAACTGGCAATTAGTCCCAGCAGCGCGAAACCGCTGACTAGCCAGAACACGTGTTGGTGACCGGCGGCTCCAGGCGACTGGTCGAGCAGATAGCCCATTAGCGGCCCCATAAATACATCCGGCATGTAGCCAATAACAGATACGAGGCCAACCGCAGACCCTGTGTATGCCATAGGAACTTTGCCTTCCTGCATGATCGCGAAGTAAAGACCGCGTAGCGCGAATATACCTATGCTGCTGCAGATTATCGTCAGCAGGAACATCCAGACCATGCCCGAGCCAATGACCCCGGAGGCCAGCACGACACTACCGGCCGCGAGCATTACGAAACAGCTGGTAGTCATGGTGGGCGCGCCAATCCGGTCAGCCAGGTAACCAGCAGCCAATGGCCGCAACTGGGCGTATCCAGAGCGATACAACGCCCGCCCGGGCGGCATTTACCTCATCCAGGCCGATGACCTGATTTGCGTACAGTGAAAAGTCATCGATTCCCTTGAAGCCAACATAGGCACACAGAATAATCGCCGCCTGTAACCAGACTGACGGCATGGCGAACACGTGGGCAATACCACTCACGGACAAGTGTGGCTCCTCGCCTAGTCGTGACGAATCGCGCTTCGGTAGCGCTAGCCAGACCAGCAGGGCAACTCCACACGTTATGGCGGACAACAGCAGGATAATCTGCCGCAATGTTTCGGTTCGTTGCGCGAGACTGGCCGTTTCGCTGTCCGCGGGGAGCAGCGCGGCGAATAAGGTCACCATGAACGAGGCCATCACCGCTGCCAGCAGCCCCCTGCCGCCATCCAGTAAGCCAAAGGCGCGACCCTGGGAATCATCGCTACCCCATTCACGTGTGGCGCGAATCAATGGCGCCCAGAACAGGGCAATCGTGGTAATTCCCCAGTACGCGTACAGAATCACCAGCGTCGACAGGGGCGGAACCGTCATCATCACAAGACCGCCAGCGGCCGTGGACGTTAACGCAACAGCCAGCATGGTACGAGCAGGGAATTTGTCGGCGAGTGGGCCACCAAAAAAATACGCGGCCATTGCGACAATGCCGTACACAGAATAGGCGGTGCCGAGCTCAAGATTGGTCAGGCCAAAAACATCGAGGAGCGTGGGCCGAAATACGCGAGCCAGAACAAAAGGCAGCAGAAAAACAGACTCGCCGGCGACGATCAGCGCCGCAATGGACAGTTCCCGCCCTGGCGCCGCGTTCATTTCACGGGCTGTTTGCAGTACTAGGCCTCATAAAGGCAAAAGCGGTAATAGCGGCCAAAACACCACAGATAGCGGCAGTCGAAAGTGCGACTTGGTAGGCGCTGAGAAAGGCCTGTTCGAAGACTGCGTGGTCCGCGCGTCCTGCGTCGGGCAGAACGCCAAAGCGCCAATCATCGAGCGGGATCCCATTGGCTTTGAGCTCGCCAAGATATACGGCACTTGCGACGGCGCCGATGATTGTTATTGCGAACAGCCCGGCCAAACGACTTGCCGCGTTGTTCACCCCGGAAGCGGCACCCGATAGACTATCGGGAGCGCTGACCATGACCGCTGTTGTCAAAGGCGCGACCACCAGGGCCATCCCCACAGATAAAATGGCGATGGGTGCTACGACGCCAATCCAGTAGTCCGCCGCACCGAACGCCAGTCCAGCGGCGCTGGCCGCCACCAGAAGCGAGCCGACAACGAGAAGGCTGCGCGGGCCGTCGCGATCAGCGCGCACGCCTGCAAACCGGGACAGCGTTCCAATGATGATGCCGATCGGCAACAGCGTAAGCCCGACCTGGGTCGCTGACATCCCCCGACTCTCAATTAGGTCGAAAGGCAGCAAGAAAAGAACCCCCGTTAGGGCGCCGTAGAGAAAAAGTGTCATGATATTTGCGCTCAAGAAAATGCGATTTCCGAACAGCGACAACGGCATGATGGGGCTGGCGGCCCGAGCCTCATGCAAAACGAACAGGACTGATGCAATGGCGCCAAAACAAAGTGCCGGGATGGCAAGTGCGTTCGCGGCTGAGGTTTCCGATATTAACGTAAGTCCGGCTGCAAGTGACCCGAAGGCTACAATGGCAAGCAGACCACCAAGCCAATCGAGCGGCCCCGAGACCATATCGTTCCGGCTCTCGGGAACGTAACGAAGCGCCAGAACAATAACAGCTGCGGATAGAGGGAGGTTGATCAAAAAAATCGCACGCCAGTGGAACGCATCAATCAAAAAGCCGCCAAGAACCGGGCCCAGGGAGGTGGTAATTGCCGATGCTCCGGCCCAAATGCCGATAGCGCGTCCGCGAACTGTCTTCGGATAGGCCGCTGCGATAATGGCAAGGCTTTGAGGGACAAGCAGCGCTGCTCCAATACCTTGTACACTGCGAGCAACGATCAGCCATTCGACAGACGTCGCAAGAGCACAAGCAAGAGAAGCCACTGCAAAGATCACCGTCCCGGTGACGAACGTTCGCCTGCGGCCGAGCCGGTCGCCAGCTCCGCCGCCGACAACGATCAGCCCGCCAAGAAAAAGAGCATAAGCGTTTGCGACCCATTGAACGGCTTCAAACGCGGCATCCAGATCTGCTTGCAGAAATGGCAATGCGATCGTCACGACTGTAGCGTCGATAAATGCCATCGCCGAAGCCATGATGGTGGCGACCAACAGGAAGGGACGATTTTGCTCAGGACAACCTGCCTCGAACCTTAAACCCAGCGCAGCCCGGCCATCCGGACAGAAGGGCCAATGGAAGGCGCTGCCGGCGCCGGCTTGGGAGTGGACCGTTTTGCTCATGGCGAGGGCATGGCTCCTTCCAGGATAGATTCGCCCGCATGCACGCTTTCCACCCTTAGACAAGCTAACTCTTATTGCAGAGCGATGCCTGCAACTTTGCCGAATTTATTCCGGTATGGATGTTTCTAGCCTTATGCGCGAGCGCGAGCTTGATCCGGATGTCTGCTGTGGGTCATTAGCGGACCTCGAGGCGCGGATTGGGGATGTCCGCTTCGCCCCTGCGTTTCGTTAACCGCGCTTCGCGGCGCGGCTAGGATACCGGCATCAGCTTTTGAATCGTCTCGTCGAGCGGATGGCGCTTGGTGATGACCTCATCGACGATGCCGAAGGTTCGGGCATCCTCGGCCGACAGGAAATAGTCGCGGTCGAGGGTCTTTTCGATCGTGGCGTAGTCCTGGCCGGTGTGGCGGACGTAGATCTCGTTCAGGCGCCGCTTCATCTTGATGATGTCCTCGGCATGGCGCTCGATATCGCTCGCCTGACCCTCAAAGCCGCCCGAGGGCTGATGCAACAGGATGCGGGCGTTGGGCAAGGCATAGCGCATGCCCTTCTCGCCGGCGGCAAGCAGCAGCGAGCCCATGGACGCGGCCTGACCGATGCACAGGGTGGCGACGGCCGGGCGGATGAACTGCATGGTGTCGTAGATCGCCATGCCGGAGGTTACGATGCCCCCCGGACAATTGATGTATATGGAGATCTCTTTCTTCGGGCTCTCCGCCTCCAGAAACAGGAGCTGCGCCGTGATCAGCGAGGCCATTTGGTCCTCGATGGGGCCCGTGACGAAGACGATGCGCTCCTTGAGTAGGCGCGAATAGATGTCATAGGCTCGCTCGCCGCGGTTGGTCTGCTCGACCACCATGGGCACCAGCGTGTTCAGGTAGATATTGGCCAGGTCTTTCATCGCCATTTCGACTGGCTAGTCAGGCATGGAGGCCCCTCTTGGGTCTCCTCGCGCGAATCCATCAACGCTCGCGCTACTACATATGAACCCAATCACGCAAGCGGAAGAGGCTCGGCTTCCCACCTTCGCGTTAGGCGCGGGCGCCAGACGCACACGGCTGTGTTAGATAACATATCGACATGTCAGACACCAACCATCGCCTGCGCCCCGTCGCGGCGACGGACGCGCGACAGTTCTCGCCGTCGGCCGCGCGCAATTATGTGCCGATCCGCGAGGTGCTGACTCGCGTTCTCCCAAAGAAGGGCATCGTGCTCGAAATTGGGTCCGGTACCGGGGAGCATGTCGTCTGCTTCGCCAAGGCGTTGCCCAAGCTCGTCTGGCTGCCGAGCGATCCCGACGAAGCCTCGCGCACCAGCATCGAAGCGTGGACGACCAGCAAAGGGCTCGCCAATGTGCGAGCACCGGTCGCTATCGACGTGCGCGAAGGGGTATGGGGCGTGGAGGACGACGCACCATTTGACGCGATGATCTCCTTGAATATGGTCCACATCGCGCCTTGGGAGGCAGCGCTCGGGCTCCTTGCCGGTGCGGGACGCCTCTTAAAGCCGGATGGGGTCCTCGTCTTGTACGGGCCCTTCATGCTGGGCGGGACACACACGGCGGCGTCCAATGCCGCTTTCGACGCAGACCTAAAGAAGCGGGATCCGCGCTGGGGCGTACGCGACGTGGACGACCTCGTCGACGCGGCCGCACCCCACGGGCTTGAACTACTCGAGCTGGTCGAGATGCCTGCGAACAATCTTTCGCTCGTCTTTGTCAAGGCGGGTCCGGCCGTCCCAGCCTGATATCTCAAGGCAGCGTAGCAACTCGAACCGTGAGGGCTCCGCCAACACCGACCGAAACGATGAGCCGCCGGAGCCGTGCCATGACGCCCCCCCAGAAAGGATCGACGAACCTAGCTCTTCGTGGTTGTCACGACGTATACGCGACCCGGTACTTGCGTCACTTTCTTCGTGTTACATTTGGGGCACCTTACCTTCGACATGTCCGCTAAGTACCATTAGCGGACATTGGGTCGGTGGCACGAACTGACGAATCGGTTCTTGCGCGGCAAGCTCACCGAGAGCGGTTCGACACCTTTCATAAGTTACTGCGCGGGATTATCCTGCATGGGCGGATAGGCCGTCCATGGGGCAGCGGAGCAGCGGCCACGTCGCGCGTTGTGAGCAGCATGGAACAGCGACAATTCTTTGAAGTGATAGGTGAAGAAAGCGGTGAATGGCTCGTCCTAGACGGCAAGCGCCATCCGCCGCGTGTGATTTGTAGGTGCCGCGGCTGGAACGCGCCGAAAAATGCAGCGCTGATCGTGGCTGCTTTGGAGGCGCACCATTCGGAGCTCCACTCAAAATTTCCCCTCGACGGTTCGGGGCGGCCAGCCGTCAAACTTGGCTTGCCATCAAGCGAGGCTGAATCTGCGCCTGCACCAAAGCCTGCAACCCGAAAGTCCCGGGCAGGACACCGGGGCTAGGCGGCGATCTCGATCAGATCAGATCAGAAACCCAGCTTTTGCGGCCACCACCGAACCGGCCCCGGTGGTTTGTCGGTCTCTCCGCTTCAGCTGGCGGCAAACGGATGGTGTGCCGAGTCCTTCTTCGCGGTGACCTCGGAGGCCTTGGGATCGCCCTTGACGGCGCGAGCAAGGGCTTCCTTCGTGGCGCGATAATTGAAATCCTGGATCTTCTTGTCGTCCTTGGCTTCCCAGTGGATGAAGACGCCGACGGTGACGTAGAGATCGTCAGCCTCGTTGGCGGGGATCACGCCTTCTGCCACGGAGTCGGCGACGGCTTTGGCCACTGCGTGTTGCGCCGGACCGAACATCTGCACCGCCTGGCGCGCGTCCTTGATAGTCACCTTGTTGTAAAGAATCGTTGGGGGTTTACACATAAGGTTCGGGGCGACCAACGCGAGAAGCGTGGTGAACCCATCCTTATTGTTAGTCAACGCATGGCAATAGGCCGTCTCGACGGCGCTGCCGCGGGGACCGATTAGCAAATCGACGTGAGCAACTTCATTGCCGTCTCCAACGAGCGATTCACCGACACATACACCACTGATCTTGGCCATGAACTAACCTCCTCTTGGGTTCTCTGAGATGACTGCCCCGAGTTGCGGGTCAATGGCAAGCTAAGGAAAGCGCTAGCTGAACGCGTTCACTCGGTCAGAGCTACGCGACGAGTAGATCCGCCGGAGATGGAACGACCGGCAAGGTCGTTGTTAGGATAGGACCGTGACGCCGATTGAGCCAGCCCAGAGTTGAGCCTTGACCCAAGCCATACCCAAGGCCCCAACAGCGTTCCCTCATGCCGCGGCAATAACCACGGGCTCGCGCCTTGCTCCCCAGCTCCCGGGCAGCGCCTCGAACGCGCCAGGGCAGGTTTCGCCGCATGCGGCACAGCATCCGCCACGATCAAGGTTCCATGCCGTGATGATGTACCAGTCGCGGCCGATCAGTCGGGCCCCGCAGCTGTGACAATAGGTACTCTGGCCCGCTTCGTCATGCACGTTCCCGGTATAAACGTAACGCAGCCCCGTCCTTAGCGCGATTTCACGTGCACGTTTGAGAGTGGAAGGCGGAGTTGGTGGAACATCCAGCATCTTCCAATCGGGATGGAAAGCCGTGAAATGCAGTGGCACGTCGGGCCCAAGCCGTGTCGCCATCCATTCGCAAAGAGCAGCCAGCTCCTCGGAGGAATCGTTTTTGCCTGGAATGAGCAAGGTGGTGATCTCGAGCCATGTCTTCGTCTCGTGTTTGACGTACACGAGCGTATCGAGCACAGCGTCAAGCGAGCCCGTGCAAACTTGTTTGTAGAAGCTCTGGGTGAACGCCTTGAGGTCGATATTGGCGGCGTCCATCGCGGCGAAGAACTCTGGTCGCGCAAGCTTTCCGATGTAGCCGGCAGTCACCGCGACAGTCTGCAGGCCGACTTCCCGGCAGGCGGCTGCAACATCGACCGCATATTCGAGAAAGATCACCGGATCGTTGTAGGTGAACGCCACCGAACGGGCCCCCGTCGCACAAGCGGCCTGGGCGATGGCTTGCGGCGAAGCCTGCTCCTGCAACCGGTCCAAGGCTCGGGCCTTGGAGATATCCCAGTTCTGGCAGAACTTGCAGGTGAGATTGCAGCCAGCGGTGCCGAAGGACAGAACGGCCGTGCCGGGCAGGAAATGGTTCAAAGGCTTCTTTTCGATTGGATCGAGGCAGAAGCCCGACGAGCGGCCATAGGTCGTGAGCACCATCTCATCACCGCTACGCCCCCGCACGAAGCACAGCCCGCGCTGGCCTTCGTGCAGCTTGCACTCTCGTGGGCAAAGATCGCATTGGATGCGGCCGTCCGCGAGGGCGTGCCAATAGCGGCCCGGCACACCGTCATTTGTGTAAGATTTGTCCATTGGATGAAGATGGGCAGGTCTTAAGAGGAGTCGACGATTCTCATGTTCGCCCAGCGAAGCGAGGTTCGACGCCCGGCTGTTGCCGGAGCCTTTTACCCAGGGGGGAGCCCAGGAGCTTGAGAGGTCTGTCGGGGCGATGCTCTTACAAACGGTAGAAAGAAAGCTAGATGGCCTTTGCGGGGTGGTGACGCCGCATGCAGGCTATCCCTATTCGGGGCCAATAGCGGCAGAGGCCTTTTCGCTCCTTACCCACTCGAGTGATGCTCCCAACCGCATTCTGCTGATCGGCCCCCCTCATTACGTGCCGATGCGAGGCATCGTTGCGCCGTCTTCAACCGCCTTCAGCACACCTTTGGGAGATGTCGCGGTCGATGTCGGTGCAGTGGAGGCTCTGCGAGATGCCGGGCTCGTCACCATCGACGACATCCCGCATGCGCCCGAGCACGCGCTCGAGGTCGAACTGCCATTTCTTCAGTGCATGCTTGAAGATTTCACTATTGTCCCATTGCTCGTTGACGAAGTTTCTCCGGAACAGGTGGCGCTGGTGATCGAGACGCTGCTTGGTAAGCGTACTCTGCTCGTCGTAAGCACCGATCTCTCCCACTATCTCGACTACGCAGCTGCAGAGCGGCGCGACCTCGCCACGGCAGGGACAATTGAACGGCTCGACTGCACCACCCTGGGCCCGGTTGATGCTTGCGGCTTCAGCGCGCTAAACGGTGCACTTTGTGCTGCTTCGAGGTGCAGCTGGACGGTGACGCGCCTCGATTTGCGTAATTCTGGCGATACGAGCGGCGAGAAGCGATGGGTGGTGGGGTACGGTGCCTGGGCCTTCACGGCTTAGCAGCGCTGATCTCGGAGCCTCGACGTCCGCTTTGGGTCATAAGCGGACATTCGAGCGCGCATCAGGGATGTCCGGTTTACCCCCGATAGCGGACATGCTCAAAGCCGGCATCAATGTCTGTTAAGTGCCAATAGCGGACCTAGCTAACTCATTGCCTCTCGCCAAACTAGCAGCGCGTAGCTTAGTACGCCTCACGCGGGCGCGGTGAAGCTACCGGGGCTATTGTTGGTGGCGCGCCATTCTGCGGTCCGATCTTTGGTGGCCTTAGCCAGAGCACGCCGCACACCATCGGCATCGAAGTCCTCGGTATAAACTGGCGTGCCTGGCTGTTGCCGCCAGGATTCATCCAGCCCTCCGGCATCGACAGCATCAAAACCCAATTCATTGATTAGCTTTAGGACGATGGCCTTGGCTGCGTCGTCATCACCCGAAACAGGCAGGGCGATGCGGCCAGGCGTACCCTTGGGCCGGCCCAATTCCAGGAGGTGTTTGGCATAGATGTTGTTGAACGCCTTGATCACTGGCCTGCCGAGCTGCTGCGCGACCCACTTGCTCTCCGGTAAACTCGCCTCAATTGCCTCGATGCGGCCGTCGCGTTGGCGCGGGTAGTAGTTGCCAGTATCGACGACCACCACGCGGTCAGGCGTATCGGCGAACAAACCGGCCGGCAGGTTTGGAATATTCTTCTCAGGAATGGTGACAACGACGAGATCGACGCCGCGAACGGCTTCGGGGACGGAGACGGCGGTCGCGCCAGTTTCAGCGGCCAGATCA
This sequence comes from uncultured Alphaproteobacteria bacterium, assembly GCA_963802845.1. Taxonomy (GTDB): domain Bacteria; phylum Pseudomonadota; class Alphaproteobacteria; order Rhizobiales; family Methyloligellaceae; genus Methyloceanibacter. Next base: position 256,248 of record CAWDKA010000008.1, read on the forward strand.
AAGAGCGTTTTGGGGCCCCGCGAGTTGGCCACGAAAACCTCATGTCCCAACGCCGTCAAGCGACGGGTGAGCGTACCGCCAATCTGCCCTGCGCCGATAATGCCAATTTTCATTCTTCTTCTCCACCGCCTTGTTTCTCGACGCTCGGCTCAGCCGCGACCCGCCAGGAGCCGATAACGGCCAATCGCAGAGTCCGCCGACCCAGGATAAGGAGGTGATCCCGCCACCTCCGATTGGCGATGAACCTTTAGCGGCCGTCAAGAGTTTGCCGCTTTGATCCGCTAAGCTACTAGAAGACGGGGGTACTACAACTTCCGGCATGGAGTACCTCAATGTGTGACTACAGCTTAGAACTCGTCAGATCTCGCCCTGCAAAGGTAGGCGACAAGCTGATATCGACGGGTTTTCACCACACGATCACGCGCGGTTTTGCCTCGGTGGACGATACGAAGGTAGCGGTTTGTTTGCTTCCTGGCACCGAGCTCGCCTTTGAAGATGAGGTAAAATGCGAAACCGGGTTCATCGTTTCCCGCACGCTCGGCCACAAGGTGGCCAGTTTCCGCCAGATCAACAGGAGTCAGCCGAACCGTCATCACGACGCGCTTGAGTTCCCTGACGGAAAGGTCGTCCTGCTGACACAACTCTGCATAGGTCAGAAAGCGACGGTGCTGCAAGTACCGGCAGGCGCATCCGCGAAAGTGGAGGTTGCTGACCGCCACGCTTCACTCGTTGGGTAGCGTTTTTCGACGAGCGCCTATCTGAAGGCAGGATTGTCGCCGTGCAGGGACCGAAGCACTTTGCGCAGAACTAGATCCCTGCTGATCCGAAGCTCGAATATCAGCCGGTTGGGATTGAGGGGTCAGATCATTTTTGTCGAGAGGGAACCTTTGCGCCGAGGCAGGCTTACTGGGATTTACGAAGTCCCTGCGATGAAACATAACGTGTTCAAGCGTTTGAAAGACTTCCAGATCGGCGAGCCGATTTGGCAGCCCGTGATCTTCGCCGTCCTGATCATTCTGATCTCAGTCACCCTTTATTTCATTCAGCAGATGTGACTTTGGGTATATGTGGGCACCGAGTCCTTGCCGTCTTTGCTTGATGTGACCACCAGGGTGTGGCCAGCCTTCTCCAAGAACTTGCGAAGACCGAGTTCACCAGAGACGCTGCCCAGAAGCTCCCCTGGGTTGAAGTCAATCGCGCTCGGGGTGGGTGCCGTCTGTCCGCCGGGCTATTTGGTGATCTTAGGAATATCATCGCGAGCATACTTCGTCGGGTAGCCGTCGACGGGGGTCGGGGTAGAGAACAGCAAGCACTTTGGCCATCGGTTTCGCTCCCTGGTTAGACGCAGATGGGCAGCCGCCCAAAAGGACGCGGCTATCTGCGCCCAGCTCGTTGTGAATAGAGGAGATTGTGTTTGGCGCTGCCCGGCGCGAACAACTCCTCGGGGCCGCCAAAGGTTTCGTCGATATACTCCTTGAAATAATTCTCAAGGAAGGGGAAGGCCCGGGCAAACCTGGTAAAGTCTTTTTGTGAGATCCATAACACGGACGTATCCTCGAGCGCGACGACGAGCCCGGTGCGGAGCGCAGATTTCAGGAGCACACGCTCGCCGAAATGGCCGCCCGGGCCGAATAGCTTCTCGAAATGCTCACCCGTCGTGGGATTGTCGATGGTAAGCCTGAGCGAGCCTTTGATCACCGTATAGAAGCCGTCGATCACCATGCCAGGCTCGAGCACCTTGTCGCCCTTGCGGTAATGGATGTAGCGGGTCGCTGGCGAGGTGGACAGCACCTGCACGATGTTAGGCGGCGTGACCACGTTCAACAGCCAGTTCACGAGTACGCGCAGCTTGCCCGCGAAGCCGGGAAAGAACTGCAGATAGAAGCCTCGCCAGAGTAACCAGGCAAGCGTGCCTGACAATTTCACTCCATACACCTCCGCGACCGCCTTACTCATGCCGAGTGAGGCAAGCGATCCCTTGGAGGTGTAGGCGAAGGGCTTGAGTTCAGTCTTTTCGATGTTACTGAGAATGTTTTGGGCCAACTGACGGCCTTCGCGCACCGCGAACTGCGCGGTTTGCGGCGCATAGTGGGAGGGATCCTCCGCCGGTTGCTCCACAAGCGGAATCAGCGCTGCGTCCCCCAGCGCCCAGACGCTATCGTGTCTGGGCACCCGCATGTAACGGTCGGTCTTGATGCGGCCCCAATGCAAATCGAGGTCCAGCGCCTCCACCAGCACATGCGGCCCATTACCAATGGTGGCGACGATGGTGTTGGTCGGAATGACGGTACCATCGTTGAGCTCGACGGAAGTGCCGGTCGCCGATTTGGTACCGACGCCGGTCAGCACCTGAATGCCGTTGAGGCGGAGGCGGCGAGTTGCATATTCGGCGAGGTCGGCCGGGAAGGTCGGCAGGATCCGGTCAGCATATTCGATCAAGTATACGCGAACCTCGTCTGGGCGGATGTTCAGATAATATTTGAGAGCGTGGCGTATGAGCTCCCTCACCTCGGCCACTGTCTCGACCCCGGAGAACCCGGCACCCACCACTACAAACGTGAGCAGCTGCTGCTTCACGTCCGGTTCGGTGGTCACGTCGGCGGTTTCGAGGCACCCAATGACGTGGTTGCGCAGGCGGTGCGCGTCGGCGAGGTTCTTCATAGTGAGCGCATGTTCGCGCAGTCCTGGGAACCGTTGCAGGTCGACGCTGGTGCCTAGCGCGATGACGAGCTCGTCATATTTTAGTTCGATAGGAGTGAGGCGCGAGCCTTGCACCACGATTACCGTCTTCATCTCGAAGTCGATGCCCCTGACTTTGGCTTGGCGCACCTGGACCCGGCGCAAAAGCTGGCGCAAAGGCACGACCGCGTCGGAGGAATGAATGGTCGCCGCCGCGACCTCGGGAAGGAGTGGCTGGAAGACGAAATAGTTATTGGCGTTGACGAGCTCGACCTCGACCTTGTCGCGGCCCTGCCGCTCGAGCGTCTTGGCGGCGTACACGCCGCCGAAGCCGCCGCCGATCACGAGGACTTTCTTCTTATCCATGGCCAGTAGGCTTTCTTACGGAAGCCATACGTACGCCAATGCTGCACTACGTCAAGTCACGGCATGAAAGCGTTTTCTGCTGCGACGGCAAGGACGCGATCAAACGCCCAATCTTTTCCGCATTCGCAGGATAGTCCTCCACAACTACGCGTGAGGAGGCACTGGATGGTTGAACATTCCCCTGCGGGACGCCGCGCCCTAATTGTCGAAGATGAAACCCTATTCGCCATGAGTTTAGCGGTAGACGTGCAAGCGTTAGGCTTCGCCCATTGCGATCTAGCAGCAACCGGACAGGACGCCTTTTTAAAGGCGATGGAGGATGAGCCCGATATTGTCCTGATGGATGTAAATCTTGAAGGAGGGCGCGAAGGGATCGAGGCTGCCAGATGGCTTCGAGAGGTATGCGACATACCTATTGTCTTCATAACGGCGTACACCGACCGCGACACCGTCGCGCGCATTCATGAACAGGTGCCGGGCGCGCCCGTCATCGCAAAGTCGGTATATCGCGGGCGACTTGCTCAGGCGGTGAAGGAAGCGGTGGCGACCTGATAGTGTGACAGAACCCTTATTCGCCGCGATCTTATGGGCGGAGCCATTCTCCCGAGGGTTAGTAAACAAAATCCTGCCAACAGACTATCGGTTCGGCCTCGAACGCCACCCGCCATCCATATCATTGCCGCTTTGTAAGGCTATGCGCGCAGCCGTTCATGCTAGAGAAAGGCGCGAGAAGCGGGCGGAGCGATGGCACCTCGCCTACTACTGATACTGGTTATCGCCGCTGCCGTTGCGGGCGGGGGTTATTACTACTCGCAGCAACGCTCTTCGGCCGAGCTCGACATCCAGACGATCGCCGCCGCACGCGGCGACATGCGTCGGTTGGTTTCGACTTCCGGAACCGTGCGTGCGCTAGGCACCGTCGAAATCGGGTCGCAGCTCTCCGGCAATATCGGCGAACTCACCGCTGACTTCTCCTCGGAGGTCAAGCAGGGCCAGGTGCTCGCCCGCATCGAACCCTCTACTTTCGAGACCAAGGTGCGCGAGGAGGAGGCCGGGCTTGCCATCGCCAAGGCCAATGTCGCGCTTCAGGAGGCAAGCGTATCCCGCGCCGAGGCCAATCTGCGCAAAGCCGAGCTCGATTTCAAACGCGCCGATGAATTGGTGCGCAAGGGCGTGGGCGCACAAGCGGTGCTGGATGCCGCGATCGCCGCCCAGCAAAGTGCCAACGCAGACCTCGACATCGCCAACGCCAATGTCGAGAACGCAAAGGCCACGCTCGAGCAGCGTCAGGCGACGCTTGACACTGCCCGCATCAATCTCGAGCGCACCTATATCCGCTCGCCCATCGACGGCGTGGTCATCGAGCGGACTGTCGAGGTTGGGCAGACCGTGGCGGCAAGCCTTTCGGCGCCGAAGCTCTTCACCATCGCACAGGATCTGTCGCGTGTGCAGATCGAGGCCCAGGTCGACGAGGCCGATATCGGCCAAGTGACCAGGGACAATACGGTATCATTCACGGTCGACGCCTATCCAGATGTGACTTTCAAGGGCACTGTTGAACAAATCAGGCTTGCGCCCGTCTCGCTCGCCAACGTCGTCACCTATACGGTAATAATCGCCGCCGAGAACCGGCTTGGGCGGCTCTTGCCCGGCATGACGGCGAATGTCGAGATCGTCACCGGCGAGCGCAAGCAAGTCGTCGTGGTCCCGAGCGAGGTTCTGCGCTTCCAGCCTCGCGGCACCGCGCAGGCGTCGCTGGTGCGCGACGGTTGGGCTACCGGTGTCAATCCGCTCGCGACCGGAGATCGGCGCGGCCGCCTGCTGGCCAGGCTCAAAGAGCAGCTCGCGCTTGGCGAAGAGGAGCTCGGTAAGATCGATGCCGCGCTCGAGGCCGAGTTTGTGGCCCTTCGTAATGCTGGACCACCCGGCACCGCGGCTCCTCAAGATGACATCGGCGAGCAGGTGCGCATGCGCACCGCTAAGGTGCTCCGAGCGGTGCTGACGCCTGAGAAGTACAAGCGTTATGAGGAACTTCAGCGGCAAAGACCTAGCGGGCCGAGACGGACTACGCTTTGGACCTACGAAGGCGGCGTGCTCGTGCCGCGCGAGGTGCGGCTTGGCTTGAGCGACGGAAGTCTGATCGAGGTCACTGACGGACTGAAAGAAGGTTCCGCGGTAGTGCTGCGCGTCCGCGAGGGAGCGCCGTGAGGACGCAAGGCGGCGCGGGCGGCCTGCAAGGCAGACCTTCGATAGAGGCGCCGCCGCAAATTGTCGCGCGCGATATGGTCAAGACCTACAGGCTTGGCAGCGGCGTCATCGGCGCCCTGCAAGGGGTGAGCGTCGAGATACATCACGGTGAGTATCTCGCGGTCACCGGAGCTTCGGGCTCGGGCAAGTCAACCTTCATGAATTTGATTGGCGCACTCGACACGCCGACACGCGGGTCGCTGCAGGTCGAAGGCCAGGAGCTTGGCTCGCTCGGCTCGGATGCGCTCGCGCAGTATCGCAACGCGATGGTCGGCTTCGTGTTCCAGACCTTCAATCTGTTGCCGCGGATGAGCGCGCTCGACAATGTCGCCCTACCCCTCCTCTATTCACGCCACGGCCATCAGGACGCGCGCGACAAGGCCCGAGCCTGCGTTGCCCGTGTCGGGCTTGCCGACCGCGAGGCGCATCAGCCCTCTGAGCTTTCCGGCGGACAACAGCAACGGGTGGCAATCGCGCGTGCGCTCGTCAACGATCCGCATATCCTTCTCGCCGACGAGCCCACCGGGTCCCTCGACAGTCACACCACCGATGAGATCATCGATTTGTTCGAGGAACTAAACGCGAGCGGCATCACCCTCATCATCGTCACACACGAACCCGATATCGCTAGGCGCGCCCGCCGGCGCATCACCTTCCGAGACGGCCTGGTCGTGGAGGACAGCAAATGAACCCGTTTGCCGCGTGCAAGGTGGCTATCGCCGCGCTGAAAGCGAATACGCTCAGGAGCTTCCTCGCCATGCTAGGCGTGATCATCGGGGTCGCCTCGGTGATCGTCATGGTGTCGGTGGCGAGCGGCGCGGGCGAGGCCATTGAGGCGCGCATCAGGCAACTGGGTACGAATTTGCTCATCATCTCTCCGGGGTCCTTCACTTCGGGCGGCAGGCGGGCAGGAGAAGGCACGGCCATAGCCCTTTCGGAAGGTGACCTTGAGGTCATTCGCGCCAAAGTGGGCGGAGTAGCGGCAATCGCCGGCATCATCAGCGGCTCGGCGCCCATGGTGGTCGGGGCGAGTAACTGGACGACCCAGATAAGCGGTGTGAATGGCGATTATCTCGAAGTGCGAGACTGGCGGCTCGTCGAGGGCCGCAATTTTACCGACGCGGACCTGCGCGCCGGCGCCAGGGTCGTGATCCTTGGCGCCACCGTGGCGCGGGAGCTGTTCGGCTCGGCGCCCGTGAACGGCGAGCAGGTGCGCATCATGAACGTGCCTTTCACCGTCATCGGGCTGCTCACCATCAAGGGCCAATCCGGCTGGGGGGGCGATCAGGACGATACCGCGCTCGTGCCTATTACCACCGCGCGGCGAAGGTTATTCGGCGGCGAGCAGACCGTGCCGGACAATCTCCGCACCATCATGGTCGAACTTTCTTCCGCCGAGGAGATGGGCGACGCGCAGGCGGAGATCGAGACACTGCTGCGCGAGCGGCGCCGCGTGCGCGCCAATGCCCCCGACGATTTCCGCGTGCGCGACATGGCCGAGTTCATCAGGACGCGCACCGAGACGCAGAGCATTTTGAGCCTTTTACTTGGCGCAACCGCCGCCATTTCGCTCGTGGTGGGCGGTATCGGGATCATGAACATCATGCTTGTGTCGGTTACCGAGCGCACGAAGGAGATCGGCTTGCGCATGGCGGTTGGGGCGCGACGCCGCGATATTTTGAGGCAATTCCTGATCGAGGCGGTGACTTTATGCGTGACCGGCGGGCTGATCGGGCTTTTGATCGGCGGCTCAGCGGCGCTTGCCATGTCGATCTGGGGAAATTGGCCGATTGCACTCTCACCAGACCTCGTGCTGATCGCGCTCCTCTCGGCGGGTCTTGTCGGCGTCTTCTTCGGCTATTACCCAGCTCGCCGCGCGTCGCACATGAACCCGATTGACGCGCTCCGCTACGAGTAACTTGCCATTGCGATGAGTAGCCCGCTAAGAATGCCCATTAGCAATGATCGTGAGGCGAAAGCAACCTCTCCGAACAAGTTTGGGTCGGTTTGACAGCGCGATGCGAACTGAGGTTCATGATGGTCTCCTTCGTCACGGAGCATTTTGCCAAAGCAGCAATCTGACCCTCACCGAGTAAGTCGGGGAGTTGAAGGGTCACTCTGCCTCCACACGGGCTAAAATTTCTTTTCCTTCGTGATGATCATGGGCCACATGAGTTTCGCGCGCCTGGAATGGCTAAACCGCCTTGGGGCCGCCTGGAAGAAGCGCATAGGACCAATGGAAATGATCTATGACGGCACCTGCGGCTTCTGTAAGCGCTCCATGGCGTGGTTCTTGGCCTTCGATGGTCTGCGACAGATTAGGACCCGCGACTTTCGCACCGACCCTTCACCAATCGTGAGCGACGATAAATTGCTCGAAGCGCTCTATACGGTTTTGCCTGACGGCCGAGCGCTGCCGGGCTTCGAAGCCTATCGCTATGTTGTGCTCCGCGTGCCGGGCCTATGGTGGCTGGTGCCCTTCTTTTACATCCCTGGGCTCAGCCGTTTTTTTGGCCACCGGATCTACAATTGGATCGCGGCTAACCGGAGCCGGCTCTAAACCGTCCGCTTTGGGGTCATTCTGCGACATAAGCGGGTCATGCGTTGACGTCCGAAGTAGACCTGAAACCAACACTCAAACGCGCTTCATTGTCGCGGAGCGCCATAATTCTCGGCCCACACGGGCGGCAAACACGGTAGTTTCTAGAGCGGCGTCATGAATCGTCGAAAACGTCGGGAAACAGCCACCTCGATGCCGATGTGCTCGACGACGCTGTCATCCGGCTGTCGATTACCGCCCGGGCGGCTTGTCATGGGAAGAACTGGCAACGATACTTCAGGTCGCGGTCGCTTCGGGACGAGCGGTCGGCCTCAACATCACGATCTTTAACCCAGAGCTTGACGGCGACGGCTCAATCGCGGCGGGGTTCGTCGATGCGTTGGTAAAAGGCCTGCGGTCGTGATTTGCTTCGTCGCCTGCACCATTGACCAAAGCGGACGTTCACCCTTAATCCGGCAAAATGGAACCTCTAGACATTCCATGGAGCAGCTCGCAAGGCTTGAGTTACGTCCGTTCAACGCGAACCGGTGAGGGCTTAGCCCCCAGGGTGCTTCCGGTTTAGCGCAGTGCGAAGACAAGGCCTCTGCACGTCTCAGAGCGCGCTCCCTATTATTGGATCCGGCTGTCATGGACACGAAGAAGCTCTCTCATCTGTACGAAAAATTCATGGTGGCGGTGGAGGTGCTCGCTACAAGTCCGGCGTCTCTTCAGAGGCGACTTGAGGGGGCATACAGGAGCTTTATTGATGTTGAACCGCAAGATTTCGATGACGAGGAGATGCGAACCACATTTGAACAAATTCGGTCTCGGATAACGAGCGTTCCAGATGGACAAATCAATTCAATCGCTGCGACCTGCAGGCAAATGTCTGATCAGGAGGCTGCAGAAGTAGCCGATTTTCTCTTGGGCCTTTTTCTAAAAATTGCAGAGAAACGTCACTCAGCTCGCGAGCGATGACACATGGCGATCGCATCGCAAGCGGCGTTACAACGCCCAGCCGGGCACCGCAACAACCTGGCCGGTGATGCCGGCGACGGCTGGCGAGGCAAGGTAGATTACGGTACCGGCGTATCTTCGCGCTTGGTTCAGCAGTCATCGCCGGTACTGGGAACTTTAGTCAGACTGGCACGCTCGGCAATCTTATCGGTCCTCCCCCTTGGCTCGGCGCTGCAAACGAGCAGACCCGCTCTTCTAGCAGGGGCCAAACCGTCACAGCTCAGCTGGTATCCGAGCGAGCTTGCGAGTGAGGAGAGTAGCGGCGCTCAAGGCAGATATAGTCTTTTTGGATTCCGTTCGGGACGAGGTGGATTGTTCAGGCCAGGCCCTGCACCCACGAAGCAGGAGGTATCGAGGAACACTTGAACCTCCACGTAGTACCACTGATTGCCATGTCTCCAGCCGGCGACACCGACGCCAATTTCTGTCGAGGCCGACCTTAGAGCACGCTCATGCCCCGGCGATTTTTTCCAGAACCGCATGGCCTTCACCACTGCTGCGCCCGCAGGAGCTGGTTTGGGTCTGGTCCAGGAACGGTGCCAGTTCTCGCCGCGGAACTTGCAGAATTTGACGCCTGCGGTACGCAATCGCTCTGCCGGGTTCCGGCCATCGGCGCCATGACCTGTCTTCCTGGTGCGCGCGAGATACGTAGCGTAGGCCTGCGCCACCTGGCTCGCAGGTGTGCTTTGCCGCAAGGGCGCGAGGCCCTTCTGCTGTCGGTAATCATTGGTCCCGCTGAAAATTGCCGACATTGCGACGGTGGGCACTTCGAACTCCTGTGCTCGTGCAGCCACCGCAGGGCCAAGGAGTCCAATGACTAATGGTCCCCAAATAGAAGCATACGTTGCCATTGCCATGTATGGCGGACTTTACGGCAACGCAGGGCCGCAGGCGCCAGCGCTAGCCCAGCCCCGTTTCCTTGTTACGTTACGTGTAATTCCCTGGTCAGTCAGCGAAATTCCCTGCTTCGATTGTTAGGGAATTCGGAGGGAACACTTTGGATTTGTTCGCTAATGCGAGGGCCGGGATTACCATCGCCAGCCTCTGGCGGCAAATTTCCCTTTATTTTCCCGCGAAACAGGGAATTCCGAGAGGGAGACGGGTTCGCCGATGACTGCCTCCACCGCCACGAATTAACACGCTCATATTGCCAGTGATTTATCATTTCGATAGTGCGAATTCACGCGACTTTTCGGCCGCTTCGTCGGGTGGCGCAGCTGGCACTGGACTGCCAGAGATGAATCGGTCCGCGAATGCGGGCTCCGAAAGCGCACGAGTCTCGTCCTCGGGTTTTGGTGTACGGCCGTCTCTGCGTGAGCGGAGTCTTGCGTCGCCGAGTTTTCCCAGGCTTATCGATAAATCGAGCTGTCGATTCCATGGATCCGTTTTGCAAGCTGACGCCAAATGGTGGCGCTCACCTCATAAGCAGTAACCGCTTCCTGATTGAGTCCCGCCTTTCGATACTCGTAGCCTATTGATCAAGGAAGCAGGCCTCGTCGTACCGCCATTGGGCGTTTGTGGGATCGATGCAAATGAGACGGTGGCGGAGCGCGAGGCTCTTTTGGTAATCCTCCAGAACGCCGGTATTCTGCCCCAAATCATTTGACAGGCGAGCAAGGTCGAGACCGCCTGGAGTTGGGTGGTCGCGCTAGCCGACGCCTGGTTTGTAGCCGAGCAAACCTCGCGGTGCTTTAAAGACAGTCTTTCTACAGCGGCGGTAAAACGCTGAGGCCACATTGCGTAAGACGGTCCCCCTCTTACCGACTCATAAATGAGATAAGAAATGAGATGGAGCTGTCGGTCGGAAGGCCCAGCAGCTTCAGCGCGGGGGACGAAGCTGTCTGGGCCGCCTCGGCCTACTCCGCCGCAATACCAACGGCCCGGCCTTCTCGGACATTACTTCGTGTAGCACTGTTGGGTTGACGCCCATTTGCTCCGTGGGCCTGTGTCGCACGACCCTCGAAGTAGGCGCCTTTCTCGATGGCGAGAGATCGGTGATGAATATCGCCAGTGACATGTGCCTGCGACCTCAGCACCACGTCGCCGCCTTGAATGGGTCCCTCTACTCTACCGTTCACCACCACCTGCTCAGCAGTGATGCTTCCGACGATCTGGGCCTTCGGAGACACAATGAGCGAAGTGCAATGCAGGTCACCTTCTATCTCACCATTGACCTCGATTAACCCCTCGGCGGTGACATTGCCTACGATCTTCAGTCCGTTACCGATGACTGTTCGACCCCGTTTCGATCCAAACATTGGTTCCTCCTAGTGAGCGCGACTTCCACCCTACGCATCTCAACTCGATCGGCGTCTCGTCTCAGACGCAACCGTCTCCGAGAACATAAGCTTTTTGATTGCCGGTCGCCGTCTATTCTATGCGAGCTGCTATTTCGCCAATTCCAAGAACAGTTTTTGAATTATCCACGATATGCACAGCGTATCCGGACACATAGTGATGTCGAAGAGAGCTTCCGGTCTTCGCTCGGCCTGCCGAACCGGCGTTACGTCACTATTGAAACGCCCATTAACCATAATTTTTTAGGGCAGCGGTTTCACCGCAGTGTCGGTTAATATTCGGTACCGTCAGGATTGAAGAAAAGACGCTTAACCGGCGGGGAGGGATACGGGGCTAGGCAGGAGACCTGGCCATGAAGCGGCTTTTGCTTTTCTTGTGCCTCGTATGCGCTTGTGCGATCTCACCCTCAGCACGAAGTCCAAATTCCGCCGCGTCACCCGAGTCCAAAATTCTGGTCGTGATCGACAAGTCGACACAGGAGATGAAGGTCTTTGTCGACAACGTGGAGCGATACACGTGGAAGGTATCGACTGGCTTGCCAGGCTTCGAGACACCTTCAGGAACTTATCGAGCCCGTTCCCTGCATAGAATTTGGTACAGCAAACAGTGGGACGATGCGCCGATGCCTCATGCGATTTTCTTCACCAAAAAAGGACACGCTATTCATGGAACTGGCGAGACGAAAAAGCTCGGCCGGCTCGCCTCGCATGGCTGTGTTCGCCTAGCACCCGAGAATGCTCGCACCCTGTTCGCGCTGATCAAGGAGAAGGGCCTTAAGGATACCCAGATCGTGCTGAACGGAGAAACGCCGAGCAGTGAGGTCCAAGTGGCGAGCCCCGCACCACCCCTGCCGGAGAAAAAGCTGCCCCAAGCGGACACCCAGATCGTGCTGAACGAAGAAACGCCAAACAGTGAGGCGCAAGTGGCGACCCCCGCACCGCCAATGCTGGAGAAAAAGCCGCCCCAAGAGAACGCCCAGATCGTGCTGAACGAAGAAACGCCAAGCAGTGAGGTGCAAGTGGCGAGCCCCGCACCACCCATGCTGGAGAAAAAGTCGCCCCAAGAGAACGCCCAGATCGTGCTGAACGAAGAAACGCCAAGCAGTGAGGTGCAAGTGGGCCCCGCACCACCCATGCCGGAGAAAAAGCCCCCGCAAGAGAACACCCAGATCGCGCTGAACGAAGAAACGCCAAGGAGTGAGGTGCAAGTGGCGAGCCCCGCAAAACCCAAGCCGGAGAAAAACCCAAAAGCTTTGGCCCCCGACGTCGCTGATGTGAACGCAGCTAAACCGCGCGAGCAAAGACCGGTAACGAAAAGCGTCAACCAAAAGTTTGGCACGGCTGCCACAAATCTGGGGAACGATAAGCTTCCCGATGCCTCCGTTAAGAAACCTCAGGCGCAAAGGGAGAAACCTGCAACTCGCCCAACCACATCTCGATCCCGCAGCAAGCCTTCCCTGGTTGAAACGCCAGCGCGATCGTTGTCCGCTGAAGCATCGCCCAAGATAGCAAATGCGGCCTACGCGGCCAGCGTATATGGGGCCCTGGCCCGCAAAAAGCCCAGATCCGTCGGGGCAAGCGGTAGCGTCACGGTAGCGTTCGCCATTGGTCCGAGTGGCTCGCTTCGGAACGCACTTGTCGCCCGATCGAGTGGAAAGGCGCCACTCGACCGAGCGGCCCTTACGATCATACGCCAAGCCGCGCCGTTTTCCCCGCCGCCTGGCTCCCGACAGAGTTACACAATCACGATCAGTTTTCGCTAACAGCTTGGCGGGCGCTAAGAACCTCGCCGAGATCGTGGAATTGCAGGCGGCTTATTGGCGTAAGCAAGACTCGAGACGCCGGCCATCCTGCTCGTGCTTACCGGCGTCGCCCTCGCCCTCATCCCTGGCCTGCCGATGCTGGAGCTTTCCCGCTGAGCTGGTTCTGCTCTTGGGTTGCTGCCAGTCATACTCGTCGGCGGTGATAATGAGTTGGCGTGAGTTCCGATTCAATCTCCTTCCCAACTCGCTGAGGCGGGAGAGCGGCGCACCTACCGGGTCACGCCGGCGTGCCGCCCCTCGGCTTTTCAGCCCCTTGGATTCCTACAGTCCACGCACGACGTTGCCGGCAGCAAGCACCAAATAGCCCAGTAACAGGATCATGAATCCCTGGGATGGTGATATCGGAAGGTCGAGTTTAGCAAAGTGAACGACTACGGCGACGAGTGCTAGAACGACCGAGACAATGAACGTGACATTCTTGGGTGCTGAGAGTTCTCGCATGTGGTCCCCCCATTAGAGCCCTGCGACGGGCTGGGTCAGTTTAGCTTCTCCCGCACGATATAGCGACTAACATCGGGCGTTGGCTTCGGCTGGCGTCGTTTAGCTATTCTCCCATTAATCACGGGAAGGCATAGCGAAGCCAATGGTACGCGAGGCATTGCAGCTAGTGCGCCCGCGAATGGTGACGGGCGGATGACGAAATTCGAAGGGGGTGGCAGAGCGCAATCGCTTTTCGGGAAAGGGGGCGTGCACAGGAGCCGAGTAGATGAGGTGTCCCGCAAGACGTCCGCTGCTAAGCTTGGCACGCTGGTCTCACTGCCCATCTTTTTCCTGCGCCGCCTGAAGGTCCGAAGGCTCGATGGTCACCATCTCGACGGCGGATCCAGACTGCGCCGGCACGAAAATTACCGTCGAAATTCGATGGTAAGCCGGAAACGATAAACCCTCGATGAGCTCTTCATCCGTCACCACGCGATAGTCGCCAGCTAGCAGCAACCGATCCACGCCTTTCAAACAGAAGGGTCGATTAAACGTGATGGTTTTGCTCGTTGTTCGTATCGTCATCGCTATTCTTCGGTCTCCTGAGATGCCAGCTGGAACAGGCTGATAGGGGAATGCGCCTCATATGGCTTCAAGAAGCGACGATTCGAGCTTTCACGGCTGGCGCAAGTCGTTCACCCGCCCGCAATCCGAATTCCAAGCACAGAGGAGGATTAGAATGAGCGCCGATGTAAGGATAGCAATGTTTGGTTTGGCTATGGCGTGTCACCGCCGTGCCTGCGAGGGAACTCGCCCTCAACTGTAAAGTTGTGCTCGGCCACATTCTCTCTGGTATTGAATCTAAGGATCGGCCTTCAGGGTTAGAAAGCGAAAACGGTGCGCAAGCGCGGGATCATACCGGACAATCAGATTCGCGGTTGGCTAGTGGCAGTCGCTCGCTGCTGACGATCCGTTCCGTCGGCGAAAGGAAGTGAATGTCCATCACTGTTAGCACCCTCGGCTTCCCTCGCATCGGCCCACGCCGCGAGCTGAAGACCGCGCTCGAGCGCTTCTGGGCGGGCAAGACTAATGGGCAATCGCTGCTAGCAGATGCTGCGGGTCTTCGCGCCGCAAGCTGGGCGCGGCAACGGTCCCTCGGCGTCACACACATCCCGAGCAACGATTTCTCGCTCTACGACCACGTTCTCGACACGAGCGTCATGGTCGGCGCGATCCCGGAGATTTATGGCTGGCGCGGGGGCGAGATGTCGATCGATACCTATTTTGCCATGGCGCGCGGCACCCACAGCGCCGCAGACGATCATGACTGCGCACCTCGTGGAACGCATAATTATGACCTTCCCGCGCTCGAAATGACCAAGTGGTTTGACAATAACTATCACTACATGGTTCCCGAGCTTTCTCGCGGGCAATCGTTCATGCTTGCGTCGACCAAGCCGCTCGACGAATTTCTGGAAGCGAAGAGCCTCGGCTTCAACACGCGACCCGTTCTGCTCGGCCCTGTCACCTATCTCAAGCTCGGCAAGAGCAAGGACGAGGGCCTCGATCCGCTGTCGTTGCTTCCAGGTCTCATTCCCGTCTATGCGGAGATTCTGCGCCGCCTTGTCACCGCCGGGGCGGATTGGGTGCAGGTCGACGAGCCAGCCCTGGTGCTCGATCTCAATGATCCCGCGCGACGCGCCTTTGAAACCGCGTACGGTACACTGTCGTCGGCCGTACCTGGGTTGAAGGTACTACTTGCGACCTATTTCGGAGCAATTGGCGACAATCTCGAGACGGCGCTTCGTTTACCCGTCGCGGGCCTGCATCTCGATCTAGTCCGCGCGCCTGCACAGCTCCAAGACGTGCTCGCCAAGGCGCCGATGGATCTCGTACTTTCGCTGGGTGTGGTCGACGGCCGCAACATATGGCAGGCCGATCTCAATGCCGTGCTCGACCGCATCGAGCCCGTCGTGAAGCAGCGGGGAGTGGACAAGGTGATGCTCGCGCCCTCCTGTTCGTTGCTGCATGTTCCCGTCGATCTCGATCTGGAGAACGAACTCGATGTGGATCTCAAGTCCTGGCTCGCTTTCGCTGTACAAAAGATCCGTGAACTCGCCACGCTCAGCAGCGCGCTCAACGAAGGTCGCGGGGCGGTAAAGGATGCGCTTGCCACTTCGGCGCGGACCACTGCCGCGCGCAACGCATCGCCGAAGATCCACGATCCGGCGGTACAGAAGCGCATGGCCGCTGTCAGTCCGGACATGGCCCGTCGTCACGCAGCCTTCGAAGCGCGGCGGCGCCTCCAGCGTGACCGCCTCTCTCTACCCGCTTTCCCAACCACGACCATCGGCTCCTTTCCGCAGACCGACGAGGTCCGCAAGGCGCGCGCCGCGTACGTAAAAGGCAGCATGAGCAACTCCGACTACAACGGCTTTTTGCAGAGGGAGACAGAGGCTGCAGTACGTTGGCAGGAGGAGATTGGTATCGATGTGCTCGTCCATGGTGAGTTCGAGCGCAACGACATGGTGCAGTATTTTGGCGAGCAGCTCGACGGCTATGCCTTCACCAAGCATGGCTGGGTACAAAGCTACGGCTCGCGTTGCGTCCGTCCGCCGATCATCTTCGGCGATGTCTCACGGCCACATCCAATGACGGTCGAATGGTCCGCCTACGCCCAATCGCTTACAACGAAGCCGATTAAGGGCATGATCACCGGCCCAGTTACCATGCTGCAATGGTCGTTCGTGCGTAATGATCTGCCACGCAGCGAGGTCTGCGGCCAGATTGCGCTGGCACTCCGCGACGAAGTGATGGATCTCGAGAAGGCCGGCATCCGTATCATCCAGATCGACGAGCCGGCGATCCGCGAAGGCTTGCCGCTACGTAAGGCCGAGTGGAAAGCTTATCTCGACTGGGCCGTGGAGAGTTTCCGTCTCGCCTCCTCCGGCGTTGCCGACGAGACGCAGATTCACACTCACATGTGCTACTCGGAGTTCAACGACATCATGGATGCGATAGGCGCGCTCGACGCCGACGTAATCTCGATTGAGACCGCCCGCTCCAAGATGGAGCTGCTCGATGCCTTCACTACCTATCGCTACCCGAACGAAATTGGCCCGGGCGTTTACGACATTCATGCGCCGCGTTGTCCAAGCGTCGACGAGATAGCGGCGCTTCTCGACAAGGCGAAGCAACGTCTTTCGCCCGATCAGATATGGGTCAATCCGGACTGCGGCCTCAAGACCCGTAAGTGGGAGGAGGTGCGGCCTGCCCTCATTAACATGGTCCATGCGGCAAGCCGCATCCGCAGTGCCGCCAAGTGACCGAAAGCACCCCAGTGCCGGGAGAAGCTAGTGTTGAGAAGCCACACACCGGTCTCGGCACGAGTATTGTTGAAGCTCTGGCACCTCAACTCGATGCCATTGGTTGTCGTATCGCCCGCCGGTGCGCTGGTAGCGATCGTGTCCGCAAGAAGGCGTGGACCACGGGTCAGACTGACGACATCTCTATCGCCTCAAAGGCCTTGAACGCAGAGATTAGGCCAGCCAAAGTAAGTTATACACTTCATCTTCAGCGACAGGGGCGCCAGGTGGGCGCCCCTGTCGTTCACAAGAGCGGCTATGACCTGGGGCCACCTCTTTGAGCGATGTGCGACGGATCAGGTCGCATCCGCTCGTCCCCGGCGCTGTACCGATCTATGGTTATGTCTATGACGTAAGAAGCAGAGCTCCTCCGGGTGACCACACGGGCAAGTGACGCTCCTCAATTAACGGCCACGGATCCGGATACTTAGACAGTGCTGGGAAATCCACACCGCAGTCTGCATGGTGAGTCCCATGACTCCATCAATCCAGCCGGGGCTGCCCCCGGGCCCGAAGGGCACATTGATTGGCGGGAGTATTCGCCAATTCCGCGCCGGCCTGCTCGACTTCTTGCTCAACACCGCCCGCGATTATGGCCCTCTCGCGAGCTTTCGCATTGGCCGAAGGCGTGTGTTCCTGGCGAGCGGGCCTGATCTGATCGAGCAGGTGCTGGTGACGGATGCCAAGCACTACATCAAGCACTTTGGGGCGCGGGCCTTCAGGCCTGTCCTGGGAAACGGACTTGTGACCAGCGAGGGCGCGTTTTGGCGCCGACAGCGCAAGCTCGTCCAACCGACCTTTCTCAAAGCCCGCGTCGCTTCTTATGCCCCGATCATGACCGAGCAGACCGAGCAGATGCTCGCATCCTGGTCGTCCGGCAAATCGGTGCAGATCGACTATGAGTTTGAAGCGCTCACCAGCAAGATCGCCCTCAAGACGCTGTTCAACCTAGACGATCCCGGCGATGGTGAGCAGTTCAGCGACACGCTGAAGCTTGCCTTTGACCTTATGAACGAGCGGCTTCGCCGCATATTCAAACTGCCGCTTTGGATGCCAACGTCGGCCAATCGCCGCTTGCAGAGTGCGGTCACGGAATTGAACCGAAGGGTACAGGGCTTCATCGTGGCGGGGCGATCCCGGCAAAGCGCGGGCAATGACCTTCTTTCCCGGCTTTTGCTTGCCCAGCACGAGGACGGCACCGGGATGACTGATAGACAGCTTCGGGATGAGGCGATGACGGTCTATCTCGCCGGCCATGAGACGACTGCTCTGACCTTGGCTTGGACCTGGTATTTGCTCTCGCAGCACCCTCATGTTGAAGAAAAACTGGTCTCAGAGTGGCAGGATGTGCTCGCGGGCAGCATACCAACTGTGAAGCAACTGCCCGGCCTACCTTACACGGCAGCGGTGATTGCCGAATTGATGCGTCTGTTCCCGCCCGTGTACCTGATTGGCCGAGAGGCCACGGTGGACCTGGAACTGGGCGGGTACCGCGTGAAGCGAGGGTTTACGGTTCTGATGAGCCAATGGGTGAACCACCGGGACCCCAAGTATTTTCCGAATCCCGAGGCGTTCCATCCCGAGCGCTGGGGAGACGGGCTCGCAAGACGCCTTCCGAAGTTTTCCTACTATCCTTTCGGCGGGGGACAGCGCATCTGTGTGGGGGCCGATTTTGCCTCGATAGAAGCGGCGATCATTCTTGCCACCGTTGGGCAGCGATACAGGTTTACTCTGGACCCCGGCGCTGTGATCGAGATCAAGCCGCAAATCACGTTGCTGCCAGCTCATGGCATGCCTGTCACTCTTCAGCCCCGGTGAATGCCGGGAGTTAGCAAACCAAAGTGCAAACCGTTCGCTCGGTCAGAGCTAGAGTAGATCCGCCGGAGATGGAACGACGGGCAAGGTCGTTGTTAGAATACGACCGTGACGCCGAATTGAGCCGAGAGTTCAGCCTTGACCCAAACCTTCGAGATACGCCCTTACGCTTCCCTCCTGCTCCCCCCAAGAACACGGCCGGGGCAGTCCTCGCGAAAATTGGAGCGGGCGATGGGATTTGAACCCCCGACCTCCAAGGGACTCGGGCCGGCCAGGCGAGGCGCTCGTGACAAGCGCACAGATTAGAGCAGCTCAGGGATTGCTGGACTGGACGGTTCGTGACCTAGCGGAGCGCTCTGGCGTCCACCGAGACACGGTCAGTAAGATCGAGACCGGTGCGTCTGCTGGCGCCCCCGCGACGCTGGAAGCGATCCGGCGTACCCTCGAATATGCTGGCGTTGAGTTCACCAACGGCGATACGCCAGGTGTGAAACTGAGGAAGCGATGACTGACGCGTGGGGCGGACTTCACCTGGAAGTTCTGGAAGACGAGATCATCATCACCCTGCCGTTCACGAACTACACCGTCACTTATTACAAGCCCGCCAACTCCCCGGGGCTTCTCGCAAAGAACTTCCCGACGAAGGATAATAGCCACGTCCCAATGACCCAGGCAGAGTTCCTCGAACGGGCCTGGAAGCTCGCCAACGACAAGGCGCGTGAGCTCGGGTGGATCGTGTAGAGAAACGTCCGCAGGACCAACAATACGCGCGAGGGACCAACCGGGGTCGGTTGGATGTCCGCTTTGGGTCAAAAGCCGACATCAGGGAGTCATCGCGGCGTTGTCCGCTTTGCCCTCAAAAGCAGACCTACCTAGCTCGTCTTTCAATGTCCGCTAAGTGCCAGAAGCGGACATCCCGACATGCCACTCTACGTGTCGGCCAGCGTTTCCCCACCCCCATTCCGCAGTTGAAGGCTATGGGCTGGGCTGCGAAAACGCACGCCCGCGCTCCCATCAGCAAACCACGTTGGTTGAGTGCGACGCCCTCAAGGTTGCGGCAGCGTGTAAGCGATGACGTAATCTCCGGGCGGTGTTCCCATGAAGTGATGCCCGCCAGCCATGATGACGAGATATTGCCGGCCGCCGCTCTCATAGACCATCGGGTTGGCTTGACCGCCGGCCGGCAAGAGATCCTGCCACAGGGTTGCGCCGGTTTCGACATCGATGGCGCGGATGAGATTGTCGGTCGCCGCGGCGATGAAGACGAGTCCACCCGCAGTGACGACCGCGCCGCCATTGTTCGGCGTGCCGATATTGATCGGTAGCATGGAAGGAATGCCCCATGGGCCGTTGCGACGCGCCGTGCCGAGCGGGCGATCCCAAATGGTTCGCCCCGTGCGCAGGTCGATGGCGCGTATGCCGCCATAGGGCGGCTGTTTGCAGAGGAGATCCGTGGACGGCATGCGCCAGCCGGCGTTGACATCGATGGCGAACGGCACACCCATTTGCGGATCGCCGGCGCCTTCGGCGCCGGAACTCATGTCACCGCCGCGCGCCTGATCCCGCGGCGCCCATCCGCGTCGGGTTGCTTCGTCACGCGGAACGAGGCGGTTGTAGTTCGGCAGGTCGCTGTAATTGGCGATGATCACGCCGCGGCGGGGATCGACGGCGATCCCGCCCCAATCGGAGCCGCCATTGTAGCTCGGATACTGGATCCAGTGCGTCTCCGTCGTCGGCGGCGTGTAGATGCCATGATAGGTCGCTTGGCGGAATTGGATGCGGCAGATCATTTGATCGATCAGCGACATGCCCCACATGTCACGTTCGCGCAGATCGGGCTTGCGCAATGTATGATAGCGCGAGAAGGGCTGCGTCGGGCTGCGCAATTCTGGCTCCAAGCCGCCGCCCGGGACTGGGCGCTCTTCGACGCCGTGGAGCGGAACGCCAATGCGCCGATCGAGAATGTAGATCTCGCCTTGTTTGCTGGGGAGGATGACGGCGGGAACGACGCCCGCCTCGGTGGGAAAGTCGATCAGGGTTGGCTGCGAGCCCAGATCATAGTCCCAGACGCCCATGTGGACGGTTTGAAAGCGCCAGACCTCGCGGCCGGTCTCGACATTGAGAGCTACGAGCGCGGCGGAGTGTTGGTTCTCGGCTTGCGATCGGTGCGAACTCCAATAATCTGCCGCGGCGTTGCCGAGCGGCAGATAGACGAGCCCCAGCGCCTCATCACCGGTCGCGGTCGTCCACATGTTGGGTGTTCCGCGGGCATAGGTTTCGCCTTCGGGCGGCAGACCCATGCGCTCCGGATGCTCCATGTCCCAGGCCCAGCGCAGCGCGCCGGTGATTGCATCGAAACCCTGCACCACGCCCGAAGGCGCATTCGCGCGCTGGCCGTCGAGGACCTGATGGCCGGTGATGACCACGCCCCTGACGATGGTCGGCGCCGAAGTGATCGACACTATGCCGGGTCCGGTTTCGCCCATGCCGATTGTGATATCGACGGCACCGTTCTTGCCGAAATCCGCACACAGCGTTCCGGTGCGCGCATCGACGGCAATCAGCCGCGCGTCGAGCGTGCCAGCAATGATGCGCGTCGCGCATGCGCCGGCGGGATCGGTGTTTGGCGCCGCGTAATACACGACGCCGCGGCACGCAGCCGTATAGGGAATGCTCGCATCAGGGACCTCCGGATCATGGCGCCAACGTTCCGCGCCAGTGGCGGCGTCGATTGCGATAAGCGTGCTGCGCCCCGTGCACAGGTAGAGCGTATCGCCTATCTTGAGCGGCGTCGTTTCCGCGCCCCAGCGCTCCTTCGGCATGTCGCCGGTGCGGAAGGTCCACGCGCGTTCGAGCCCGCGCACGTTCTCGCGATTGATCTGATCAAGCGGCGAGTAACGCTGCGCGTTGTAGGTCCCGCCGTAGGCGGGCCAATCGGCGCCGACTTGCATGAGCGAGGCGTCCGCCATGGCTTGCGCGAATGGTTCGGGCATCGCCCCGGGAGCGTCTGGCCGGTTGGCCTGCGCCACTGCGACGCCCAACACGATCGCAATGAGTGCAAAGCTGCCGAGTCCCAAGAGCCTTCGCCGACGTCCACGGTTCGCGTCCAGTACAGGTAAGGACAAAATGACGAGCAGCAAGAGAACGAGCGGCCCGACCAGACGCGGCACCAGCGCCCAGCCGTTAAGGCCGACTTCCCAAAAAGCCCAGAGGGCGGTCACCACGAAAGCGCCGGCATAGATCCAGGCGCCGAGCAGCTTGCGCTGCGCTACCGCTAAGCCGGCGACGATCAACGCAAGTCCGGCGATAAGATAGTACCAAGAGCCGCCGGCGCCGATCAGCTTGGCGCCGCCCAACGCGAGAATGATTTCGATCAGAGCGATGACGCCGCCAAGGATCCCGACAGACCATTCGGCCTTGCCGGTTGGCTTTTGCCAACCTTGAAGGAGGATGATGTTCTGCAGCTCACGGAGCATGGAAAATTTCCCCTCGCTGAGTCTACGCCGCCCGAACTCGATTGTGAAAATTCTAGGGGTTCATTAGGGCGGCGATAAGCCCTTCAAGAACGTCCGCTTAGGGTCAGTAGCGGACACCGGCCAGCCGACCCGGGATGTCCGCTTTACCCCTAAAGGCGGACACAGTCATCGGTATCGATGTCTGCTAAGTGCCAATAACGGACATCAACCTCACCTGTTCAGCGTGGTAGCCTGCGTGAAGGCAACGTATGTCCATGAACAAGCAATCTGGCTCATGGGACCCTCTGGATGGCTCTGTCAGTCCGTACCCGAGCAGGAGCAGGCATGAAAATAAAAACTTGTCCAGACTGTAATGGCGATGGTGTCGTTGACAAAGATACGGACAATGAACGTCAATGCCCGACGTGCGGCGGTCTTGGTTTCGTACCTGATGACGACGATGAAGAAGTAATAAAAACAATTACAAACGCCTGTAAGAATCCGCTGTGACCGTGCAGGGGCGGGCCACAGCCCCGAGGTTTCAGTATTACCGCAACCGGCTTCGACCTTCTGCCTGCGGGAGGCGGCGGTCGGTCACCGATGCTTGCGCAATCTTGCGACTTCGGCCTTCGCCGCATCGTGCGCCGCTGTGGCGTCTCTGAACTTTTTGATCTCCGCTGGGCTCGTTCTTCCCAGCAGCTCGCTTTAAAGCAAACGCCCTACGCTCGGCTGCAATGGCCTTGTGAAATGTCTCTGTAATATCTTCCGCCAAAACAGACTCCTGCCTTCGATTAGTAACCTTCCGGGGGCGGACCGTCGCGATAATTGCCGTCCGGCGGAGCGTCGGCGTAGTCACCTTCGGCAGGCGGAGCGTCGCCATAATCGCCGTCCGGTGGAGCGTCGCCGTAGTCGCCGTCCGGAGGAGCGTTGCCGTAGTCGCCGTCCGGAGGAGGAGCTCCAGCGTAATCGATGTCCGGCGGGGGGTAGGCATAAGCGGGCGGTGGCACATAGTAGCCATACGGCGGGGGGTAGTACGCATAGGGCACCGGGTACCCATATCGACGGTAATACCGTCGGTACCCAACCCGCTCGGCCGTGGCGACCTGAATGCTTGTATTGCCTATTCCTGGCATTGATGGTGGGGCGGCGTCGGCAGGCGCTGTGCCCATCCAGACAACACCCACAATCACAGCACTATTGAACAACATGGTCCGCATCGACTTGACCTCACTCGCGCTTGTGCACGAACCATCATAAGCCGAGTTAATCGAAAAGGCACACGCCTTGGCCGCTAAATTCTAACTGGTCGGATGTCCGCTTGGGGT
>CAWDKA010000009.1:0-8396 GCA_963802845.1 uncultured Alphaproteobacteria bacterium
TATGGTTTTCCCCCCTGTTCTAGTAACTACCCTCGGCGTCCGAGCGGCTTGCCCAGCACGTCTTCCAACCGCCACGGCTTGACCCGACGCAATGGTCCGCCGCACTCCGCACAGCGGAGCCGCGCCGAAAGCTGCGCGATGGTGAGGCCCATCGAGATGCGAGGAAGGTAGCTGCCTCACTTTTCCGTGAGCATCGGCATCCCGAGAAACTCGCCGCGCGTATATGAACCATATCGATGCCCCTGTAGGAGTTGTGCCATGAAACTGAAACCTCTACTCGCCGCTGCTATTGTTTTCACCGCGACCCCGGCATTCGCTGCCCCACAATGGGTCGAGGACGCATGCTGGCGATATGCGCAACGCGTCACGCCCCACCTTAACTGGCGCGAACAGGAAGCCTACCGTACAAACTGCATAGCCGACTGGACGGCTGGAACGCCGCCGCCCCAGGGCCGCAGAAGTTATTACCGCAACAGATACGGCATACCTAGCACGCAGCACCCAGGGCCAGGGTACTAAGTGAAGCTGCCCGCCTGCTATGCACGTTATCCCCCGCGACCCAGCGGCTTCCCCAACACGTCTTCCATTCGCCACGGTTTGACGGAGTGCAGCGGCCCCCCAGCGCTGAAAGTCGGTATCTGGTCCCCCCTGTTGCTATAGCGTATCGTAACGAAACCTTGCGGTACACTGATATTGACTGCAAGGAAGTATACCTGAGGGTAATCAATGGCATATAATCCGCACGTGATTACGGGGGCGCAGATACGGGCGGCGCGAGCGCTGATCGGCTGGCGGCAAGTTGACCTTGCCAAGGCGAGCGGCGTGTCGGAGTTGACAATCAAGCTCGTTGAGCGCGGGCGCGACGCGCGCGGCAGCACGTTGGCGGCAATTCAGAAGGCCTGCGCCAAGGCTGGCGTTGTGTTTTTGGACCCGGGCGACGTGCGCGACGGCGGACCGGGCGTGAGAATGAAAAAATAACCGGAGGCGGCACGATGATAAGCAAGAGGCGCGGAAAGACGTTCGACGGCGGCAAATTGAGGTGGTGCGCCAAGCCTCCGATGCGGCGACGGCGTCGGGGCGGCACAAAATGAGCGCGCCGCCCGTCAATCTGTGACCCCGAAAATTAGGGTGCCAGTAGGGGTAGTCGCACGCCCAGCCTGGAACCTCGACTTAAGAATGGCGTTGCATCTCGGCTGGCGCACTTCCCCGTGGACGTGGCCCCCTAGCCCTCTACCAGCTACAGACCGCGCCCCCCGCAGTGCAATCCTGCACCATTTAGGAAAGGAGAGCTAAAATGAAAATATTTGTGTTGTCTGCACTCGCCTTTGGTCTTGTCTTAGCCTTCTGTGCCCCGGCACCGGCCTTGGCCGGAGCGGGCAAGGAAGCCTTTGTTGGTTGTCAGATCAGTGGCTGCCCAGAGGCAGCGCCTGTCTATAGGGAGAACAGGAGAATGATGAGACGTCAAGCACGTCAAGCCAGGAGGTATGGCTACTAGCGCTGCCGCCCCGGTTCGGTGTGCAGGAGAAGGCCCGGAAAGCGCATAGGATCTGCTCCGGGTTCAGGCGGTCGCGCTCGACCATCTCGGCAAAGCCGACGTAACCATGCTGGCGCAACGCCGTGGCAAGCGCAGCTTCGACCACAGGTAGTTCCCCCGTAAAGAAGTACCTCACGTCTTGGTAGGGAGCTTCGGCGGGTTTGCACAAGATACTTATAGAGAACCATGCGAGCCCCAGGGGAGCCCCTACATCCTCCCCCTAGCCGCGAATACCGGCCAAGTCCTACCCGGTCCCAGCGGCCTCCTACGGCCCCTACAGCCGTTACCCAGGCGTTACCCTGGTCGATTTAGGAATTTCCGGATTTCCGTCTAAGTGCTGGTGCCGCCAGACTGGATTGAACAGTCGACCCCGTCATTACCAATGACGTGCTCTACCACTGAGCTATGGCGGCTGACACCCGGGCTCAAACGCCTCACGAGAATCGCGGCCGGTTCCGGGCAAGAATTCGCGCCCCCGGCCTTTGGCGCGAACCTGCCATAGCGGAAACGCCCGTGCAAGGCGAGGTGCCGTGAGAAGCGCACCTCCAGGGACGCTTTAGATGTAAGTACGCCGCTAACATTGATGCAGTAGGATCGCCGCGAGATGAGCGAACCGAAGAAGCCCCAACCCGCTGGCAAGGCGAAGGCAGAAGCGCGAAAAGCCCGGCTTGCCGCCGCGCTCAGGTCAAATTTGTTGAAACGCAAGGAGAAAGCAACGCCCAAGGAGGCGCCAAGGGATCGGAATGAGGGGAGACAGCGTTAGGGGCAAAGGAGTAGATTGTCGTGTTGACCGAGGCCCGACGGGGGCCCGGCTCTCGAAGACGGGGGTCTTCGCACAATCAAGCAGAATTAGGGGCAGGGGCGCGAGGGAGTAACGTCATGGATCGCATCCGCATCGTCGGCGGCAGGCGCTTGACCGGCACCATACCCATCAGCGGCGCCAAGAATGCCGCGCTTCCATTAATGATCGCGAGCCTTCTCACGCGCGAGACGCTCACCTTGCACAACGTGCCGCGTCTAGCCGACGTGAACCTGCTTGCCCGCATTCTCGGCAATCACGGCGTCGATGTCACCATCGCCGGCAAGCGGCCGAACCAGCGCTCGAGCGACGGCCAGACATTCCGCCTCACCGCGACGGAGATCGTCGATACCACCGCGCCCTACGACATGGTGGCGCGCATGCGGGCGAGCTTCTGGGTGCTCGCGCCGCTGGTCGCGCGCTGCGGCAAGGCGCACGTTTCGTTGCCCGGCGGTTGCGCGATCGGAACGCGCCCCGTCGATCTCCACCTCACCACGCTGAAAGCGCTCGGCGCCGAGATCGATCTCGACAGCGGCTACGTCAATGCGCGCGCCCCGCGCGGGCTCACCGGCGGCCGCGTCGAATTGTCGAAGGTCTCGGTCGGCGCAACCCACAACGCGCTCATGGCCGCGGTGCTTGCCCGCGGCGAGAGCCTGATCGAGAACGCGGCGCGCGAGCCCGAAGTCGCCGATCTCGCCCACTGCCTCGTGCGGATGGGCGCGCGGATCGAGGGCATCGGCACGTCAACGCTATGGGTGCAGGGACGCGAAACCCTGCACAGCGCCGAGCATCCCGTCCTGCCCGACCGCATCGAAACCGGAACTTACGCCATGGCGGCCGCGATCACGGGTGGCGACGTGCTGCTCGACGGCGCGCGGTCCGATCTCTTGCGCGAGGCGCTCGACACGCTGCGTTCGACCGGAGTCGAGATCGAGGAGCGCCCGACCGGCATCAGGGTCGCGCGGAACGGCGGCGGCCTCTCGGCGGTCAAGGTCGAGACCCAGCCCTTCCCCGGCTTCCCCACCGATCTCCAGGCCCAGCTCATCGCTTTGATGTGCACGGCCACGGGCACTTCGGAGGTGCGCGAGACCATCTTCGAGAACCGGTTCATGCACGTGCAGGAATTGGCGCGGCTCGGGGCCAGCATCGAGCTCCAGGGCGACACGGCTCTCGTCACGGGGGTCAGCGGGCTCAAGGGCGCGCCGGTCATGGCAACGGATTTGCGGGCCTCCGTCTCGCTCATCATCGCCGGCCTCGCCGCCCAAGGGGAAACGACGATCGGCCGCGTTTACCACCTTGACCGCGGCTTCGAGCGAATCGAGGACAAACTCGGCCAATGCGGGGCCCAGATCGAGCGTCTCTCGAACTAAGCTGCCCCAACTTGACGGTTTCCTGCCGCGCTCAAAGCGTGGTAGGTCGAGTGCGAACGAGCCCTCAATCTTGCCCATGGAACCGTTGAAACTC
This sequence comes from uncultured Alphaproteobacteria bacterium, assembly GCA_963802845.1. GTDB lineage: Bacteria > Pseudomonadota > Alphaproteobacteria > Rhizobiales > Methyloligellaceae > Methyloceanibacter. The sequence continues at coordinate 3,798 of CAWDKA010000009.1, forward strand.
ATCGCCCTTGACGAGGAAGACTTGGCTGTCCTGTCCTCGCTGCTCCAGGACGCGGTGCTGCGCGTGGCCGACATGGCGTATCTGCCGAAGCAGAGGCGCTTTGCCGCCGCGCTCAACCGCTTCGAATGGGAGAAGACGGGAAAGGACGCGGGCAAGAACTATTTGCGCCGGCGCACCGCGCTCCGTTTCGACCGGGTGTTCGGCGCCAAGCTAAAGAATGTAAAGCCCGGGGCGGGGGAACGTGTGCTGTCCCTGCTCGCTGTCGGCTTTACGCCGAAGGCGCCGCCGTCCGGCACGCTCACGCTCACCTTCTCGGGCGACGCCTCGATCCAACTCGAAGTCGAATGCATCGAGGCCGAACTCAGGGATCTCGGGCCGGAATGGCGCACGCGGTTCAAGCCGCAGCATCCCGGCGATGAGCCCGGCGCGGGCAACGCGCCCGGCGCCGGCGGCTGATAGACCTCTCATCCCCATGGCTGTCTGGCTCAGAACCGCCGACCCCAATTTCGAGGACGGCTTCAAGGCGCTGCTCGGACAGAAGCGCGAGCAGGCCGAGGACGTCAACGACAAGGTCGCTGCAATCGTCGCGCAAGTGCGCGCCGGCGGCGACCGTGCGCTCGCCGATCTCACGCTTAAGTTTGACGGCCTCGATCTTCGCAAAGCCGGCATGAAAGTGAGCGAGGCCGAGATTGACGCGGCGGGGAGCCAAGTGAACACCACCACGCGCGAGGCGCTCCAGCTCGCGCATGACCGCATCCTCGACCACCACAAGCGGCAGCTGCCGAAGGACGATCGCTATCGCGATCCCCTCGGGGTCGAACTTGGCACGCGCTGGACGCCGGTTCCCTCCGCTGGCCTCTACGTGCCGGGAGGGACGGCGAGCTATCCGAGCTCGGTGCTGATGAACGCGCTTCCGGCGAAGGTCGCAGGGGTTCCCCGCATCGTCATGACCGTGCCGGCGCCGAAGGGCGTGCTCAATCCGCTCGTGCTTGTCGCCGCCGAGCTTGCCGGGGTGAGCGAGATTTATCGGATCGGCGGCGCGCAGGCCATCGCCGCGCTCGCATACGGCACGGAGACGATCGAGCCCGTGGCAAAGATCGTCGGTCCCGGCAATGCCTACGTTGCGGCGGCGAAGCGTCAGGTCTACGGCCAAGTCGGCATCGACATGGTGGCAGGCCCATCGGAGGTCGTGGTCATCGCCGATCGCGACAACGATCCGGCCTGGATCGCCTCGGACCTTCTCGCCCAGGCCGAGCACGACGAGGCCGCGCAAGCAATTCTCATTACCGACGATGCCGGCTTCGCCCGCGACGTCGCCTCAGCGGTCGAGGCCGAACTCGCCGTGCTGCCGCGGGCGGAGACCGCGCGGGCGAGCTGGCGCGATTTCGGAGCGATCATCGTCGTGCAGCACCTCGACGAGGCGCTTTCGATTGTCGACCGCCTCGCGCCCGAGCATGTCGAGATCGCGACGAGCAACGCCGATGCGCTTTCCGCGCGCATCGCCAATGCCGGGGCGATCTTCGTTGGCCGCTTTACGCCGGAAGTGATCGGCGACTACGTCGCGGGCTCGAACCACGTGCTGCCGACGGCGCGCAGCGCGCGTTTCGCCTCGGGGCTATCAGTGCTCGACTTTATGAAGAGGAGTTCGATCCTCAAGCTCGAACCCGAGCACCTCGCCCTTCTTGGGCCTGCCGCCATGACGCTCGCCGAAGCCGAAGGGCTCGACGCACACCGCCGTTCCGTCGCCATCAGGCTCAATCTCAGAGACTAGGCCATGAGCGAGGAGGACCAGGACGAAGCGCTCAATGTGTGGCCGGAACAGGCGCGCCTGATCGAGGTGACGCTCGACGAGGCCTCGATCGGGCGCCACACGCAAGAAGTCGAACATGAGCGCGAGGTCGCGATCTTCGATCTCTTGGAGAAGAACCGCTTCGCGCTCGAGAACCACGATGCAGGGCCCTATGCGCTCAAGCTCTCGCTCGCCGAAAACCGCCTCGTCTTCACCGTGAGCGACGAGGCAGGGACGCCGCTCCAGCATGTGATGCTGTCGCTTTCGCCCTTCCGCCGCATCGTCAAGGACTATTTCCTGATCTGCGACAGCTACCACCAGGCGATCAAGACGCAACCCGCCTCGCGCATCGAGGCGATCGACATGGGGCGGCGCGGCCTGCACGACGAGGGGAGCCGACTGCTGCAAGAGCGGCTCAAGGGCAAGATCAACGTCGATATCGCCACGGCGCGGCGCCTGTTCACGCTGCTCTGCGCCTTGCACTGGAAGGGTTGAACGGCGGTTGCGGCGAGAAAGAGCCCCGGCGAAGGACCGGGGCTCCAAGGCGATCACCGCTCGAAGCTAGCCTTTCGAGCAGGACTGGGACGCGTCATCCCACTTCATTCCGGCTTTCTCGCAATCCGCCTTTGTTTCGGCGCTTCCGGCCAAAGCGGGGGCAGCCAAAGCCGATGCGATGAGAGTTCGCATGGACAATTTCTCCTTCTTTTGTCTCGGGGGATGAGTAACGCTAGAATCGGTTTTGGTCAATCGATGCCGCCTCGTGGGCCCCGCTCCGGTTTTGGAAGCGTCACGCGCAGGTCATTCGCCGGCTGCGACACCATCGGCGCTTTATCCTCGTTCGCTACGAGGACCTGGTGCGGAACCCCGACGGCGTCCAGGAGGCACTCGTCGCGCGGATGCCGTTCTTGAAGCAACGCGCGCGGTTCAGCGACTTCCACAAGCTGGCACGGCCATCGGCGAAATCCTGGCGGCCATGGGTTCGGTCCGCCCGATCAACAGCGCTTCGATCGGAAACTGGCGGAATCACCTCGCGCGCGTCGCCGGCCAGCTCGCAATTCACGGGTCGATCAGCGAGGAGTTGATCGCCTTTGGCTATGAGCCGGATGAAAGCTGGCTCGCCGCTCTTAAGGGGGTCTCGCCGGACCTTACGCCGAGCCATTGGCCGGAGAGCATCGCCCGGCCGATATGGAGAACCGGGTACACCCGATATCTCGAAGCGGCGAAGATTGCCGCGGCGCGTGTCGTCGGTTCGCCGGTGGTGTGAGCTGTGAACCGAGCGACCCGGCGCCCGTCCTTCGACCTTTTAGGAATCGTCCTTGATTTTGCCGTCTCACCCGACCATTCTCCGCCGGATTTCGATTGGGAAGGAGCCTTATGGCGAAGGAAGAAATGCTCGAATTTCCGGGAGTGGTGACCGAACTCCTCCCCAACGCCACCTTCAGGGTGAAACTCGAGAACGATCACGAGATCATCGCCCATACGGCGGGACGAATGCGCAAGAACCGGATCAGGGTGCTTGCGGGCGACAAGGTTCTGGTCGAGATGACGCCCTATGATCTCACTAAAGGTCGGATCACTTACCGGTTTAAGTAGCAAGCTCTGGCCGTGGCGATCGCCTTTCGCCAGGTCCGGGCAGGCTCAAGGTGCGCCGCAAGGGGCCGCGCGCCCGGCACGGGCCGCGCCGCCCGCCGTTTCGCGCGCCGTGCGCGCACGCGCAAGCACGCTCCGGCCGAAGCTGGTGCTCGCCTCGGCCTCGCCCCGGCGGCTCGCCCTGCTCGAACAGGCGGGCATCACCCCTGACGCGCTTCGCCCGACCACGATCGACGAGAGCGTGACCAAAGGCGAGGTGCCGCGGCATATCGTGAAGCGGCTCGCCCGCGCCAAGGCCGAGGCCGCCAAGAAGCTGATCCGCGGCGAGAAAGATTATGAGAAGGCCTTCGTGCTCGCGGCCGACACCGTGGTCGCGGTCGGCCGCCGCGTGCTCGGCAAGGCCGAACTCGAGCATGAGGCGGGGGACGCGCTCCGGATGCTGCGCGGCCGCGCCCATCGCGTGCACACCGCGATCTGCCTCATCACGCCCGACGGCCGCATCCGCGAGCGGGTGGTCGAGACAAGGCTCCGGTTCCGCAACCTCTCCAACGAGGAGATCGGCAACTATCTCGCAAGCGGCGAATGGAAGGGGAAGGCGGGCGGATATGCGATCCAAGGCATCGCCGGCTCCTTCGTCGTGAAGCTCGTCGGCTCCTACACCAACATCGTGGGCCTGCCCTTGACCGAAGCGGTGAACCTGCTCCAGGGCGAGGGCTTTCCGGTGAGCGACCTTTGGCTGTCGAAAGCCGAAGTCGAGACGAGTTGAGCCGGGCGCGCGCCAGATCTGGGCTCGCGACCGCGCGAGAGGCCCGCAAGAAGACGAAGACCTGCCCCATCTGCAGCAAACGGCAAGCCGAAGCCTTTCGCCCGTTCTGCTCGAAAGCGTGCGCCGATATCGATCTGTCGCGGTGGCTCGGCGGACGCTACGCCATCCCCGGAGCGCCGGCCGCGCAGAAAGAGGACGAGGACGGGGACGGGGACGCGGGGAACGGCGGCCGCTAGGCGCGAAATCCGCGCCCCTCGACAGGGACGGGGCGATTTCCTATAAGCCAACGGCCAAAAAGAGGGGCCCGGCGAGCGCGAATTGCAGGACGGGTGTTGCCTCACCAGATTTGCCTAAAGGCCCAGGTAGCTCAGTTGGTAGAGCAGCGGACTGAAAATCCGTGTGTCGGTGGTTCAATCCCGCCCCTGGGCACCAACTATATCAAATACTTAGGCCC